>NZ_JAENIL010000012.1 GCF_016595505.1 Pelagicoccus mobilis | reverse complement strand
CGACCCGCCTTTCCGTTTCTGAAAGATGCTTCGCAAACTCCTCTCTACCAACAAGAATCCCTCTCGGGGTGGCCTTAATCCTCCACGGAGTAGTCGTGAGCGCCACTCTTCGCTAAACTCCGGCCCTCTCTAAGATTCCGAACCACTATGAAGCTGAAATTCAAATCTCTCTGCGGCATCAAAAAGAACGCCTTCAAAGACCATTTCGACGAAATCCAGCTTCTCGTGGCCCGCCCCAAGTTCGTCTGCGGCAAATGCGCTCGCGTCGCCGGTTGCGGCAAGCACCTCTGCAAAGCCCGCAAGCTGACCGCCTAAACGGCAGCACAACAATCCCACTCCTCCTCGCCTCATCAAGCCGAACACATCTTGCGCAGTTTACTACGTAACGTTACGTTGCAAACTGCGCAGCCCCACCCGCCAGAAGTAGTTCTTGATTTTGCTGGGTCGTGCACTCGACAAGCCTCACAAGTCGTTGCACTTTACCGACATGAATCTTTCAGAAGACCTAGCCAACGCACTTAACGCCCAGATCGGGATGGAGTTCCAAGCGAGCTACTCCTACCTCTCGATGTCGTCCTACTTCGAAGCCAACTCCTGGGACGGATTCGCTAGCTGGATGTCGATGCAAAGCGACGAAGAGCGTGACCACGCTATGAAGTTCTACACTTACCTTCTAGATAGAGGTGCAACCGTGAAGCTACCCGAGCTAGAAGCACCGGCGTACGACTTCGACTCGCCTCTCGCTGTGTTCGAGGCAAGCTACGCTCAGGAGCAAAAAGTCACTGCGTCGATCAATAATCTCTACAAGATCGCCCACAACAACGACGACTTCGCCACCGTTTCCTTCCTTAAGTGGTTCGTAGACGAACAAGTCGAAGAGGAGAAAAACGTGACCGACATGATCGAAAAGATTAAGCGAGCCCAGCAGAATCCGGACGCCATGTTGATGATCGATCAGCTCGCTGGCTCCCGGAAGCCAGAAGCGTAAACCATTTCCGAAAGCCGTCTTCTCAGAAGACGGCTTTTTTGTGGGAGCGTGCTTGTCACGCGATCGCTGGCTATCACCCTCACATCCGCTTACGTCCTCCCCCACCTGGGCGTCCGCCACCTGGCTTGCCACCACCGCCTCCCCGCATTGGACGCATACCTCCCTCCGGCTTGTATTCATCTGACAATGACACCAGAGATTCATCAATCGGCATTGCCTCTAATTCTACCACCCTCATCTCGAAGCGATTCTTACCCGATCCAGCCTCAATCAACAAAGGCAAACCGCGCCCGTCACGGAAGTAGATTGCCAGCAAACGTTCCTTTCCCTCGAAAGCCTTTACTCTAGGCAAGGCCACACCTGGCAACTCAACCTTGGCCTCCGCTAGCCAAATCCCCAGTTTGGTCCCTGCCCCCTTTAGCTGTTCAAGCCGACACTCGTATTCGAGAATCATCTGCCTGTCTTTTTTCACTACGACAGCCTTTTCCAATTCATCCTCCGGCGACTTACCTTTGCTTCCCTTGTCCCCCTGAGGCTTCATCCCGCGACCACCTCCCGGTCCCATGCCTCCAATCATGCGGTAGGACTTTCCGCCTTCATTCACTAAAAAGGCGGTGCGTTCTCCCAAGTCGCCTATCCGTAGATCAAAAACCTGCTTACCTGACTTCAATTCGGAGCGCCACTTGTCGCCTTTGAACATAACCGTGTAAGTCATTTTCATACCACCACTATCTACGTCATAAATAATCCGACCTTCGAAGGGCTCGGCCTCATCGCTCCAGGCGATAGTCCGAATGACAAAACAACTACAGATCAAAAACAGAGAGAAACGCATGCCTCCGCAGACCCAGCTCACTCAACTGAGTTTCCACAAGATCCCTAAATTACAGAAATGTAATCCGAGGCTATGAGAACACCCCAGATGCCCTTAATCCATCGAAAACAAACTGCACTGCTAGAGCCGCTAAAAGCAAGCCAGCCAAGCGCGTCACAACGCGTAAAAACAGAGGGTTCAACCAGGTCGCTCCTCGGTTCGCCAAACGCAGTACTAGAAAACTAACTACACAAACCGACACGATAGCAGCATAGAGAACTCCTTGATACTCCCAACTCTCCGCTTGGTTCGCCAACAAGATCACAGTAGAGATCGCGCCCGGGCCCGCGAGCAATGGGACAGCCAACGGAGTAACCGCAACATCCTCCTTTCGCGATCCCGCAGCGCTCTCTTCTGGAGAGATCTTTCCCCGCGACGGACGAGCTTGCAGCATATCCAAGGAGATTAAGAGCAATAAAATGCCGCCGGCCGTCTGAAATGCCGCGACCGATATCCCCAAAAAGTCCAGCAGCTGAGCCCCCGCAATCGCGAAAGCGAGCAATACAAAAAGCATGATCGAACATGCCAAGCTAACCATCTTTGCCCGAGCTTCTCGGCTATCCCCTTCGGTCATGGCTAGGAACACAGGCGCGATAGAAATCGGCTCCACAATCACGAATAAGGTTACGAAAGCCAACAACCCGTATTCAAACAGTCCCATGCTCATCTGCTATCTCAACCTCGCCTGATTGAAGCAATAAAATCCCCTAGCCACACTCATGTACAAGTCAGCATTGCCCTAGCCCTCAGCCCAACTTATCTTCTCCTAATCCCACCCCTCATGGACCACACTCACGACGACCACCACGCCCACTCCCACACTTTCGGTCAAGACCAGCAAAAAGCGGGCGAACGCCGCACCATCATCGTCATCGCGATCACCTTCGCTATGATGATCATCGAGATCGGCGCCGGTATACGATACGGCTCCATGGCCTTACTCGCCGACGGTTTGCACATGGCTTCCCACGCCGCCGCGTTGGCAATCACCGCCTTCGCTTACATCTACGCCCGCAAAAACGCCAGCAACCCGAAGTTCTCCTTCGGCACCGGAAAAGTGAATGCCCTCGGCGGATTCACCGGAGCTCTTCTCCTGGCCGGCTTCGCACTGATGATGGCCTGGGAAAGCATCGAACGCCTACTCAATCCGGTCGAAATCCAATTCAACTGGGCTATCGGCGTTGCTATCATTGGCCTCATCGTCAACGGCGGCAGCATGCTCATCCTGGGCGATCACCACCACGGGCACGACCATGGCCACGGACACGGGCATAGCCACGACCACCATCACGGGCACAGCCATAGTCACAGCGAAGACCAAAACCTCCGCTCCGCCTACCTGCACGTCATGGCCGACGCGCTCACATCCGTCACCGCCATTTTCGCCCTACTCGCAGCCAAGTATTTCGGATGGATCTGGATGGATCCAATCATGGGCATCGTCGGTTCCATCCTCGTCGCCAACTGGTCAGTTGGCCTGCTCCGCACCACCAGTCACACCCTTCTCGACCACCAAGCTTCGGACGAAACCTTAACAAAGCTCCGCCAAGCCATCGAAACCGATAAGGACAAGATTATCGATCTCCACATGTGGTCCATCGGCCCCGGCATCCACAGCGCCATGATCACCATCCTGAGCGACTCCCCCCAAGAACCCGAAACCTACAAAGCCCGTATCCCCAAGGATCTCAAAATAGTTCACACCACTATCGAGATACACGAAGAGTCATCTATCCCGGAACCTGAGACCTGAAACCCAACACCCTTTCTTTACTTTTCACACTGAACTCCCCACCCTCCCGGCCTCCTAATAATTTCAAACGACACAAGAAGCCGTGGACACTCCAGAAAAAGAAACCCCAGAAGAAACAACTCCCCCCACTCCCCTAGAACAAGCCCGTCAGGCCATCGCTCAAGCCGACGCCATCGCCCAACGCGACCGCAACGCCTTCGAAGAAGCGATCAAAGGCTTCAATCACGCCATCGAGCTTCTGGAGAGCGAAGAAGAGTCGGACACCAAGCTCCACCTCCTCGGCTGGGCAGAGATGGGCAAGGCCAACGCCTACTCCAATTCCGATACCCAAGAAGGAATCGAAAAGGCAATCGCCGGCTACCAAGTCGCCATCAAGCACTTCGACGACATCAAAGAGCCGAGCGAATCCAACAAGGCGGACATCGCCGCCGTTTGGGGCAACATCGGACACACCCAGTCGCGCGTTCCCGCCAAGGAAACGCTCGAGCAAGCGACCAACTGCTTCCGCCAATCCATCGTCATTCTCGAGGAACTCCCCTGGAAGGACAATCCACGCTACCGCCACCAGCTGGCAGCCACCTGGCTGAATCTCGGCAACGTCTACTCGCGCCAAAGCCACCCGCAAAAGCCAGAGCAGCGCACCATCGACGCTTACGAAAAGGCGCTCGAAATCATCGACGAGCTCGACAAGGAAGATACCGCGATCGGAGCTCTCGTAGCCAGCATTCGAGCCAGCCTCGGCCGAGCTCTCATGTGGAGCACCCAACAAGATCACCTCAATCTCGCCATCGCATCCTTCGATGAAACCATCCGCACCCTCGCGGGCATCAAGGAAAAGAAGGACCCGCGCCTCGTCATCGAAATGGGCTCCGCCCACGCCAACCGAGCCAACCTCTTCAGCCGAGCGAAGCCCACTCAGGATACCGTCCAAGAGACCATCAGCTCCTCAGAGTTCGCTCTCAAGATCGCCAGCGCCAACGAAAAGACTCACCTCGTCGCCGCGGAAATCTCCCTCAGCGCCCGCCGCTCCTACTGTCACGCCTTCGGCATGCTCATCGGCAACCAGCCAGCGGATAAGCAAGAGGAACTGCACGACAAAGCATCCGACCTCCTCGAAGACGGCCTCAAGCTCGTCGCCCACTGGGAACAGAAAGGAGCCCAAGGCCTGCGCCAATCCGCTCAGCACCTCTTCCACCTCGGCTGCGCCTTCTACTGCACCCAGCAGCCACACTTCCTGCCGGAATTCGTGAAAGAGAATCTCGATCTGGAAAAGCCCGACGAAATCATGCGTCAGTCAGCCGAGAAGATCGTAGCCGAAGCCATCGAGCGCGTAAACAAAGCCGATGCCGGCGACAGCGAAGTAGCCAGCGCCCTCGACGAAACGCTCGAAAAGCTCAAAGCAGCCGCTCCCAAGAAAGACGAAAAGCCAGCGTAAAAGGTAGGGCGGCCTCGCCGTAGGCCGCCGTGGAGCCTTGATCCTGCATTGCGCATTGGCGTCAACTAACCTGAAAAACGTCTCCAAAACGTCCTTCTTCTCCTTCTCCATCTTCTTCTAAAAATACAGACTCCAAGCCTGTAGCACCCCTCTCCGAACAAGAAGCAGAAGCGGATGAAGAAGAAGATGAAGAGCCTTTGAACGCTTAAGTTGACCCCAATTTGCATTGCGGCTGACTGGGCCACTCAGACCTACCTCGTTGCCTGCTCAAAAGAAACGCGGCCTCTAGGTCTAGCCTCCCGTTTCACCCGAACGCTCACGCTCCACAGGTTTAAACCCCGCCCAAAGCAGGACCAAAGCCGCCCCCACAAAAATCAAGCAAGCCAGGTTCACGTAGCGCTGGTCAACCGCCGCCACGTGCCCCGCCACCGCAGTGCCCGCAAAACGCGAGGTACCGATCACCAGCATCGTGTACACCCCCTGAATCGAATTCCGATAGGACTCGTCCGCCAGGCTGTTAATGTACACCGGAGGGATCACCATCATCCCGCAAATCATCATTCCATGCAGCACTTGCGTACCGATCGCCACCGGCAAGTTCGGAAAGGCGAACATCAGGCCAAAGCGCAAGACCGTCGCCCAAACACTCGCCAGCATCACGGCACGCAATCCCCAACGCTTTTGCCAACGGGATAAGCGAATAATAAAAAACACCTCGATAGCAGCCCCAAACACAATCACCACTCCCACCCAATGCTTGGCCAACCCAAGGTCCTCCGTCAGGTAAATTGGATACATCACGTGGTAAGCCGATGAAGCGGCGAGCAATAGAAACATCGAGACAGAAAACACCACATTCCTGCGCCCGAACAGAGCCTTAAACGCCGCCCCCGTCGGCAACCCCTGAGCCCGTTTCGCTGTCTCCCGCCTTCCACGATCAGGTAGCACAAAAGTGTTCGCGATAATAAGGCAAAACGCAGCGAACCCGAACCAGATTCCCACGCTTGAGTCACCCGTCAATTTAACGGGATAAACTGTAAGCAACAAAATCACCACGTATCCATAAGTCCCCCACACGCGCAACTCGTTGTAGTGGACCTCCGGCTTCCCCAACTCCTGCTGCTGTTTAGCGAACCCAAACACGATCCCATCATGCAACGGAATCATCGCTGCGATCGCCAACGAGTAGACGAAATACCAGATCGTAACCGACCAGAACCCCGAGCTCATCAGCATGCCAAAAATACACGAACCCGTGATCACGCCCAACGCCGCCATCAAACGCCGAGGCGTCACCGCCGTATCCGCAATCAAGGTAATCAACGCCGGACTCAGAACAATCGCCCACCCAGAGATCCCCAGCGCGTAGCCCACCTGCTCCTCATCAAACCCACGCTCCCGCAACATGATGGCAAGGTACGGCATCACCGCGCCGAACGTGCCAAAGAGCAGGAAAAACTGGTTACGAAGCGGCCACATTCCCGCAACATCCTCAGCCCCTACCCAAAGGCAACTCCCAAAGCACAAAAGAACGACTCCCCCAATAGCGCAACCGGAGGGCAATGCTCCGTCATTGCCAACAGCCCCGAAGGTAGCGTCCGTTGTCCCCAACGGACACCAAGCCGCTCCTCCCACTTACGCCTATCACAATTTAGTGAACCACCGAAAAAGACGATCTGCGCCGATAGGCTCAAAGGTATCCTCCATTCATCGGTGCGCATCGTCTCTATCGGTGGTTACCACAGCAGCACACATACGCTTCCACTCGAAACGCCAAAGAACCAAAACAAAAAAGGCTCCCCCAACGGAGAGCCCCAGAAAATCAGTTCTTACCAGCGAACCAGCCTAGTGCTTACAGCACTCACCCTTCTTCTCCACATGAGAGTCGAAGAACACCTTCGCAGCCTTTACGAACTCAGTCGGATCCGCGGCGAACTCCTTGCTGTCAGTCTCGATCGCCATAACTCCATCCCAATCATCTTCGAGAAGCTCCTCGAACAGCTCCGCGTAGTTCGCGTTACCCAAACCGATGAAGGTATCTAGCGGCTTCCCGTTATCGGCCATCACATCCAGTCGCTTGTCCTTCAGGTGCATGTCGTAAACTCTGTCGCCATAATTCTTATACGTCGATACGGCATCAAATCCGGCAGCAGTCACCCAGCCGATATCCATACATACCCCGATACGGTGGTCACGCTCCGCCAAAATTTGCTTCACAGTCGCAGGATTCCCATAAGTCGTTCCCGTACCGTGATTGTGCACAACCATCTTGATGTCATACTCCTTTACCAGCTCCTCAAGATTTCCCCAGATCATTTGATCCTTCGGCTCGACCACAATCATCTCCATACCAAAAAGCTTAGCCACCTCGAATAGCTTACGATTTTCTTCCTTATCCATAGACGTACGGCTCACCCCAATCGTATAAGCCTTAACCCCATGCTTCTCTAGAAACTCGAGCTTTTTGAGGTTAACCTCCTCCGGATCGCTCGGATCGATGTGCTTTCTGTAAAACTGGACATACTTGATGTCATGCTCCGCCGCAAACTCCACAGCCTCCTCGAACGTCATATTCCGACAAGTCCACGACTGAAGTCCAAGCTTCGGTGCCGCAGAAACGCTAGAAAACACAAAACAAACGGCCGCAATAGCCAGGGGTACGAGTCTTTTTGAGATCATGAGCCCACCCAATCATCTTACCCGCCCCCAGCAAGCACTTCTCTCGACTTTCCACGCTTAAAAGTTTCAACCTGTACTTGAGCCAAGCCTCCCTACGAATAAGGTAGCATCACCTCCTCCCCTATCCATTCCATGTCTCGATCTCAATCCAACCGTATTCTCATCGCCGACGACAACAAGGATGTACTCCAAGCCATCCGTCTCGCCCTCAAGTCCGAAGGCTACCAAGCCGATTGCGTGCAATCTCCGGCCGACGCCCTAAAGCGTATCCAGCAAAACGAATACGCCACCGCGATCATCGACCTAAACTACCACCTGGACACCACCTCAGGGCAAGAAGGCATCCAGCTCCTCGAAGACATCCGCGAGCGAGAGCCAGACCTCCCCATCGTCGTCATGACCGCCTGGGCCACCATCGACGTCGCGGTCGAATGCATCAAGCGCGGAGCCAACGACTTTCTGCAAAAACCATGGGACGACGAACGCCTCATCGCCATCGTCCGCTCCCAACTCCGACTCAACGACGCCCAACAGCAAAGCCACCGCCTCCGCGAAGAAAATCGCACCCTTCGCAAAAACAAGTCCGCCGGTTTCATCGCTCAATCCCGAGCTATGAAACCCGTGCTTGAACTCGTGGAAAGCGTAGCCGACTCCGATGCCTCGATTCTCATCACCGGCGAAAACGGAACAGGCAAAGGCGTAATAGCAAACCTGATACACCAAAACTCAGGACGCAAAGAGTCACCCTTCATTTCCGTAAACATGGGCGGCATCCCGGACGGAGTATTCGAGTCCGAACTCTTTGGTCATGTCAAAGGAGCCTTCACCGACGCCAAAGAAAACCGAATTGGTCGCTTCGAACTCGCAGCCGGCGGCACCCTCTTCCTCGACGAAGTCGCAAACATGCCGCTCGCTCAGCAACAGAAACTGCTGCGCGCCTTGGAAACACGCGAGTTCGAACGCGTCGGCTCCTCGCGAACCCAGACCTTCGACGCCCGCCTCATCGTCGCCACCAACGCCAACTTGCAAAGCGAAGTCGAGCAAGGCCGCTTCCGCATGGACCTTCTCTACCGCCTCAACACCATCAGCATCCACCTTCCCCCGCTCCGCGAGCGTGTAGAAGACATCGAGCCACTCGCCACGTCATTCCTTTCCCGATACACAAAAAAATACCGCAAGGACGATCTCAAAATTTCCGAAAAAGCACTCGACGCCATGAAGAACTACGAGTGGCCCGGAAACATCCGCGAGCTCGACCACTCCATCGAAAGAGCCGTACTCACCACAAGAGCAGACGAGATCAGCGACACCGCCCTCGGCCTCCAGCAGTCAGCCGCCAGCCCCAGCAGCAGCAATCTCGACGACATGAGCCTCGAGGAAGTCGAAGCCTACCTCATCAAACGCACCCTCTCACGCTGCGAAGGCAAAGCCAACGAAGCCGCCAAGGAGCTAGGACTCAGCCGCTCCGCATTCTACCGCCGCATGCAACGCTACGGCCTATAGCCATGCACGCGTCAACCTCCAGCACCGACCGTTGAAACAAAACAGCATCTCCTTCGAGGCCTCCATCGTTCTAAAGGCCGCGCTCTGCGCCCTCCCGTCTTTCCTGATGACGATCGGATTGCTCGTCTACTTCGGGGCCGAATGGGAGATGTGGGTCACCTGCCTCACTCTCATACTCGCGCCCTTCCCATTCATGGCGTGGAGCTTGACGACATGGATCTCCGCCCCGCTCCGAGTCGCCTCAAACGTGATCAGCTCGATTCGCGAAGGAGACTTCACCCTAAGAAGCCGTCGCACAACAGAAGCCAACGGAACCATCGTCGAACTGTACGAGGAAATCAACGCCATTGCCGCCATCCTCGACAAGGGACGTATCAGCGCCATTGAGACACAAAAGATCATCGACAAGATCACGGTCAACATCGACGTCGCCACCCTCATCGTAAACGAAGATCGCGTAGTCACCAAGGCCAATGATACAGCCAAAGAGCTCATAGCATCCATCAACCAGTCAGACTCAACTCCAGAGCAAAAAACCGTCGACGAACTGGATATCTCCTTCGTGCTCGATCAATCCACCCAAGACTTCAGCCGCTTCAGCTACGTCCACGAAGGACGACGCTTCGAAGGAAGACGCGGTCTCTTCATGCTGGAAGGCGAACGCTTCGACCTCATCTTGCTCACCGACATCACCCGAGCCGCCAACGAACAAGAACGAGAGTCATGGAAACGACTGCTACGTGTTCTCGGACACGAGCTAAACAACTCCATAGCCCCCATCAGCTCACTCTCAAGCACCCTCTCAAAAATCACTCGCAACACCGACCTAGATGACGAAACCAAGACCGACATCCTGGACGGTCTCGATAGCATCACCAGCCGCTCGAAAAACATCGTCAGCTTCATGAGCGACTACACTCGACTCGCCAAGCTTCCCGAACCGCAAGTCGAAGCCATCCCACTCGCCCCCCTCGTCCAGTCAACCTGCCAGCTTTTCTCCGACGTCACCTCCATATCCAAAGACCTGCCAAACCCCACCGTATCCATCGATCAATCACAATTTGAGCAAGCCCTCGTCAACTTGCTCAAAAACGCAAAGGAAGCAGGCAGCGGCAGCCCCGGCAGCGTCATTTGCTCCATCCATGTGGAACCGAATCGAGCCACGATCAGCATCGAAGACGACGGCCCTGGAATCGCAAACCCCGACAACCTCTTCGTGCCCTTCTACTCAACCAAATCGAAAGGCAGCGGCATCGGCCTCGTCCTGAGCAAACAAATCATCGAAGCCGTGGGCGGGACCATTACCTTGAAGAATCGCGAAAACGCACAAGGCTGCTGCGCCACGATCCAACTAAACCTAGACTAGGCACCCTCCCCTCAAACGGCGCACCACCGTAACCCGCTCCGCCACGAGCAACAGGAGGGCACTGCTCCGTCAGTGCCGAAACAGTCAGCTCCGCCGTCACGCCCCACTCCATTCGGGCAGGAATCCCAAAAACGGGATTTTTTACGTCCCAATTTCGCTCCTCGAACCGGAGCCCAAGTAGGCCGACGAATAAGCAAAATTAGATACGCTTGAGCACCAATCCCTTACGGTTTCTCGCAGAATTCTGGCACGCCACCTGATTGGACTAGTCCAGCACCTTGCCCGTGCCTCCCCGACGACCCGCCGCTCCTCCAGAGCAAACATCCAACCACTGCTCGTCATGCTCAACGACCTACGCTTCGGCCTACGCCAGCTGATGAAGTCGCCAGGCTTCACCCTCATCACCGTCTTCACCCTCGCCATCGGCATCGGCGCCAACACCGCCATCTTCAGCATGATCAATGCCTACCTCATCAAGCCTTTGCCCTATGGGGATCCGGATCGGCTTGTAAGTCTCTGGCACGATTCTGGCACCGGAAACAATGGCTTCTTCACCCACGGAAAACTGCTAGCAGACATTGAAGCCAACTCCGAGCAAATCGCGGCCTTTATCGGGGCAACCTCAAACCAATCGTCTCTCAGCCTCACCGGTATCGGCACCCCTAAGATGCTCAACGGACTGCAAGTCACTGGCCCCTTGCTCAAAACGCTCGGCCTTTCCCCGACCCAAGGGCAAGACTTCTCCGAGGACCACCAGTCAGCGACGGGAGATCACCTCGTAGTCCTTCTCTCAGAAAATGTTTGGAAACAGTACCTCAACAGCGATCCCGATATCGTAGGGAAGTCCATCGTGCTGGGCCATCAAAGCTACACGGTCATCGGCCTCTTCGAAGGAAAGCCGACGCAAGCATGGATACATTGGGCGTCATGCGACTTCTTGATTCCTGCAGCGCTGCCCAAACACCCTTGGAAGGAAAACTACTGGGAGTTCTACACACTGGGCCGCCTCGCCCCAGACGCATCCGTCGCGTCCGCCACACAAGAGATAGCAGCCATCAAATCTCAATTCTCCAATCGCTACTCACAATTCGTTCGAGAATCAAAAGTAGTCATACAAACCCTACGAGACGGTGGCTCCGATTTCGTTTCAAAGACCACCTACTCCTTGCTCATCGCAGTCGGACTGGTCTTGCTCATCGCCTGCGCCAACGTAGCCAATCTCCTATTCGCAAGAGCGACTGCACGACAATCCGAGCTCGCCCTACGCACTGCCATCGGAGCATCAGGCTGGCGTATCGTCCGCCTGCTCCTCTGCGAGAGCACTCTCCTTTCCTTGGCTGGCGCCGCTGGCGGGCTGATCATTTGTATCAACTCCCTTCCCTTACTAAACAGCTTGGTCGATCTCTCAAACTGGCCTGAAATGGAGTTCGCAATCGACTTTCGCGTGCTCGCTTTCACACTCACCATCAGCGTAGCTACAGGCCTCCTCTTCGGCGTGTTTCCGGCAATTAAAGTGCTGCGGGAAGGATCAGCAAGAGGGCTCAACGAAATGGGCCGCTCATTCACCCGCTCACGCGGCAACGGACTTCAAGCATCTCTCATCGTTTGCGAGATCGCTCTTTCCGTGGTTCTCCTCGTATCCATCGGTCTACTACTAAAGAGTACGAACAATGCTCTAAATGAAGACCGCGGGTTCGACGAATCCAACAGCTATTCTTTCATCGTCGCAAGAAATCCGAAGCCAATTCCCGAGGCGACAAACGAAGAAATCAGACTAGATAGAACGCGCTTTTCCACTGAACTTGTCGGACAACTCAAACAAATTCCAGGGGTAGAGAATGCCACCATGATCTCGCAGCCGCCTATGGATCCTCGCAATGGCGTTTGGAGAAAAGTCTTCTGGCGCGACGATCAACCCGACGCACCCAGAAACTACACCGCAGGCTTCCTAACCGTAAACGGCGATGCGTTCTCTATCCTGGACATCCCGCTCATTCGCGGCCGTCTCTTTGATCCAAGCGACCAACGAATCGACGCCCAGAGAATAGCCATCATCGATGAAATCCTCGCCAAAGAAAAATTTCCCGACACAGACCCCATCGGCCACACAATCCACATTGATGGACTGGACTACCAAGTCGTAGGCATAGTAGGTAGCATCATCTCAAGGTGGCTTGACGAAGGAAAAGACTCCGTGGTCTATGCGCCCCAAATCCACTCACCTTGGAATACCAGCTACCTCGTCAAAAGTCGCCTGACCCAAAGCGAACTAGAGGGAAAGGTCTTACAATCCGTCGCAACCGTCGACCCCGACCAACCAATAGGCACGCTCAACAAGCTGGAACAGCTCGCTAAAGATACACTAAATTATCGCTATGTAATAAACATTCTCATAGCATTATTTGGAGCTATCGCCATCCTCCTCGCCAGTATCGGCATTTACGGCCTCATGACCCACCTCGTCGAACAGCGGACACGAGAAATTGGAATCCGCCTCGCCATCGGAGCCTTCCCTCATGAGATCATTGGGATGGTCCTTAAACGAGGGATCGGACTCGCCGCCATCGGGATTGGAACCGGACTCGCATGCGGGGTGTTCGCAATGCTCATTCTCGCACATTCGACCTACTACCTATTGTATCATGTATCTCCATACGATCCGATTGTTTTAGTAAGCGTCGCCATCTTCGTTTTCCTCGTCACTGCATTCGCAAGTTGGCGACCTGCAAGAAGCGCCAGCACGATCCACCCATCCCAAGCCCTGCAGCTGGATTAATTCCAATTCGATAAAGCCAACCATAGAACAGTATCCAACATCCAACCACTGCTCGTCATGTTTAACGACCTCCAATTCGGCCTCCGTCAGCTGATGAAGTCGCCAGGCTTCACCCTCATCACCGTGCTCACCCTCGCCATCGGCATCGGCGCCAACACCGCCATCTTCAGCCTAATAAACGCCTACTTCCTCAAAGCTCTCCCTTATGAGAACGCCGACCGACTGGTAGCTATCTCCTACGATACAGGCGAAAAGGAACCCGAATACTCGACCAAGGGAAAAATGCTCGAGGACTTCGCGGCAAACTCCAGCCAACTGGAAAGCTTGATCGGCTTCACCAACAGCGGCGGCACCTTCACCTTAACCGGGATCGAAACGCCGACTGAACTCAAAGGCCACAACGTCACAGGCCCCATACTCGCGACCATAGGACGCAGCCCGATCCTCGGAACCGATTTCACTCCAGAACATCAAACCAGCGATACTCAAGTCGTCCTGCTGTCGGAAAAAGCCTGGAAACAAAACTTCAACAGCGATCCCAACATCGTCGGAAGATCGATCCAACTCAGTCGACAAAGCTATCGCGTCCTCGGCGTCTACGATGAAAAAGCCATCACGACCTTCGCATGGTGGCAGCCCTCAGACCTGATGGTTCCAGCTTCGATCTCCCAATACCCTTTCAAGCTCGATTGGGACTATGCTACCGTCGCGAAACTCGCACCCAGAGCAACCCTAGCATCTGCCCAACAAGAACTTCACTCAATCAAGACAACCCTCGGCAAACACTACTCAGACCGAGAACAAGAATCCATAGTAGTGGTCAACACACTACGTAGCGACAGCTTTGGACATCTATCCAAGCCGACAATCATTCTGCTCGCATCTGTCGGCCTCATCCTACTCATCGCCTGCGCGAATGTTGCGAACCTCTTGTTCGCCAGAGCAACCGCCCGCCAGTCGGAACTCGCCCTTCGCACCGCTATCGGAGCGTCGGGCTGGCGTATCGTCCGCCTTCTCCTCTCCGAGAGTGCTCTCCTTTCACTCGCCGGCGCCGCGGGGGGACTAATCATATGCCTAAATACCCTACCGCTGCTCAGTCGACTCGTTCTCTTCTCAAGCTGGCCCGAGATGGACTACTCGATCGACTTGCGCGTTCTCGCTTTCACCCTCGTTATCGGGGTCGGTACAGGAATCCTCTTTGGCGTATTCCCCGCCCTGAAGGCGCTTAGCCAAGGATCGGCAAAGGGACTCAGCGAAGCAAGTCGCACCACAACCGCCTCCTACGGCAACCAGTTGCAGTCCTCCCTCATCATTACCGAAATCGCCTTGTCAGTCGTACTCCTCGTATCCATCGGACTACTACTAAAAAGCACAACCAACGCCCTCAAAGCGGACAGAGGGTTCCAAGAGTCGAACAACTACAACTTCGTCGTTTCGAGAATACAGGAAGAGCGCCCCAAGAACGCGCCCGAACCAACTCAAGAAGAAGTGAAGATCGAACGTACGCGCTTCTCCAACGAACTCGTCGAACGACTCAAAGCGATCCCCTCCATTGAAAACGCTGCCATGGTTTCCCAGCCCCCGATGGACGATAGAAATGGAATCTGGCGCAAAGACTTTTGGAGAGACGATCAGCCCGATTCTCCTAAAACCTATCGAATCGGATTGCTCCAAGTAAACGGCGACGTTTTTTCAATCCTCGAGATTCCACTCATCAGAGGAAGAGTCTTCAATGAAAGCGATCAACATATCGACGCCCACAAAGTAGCCCTTATCGACGAACAACTCGAAAAGGAGAAATTTCCAGACATCGACCCGATCGGCCAAACAATCCACACAACAGGACAAGCCTATCAAATCATCGGTATCGTCGGCAACATCACACCAAGAAGATTGGACGAAAAAAGGTACCCAGTCGTATACACCCCGCAAATACACGCACCATGGAATACGAGCTACATCGTAAAGTCGCACCTTAGTCACAGCGAACTGGAGAGAAAAATCCGCGAGACCGTCAAATCAATCGATCCAGACCAACCCATCGGAGAACTTAAGTCACTCGAACAGCTCGCCAAGAAATCCCTAAACTATCGCAGCGTCATGAACACCCTCATATCCCTCTTCGGATGTGTCGCGGTCCTTCTCACTAGTATCGGGATCTACGGACTAATGACCTACCTGGTGGAGCAACGAAAACGCGAAATCGGCATACGCCTCGCCATCGGAGCCTATCCCAAAGAAATAGTGAGCATGATCATCAAACGCGGAATGTTTCTCACCTCCATTGGGGCGGGGGCGGGAATTGTCGCAACATTCCTATTCGGAAGATTCCTCGCCTACCTGCTGTATCAAGTGTCTCCCTACGACCCTCTCATCCTCGCCAGCGTTGCTCTATTCGTATTCATCGTAACAGCCGTCGCCTGCTGGCACCCGGCTCGCACAGCAAGCGGCATTCACCCTTCGCAAGCGCTACACTAAAGAGAGAAGACGCAATCGCTCAAAAAATCCCGCTACTTCTCCCGCGGAACCATCAACGTGAAAGTCGTCCCCTTACCAAGCAAGCTTCGTACACTGATTCCGACGCCCAAACGCTCGCACATATTCTTCACGACATAAAGGCCAAGGCCCGCTGAGCTTTCTCCACCTGTCGGTTTGGCGGATAAACGAACGAACTTCCCAAAGAGTTTTTCCTGGTCCTCGGGGCCGATTCCCGGGCCGGTATCCTCAATTTCTATACATATTTGCTTCGACTCAGCACGCGTTCGAACGACAACTCGACCATACTCGGGCGTGTACTTCACCGCGTTGCTAATCAAGTTGTTCAAACAAATAACGAACCAGTCCGGATCGGTGCTAATGAGCGTTCCGTCCGGGGCGTCGCTTTCGCAAGACAACTGGATGTGCTTACGTTTCGCTTGCTCCTTGTGCAGCTTGCACGATTCTTCGATCATGCGCTCCGGATTTACATCGCGCTTAACGAGCCGTACCTCGTGACCCTCAATCCGAGAGACATCCAGCAACGTTTCGACCATAGAAAGCATCGACTCCGAACTACGCTCGATGTCCTGCACAAACTCGGAAAGATCGTCCTTTTCGAGATCAGTCACC
This sequence comes from Pelagicoccus mobilis, assembly GCF_016595505.1. Taxonomy (GTDB): domain Bacteria; phylum Verrucomicrobiota; class Verrucomicrobiia; order Opitutales; family Opitutaceae; genus Pelagicoccus; species Pelagicoccus mobilis. Next base: position 123,243 of record NZ_JAENIL010000012.1, on the reverse strand, counting down.
GAGCAGAGCCCCAAGATCCCGTTAAGCGGATTTCGCAGATCGTGAGCCACAATCCCGATAAACTCATCCTTCTCTTTATTAAGCTGGGAAAGCGTCGCGTTCGCATTCTCCAAAGACGCAGAGCTCTCTTCCAGCTCCGCCTTCTGAGATTCGATCTGCCTGTTCGTCTCGAATAGCTCCTCGTTACGCCTTTCAAGACGAACATGGTATCGCTTGATCGCAGCGATAAAGATCCAAGCCACTACCACAGTGGTAACGAGAGCGATCAGGAGATTGACCAAGAGCTCTTTCTTGTAAGGAGCCAGCATCGCCTCCTCCGTTTGCTCCACGATCAGATACCACTGCAACTCAGGAACAAAACGACAGTTCAGAAGCCGTGTCTTGCCATCGCGTTGGTACGATAGATTAGCCACATCGCCAGCCAGCAACGCCTCGGCCTCTTCACTCAGGCCCTCCACGTCACCCAGATTCGCATAATTCAGCATCGGGCTATTCGAAGGACGCAAAACCATCTTGCCCTCCGTATCCACAAAATAGATCTGTCGGTCGTACTTCGCTTCGTATCGACTGATCAAGTAGTTCACTCGATTGACAGTCAGGCCAACTCCAGTCGCTCCAATAAAATTGCCTTGGTAGTCCTTAACTCGGTAGTTGATGAAAATCGTCATCTCATCGCGATTGGCGAGATCCGGGTCCACGTTGATCTCATAATCGCTCGCCATATCACGCACCCGGAAGTACCAGCGATCCCGCGCATCATCCTCTTTAATCTCCTTCAGCAAGCCCTGCGGATGATAGTACTTCCTGGACTTATCCGAGACGAAGAAGCTGCTCACTGTGCTATACTTGATCTTGATCTCATGCAGATACTTGGTGATCGCGCTTTCATCGACCTCGCCCTGCAACGCCCAGTCTTTCAGAAAAGTGTCATTCGCCATCAGCGACGAAATAAACACCGGGCGCAGCAGGTCCCGCTGGATCTCCGAATAGACATTGTCCGACGTCAGCGGAAGCGAGGTTTCTACGATCGTTTGCCGAACGTTTCGTTTCGAAACGAGATAGCTACTAATGCTGTTAGTAAGGAAGCCTAGCAAAAGAAGCAGGCAAACAAGCCATGCCCAGCGGTATTTTCGAGAGAACGGAATCATAACAGAGCTTCAAAAGACGGTCCGACCATGCGGTCGCCCCTAGCCATTTCAAGGCGATAGAGCGCAAAACAAGGCAATTGTTGAGCCAACCACCTCTATCAGGGTTCACCCTAGGAAGAATCACCCCACAAAAAAGGTTCGTCATCCTTTTCCGGGGAGTCGCGAATCTGAACAATAGAGCACGAGCCATATTGGTAGCGTCCGTTGTCCTCAACGGACAAAAAAGGCCACCCTCGAACAAGGGCGGCCAAATGGGGGATAAAACAAAATTGAGTAAAGTATCCTTAGAAGCGATACGAAGCACCGAAGCTCCAGAGCAGAGGATCAAGCTTAGCAGTCGTCAGGCGAGCGCCACCTGCCGTGACATCCGATTCGAGGTCGATCCACTTCACGCTGCCATCAAGCAACCACTTTTCGTTAACCATGTAGCGAAAACCGCCACCAAGCGCGAGACCGATGCTGTAGTCTTCAAGATCGAGATCCACATCTGCAACCTTCAGGCGCGTGTTGGTGATCCAGGTGAAATTCACACCGCCGGAAACGTAAGGGACAAAACCGCTCTCGTTTTGAAACTCGTAGATGAGGCTCAATGTCGGAGGCAGGTGCTCGAGCGTACCAAGCTTACCAACGCCCTCAAGAGAAACATCGTGCTTCTGAGGAATGGTGAGAACCAGTTCGCCAATCAGATTCTCAGTAAAGTTGTAAGCAACGTCGATCTCCGGGATCCACTTGCTCTCTACCGAAACCGCATCTTCCGCGAAATCGATGCCGAGCGCCGAAAAGGCGTCGGACTCGTTCGCAGTATCCAAGTAGGCCATACGGTACTTGATTTCCCAAGTTCCTGCAGGAGCCGCGTCGGCGAGGCTGGCGATAGAGGCGAGTGTTACGAGCGCGAGCGCTCCAAGACTTAGTCTGTTCTTCATAATAGGTAGTTTGATTATTAAATTACCTTTTATTCTTCATTAGATGTCCGTCAATTCGCTTTTCGGGTAGAAAGACCCTCTATTTCTGTAACTAATCCTCCCTAGCGCGGTAACTGATCACTGACGTGCCCTCTCCCCGGCCGTTTTTGTCCCAAAAGTGGGATTTCATCCGTCTCACTGCTGGGACACTCAACTGCCCCAAACTTCGTCAACATTTCCCAAAAACATTTTTCTCACTGCTAAACAACAACTTACAGTTTTCGGTAACCAAGTTGGCACGACTCGTGTTTAAAGAAGCCAGAAACCAAAAACTCTATATCCTGAACCTCCCGACTCTCACTATCCTCCCAAATGGACATCGTACGCACTGACATAAAGAAGAAGAAACGCCGCAACCGCATCATTTTCGGATCCTCGACTCTCGTTGTGGTCGGACTCATTGGCTGGTGGCTAATGGGGCTCGACGTATCCACTCCGACCGTAGAAGAGGAACGCGTCTGGCTCGGCGACGTCGAACAAGGCGAAATGATGCGTGAAGCTCGTGGCATCGGCACCCTCGTACCGGAAGACCTCCGCTGGATCGCATCCGAAACGAGCGGTCGCGTAGAGCGAATCATCGTCCGCCCAGGCGCTTGGGTTGAACCTGACACTCCCATCATGGAGCTGAGCAATCCCACTCTCGAGCAACAAGCGCTAGACGCCCGGCTCGCTTTCGAGGCGGCCGAAGCCGACTATCTCACCTACGACGTACAGCTGCAGAGCAACATTCTCCAACTCCAAGCCAATCTCGCCCAACTCGAGGCTCAGCAAAAAGAGGCCGCCCTCGACGCCGAGATCGACACCGAACTCAACAAGGAAGGACTCGTATCCGACCTGCAAATGCGCCGCTCCATCCTGCGCCACGAACAGCTCACCACTCGCCTCGAAATCGAGCGACGCCGCCTTGAATTCAGCCAAAAGAATTTGGATACACAACTCTCCGCTCGCAAAGCCTCCGTCAACCAGGCCAAGGCCCGCTACGATCTTCTCCGAGATCAATACGAAGGTCTCACCGTCCTAGCTGGCGTAGCAGGCGTACTCCAGAAGCAGACAGTCGAAGAAGGCATGCAAGTCGGCATCGGCCAAAACCTCTCCCAAGTCGCTGACCCGAAAAACTTGAAAGCGGTCGTACGCATCGCCGAAATCAACGCCAAGGACCTGAGCATCGGCCTCACCGCGGTCGTCGACACCCGCAACGGAAAAGTCCGCGGCTCTATCGCCCGTGTCGATCCAAACGTCGAGAACGGCACCGTCGCCGTCGATATCCACTTCACCGAAGAGCTTCCAGATGGAGCCCGCCCCGATCTCACAGTTGAAGGCGTCGTCGAATTCGAGCGCCTCGCCAACGTCGTAAAGGTCAAGCGACCCGCTTCCAGCCGTCCGGAATCGCAAATGACAATCTTCAAAATCGCCGCCGACTCAGACATTGCCCTGCGCGTGCCAATTACCTACGGTAAAGCTTCCGTAAGCCAAATCGAAGTCATCCAAGGCCTAAACCCTGGAGATAAAGTTATCCTCTCCGACATGAGCGATTGGGACGACTACGACAAAATTCGTATCCAGTAACTCTTTACTAAACAACACAACCTGAACCTAACACCAAGACACTAACACCCAACTCACCTAACACTATGTCCGAAATCAACTCCCCTCTCATCCACCTCAAAGACATCTCCAAGGTTTTCCTGACAGACGAGATCGAAACCCATGCTCTCTCCGGCATCAATCTCGACATCAACGAAGGCGAGTTCCTATCGATCAGCGGCCCCTCCGGTTGCGGCAAGTCCACCTTGCTCTCCATCCTTGGCCTGCTCGACTCTCCATCAGCTGGCTCCTACTCCCTCGCAGGTCGAGAAGTCGCTAGCCTCAACAACAACGAACGCTCCCGTATCCGCAATCTGGATGTCGGCTTTATTTTCCAAAGCTTCAACTTGATCGGAGACCTCACCGTCTACGAAAACGTTGAGCTTCCCCTCGTCTATCGCGGCCTCAAAGCGTCCGAACGCAAAACTCGCGTCCTCGAAGCGCTGGAAAAGGTACAAATGTCGCACCGCCAAAGTCACTACCCGCACCAGCTATCTGGTGGTCAGCAACAGCGCGTCGCCGTTGCCCGTGCTCTCGGCGGCACTCCTCGCATCCTCCTCGCGGACGAGCCTACCGGTAATTTGGACTCCAAGAACGGCGGTAAGGTTATGGAAATGCTTCAGGAACTAAACAAGGAAGGAGCCACCATCTGCATGGTGACCCACGACGAACGCTACAACGACATGGCCTCCCGTATCGTCCATCTCTTCGATGGTAAGGTCGTAGACGAAACAGTCGCCGCCGTCGCCCAGGCTTAATCCAACTCTCGCTCCCCTCTCTCGTATTCACCGTCCACATACAGGTCGGTCGGGGACGCTGTGTCCCTAAACCATCACTTGCACTAACACTCTACACATTTCTCCCAAATGTCATTTACGAACGATCTTAAAGTCGGCATGCGCCAATTCGGACGCAACCCAGGCAGCATGATCATGGCCATCATGGCCTTTTCACTAGGTCTAGGCCTTGTCGGCCTTATGCTGACACTTGTCTTCGGGGTGGTGAAAGGACACCCGGAAAATATCGATTTCGACGAAATCTATGTGCTACAGTGGGACGAGTCGACCCGCCACCTTTGGAAATCTGGCGGTCAATTCGGTTTCATCCGCCCCAAGGATTTTCGCGACATCGATGAACGCCAGGAGGTATTCGAGAATTTCGCCTTCATGCGAAATCACACCTTCAACGTAGTGATCGATAAATACGCCGAACGGTTTGAAGGGAGTTTCGTTTCGCACGATCTCTTTGATACCCTCGGGGTGAAACCGCACCTCGGCAGCTTCTTCCAAAAAGGAGACGATGAGCCGGATCGCTTGAAAAAAGCCGTTATTAGCTACGATATCTGGAAGAACCACTTCGAGAGTCGAGAAACCATCATCGGCCAATCCTTCAATATCAACGGACAAGCCGCTACAATCATCGGCGTAGCACCTGAGGGATTCGACTTTCCATCCCGTAACGACGTGTGGATGAATGACACCACCGACTATATCAACATGTCGCGAATCGACGGTAACGGACTCTTCGTTCTAGCAACCTTGAAAGAAGGACAGACACTCGCCTCAGCATTGGCTCCCATGAACACGATAGCCAAGAGCATGTCCGAAGAGTATCCAGAAACCAATACGGGATACATCGCATTCGAGATAACTCCTCTCTCTGAAAATTTCATCGGCGAAGACTTCCCTCGCATGGTCTACATTCTTGTCGCCTGCTCGCTCATGGTTTTGCTGATCGCTTGTACCAATGTAGCGAACCTCACACTTTCCCGAGCAACGACCCGAGTCAAAGAGCTCGCCATCCGCGCTTCACTTGGCGGCAAACGCCAACGCCTCGTTTTTCAAATGCTTGTCGAAGGGTTAGCGGTAGCCTTCTTCGGTGGCATCGGAGGCCTGATCATCGCTATCTGGACGAGTAAAATGATTTGGGCCTTCGTCCTTTCTGCCTCTTATGCCAACCCTCCACGTTGGATGAGTATGGACGTCGACCTAACAACGATCGGATACCTCGCCCTAATCACGCTTGTTGCGAGTATCATCGCGAGCATCGTCCCCGCCCTCCGCGCTTCACGCACCGACGTAAACGAAATCCTCAAGGACAACTCAAGAGGAGCTTCCAGCCTTAAAATGGGAGTTTTCTCGAAGATTCTCGTTCTAGCTCAACTCTCCGTATCTTGCGGATTGCTCATAGCAACCACCGCCATGGTCAACGGGGCTAAGGAGGCAGCCGTATTCGAACCTCCATACGATCCGAGCGAGATTATGACCGCTCGCTTCGACTTCCCCGAATCCTACTTCCCTGGCGAACAAAGAGGAGAGGCCATTCGTCGCCTGCAAGAGCTCATGGAACTCAATCCAAACCTTGAAGGAGTCGGGTTCTCCACTTCCGTTGACATGCTCTTCAACTGGGATTCACGCTGGGCCTTACGCGGTCGCGAAGCCGCGACCCGTGAAGACTACATTCAAGCACGCAACGAGATCGTATCCGATAATTACTTCGAACTGCTCGACATCCCCATACTGTACGGACGAGGATTCGAAGCGATGGACCGTGGCGAAAATGCCGAAAAAGTCTGCGTCATAAATGAACAACTCGCCAAACGACTTTGGCCAGATGATATCCAAGACGCTATCGGTCAACAAATCCGAGATGTCTACTCCGACACAATCCCATGGAGCACCATCATTGGTATCGTTCCAGATACAAAGATGGCTGGCCCCGGAGCAAACAAGACCGACGAACAGCTCGGAGGAGTTTATCGCCCTCTGAGTTCAGCGAACGATCAACCAAGCCTCACCGTCTTCGCCAAAACAGGCGGAAATCCAACCGCCCAAGCGGACCAAATCCGCGCCATTCTGCACAACGAGGACGAAAGCTTCGCGCTCTACCGCATCAAGACCGTCGCATCCGCAGTCAAAGAGAGCCAATTCGGAGTTATCTTCTTCCGCAACATCTTCGGTATGTTCGGCGCAGCTGCCTTCTTGCTCGCATCAATCGGAGTATACGGCGTCATGGACTTTTCGATACGTCAGAAATTCCAAGAGTACAGTATTCGCCAAGCGCTCGGAGCTGGCCGCCAGACAATCTTCAAGCACGTATTCAAGATGAGTAGCTGGCAGATCATCCTCGGGGTGGTAATCGGCAGCGCGATCGGCTATGGAATACTTGGACTAATGACACAAAACCAAATGGTATCGCCGAGCGCGAACCCAGCCATATTCATTATTCCGATTCTGCTCATCGTCGGTGTCTCAATCGCGGCCCTTTACGCTCCCGCACGCTACGTCGTAAACGCAAACCTAGCAGACACCCTACGCGGAGAATAAAATCCCGGAACCCAACACCCGATACCTGCCACCCTTAAACCATGCTTCCCAAACTAACTGCCATTGCAGCGATATCTCTCCTTGGCCTCGGCAGCCTACAAGCCGACCAGCAAACAGCGCCCGAGGAGGTTGACCTGCCCAACCTAATTACGCTCGCCCTCCAACGCGACTTTCAGATCCGCATCGTCGGGCTCGACAAGGATATCGCCGAGCAAGGTGTAAAACAGGCCAGAGGCTATTGGGATCCAGCAGTTCGGGCGAGCCACTCCAACGGTTCGCTCGGAGGCGGAGGGGGTGCTTCCTCCTCCTTCAACAGCCAGGAAGGAGAGGTCACCTCGGCGTCGATCGCAACCAACATCTCTACCGGAGGACGCATCACCCTCGACGCCGCGGCAGGGCGCTTCGAAAACAACTTCGGACGTCAAGATACCTATGCCGCAAACGCCGGTCTCGCTCTCTACCAGCCGCTCCTTCGCAACTTCGGATCCAACTCCTACAGCTTCATCAAAGTCGCCAAGCGCAACCTGGAACAGTCCGAGCAAGCCTTCAAGCTGCAGGCCATCGCCACCGTCACCAACGCCATCACCCTCTACAACCAGACCGCCCTGCGCAAAGGTTCCCTTCAAGTGGCCGAACAAAGTCGCGAACTCACCCAGCAGCTGGTTGAGGATACACTCAAACGCGCGGAACTCGGCACCGTGGAAGCTCGTGGGGTCGAAGTCGCCGAGACTCGACTCTCTCAGCGTGAAGCAAACGTAGTACTGGCCCGCCGCTTGTACCTGGACTCTCTCAACGAGCTCAAACGTTTTGTATCCAACGAGGCCCTTGCCCTCGTCAACTGGCAAATCGACATCGGAGCGATGCCCGCCCCCGAAGCCTGGTCTGGAAACCTGTCTGAGGATTTCGAATACGCGCTTCTAAATCGCCCAGACTACCTGCAAGCAAAACTCGAAATCGAGAAAGCCATCATCGACGCCAAAACCGCAGAAAACGCCACCCTCCCATCGCTCGATCTCAACGCCCGCGCTTTTCGCACAAACTTCGGCGACAGCTTCACCAGCAGCTACAAGGGACTTAGCTCTGCCGAAACCGACCTTTTTCTAGGCGTCACTTTCAGCCGACCTTTGCTCAACCGCAGCGCTGGAGCGCGAAAAGCCTCAGCTCTCATTTTCCGCGAACGAACCCACCTCGTAGAAAAGCAGCTCAAGCAAAGCATCGCCATCCAACTCGACAACGCCGCACGCAGAATCAGCTCGGAAGCCCAAAGCCGGGAGCTAGCCCGTCAAGGACGCGAGTTCGCGGAACGCTCGCTTGAAGCGGAAGAGCGAAAACTCAAGCTCGGGCAAAGCACCACCTACTTCGTCCTCGAAGCGCAGGAAGACCTGACCCGCGCTCAAGTCCGCGAGCTAGACGCGATCGCCAACTACAACATCGCCGTCGCCCGCTACCACCAAGTAAAAGGCAGCACCCTCGCCGAACAAGGCATCCAGCTCTAGGGTTACGTCAGGTAACGCCACACTTCACTGTAGGGCGGGGCGCCGACCCGCCACTCAACAAGCGTGTCGCCTCACTCGCTAGGCGGCCATTTGATCTGCCCCGGCGTGTACCAGTAGATGTACTCCGTCCCCTTTTCAAGACGCGGTTCCTTCAAGGATTCGAACTCCGCAGAACCTTGAAAAGGATCTACGTCCATCGGAAACGGATGCTCGAAACCATCCACCACCGACTCCAAAATCCCGCGAAGAACAAGCCCTTGCTCGTAATAGCTAGAGTCGCCAAAACGATTGTTCATCTCGTACGGATCGCTGCTCAGATCGTAGAGCTGATCCGCGTCCCAATACGACGGGACTAGGCTCATCGTGATCGAAGCCTGACCATTGTCGAAGGTCCCAATATGATCGGGCACCTCCGCCAACTCACCCTTTTGCAACCGACTTAAAATCGAGTTTGGATAACGCAGAGCGATGTAGTGCAAATCCCCCTTGAGCACGGATCGCGTGTATCCGTTCTCAAAGTACGCGTAATCTCGCCCGTAGAACTCGCCATCGCCCAAGGCGTCCGCAAAGGATTCACCATCCCAGTCAAACGAGGCAGAAGCCTCCGACTCAGTCGCCAGATCCAAGATCGTAGGCAGCACATCGCACACCTGCACAATGCCCGACTGCCGCTTGCTGACGCCCGCGTCTCCCAGCCGTGTTGCAAAAAAGGGAACCTTCGTTCCACGCACGTAGCTCGTCGCCTTTCCGGGCTCCGTCCCGTGGTCCGACAGATAGAGAAGGATCGTATTGCGATCCAAATCACGTTCCTCCAGCTTCTTCAAAATCCCCGCGACTTGCAGATCCAACATGTACATCCCAACATCGATATGAGTTAACTCGCTTCCGTTGGCTCGCTCGATCATGTCTTTCTTGATCTGCTCGCGAGTGGGATAGTAATCCAGCGGTAGCTCGATCCTGCCAGCCGGAGACAGATAAGGATCGCCATCCAAGGCCTCCACATGGTTAGGCCCGTGGACCGAGGTCGAAGCAAAGTACATGAGAAACGGCCTGTCCCTCTCCACAGAGTCGAGGAAGTCCAAAGCTCCATTGAGTATCCATTCAAAATTATGGACACGAAGGTTTTCCTCCAACATCCCCGCCACGTCGAAATTTGCCCACAAGATGCTACGGGCCTGTTCGAATCCACTCACCTTTTGCACATGAGCCTCCAACAGAGCTTGGCGTTCAGCGAGAAGAGCTTGTATTTCAGGATCTGATACATCCGCATCTGTCGCGATCTCAGGAACGTCGATTTTGTAGGGGTCTCCACTCAAGTGCCACTTCCCAACGACTCCCGTCTGATAGCCCAATCGAGTAAACAGGCGGCCCATACTCAGCTCGCTCTCCTCCAGCTCCGTGTTCCATCCCACGCTGTAAATATCATCCAACGGGTTCTCCGCCATGAACTCCTCCGATCGGCAACGCCCCGGATACTTCGCCGTCAGCAGCGAATAGCGACTTGGCGTGCACATGGACGCGACACAGTATGCCTGATCGAATACAACTCCCCTACTCGCAAGCGTATCCAAAGTTGGCGTCGGCCGCTTGCCGCCATAGGCCCCGAGGTAGTCAGGCGACATGTCATCGCCAAAGATCACGATAACGTTGGGAGCGTCCTCCGCCAATTCAGGCAGCTCCAACTCGACCTTTGCGAAAAGCGGCAAAGCAAGGATCGGAAGAACACTACAAAATCCAACGAAAACGTTTCTGAACAAGGAGTACATAGGGCGAGAAACAAAGGATGAACAGTTGAACAGGAGTTGGCTGATTCAACAGCGATTCCAAGCACTAGATGCTGAACGTTAAACCTCGCGACCCTTGGCTCAACGCACAAAGCCACTTGCGCCTCAGCCGCGCAAAGCTATCGTTTCCACACTTAACTGACTCCAACAAACTCCCCAGAGTGCCCAAAAACCAACTCAATCCTGCAAATAGACGTGGAAACGCTACGTCATGGAAATGCTCATACCTAGCGATTCTGGGCCTGTACGCATCTAGTCTTTCTGGAAACGATCTCTTCGATCTCAGCCTCGAGGAACTGCTGGACGTGAAAGTTATCGTCGCCAACGATCGAGTGGAAAGTGAACGCTACGTCTTTGGCTCCGTCGATCGAATCGGCGAGTCCGAATGGCAACGCTTCGGAGCGCGGCTGGCCTTCGACGCCCTCGAGAACATCAGCGGCATCGACACCCACCTCTCCGTCGGCGGAACCACCACGCTATCCATCCGAGGCTACGCCGACGCCACCGGATCCGCTCGCGGCAAAGCCTTGCTCTACGACGGCATCCCGCTCAATGGCTTCGCCTTCGCCACCGACCTCTACGGCAAGAGCTTTCTCTCCTCCCAGATGCTCGAAAGCATCGAAATCGTAAAAGGCCCCATCTCCAGCTTCTACGGGCCGGACGCCTTTCACGGAGCGATCTTGCTCCGCCCCTGGACCAGCGAATACGAAACCCGCCAGACCTACCTCTCCATCGGCACCCAAGACGACTACGAGGCAGGTTTTAGAGCCCACTACGACCTCGGCAACGGCATCGCCAGCACCACCAGCCTCGACTACTACCACCAAGGAGAAGCCGGCCCCTTTGCCCCCACTGCCGAACGCGAGTACGACTTTGAAATCGAATCGAAGTCCCTCAGCCAAACCTTCCAATACGGCGAACACCGCCTAGGCATCCTGCTCAACGAGTCTTCGACAGAAGACTTCTACGACGTCTTTCAAGCCGACGGTTACTCGCAAACCGATCCCGCCAAAGCCATCCTCGTCTACTACCGCTCCACCCTGGAGCTAGAAAACGGTTTCACCCTGAAACCGAGCCTCTGGAGCAACGAATCCAGCTTCGAGCTCGACTTCTTCGCCGATGCCCAGACCCAGATCTGGAAGGACCGGTCACGCGGTCTCAAGCTCCACCTCGAGCACGAGCAAGACCGCCGCCTCGTCAAAGTCGGCCTCGAATACGTCGACATGTGGATCACCGACTCGAAAAGCCTCATCGGCGACGACTACAGCTTCGCCCCCTACGACGGCTTCTCCCGCAAAATAAGCACCCTCTTCGCCAACTACACCAACTCCTTCCTCGACGAGCAGCTCGATATCGATCTCGGCCTCCGCTACGACCACTTCTCCAACACCAGCGCCAACGAGCTCTCCCCAAAGCTCGGATTCATCTACCACTTCGACGAGCAAAACGTGATCAAGCTCATCGCCGCCTCTGGCTACCGAGCTCCCGCCGCCGGTGAAATCGCCGGCACCAACGCCTTCATCGGCGGCAGCTCGCTCGACGGCGAACGCCTCAACAGCTACGAGCTCATCCACATCTTCTCCAACGACAAGCTCACCCTCAACAACACCGTCTTCACTAGCGACTGGAAGGACGCCATCGTCATCCAAGAAACCCCAGCCAGCCAAGCAGCCGGCCTCGAGGGAGAATTCGTCAACGCCGGCCGCCACGAGTCCTACGGCTACGAGCTCGAAGCCACCTACTTGGAAGACAGCATCAACACCCTCGTCTTCCTAAACGCCAGCATCGTCCGGTCCAAAGACTCGGAAACCGGAGCCCGCTACGAACTCTTCCCCGAAACCAAGTTCGCCCTCGGCCTCCGCTACGAGGGAGAATTCTGGGACCTCTCGCTCACAAACCTCCACAAGCTCGACCGAAAAAGCAGCCCGCTCGCAGAAGCCCGCCAACTCCCAGACTACCATTCCCTAAACCTAGGCATTCGCTACAAAGCGGACCAATACAGCATCGATCTCAACATCGACAACCTCCTCGACCGCACCAACATCGAGCCCAGCATCTGGAGCATCCCCGGAGGCGTCTACCAGACCGGAGCGGAAGCGAGACTCAGCCTGAGAGCCGAGTTTTAGGACCTTCCAACCAAGAAAGGACACTCCGCGGATACGCTCCCGGTCACTTGCGCACGGCGAGGAAATCGCTAGCTTCTCACGTTACCACTTGATCGTACGAAGAGTGCCTTCCCCCTTAGCCAACTCCCCTCTGCCCCCGAGCAGATCCCGCCGAGCAGTCTACCAAGCCTGCGCCAGTCTCGCAGCAGCACTCCTTCACTCCTCGCTGCAAGCCGAAGAAGACCTGTTCGACCTGACACTTGAAGAACTCCTAAACGTCCAGGTGATCGTCGCCAGCGATCGCCTCGAAGACGAGCGATCGGTATTTGGATCCGTGGACCGGATTCAGGAGCCAGAATGGCAACGCTTCGGAGCAACGCTCGCCTTCGACGCCTTGAACTACGTCAGCGGAGTCGACACCCACCTCTCGATCGGCGGCTCAACCACCCTCTCGATCCGCGGCTACTCAGACAGCACCGGCTCGGCCCGCGGCAAGGCCCTCCTCTTCGACGGCATTCCACTAAACGGCTTCACCTTCGCCACCGACCTCTACGGCAAAAGCCTGCTCTCCTCCCAGATGCTCGAGAGCATCGAGATCGTCAAAGGCCCCATCTCCAGCTTCTACGGTCCCGGCGCCTTCCACGGCGCCATCCTCCTACGCCCCTGGAAAAGCGAATCAGACACCCGGCAATTTCACGCCAGCATCGGCACCCGCGAAGACTACGAAGCCACCTTTAGGGCAAGCTACGACCTAGGAGGCGGCATCCGCAGCACAACCAACCTAAACTACTTCAGCCAAAGCGCGGCAGGCCCCTACGCTCCCACCGCCGGACGCGCCTACGACTACGAGCTCGAATCAAAATCACTCAACCAAACCTTCCAGTACGAAAACCACCGCATCGGCATCCTGCTAAACAAATCCACCACCGACGACTTCTACGATCTCTTCGATGCCGACGGCTATTCGCGCGCCAATCCCGCATCCGCGCGACTCTTCTACTACCGCTCTGACCTGGACCTCGGAAACGACCTCACCCTCAAGCCGAGCGTCTGGCACAACGACTCGCGATTCGACCTGGAATCCCGGAACGGACAAGTTTTCCTCGAATGGGAAGACAAGGCCACCGGAGGTAAACTACATCTTGAACACGAGCAAGATCAACGCCTCCTCAAAGCCGGCATAGAGTTCATCCACATGTCGATCCCCCACTCTCAACTACAATCCGCAGGATCCCCCGCCACCTCTCCCTACGACGGCTTCTCCCGAGATATCAGCACCCTCTTCGCAAGCTACACGGACAGCTTTCTGGACGAGCGACTCGCCCTAGACCTTGGCCTTCGCTACGATCACTTCTCCAATACCGACGCCAACGAGCTGTCTCCAAAATTTGGAGTCATCTACCACCTGGACCAACAAAACTCACTCAAACTAATCGCCGCCTCCGGGTACCGAGCCCCTGCCGCAGGAGAAATTGCCGGTGGAAACGCCTTCCTCGGAGGCACCGCTCTCGAAGGCGAGAGACTAAATAGCTACGAGCTCATACACATCTTCACCAACGAGAACTTCACCCTCAACAACACCTTCTTCACCAACAAGTGGAAGGACGCCATCATCACCCAGGAAACCGACGCCTCTCGCAACGCAGGGCTCGCCGCCCAATTCGTAAACGCAGGACGAAACGAATCCTACGGCTACGAGCTCGAGGCCACCTACCTCCAAGACAACCTCAACACACTCGTCTTCCTCAACGCCAGCCACGTACGTTCCCGCAATTCCGACTCCGACGCCCTCTACGAGCTCTTCCCCGAAACGAAACTCGCACTCGGCCTGCGCTACGAAGGCGACACCTGGGACGCCTCCCTCACCACCCTCCACAAATTCGATCGTAAGAGCAGCCCTCTCCCCGAAGCCCGCGATCTCCCCGACTACCACAGCATAAACCTTGGCATCCGCTACAAGGCCGACGCGTTTAGCATCGACCTCAACATCGACAACCTCTTCGACCGCACCAACATCGAACCCAGTATCTGGAGCATCCCCGGAGGCATCTACCAAACCGGCACCGAAGCCCGCCTCAGCTTCCGCTCCCAGTATTGACTACTTCAATACGGTTTTCAGCCAAGAAACCGCCCAACAATTGCGGGAGCGTGCTCGTCACGCGATTGCTGGCTATCTTCCCCTTTCCAATCGCGTGACACGCGCACTCCCGCCCCTCCGCACGAGGAATTGCTCAAAACACCCGCTTGACCCACACCGCAACATCCTCCAACCTTCTCTCCATACCCACCCCAAATGTTAAAGGCCCGGACCTGTCACCCCCTGACAGACCGGGCCTTTTAACGTATTAGATTCTCTACACAACGAGTCCCAAGACTTCATTTGGCTAGCCTTCGCAGCCTCCATCCCCTACCTGACAAGCAATGAAGTCCCTCCTCGTCATCGCCTCCCTGCTCCTCCCCTTCTCAGCGTTCTGCCAAGAGGACTCGGAAAAAAGACTGATCATCTGGCCGCGCTACGACTGGACGGATACAGAATTCGAAAACCTAGCCAAATCTCGGCTCCACAACGGCGACGGTCTCATCATGTCCTACTTCGCCGGGATGAAAGACGGATTCCGTTCCAACAGGTACGCCATCGAAAAACGGAAAGTCCTGCTCCAGTTTCCAGGCCTCCCCGAAGCCAGCCAGATGGAAGATTTCCTACTAAAAAAACAAAACGGAATCGGTGGACACTTCTTCGAGATATCGAACCCCAGCCTAAACATCGACCTGAACCAGACCTCCCTCGAAGAAGTCATCGCAAAAGGGGAACGCCTTCGAGCCTATCAAATTTTCGCCATCGACTACCCGACCGCCCGCAAGACCGCCAATCTCAAACTCCTCGCCTCCAAGGTCAACGCGATCGCCCTGTATCCAGAACGCACCCTCACCGCGAAACGCAAAACCGTCGTTTCCTTCATCGAGAAAACCGCCAGCAAACTCCACGAGCTCAACTCCGAACTCGAGATTTGGCTAGCCTTCAACATGCGCGCCGAGAACAACGACCTCGAAGAGATCACCAGTTTACTTGATAACACCCCAGCCAGCATCTCGGGCTACATCATCACCTTCCGCCACTCCCCAGAAAACGTACGCTCGGCAAGCGAACTCCTCAAACGCCTCCGCCCAAGCAACGACGACTCCTAAAACTCGTCTTTATACTTTCGATACATTGACCGAAACTGATTATAGGTTAGGCCCAACTTATTCGCCGCCGCTTGCTGCTTGAAGCCCGTATCCATCAAAGCCTTCTTCAACAAGCGAATCTCAAGTTCCTTCACCTGAGTCGTCAGAGGCTTCTCCAAAGAAACCGTCCCCTCCACCAACTTGTCAGATTTTTCCGATACATCGGAATCCGCATAAGGATTCACAAAAGGATCGAACTCGATTTTCTGGATTTTGCCGCCACCGCTTCGATACACGCTTCGCTCCACCACATTCTTAAGTTCGCGGATGTTACCCGGCCAATCATGGGCATCCAGGCTCCCCAAAGCCCCTTCGCTAAACTCCGGCACCTCCTCCATCCCTAGCTCGCGCGACATCCCCGCCGCGAAATGCATCGCCAAATAAACGATATCCTCCCGGCGAGCTCTCAACGGAGGCAGATACAAGACGTCAAACGAAAGGCGATCCAGCAAGTCGCTCTTGAACTTCCCATCCCGCGACATCTCCGACAAATCCGCATTGGTCGCTCCCACGATCCGAGCGTTCACCTTCACCGAGCTCGACCCGCCCACGCGCTGGAAAACGCCATACTCCACCGCACGTAAAATCTTCTCCTGCACCGTCATCGAAACCAGCCCGATCTCGTCCAAGAAGAGCGTCCCCCCGTCCGCCGCCTCGAAACGCCCCAGCCGACGCTTCACCGCCCCCGTAAACGCTCCGACCTCATGACCGAAGAGCTCCGACTCCAAAACCGACTCCGACAATGCCGCGCAATTCAAAGCCACCAAAGGCCCTTGCCACCTTTGAGAAAGATAGTGCAGGCGAGCCGCCGCCAGCTCCTTACCCGTCCCCCGCTCCCCTATAATCAGAACCGGGCGATCGATTTTCGCCACCGCGGAAAGACGTTGCTGAAAATCCAAAAACGCCTCCGAGACCCCCAAGGCCTCGGGCAAAGCCCCCATCTCAAAATCCTCAGAATCTCCCTGGCTCATTTATTTGGTTTTTTTCTCCAAATATTGGTCCATAATCAAACCTTTTTGTTTTCACCTTGGAACGAATATCGGATTCTAAATTTTTATTTCACTGCTGTTCAATCACTTAAGATTTTTTCAGTAACGATTGGCACAGCTCATGTTAATACAGGGGCAACACTTCAATTTTAACCGAAAAACAAAAATGGGAATATTCACACGCTTCAAAGACATCGTCTCCTCCAACATCAACGCCATGCTCGACAAGGCCGAAGACCCGGAGAAGCTGATCAAACTCATGATCCAGGAAATGGAAGACACCCTGGTCGAAATCAAAGCATCCTGCGCCCAAGCCATGGCCGCCAAGTCCAAGGTCACCCGCGCTCTCGACGACGTGCAGTTCCGCGTTGACGACTGGGAAAACAAGGCTCGCCTCGCCGTCACCAAAGGCCGCGAAGACCTCGCTCGCGAAGCTCTCGCTGAAAAGCGCATCTTCGCCGACGAAGTAGACCGCCTCACCAAGGAGATCGCCCAACTCGAAGGCATCGTGTCCAACTACCAGAAGGACATTGCCCAACTCGAAGAAAAGCTCACCAACGCACGCAAGAAGCACCAAGTG
The DNA here is from genome assembly GCF_016595505.1 of Pelagicoccus mobilis. Taxonomy (GTDB): domain Bacteria; phylum Verrucomicrobiota; class Verrucomicrobiia; order Opitutales; family Opitutaceae; genus Pelagicoccus; species Pelagicoccus mobilis. Next base: position 106,044 of record NZ_JAENIL010000012.1, on the reverse strand, counting down.
CTCGTACAACGCCACAACCAGGCCCAAAAGAGCTACAAGACCCAGAGCGTGCTCCGCAAAAACGAAAGCGTAGACGCCATGGCCCGCTTCGACGCCTTCGAAAACCGCATCGAGCGCATGGAAGCCGACGCCGAGCTCGTCAACGCCAAGTCGCGCCCCTCCCTCGAAGACGAGTTCGCGAAACTCGAAGGTGACGAAAGCCTCGAAAACGAACTTGCCGCTCTCAAGGCAGAGATCGAGAATAAGACCACCGATAAGTAATCAACTCCCCCACACCAACTCACAGCCAAAACGCACCTAAGCAATGAACCCCTTTCACTTCCTCGTCGAAATCATGCCCTACGTCATCCCCATCGCGATCGTAGGCATCATCTTCGGCTCTATCACCACCATCGCTAAAACGAAGGCAGAGGCGAAAGCAAAGGGAGGAGCTGGGCTCAGCGAAGAAGATGCCCGCATCATGCAGGAACTACATCAGTCTCTGCAGAAAATGGAAAAACGGGTAGAGGCACTGGAAACCATCATTATCAACAAGAAGTAGCGCTCTCAGCCTGCTCTATTTCAAACGCCATGAGAAAAACACTTTATCGGTCAAACAATCGCGTCATCTTCGGCATTTGCCAAGGACTCGCCGACCACTTCGACATATCCGTAGTATGGATACGCCTCGGATTGGTAGGAATCTCGCTTCTCACCGGATTTTTCCCATTCCCAGTCTTCTACGTGATCGCGGCCCTCATCATCAAGCCCGAGCCAGAAAACCTTCGCCAAGAAGAGCCAAGCCCCTTCTACGAAGAGGATTACTACGAGACAGACGTCTCCCCTCGCACCCTCAGCCTGCGCCGACTCAAGAATCGCTTCGACGCAATCGAGTCACGCATCCGTCGTATGGAAAATTACGTGACAAACAAGTCCTACGACTGGGAACGCCGATTTAATTCAGGCGAATAACCCCGGCGACGGCGTTACAAAGTAAAACGCCGTCCCCACACAACCAACTCCACTCACCAAGCTCCCAACCGAGCTTCATCGGACAACTGTACCTACACACAAGCCCTCACCTGCTCTCGCTATGAAACCATCAGTCGTCAAAATCCTCTGCCTGATCGCCGCCCTCGGCACCTACGCTTTCGCAATCACACGCTCACACGCCAATCCGGAGCAAGAAGAACAGTCACTTCAGTATTCAAAGTTCGGACACGGACCAAGCATCCTGCTACTGCACAGTTCCTCGACCTCCGAGCTCGACTGGGCAGAGGCCGCCAGCGAACTCGCCAACCGTTTCGAAGTCACACTCGTCGACATCAGCGAATACCTGAACGACAGCAAAGGCGTGCAACGACTTCGCAGCGCCCTCCGAGCCTTGGATATCGATGACCGCCGCATCGCCGGTTCCGCACAAGCCGAACAGCTAGCACTCCGCTACGCCCTCTCCTACCCAAGCCAAAGCGATAGCTTCACTTTACCACACAACAGCGAAGACCTTCAAATCCTCGCCGATATCTTTAACTCAACTCAATGCACAAACTCATGAACGGACAAGGAACCGCCGGAAACGTAATCGCCGCCCTCTGTAGCTTTTTTATCCCAGGCCTCGGCCAGCTTCTCCAAGGAAGACTCTTCGCAGCCCTTTGCCACTTCGTACTTGCCTGGGTTCTCTGGTTCGTACTTCTCGGCTGGGTCGTCCATCTCTGGTCGATCATCAGCGCCGCCACCTACGAATCACCCGCTCGCCATCGATATCGCTATTGCCGGTATTAGCTTCAAAGGCCAATGGCCTGACCATCGCTTTACGCAGCCTAATTCAGTTCAGATTACAACAGGGGTGTTGGCCAAGGCCGACACCCTTTAATCGTGTAGACAAAGAGCAATGCTCCCCTCGCGTTAAACGAGAGCTCTTCGTGCCCAGAGAGAGAACCATAGTATTCTCTTTTTTAATACACCTAACACCCTATCGTCTTCACCCCTAAAGACTGATTCCTCGTGCACTTAGGCACCCTCCCGACGGCATGGCACGGCTATCGAAAGCAGTGACCAACCCCCCTCTACCGACTCGCCTTTCCCATGAGGCGTGATGAACAAGTTTTGACAAGGATAGGCGCATCTTTCTCGAACGTCTATTCCGATACCCCGAATTCCTTTCGCCCGATCACTCGTTCCAACCAGAGAAAGACACGCTCCTCGCAGACCCAAATTCAGGACACAGGAAAGCCCCACTAGTGACCTGCGAGTTTCAGACGACTGACCACCATCACAACGTGCCCTAGCCCTGCAGGGGCAATGCAATCGTAACCATTCCCGATGCGAAAGCAGACGGAAAACACAGAAAACCAGCTTAAGAAAAATGAAACCAACCAGCGCCTTTCCAAAACTCCTCATCATCCTCCTCGCCGCTTCCTTCAACACAAGCTCTACCGACGCCGGAAGCAGAATGCCCGACGTCACGACCGAAGGGCTAGTAAAGGTCAAGGGCGACGGGAAGATGGACTACGTTTACGTGCGGCAAGGCTCTGACTTCAGTCCCTACACCAAAGTCATCATCGACACACCCGATATCGCATTCCGATCCTCTTGGCAGCAAACCATGAACTCGCAACGCGGCATCGATCGAATAAGCGAAAGCGATATGCAGAAGATGATCAAAACGGGCAAGAAGCTGCTGCTCGAAGAGTTCAACAAAGAGGTAGAGAAGGTCGGCATCGAGATCGTCGAGAACGCCTCGGCAAACGCCTTGCTAGTCAGGGCTAAAATAACTGATCTCAACATAAATGCACCTGATCCAAACCAGACCGCCGGTACTTGGACGAAAGTCTACGCCGAGTCCGCAGGTGACGCGACCCTTACGATCGAGCTCTACGATTCCGTCACCATGCAACTGCTGGCCAGAGCGATAGACCGAAAGATAGACATCGGCGAAACCTTCGGCTGGCAACGAAAACGAGATCACTACTCCAACATTCAGGATGCCCGCGAAGCGCTAAACGATTGGGCCCGCTCCCTCGCCTTCGGGTTGAACCGAACCATCAGCTCCAATCTACAAAGCTCCACAAAATAGCAGAGGCAATGCAGACGCGACTAAGTCGGATTATCGCTTCCCTGATCGTATCCACCCTTTCTTTACAGGTCGCAAAAACCGAAGAGCTCCCGTCATTCGTCCAGAAGGATAGCGAATGGGACTGGCTAGAGCTCGACACCGGCGAATGGCTCAAAGGACGGGTAAAGACGATGTACGACGGAGACCTGGAATTCGACAGTGACCACTTCGGCGTGATCACCATAAGCTGGGACGACGTCAAACGGCTAAAATCTAGCGGAACCCAAACCGTCAGGATGCGACAGTCCGCTACACAAAAGTTCACTACCGAACAAAATCCGAAGCGTCCCGATCTACTCAGCGGGCAAACTCAGCTTAACACTGATACACTAATCGTGAAAGACGGGCCGACCTCCGCCTCACTCAGTCGCGAAGACGTCCTCGGCCTCGTATCCAATGACAAAAGCGACCAGTGGAGCTTTAAGCTATCTCTAGGAGGTAACTTCCGCAGCGGAAATACCGACGTCAACGAGTACAACATAAGGGCAGAGGTAGATCGACGCACCGTTTCGACACGCCTAAATCTTGCGTACCTAGGCAACTTTGCAGACTCAGACTCTATCGAGACCGCCAACAACCACAGACTGTGGGGGTACTATGACTACTTTTTCACCTCTCGAATCTTTGTTCGTCCGATCGGCTTCGAGTACTTCAAAGATCCCTTCCAAAACCTCGACTCGCGCATCACCGCCGGAGGTTCGTTCGGCTACAAGCTCGTAGACGGGTCCGATCTCAGCATGGACTTGTCCGCAGGGCCCGCAATCCAATGGGTTCGGTTTGACACGGTAGCTCCAGACTCCGACGACAGCACAGATAACGTAGCCGCCGTTAGCCAGCTCGACCTCGATTGGGAGATTAGCAAAAACCTCGATTTCATCGGAACCTATTCCCTGCAATACGCCCCGGACGAAGCCGGCGGACTAAGCCTCTTCACCCAAAACACATTTCAGTACGAGCTGTCCGGAAACGTGGACCTTGAAACCTCGTTCATATGGGACCGAACCCAGAGCCCCGTCCCCGATGCGTCCGGGCAAACACCAGACAAGGACGACTTCCGCGTGATCCTTGGCATCGGAATTGAACTGTAAGACGAGCGCTCTTCATCGAACGCAACCATATCCTAAATCCGCATACACAGATCACCAACAGCTCCATCATTTCCTTCACCGGAGAAGGCATCGATGGAGCAGCGAGCAGAAACGCCCCAAACAGGACCGGAGGGTTCATCAATGTCGTCATCAACTACCAGAAACCTAAAAATGACCAGCATCGCCATCGCAACCTGCTACCTGGCAACGCTATGCTCGGCAGAGAAGCCTCTAGCTCCCAATGCCGAACAGTCAGATCCCGCCACCCTAGGCTGGATGCAAGGCTTTCCACCCCCAGCCGACAAGATCATCGGCCAACCAGATTCCAACTACTTCAGCTTTCCTAAACTGCGTTGGACAGTCTGCCACCTCCGCGAACTGCTTCCCACAAAACAGGTAAGCCGAGGACTATCCGCCCCCTCGGTGCTGGAATACAATCTAGACCCTTATATCGACTCCGTATCCTTCTACCCCCTACACAGCGACCAAGAGATAACTTGGCAAGAGTCCCTCGGCCTCAACTACACTGATGGCATGCTCGTTCTCCACAAAGGGAAAGTTGTCTACGAACGCTATTTCGGAGCCTTGAGCGAAGATGGAAAGCACGCCGCGATGTCCATGACCAAGTCTATGACCGGACTTCTCGCCGAGATCCTCGTAGCCGAAGGCGTCCTCGACGATCAAGCCAAGGTTGAGACTATCGTTCCCGAACTCGCCCAAAGCGCCTTTGGCGACGCTACCGTTCGCCAAGTGATGGACATGACCACCGGCCTCAAGTACAGCGAAGACTACTCCGATCCCAACGCCGACATCTGGGTGTACAACGCCGCAGCAAACCCGCTCCCCAAACCCGCTGACTACGTCGGCCCTCGCAGCTACTACGAGTTCTTGCAGACCGTAAAAAAGGAAGGCGACCATGGAGAAGCTTTTGGATACAAGACAATTAACACCGACGTCCTCGCTTGGATTATGGCTAAAACGACCGGCAAAGACCTTACCTCCCTCCTTTCCGAGCGCATCTGGCGCAAGATAGGTGCGGAACAAGACGCTTACACAACCGTCGATTCCATCGGAACCCCCTTCGCAGGCGGAGGGCTAAGCGCCGGACTACGCGACTTGGGTCGTATTGGCCAACTCATGCTCAATGAGGGCAAGCTAAACGGAGAACGCATAATCCCCCGGAAGGCTATCCGCAGCATAAGCAAAGGAGGCAGCAAGGAAGCGTTTGCAAAAGCTGGATACAAGGACCTTGCTGGCGGCAGTTACCGAGGCATGTGGTGGGTTTTCCACAACGACCACAAAGCCTACGCAGCAAGAGGCGTCCACGGCCAAACGATCTACATCGATCCCACCGCCGAAATGGTCATCGTCCGCTTCGCCTCCCACCCGCATGCGAAGAACGCCTACATCGACCCCACCTCGCTTCCAGCCTACCAAGCAGTAGCAGAATACCTCCTCAGCAAATAGGAGAACTCCACCTACTAAAGCGAGTTCGAGCGCGACTCGTCTTCTAGCGCACCCCTTCGACCACAACTTGCTTGTGATCGCTGTGGGTCTTCCAAACGGCGTCCAAGCTTTCCAGATACAAGTTCCCTCTGGCATCCTCTCCATTGATCGTTTCCAGCTTCAACTGGCTCGATCGCTCAAGCCCGATCGCTTTGCCCAACTCGCAAACGATCTGAGGCAAGTCTTCATCATCCGCGCCGACATGAAAGACGAGACTCTTACCTCCACGCTGGGACTCGCAAACAAGCTCCGTTCCCCGATAGACCAATCGAGAACTTGCTAAACGTTTGGGTAGTCGCCCTTTTACCAACTCCACATCCAAACCGCAAAGGGAAGCGGGATCCGTAGCGCTCATCCAAAAGATCGACCGATCCGGCAATCGACCTCGAAGCTTTCTCAACGCCGCCTTGGAAGCGAACTGGAGCCCATCGACCCCATCGAAGAAGCGTCCCCCGACAATCTCCCCCGATAGCTCAAGAAGTCTCAACGCGCGAAACACCGCCTTCCAGCGAAACGCTTCGACTTCGCGCATCAACAGCTCGCGAAACACGACTCCATAGCGATCCAACAAAATCCGGGCTCTCTCCTTTTCGGCGTCAATGCGCTCTAAGGCGTCCTGCTCAGCTTCGACATCCGGCAAAGCGTACCAATTCCCCGGATACGTAGACATTTTTGGAGTCCGCATCCGCCTCCCCAATCGTCCTTGCCTAATAGAAGCAGCGTGCATCTTTCCTTGGCCACAAATCTGGAATTTTCCGGCTACTCCTCTCCGGGCAGCGGCAAAGGCATCGTTGCTAACACGCCCTCTCCAAACCAAAGCCCACAGAGCCTGCTCCAATTCGGAGCTTCCGCACTCCAGGCCCTCGACCAATTTATGAAATGGATAGCTCCCGCCACCTGCGAGCTGCTCCAAAATCCTCCCCTCCAAAGCTCCGACTTCGCTTCTATCGCTCGTCGCTAAGAGATCCCAATCTTCCTCCAGACAAATCCCGACCTTCCCCTCTCCCGCGCCATACCAGATCGCCGAGTCCTCAATCAGCTCGGCATCCAGGCGATTTCCTGAATAGCTCTCCACACGACAGCTCAAAAGAGACGCATCCCAATCTTCGATCCGCGCCGTCCAGCCAAGCAGCTTATCCAAAGCGTCACGCACGGCATCATTAGATTCGCGTGACCTCACCACCCCCTGCCAACTAGCGAGAAACAACGACAGCTTCTCAAAGGGCAACGGATCAAACTGCATACGATCACGAGCCCGCCGCATCCGCAGCAAAATCTCGAAATTCTCGGCCTCGCAAACGTACGTCGAATTCGAGTCCTCCATCAAGCACCCCACGACAACAAGCCGATCATCCTCCAGTTCCTCAAGCGCCGTCGTCACCGCTTTTCCACTACAAGACAAAGCCCCACTCAACTCCAACACCGAAACCGGTCCCCAGAAGGATAGGTATTCTCTTAACGCCTCGCAATCAGGATTCCCTGAGAACAATTGCTCGAAGCGCTTTTGCTCCTCGAGCAGAAACACATGCCCGTCCGACTCGCCAACCAAAAAGTCAAGTTCCAGCTCCCCTTTTAGAAACTCCCACTCACATTGCGGTACCGCCACTCTATCCCGCAAATACTCCTTCAGCTCGAGCGAATCGCTTGGTGCGTAACCTTCGGCCAAGCGTTTCCGCTTCGCTTCAAAAGCCTCGACAAGGGCACGATCAAGTTGCGGTCGACTCAGTTCATCAAAGGCAACCGCCTTCACCAGATCCTCTCTGAGCTTCGACTCTCCCGATGCTGCCGGATTGTCATCGGCGTACATGTACTCGTCGTTGATCTGACGCCACTCAACGCTGGCTGCAAATGGAGTCGCCTTGCTCGACCGTATGACGCTCACAGAAATATCTCCACACTCGAGCTCTGCCAAAACCTTACGAAGCGAGTCCATGTCGAACTCATCCTTCAAGCAACAACGCCACGCCTCCAAGAGGAGCGGAAAGTCATCAAACGCCTGCACCGACTCAAACAGCTTCTTTGCACGCAATCGGCTCAACCAGAGCGGCAAGCGTTGCCCTGCCCGATTACGCGTCACCAGCAACGAAGTACCAGTCGCCTCTCGAAAGCGCGCCCCAAAGAAACCAGATCCCTCCAAACGCTTTCGCAACCACGTATCCAAATTGTGAGGGTCTACCAAACCAATCACCTCCTCGACCTCGATATCGTCGCTGAGCGACACAACCACGCAGTCGTTGTTTACATAGACATCAGTCCGATGGCCAAACGCCTCCTTCCACGCAGCATCCAGCGCCATCGCATACGGACGATTAACCCGTCCTCCCCAATGGGTGTGCAAAACAAGCTGCTGCCCAGGAGCCCCCTGTGGCGCCGCATCGATAAGCTCGGCCAAAATGTGATGCCTGTGAGGCAACTCCCTGCCACTTGCCAAGCGCTGCTGCCTAAGAAAATCCAGGAGAGCTTCGGAAGCTACCGTATCCATTCTAAAACGGGCTTCCAACTCCCCCGAAACCCCCTTCTCTTCAAGCTTATCGTTGGCCCACTCCAAGAACTCCCCAATCCGGCTCGAGTAATGAAAGTCCCGATCGAAGGTCTCCGCCTTCCAGAACGGCGGAGCGATATCCCCTTTCGCTGAAGGAGAAACGAGCACATCATTGTGCGTAATTTGGTCGATCCGCCAGCTCTGTACTCCAAGGGTGAATACATCCCCAATCGAACGTTCCCAAACAAACTCCTCGTCCAGCTCGCCAATTCGCCCCCCGTTTCCGCTATGCCGAAGATGAAAATAGCCACGATCCGGAATCACTCCCCCTGAAAAGTAGAAGGCCATCAACGCCCCCTTGCGAAGCGTCACCGTATTCTTCGTGCGATCGAGCGATACCCTTGCCTTAAGCTCCCTCAAACGACTACCTGCGTAGCGGCCCGCCAACATGTTCAGGACGAGATCGAACAATTCCCGCGAGAGCTCCCGATACGGATAAGCGCTACAAACAAGCGAAAACAGTTCATCCACATCTCGACTGCCTGCCCCGAGAATCGATACGATGACCTGGGCCAGCACATCCAACGGAGCCTCAACAGGTCGCACCGCTTCAATCGCACGCTCCTGTATCGACTCCGACAAGACAGCAGATTCGAGAAAGTCGCGAGAGTGAGAAGGAAAAACGATGGCTCGACTCGTCGCGCCCACCTGATGCCCCGCCCGGCCCACCTTCTGGACTGCCGACGAGATTTGCCCAGGACACTGCACCATCACCACGCAATCAAGAGCCCCGACATCGATTCCCATCTCCAAGGAATTAGTCGCCACAATCGCCTTCAAGTCTCCGTTTTTGAGGCGTTGCTCTACCGCGAAGCGTATCTCCTTAGACAAGGATCCATGATGTGAATACGCGATCGGAGCCGACTCATCCAAATTGATCTTATAAGCGATCTTCTCACAAAGCTTCCGGCTGTTGACGAAAATCAAGGTCGACTCGTTCTTAGCAATCAGCCCCTTAAGATCCTGCACAATCGGATGCCAGAAATCGTCATCGTTCGCATCCTGATTCGCCTCAGCAGGAAAACGAACATCGATCTCGTAACGCTTCGCAATCGACGACTCAGCCAATTGGACCGGCCTAGCCTCCCCACCAAGAAAACCGCCCACATAGGAAGCCACCAAGCCCATTGGCCGAACCGTCGCGGAAAGAGCAATACGTTGAAACTCGCCATTCAAGTGAGCCAAACGCTCGATGCCAGTCATCAGATAGACACCTCGCTTGCTGCCCACAACCGAGTGGATCTCGTCTAGGATGACCGATCGTACCCCAAGCAGAGAGCGTTGACCATCCTTCGAGGTCAGCAGCAGATTCAAGCTCTCTGGCGTTGTGATCAAAATCTCGGGAGGATGCCGGAGCATCTTCCGGCGATCACTTTGCTCCGTATCGCCGCTACGGGTCATCACCCTGATCCCAGGCCATTCAACACCTTCGCTTTCAAACAGCTCCTTCAGTTGCTCAAGTGGCTCCAACAAATTGCGTCGGATATCATTGTTGAGAGCCTTAAGCGGAGAAATGTAAAGCACCCGCGTCTGCCCCATCTCCCACTCGCCACAAGCGAGCTGGCTGATAGCCCAAAGAAAAGCGGCCAATGTCTTTCCGCTCCCTGTCGCAGCCGAGATCAAGCAGTGTTCTCCGCTAGCAATCAGCCCCCAAGCCTTTTGCTGAATATCTGTCGGCACCCCGAAACGTCCCTCGAACCAACGGGCGACGAGAGGATGAAATCGATCTAGAGAAAGGTCTTCAACTAAGGGCATAAACAAACTACAATCTCAACGGATTGACGATCTCCCGATTGCATACCAGTGTAGCTGCTTGGTCAATGTCGAGAACCCCACCCTCAGATCAAATGAAAGACTTCAACTCTACCCCTAACACCCCCTCGCTTCAAAACATCTCCCGCCGCACCTTCCTAGGTGGACTATCCAGCGCCGCCCTTGCCGGGATCGTTTGGCCATCCAACCTCCTAGCGGCACGCTCAACGACACCGCTTAGCGACAAGTTCGGCACCTTGCTCCCCACTCGTCCTCTCGGTAAAAGCGGCGAGTCCGTCACCTTGCTCGGCCTTGGAGGCCAGCACTTCCGCTGGTTACCGGACGACCAGGTAGAGGCTGCCATCGAAAAAGCGATCTCCGGAGGGATCCGATTTTTCGATACAGCCAACTCCTACGGAAACGAACAACTCAGCGAGCGCCTCTACGGAAAGTATCTGATCCCCAAATACAGGGATGTTAGCTTGATCATGACCAAAACCATGGCGAAGGACACCGCGACCGCCCAAAAGCACTTCGATCTGTCTCGAAAGAACATGGGAACGGACGTGATCGACCTTTGGCAGATGCACAACATCACCAGCGTCAAGGACGCGAACCGACGCTGGGACGAAGGAGTCGTCGATGTATTTCTAAAAGCCAAAGAAGAAGGGAAAGTTCGCATGATCGGCTTCACCGGGCATCACGACTATCGAGCTCACCTCGAGATGCTTCGCCTCTTCAAGGAGCGGGGCGTGCCGCTCCAAGCCGTCCAAATGCCAATCAACGTAGTCGATCCCAGCTACGACAGCTTCATCAAGGAAGTCATTCCAGTAGCCCAAGAGATGGGCGTCGGCCTGCTCGCCATGAAAACCATGTGCGGCGGACGACTTTTCGGCGGATACGGAGAGCGTTGGGGCAAGCATCGAGACACGCCCTCCAAAGCCCTCGTCCCAGACGTCCTCCCCTTCCGCGACGCAACCGACTACGTCTGGTCCCTCCCTATTTCGACCCGAATCGCCGGCTTCGATAATCTCGACCAATTGCAAGAGAACATCGACGCAGCCCAAGCGATGCGCAAGCTGACCGCCAAACAACAGCAAACAATCATCGAAACCGCAGCCCAACGCTCCGGTCCAGTCACCGAATTCTACAAGCGCGACACCCTGCCACAATAACCGCCCCTCGCCTCCCAATGCCGGAAACGCGAATCATAACCGACCTAGAAATTCACGACGCTGTCATCAAAGACGCCATTAGCGAATGCAGCCAGTTTCTCTGGATCGCGACTTCCGACATCAAGGACATGTACATCTCTCGCGGGAAACGGGCCATCCCCTTCCTGCAACGCCTTTCCGAACTAGTCGACGACGGCGTATCGATCCGCCTAATACATGCCAAAGAGCCCGGGCCCGCCTTCCGCACCGACTACGACCGCTTTCCGAATCTAATCAGCGGAATGGAAATGATCCTTTGCCCGCGAGCGCATTTCAAATCCGTGATCGTGGACGGAAGAGTCGCCTACACCGGAAGCGCTAACCTTACAGGAGCAGGACTGGGCATGAAAAGCAAAGATCGACGCAACTTCGAAGCTGGCATAATCACGGATGACCAAAACTTGATACGCCCTATCATGCAGCAGTTCGACGAGCTATGGATCGGGTCCCACTGCCCCAAGTGCCAACGCAAAGCGCACTGCGCCACCTTTCACGAACTGCTCGCCTAAGCGCTCGACAAATAAAAATGATTCCCACCTCAACTCGCTTGTCCTACGCAAACGGATACTTAGATCTCGGCATGATCAGTTCCGCCACCGAGGAACTCGACGCGATCCAAGAGAGCGAACGTCTAAACAACGATGTACTCGCCATGCGAGCCCGCCTCTATCTGGAGTCTCAAAACTGGGAAGTCATGGAAGCCGTCTCCAAACAACTCGTATCCCAAGCTCCGGAACTCCCCTTCGGGTGGGTCAACTGGGCTTACGCCCTCCGCGAGATGGACCGCAATGGCGAGGCGAAAGAAGTCGCCCTGCAAGGACTGGAAAAGCACCCGAAAGAAGCAACGCTATGGTTCAATCTAGCCTGCTACTGCTCCCTACTTAACGAAGTCGAAGAAGCCTCCTCCCACCTGGACAAGGCCATCGAACTCGACGAAACCTTCGAGCAATCAGCTGCCCAAGACCCCGATCTCGCAAATTTGATGCACTGGAAAAAGGCGGCCGAAAGCTAAATCACTCGTAGGATTCGAAATACTCGTAGTAGTCGGCATGCCGACGCTTGAACGCCCGCTTCTCCTCAAGCAAGCGCCGCATAAACGCGTCGCGCTCCACATAATCGCTCAAGATCTTCTCGTTCGCCGAACGCCATCGCTCGATGTCTTCTTCGGACCAGGACTCGATCGACACGCCGCCAGAGAGCAACGCCTCCATCGCCTCGAAATCGGCAACCTTAGACTTCAAGGTAGTCGTCAACGCATAGGATTTCATCGCCGATTCCAAAATAGCCTGAAGATCCTTGGGCAGCTCCTGGTACGCCTCTTCATTGATCAAAAAGTCCGCGAGCACCGAAGGCTGCCAAATAGCGGGCACGATCGCGTGAGGACTGATATCGTGCAAATCCAAGTCAAGCACACCTCGAGCAGTCGTCCACTCAACCGCATCCAGCAACCCCTGCTCCAAAGACGGGCGTATATCCTGCGGCACCAAAGGAACCGCGCGCGCCCCAGCCGCCTCCGCAAACACCTCGCCCGGCAGGCCCGGACCTATCCGAACCCGCTTCCCCTGCAAATCGTCCAGCCCGCTAATCCGCTCCTTCGACAGCAGCCCAAACTCCATGCCAGACCACCAAGCCGGTCGCCAAATAACCCCCTCCGCGTTCGCCAGCTCATTGGCCAGCTCGACTCCGCCACCCGCGTAAAAAAACATCATCGAGGCATCCAGATTCATGAAATCGAACGGGCCCGCATTCATCACCGCCCAAGCCGGATGCTGCTCGGACCACCAGTTTGGCCAACCATTGCCCATCTCGACCCGTCGTTCCGCAACAGCCGAAAAGATGTCAGGACCATTTGTGATCGTCCCACCAGGGACCGCTTGGATCCTCAACCGCCCACCGGACATCGAATAAACCTCGTCAGCCATCCGCTCGAGTTCGACGAAGTCCAAACTTCCCTCAGTCGCTTGCGACTGCAGCGTCCAGGTAAATCGCTTCGCCTTATCACTCGAGCAACCGCTCAAGCCCAAGATCGCCCCCAAGGCCACCAGTAAGCCAAACCTAAGCGCAATCGATACTATCGAGTTACTGAATCCCATTAAGGCCATGATGTAACTCGTCACCACCATCTGTCAAACGACGGAAAACAGAGTCCCCAACAAATTTGATTCATCACCTTCTCAGAAGGCAGCAAGGCAACTATGAACAGGGCCTCCTGAGGTAGCGTCCGTTGTCCCCAACGGACATAGATTCACCCTGCCGAGTCATGCCCCACAAAAAAACGGCCAGGCGTAAGGCCCGGCCGTTTGAGAAAATTTCGATTTCGGTTTCGACTAGTAACGGTAGTGAGCTGGCTTATACGGCCCTTCTTGCTTCACTCCGATGTAGTCGGCCTGCTCCTTGGAAAGAACTGTCAGCTTTACGCCAATCTTCTCGAGGTGAAGGCGAGCCACCTCTTCGTCGAGCTCCTTGGAGAGGAGATAAACGCCGGGCTTGTACTCGTCCTTATTCTTCCAGAGATCGATCTGAGCGAGCGTCTGGTTAGCGAATGAGTTCGACATAACGAAGGATGGGTGACCCGTCGCGCAACCGAGGTTCACAAGACGACCTTCGGCAAGCAGGAAGATCGAGTGACCTTCCGGGAAGGTGTACTGGTCAACCTGTGGCTTGATGTTGAGGTGCTTGATACCTGGGTAGCTAACCAACGGAGCAACTTGGATCTCATTGTCGAAGTGACCGATGTTACAAACGATCGCTTGATCCTTCATCGCCTTCATGTGCTCGAGGGTGATGATGTCCTTGTTACCGGTTGTCGTAACATAGATGTCAGCACGGCCGAGCGTGTCTTCAATCGGGCAAACTTCGAAACCTTCCATTGCAGCCTGCAGCGCGCAGATCGGGTCGATTTCAGTTACGATAACGCGAGCGCCCATTCCGACGAGCGCCTGAGCACAGCCCTTACCTACGTCGCCGTATCCACAAACCACTGCTACCTTACCGCCAGTCATGACGTCTGTGGCGCGCTTGATACCGTCGATGAGGGATTCGCGGCAACCGTAGAGGTTGTCGAACTTGGACTTAGTAACGGAGTCGTTAACATTGATCGCAGGGATCAATAGTTCGCCAGCCTTCTGCATGTGGTAGAGGCGGTGCACTCCTGTAGTTGTCTCTTCAGAAACGCCCTTCCACTCCTTGACCACGTCGTGCCAGCGAGTTGGGTTTTCCGCGTGAGTCTTCTTGAGAAGATCCTTGATGACTTGCTCTTCTTCAGAACCGGCTTCGCCGTTGACCCAGTCGCTACCGTTTTCGAGCTCGTAGCCCTTGTGGATGAGAAGCGTCGCGTCGCCACCGTCGTCGACGATGAGCTGCGGACCGAGGCCACCTGGGAACTTAAGAGCCTGATCCGTGCACCACCAGTATTCTTCGAGAGTCTCACCCTTCCAAGCAAAGACCGGTACACCCGCAGCAGCGATCGCCGCAGCAGCGTGGTCCTGAGTCGAGAAGATGTTGCAAGAAACCCAGCGCACGTCCGCGCCGAGATCAACGAGAGTCTCGATAAGAACAGCAGTCTGAACGGTCATGTGCAAAGAGCCCATGATACGAACGCCAGCGAGTGGCTTTTCCGCAGCGTACTTAGCGCGTACACCCATCAAGCCTGGCATTTCCGCTTCAGCGATTGTGATTTCCTTGCGACCGAAATCGGCCAATGAAATGTCTGCTACCTTGTACGGAAGCGTTTCTGTAGTTGTTTCACTCATTTTGTAATAGGTTGTTTAGACTGTAGGTATTTAGTCTTTAGGTTATTTTCTCTGCGAGCGGAGGAGAGCACCGAGGACCTTCTCACACTCACCACATAACTTCGAAAGTTGCTCGTTATTGCCCGTATCGAGAAATTCGAGACGAGTTGATAAAGAGAGCTGATATCCCAACTCCCTCAAAGAGGCATAGGCGATTTCGAGAAAACGAGCATACTCATTTTGGCTTTCTCTAGCGCATCCCTCGACTATATTTGAAGGAACAGAAACCGCAGCTCGCCTCATCTGAGAGACGAGCCCGAATTGCTCCTCTTTGGGGAAAGACTTAGTCGCATGGTAAGTCTCGAGAGCGATCTGGTCAGCGAGCTCAAACGCCCGCAACTTAGTATGATCCCTCATCTCAACCTAAAGCCTAAACTCCTAACGTCTAAGCCCCTCTTAAGAATATTTCTTAGCGGCTTTCTTGAGGGCAGCCGCCTTGTTTGTCTGCTCCCATGGGAGATCGTCCTTACCGAAGTGGCCGTAGTTAGTTGTGCCACGGTAGATCGGACGGAGCAGCTTGAGTTGGCTCACGATGTTCGCTGGCTTGAAGCTGAATACTTCCTCAACCGCCTTTTCGATCACCTCTTCTGGAACCTTGTTGGTTTCGAAAGTCTCTACAGTGATGCTCACTGGCTCTGGGTAACCGATCGCATAAGCGACTTGGAGTTCGGCGTGAGTCGCGAGACCAGCTGCAACGATGTTCTTCGCTACCCAGCGGCACATGTACGCTGCGGAACGGTCGACCTTGGACGGATCCTTACCAGAGAAAGCGCCACCACCATGGCGGCCCCAGCCTCCGTAAGTATCCACGATGATCTTACGGCCCGTTAGACCAGCGTCACCCTGTGGACCGCCGATTACGAATCGGCCAGTCGGATTGATGAGAAACTTCGTGTTCTTGGTGATTAGCTTCTTTGGCAGGCACTTCTTGATGATCTTGTTGATCATGAAGTCCTTGATCGTCTTCAAGGAAACGTCTGCCGAGTGCTGAGTGGAAATGACAACCGCTGTGATTTCAGCGAGCTTTCCAGCTTCGTAACGAACGGAAACTTGAGACTTACAGTCTGGACGCAGCCACTTCGCTTGACGTCCCGCGTGACGGACTCGGGCGATCTCACGGCCAATGAGGTGAGAGAACATGAGAGCCGCTGGCATGAGTTCCTTGGTTTCGTCACAGGCGTAACCGAACATGATGCCTTGGTCACCCGCGCCCTGTTCGTCCGTGTCCTTGCCCTTCGCCTTCTTGGCGTCAACGCCCTGAGCGATGTCTGGAGACTGGCTGGTCAGGTAGTTGGTGATGAAGACAGTGTCGGCGTGGAAGACATCGTCGTCATTCACGTAGCCGATTTCGCGGATCGCCTGACGAACGATCGCCTCGTAGTCGAGCTTGGCCTTGGTTGTGATTTCACCGGCCAGGGTAACGGTGTTGCTCTTCACGAGCGTCTCGCAAGCGACGCGGCTCGCAGGATCCTGCTCGAGACATGCGTCCAGAACGCTGTCGGAGATATAGTCGGATACCTTGTCAGGGTGACCTTCAGCTACGGATTCAGAGGAAAATACGAAGTTTTTAAGCATGTTTGTACGTACGATTTTCGAATTTAGCAGGCGACGAATTGGATTCGTCTTATCAACATATTCGGATTCGTTGATATGTTTAACGCAAAACTCAAGCCCAGAGTTGCGAGAAAGCTGTTAAAGGGTAGCGAAGCAGGCCGTCTCCTACCCTTCACTAAGGCATGTCCTTAGTTTAGAAACGCTAGTTCGAACGCGCGTTTCTTATTCGAGCATCCCGTTCTTCTCGAGCCACCATCACCTCTAGTCGTGCCCGCACGAGCTCTTCGTTGCCGTAGATGTCGTCGAGCTGCTGGCGGTGGATTTCCGAACGCCTCTTAGCGGTCAGGATTTTGGGGATGTGAAGCCCGACGATCCTGCCCTCGTTCATTTTTATCCGACGTTGCTCGCCATCCAGCGACAAAACGGCCTCTTCCTTCTCCGCGTCATATTCGAGCAGTTGAAGCCCCCCTTTTCCTGTTTTCCCAACCTCGACCCAGAAGGTTCCGAGAGAACGGCTGTCTCGGATGCTAAGCGAGACTTCGCCCGCCAGGTCGATCACCCCATTGAGCTCGAAATCGCGCAGCCTGGTCTGGGTGTTACCCAACAGGCCTTCAATCAGCACGAGAGCTGCAAAAACAAAAGTCGCTCCTGAAATTACCTTCATTCTATCCACCACAAAACCAGCCCTCCGCCAAGAGGGCTGGTCCCCGTAATCACAAAGCCAATCGGCTTTGAAAGTTTAAACCGATCTTAGAGATCGATGTTGAAAGCTGACGCCTGAACGAAACCGCCGCCACCATTCTCGTCAGAGATGGTAACAGTGTATACGCCAGGGTTGAGAGTTACGATAGCGACCGCGCTCGTCTCGTCGTTGGTTGGACGGCTTTCGGAATCCGCGAGAGAGAAAAGACCTACGTCGGAAGAAAGAACGTCGACCACATCCTTGCGGTCGGTCCAACCCGTTACTTCTGCAACAACCTCTCTGGTCACGAAGTCACGGATAACGATCATTGGGTCATCCATGAGGTCTGCAGTTACACCGTAATCAGCGAGCTTTGGACCAGTCGCGCGGATGAGGAACTGGCTTGGAAGTTCACCGTAAACCGCGAAGTCGATCGTGCCTGAGGCACCTTCCGGAACGCGGAGATTAGCAGAGAGCGCACCTGGGCGAGCGGCAGCCGTCTCGATAGACTCAACGAGGTAGCCGTCCTTAGAGAGCTTAGTCCAACCGTACAGCCAGTTCTTGCTGCCAAACGCGCCTTGGTAGTCAACGGGCATGATGCTGGGCATGTCTGGGTAAGCGTAGCGAGCGTTGCTGAAAGCAGGACTGTCTGCAGCAGGACGCGGATCGAAGCCACCGTCGTTTGTACGGCTGATGCTGCGGATCATTGGGTCCTCTACGTTGTTGTTGTGAGAGGCATCGGAGAAGATGATGTCACCTTCGGTGTCGCTAACGAGGATCGTGTTGTCGTCGTTGTCCTTACCAGTTACGATAACCCAATCGAGTGGATCGGCGCCTGCGCCGAAGTCCCACCAGATGTTGTTTTGGAAGTCGATACGTGGAACCGAGTCGCCTTCGAGAACTTCAGTTAGACCATCATTCGCGTCATCCTTGATGTCGATTACGTGGCCGCTAGAGCCGAATGCTGTGAAGATACTGTTGTAGTAACGAACACCGGCATCGTCGCTGATTTCGAAAAGGCCTTCGCTCACACCAGAAGCAGAACCTGGTCCGATGATAGTGGCGTTGAAGATGGTGCCCAAGCCACGTTGCTCGTCTACGATGTTGTCACCGTTGAATACGATGCCGTCCATTTCCGCGCCGTGGTCTTGGCTACCAGCTGTGCCGCCGTTGGCACCGATAGAGAGCCAGAACTGACCGTAGCCTTCCCAGCCGCTGTCCCAGTCGAAGCTGTCGTCCTTAGAGAACGCGCTAACGATGAAGCGTGGGTTTACGTTACCACCGAAAATTTCGATGGAGTCGTCGGAATTGGAGAAGATCTCAACGAACTCGACGATAGTCTTGTCCGTTACACCACCGAGGGTAAGACCATTCAACTCATTGTCCGCGTCGAGAGCCTGACCGCCATGACGGATAGAGACGTAACGGAAGATGCCTTGGCCATTGTCGTTGGAAGTACCACCGAACGCTGTGTAGTCGTTCGCTTCGATACCTTCAACGTGGTCGTCGATATTTGGGTAATCTTCGCCGTCCTTCTCCTTGTCGGAGTTCAAAAGACCATCACCTAGGATAACAACCCCGCCCCACTCACCAGTATCGAGGTGATCGTAGGCGCTCATTTCGCTAGCCGTCATCATTGGATCGTTCACCGATGTGAATACGATTGGCTCTGAAGGCGTGCCGATCGCGTAGATCTTAGATCCACGAGAGATGATCAATGCAGACGCCAAAGCGTTCGCTTCGTCTTCAGCCTTGATCAAAGTACCTGGCTCGATCGTCAAAGTCGCGTTGTCAGTAACGTATACCTTACCGTCAAGAATGTAGACATTGTCCTTGGTCCAGAGGGTATCTTCGGTGATACGATTTTCGGCAGTGATACCACCCGTGTAGGTGATAACATTCCCATCGGTAGAGGTCACTGCGGCTTGAGCGCCAACAGCAGAAGCAAATGCAGCAAGAATGCTGATTGTACGTTTCATGGTCTATTATATTTAGGTTTTTAGCTACTATACTGAGCCAACAGGACTAGTAGAATTTATACGAAAAGCTCAGCGAGGTGGTTATGCCCTTTTTGTATTCAAAATAGATGACTTCGTCTCCCTCGTAGGAGAGGAACTTTTTAGAGCTGTCATCCAAGAGGTTCTTCAGGGCAAATTTCATAGAGAGCTTGTCGCCCAGTCTTTGAGACAAAATAAAGTCTAACTGACCGGAAGGCTCTTCATACACATCGGGTAGTGCTCCAAGGGATACAGAGTAAAGACGCTCACCAGTATAGTTATACGCGAGACTCATTGTAGTTCCCTTCTTAAAGTGCTGGTAGCTGGCATCAATATTGCCGACAAATTCGGACTGTCCTTGCAGCTCTCTCACTGGATCGACAACGACTCCTCCCGCTTCCTTTTGTGAAATCTCATCTGCAGAGCGCGCCACCTCAGATTTCACGTACGATACGTTGCCACCAAATGTGAACACGCTCGTATCGCCACCAAAGAAGTCAAAAGACTTGCGAGCCTCAAACTCAAGGCCGTGAACGTCAGCCGTATCCACGTTTACATACGTCAATTCACCATCCACAAAGTTCAACTCGATCGGATTGGAAATATCCTTCATGAACGCTGTCACGGCGACCACGTTGTCACCCTCTCCAAACAAATCCCAACGCAGGTCGAAATTCTCGATCTCGGAGATCATCAAATCCGGATTACCCACAAAGGTTTCGCCACCGATGTTGTCGAAGGAACCGAATGGAGAAAGCTCACGGAAATTTGGACGAGCAAGCGTCTTTGTCGCGGCAAAGCGCAAATTCGAATCACTATTCAACTCATAGACGACGTTTAGGGCAGGTAGCCAAAGATCGTCATCGATCGAGCCATCGTTTTCATTGGGAGTTCCGTTAGCGCTGACACTCTGAACTGCCAGTTCTGTGTTCTCGTTACGAGCGCCAGCGATGAGACGCCACTTCTCCGCCAGGCGGAAGTCACCCATGAAATAGTAGGAATCAATCGTTTGCTCACCGCTATACTCAGGAACCGCGCTCGATGAAACTTCGATGTAACGCTGAACAGCTCCCGTTTCAGGATTTAGACCAATAACATCGTCCGACAGGAATTCAGAGATGTTTCCGTCGTACACGTAATCAGCCGAAAACCCTCGTGCGTTGTCATCATAATTGAATACAGACTCCTCAAACTCACGCTCCGTCTCCGTTTTCTGGAGACCAAACTTTATCTCGTTAGAATTCCGGCCAATAGGGAGAATGAAATCAATCTTCGAGTCAGCCGTATCCTCCTCCAGATCGCGCCAGTAGCGACGAGGAGCAGGGAAGTTACCCTTATAAACCGGCAACCCCTCCTTTGGGATCTCATCGTAGAAGAGCCTAAAGTCAGGCTCATCTTGAGTGCTAGTAGACTCGGAATGGAACCACTCTACACGAGCGCCCTTTAGCGATTCGAACTTGTGCTCTCCGTAGAGCTGAACCACAGAAAGCGTACGCTCTGTGTAATGCAGGTTCTTTACCCGAAATAGAGCAGAACCACTCGCCTGACGTGAACCGAAACGCGAGATCGCTTCGTCTTCGCCTGATCGGCTGTAGGAACTGTTTATGCCAATCTCGTGATTCGCGTTGGGACGCAGTGCGACATTAAGAATCGCCCCCCACTCGTTCGACTCAACACCCTTCTCCTCTGTGAAGGATGCGTCTCCCACAAACCCATCGGGATTAAACTCGTAGCGACCTACGACGCCATCGTCGTAATATGAGAACCCACGCTTGTTGGAGATGCTCCCGACAACGCCCAAAGTCGCAGGGTCGTTCCCCTTGCCCAATTCAAAGCGGTTTCCGAAAGAGAGCGATACACCATGACTCAACGGAGCGCTCTTCGTCTCAGGTTCCATATCTGGAGAGAAGGAGCTAGAAATGTCAGAGAGCAGAGCCGCATCTTCTGGCTCCAGGAATCGAATAGATCCTTCAATCTCATCCAAACGCGACGCGATTTCCGGAACGGCACGCGAACCATCGTCTTTGCCCTTCCAATCACCACTCGCTCCCGAGTTCAGCAAAATATCGCTCAAGTTCGCGTTCTCGTTATAGCTAACGCCCGCGCTCAGGGTGAGGAAGAAAGCATCAGGTACCGACTTCGTTTTGATGTCTACATAGGCCCCCGTGAAGCTACCCGCTTTGTCGGGAGTAAAAGTCTTAACCGTAGAAATCGACTCGATGATACTGGATGGAAACTGGTCAAGCTGCACCGCACGCTTGTCAGGGTCGGAGCTCGGAACCGTCGCTCCGTTCATCGTCGTATTGTTATAGCGATCGGATAGACCACGAGCGACCATGTACTTGCCATCACTGATAGAGACGCCCGGCACCTTGCCAAGAGCACCAGCGGCATCGCCGATCCCTAGGCGGCTAAAAGTCTCAGCGCCGATCGCATCACTAATCGAAGATGACTGCTGACGCTCAGAAAGAAGAGCCAGATTGGACCCCTGCAAAATCTTTGCCTTAACAGTAAATCCATCCAACTCGACGATATCAGAGTTGTCTCCATAAATTGGAACATCGACTCGTGCAATATTGCCTGCCTCAACCTCAAGCTCTTCGATACGAGAAAGCTTATAAAACATAGCAGATGCATGTAGCGTGTATTCACCTTCCGGAACATCTCCCATCAAAAAGCGACCATCCTTATCAGTGACAGCAGAGATTTCCGTACCGACAAGCGTGATACGCACATCAGATACACCTCCACCAAATTCAGCATCCACGACGGACCCTGAGATTATGCCATTAGCATCCTGAGCGGATGCATGAGCTGCAAAAAGGGCAACCGCGACAGCAACTATCGACAGTTTGGCGAGGCCCCAATAGGACTTTGTATTACGGGTAGTGTTTACCATAGCGGTTTATGAATTAGAGGACCTGAAAAACTTATAAGCCCCTTCAAACCTCAACGGGAAACCACCCCCGTAACCATCTTGTCACCCCCGCGTCACTAACCCCAAACACGCGTAACCTGCACGTAACTTTCGTAAGATTCTGATGGATACCATGACACACGAATGGCGCAAAACATCAGCAAAAGAGGCCCTCAATTCGAAAAAACCGCCACAAAGTTCCTGTTTCGGGCTTAAGCTCCGAAAATCCATGCTCAAAACCCTAGACTTTACCTAGCCGCGAATTCTCCTAGTTTCAGAGATCTGGCTCACTCAGCGCTCACCGCCCTTATGAAACCAAACCTTCTTGCAATCCTACTCGCCATAGCCCTCGCCTCGCCCTGCCTATCGCAGGATATCGAACCACGTCGGTGGACTCCACTCCCGGTCGGCACCAACGTAGTAGGTTTTGGATACGGTTCAGCCAGCGGAGACACGACATTCGATCCGGTGCTGAACGTCGAGAATGCCAAAACCTCCGTAGACTCCGTAGCCTTCTCCTTCGTCAAACCCATCGCTCTCGCCCGCAGGACTGCCCGTCTCGACGTGCTCATCCCTCAATTGAACGCTCGCTGGGACGGTCTCATCGACGGCAGGCCACAAACCGTAAAACGCAGCGGCCTCGGCGATCCCATCGTCAGATTCTCCTTCAACTTCCTCGGGAGCCCCGCTCGACGACTCAAGGAATTCATTGAACAGAATCGGAAAAACGCCGGAAAAAGTAAAACCGTGGCCGGAGCAGCCCTCTCCCTCACCCTCCCCTGGGGCGAGTACCAAAGCGACAAGCTGCTAAACCTCGGGCAAAACCGCTACACCCTTCGACCGCAGGTCGGCGTCGTCCACACGCGGGGCGACTGGTCCTTCGAACTGACCGGATCCACCTTCATCCACTCCGACAACGACGACTTCTTTAACGGCGGCACCCGCTCCCAAGACCCTTTGTACGCCGCCCAAACTCATCTCATAAAAGTCTTCAAACCCGGCCTCTGGGCCGCCATCAGCATGGGCTACGGAAACGGAGGAAAATCTGAGGTGAACGGCGTCAGCAAAAACGATCGTCGAGAGAGCGTACTCCAAGCCTTCACCCTCGGGCTCCCCTTGACCCGTTCTCAAAACATGAAGATGGCCTACATCAGAACCAACGCGAAAAACAACCTCGGCTCCACCCTCGACTCCTTCATCATCGCCTGGTCCCACATGTTCTGATCCCTCCCCCCATCCGCCCCTCCCCACACAAAAAAAACGGCGCTCCGTTTCCGAAGCGCCGAAAAATAAAAGAGGAACGATCGAGCTAACCGCTAGTTAGCGTTCTCCTGGTGGTACCATAGCGTTTCAACGTGCATCGAAACGCGCTCCTTCAAGCTCTCCTTACGAGCGCTCTCGATCATCGGGATAAGGAATTGCTGATCCTCGTTGAAGATCTTCGCCAACTCGTCGTGAGTCTTGAAGCCAATCTCGATACTACCCGCCAACATAGCGCTAAGGTCGCCTACGTTTGCCGCCTGCAACTCAACGATCTGGTCCGCTTCCTCGTCCAATAGCTTGCGGATCGCCTTCTCCTGCTTGGCACTCAAAGAAGTGTGCTTGTTGAGCTTGTTGATGTAAAAGTCGA
Source organism: Pelagicoccus mobilis (assembly GCF_016595505.1). Taxonomy (GTDB): domain Bacteria; phylum Verrucomicrobiota; class Verrucomicrobiia; order Opitutales; family Opitutaceae; genus Pelagicoccus; species Pelagicoccus mobilis. Next base: position 82,277 of record NZ_JAENIL010000012.1, on the reverse strand, counting down.
TCGAGTTACGATGCCACTCGCCCCAAACGATGTAGGCTTTGCCAGCGGATTGCTTATCGCCAGCGAAGCTGTGGCTCGCGAAAAGGCCAGAAAGGCTGAGTGCAACGGTTCCGATCAATAAGAGTTTCTTGCTCATCATTAAGTATTTGTAGGGTTAAATTCTTCGCGACATCGTCCTACCAGTTCAGTTCCTTGTCAATGTAGGATAGGCATCTATTTCAAGGAGCGAGGCGCTTCCAGCTCGATCAGCTTGCCTTTGCGCATCACGACCACCTTCAGCACCTCATCAGGGTTCACATCCCGCACGATCCCCCTCAGCTTCAGCGCCTGCTCAACACTGTCAATCGGGACCCCTTGCACCGAAAGCAGCACGTCCCCTCCTCCCATAAACTCGGTCCCGTTTATCGAAACGGGAATACGCCCTCCTTTAAGCCCGAGCCGCTCCCCAAACGACCCCCTCGCCACCGATTCCACGATAAACGCGAAATCCCGATCGATATTCAAAACCTTGGGCGCCTCCCCGTAGAGCACCTTGTACTCCATTCCCGACCAAAAAGCCGAGCGCTCCAGCAATAGCTCCTTAGCCACGTCGATCGATACCGCGAAGCCCACCCCCTCAAAGCCTCCGGAATTCGAGAGAATATGGCTCACCACGCCTACCACCTCCCCCTCCATATTGTACATCGGGCCGCCCGAGTTCCCCGGATTGATCGAAGCGTCCGTCTGCAGCAGCTCCGCCTTCACCATGAAATCCTCGCTGTTCTTTCGCCGACCGCTCAAATGCCCGAACGACAAAGAATGCCCCAGCCCCAAAGGAGTCCCCACCACAAAGAGCTCCTCGCCAATCTTCATCTCCTGACTCACCCCAAGCGTCGCCACGTACTCAGGCGGAGGACGCTCCGTTAGCTGCAACGCGGCGACGTCCGCCCACGGAGCAGTCGTAAGCACCTCAGCCCGTACCCGCCGACCATCCACGTATTCGACAATCACTACGTCCGCCGAGTGCACCACATGGGCCGCCGTGATGACCTTCCCCTCCGCGCTGATGATAACGCCGGTCCCCTGCTCGCCCTCAGACCCCAAAGAGTCCGCATTCGACTTGTTCGTATAAATCGTGACCACCTGCCCCTTCACCTCCTCGAACAATCCGCTCAAATCTCGCCCCAGACCATCCACCGTCAAGGCAAGCCCAAGCATCACCGTCGCCAAAATGCCAATACACTTCATAGCCATTCTACCAATTCTTCTACCAATTCCACTAAGCCTTACCTTATTCGCCCCAAAGAGCAACGCCCCACAAACGAAATACCGTTCCAGAATCGGATTCCCACCGCAACCCCCATTCAACAAAGCCCTCTCCAAAACCATTTCCAACTGGATACCAACAACTTAAAACGAACCACAAGCTCATTGGCGCAAGCGATGCAAACAAGAAGGCACTCACTAACCCGATCCCTAGCAAACCGTGAAAAACATCGCCTACATCGCCACACTCGCCCTGCTACTGAGCTCTGTCGCCCCCGTGACAGAAGCCTCGCCCAAACGATTCGGACACGCCCCCAGACACGGAGGATTCTCAGCCGAACGCATGCGCATCCCCGAGTGGGGACACGACAGAATCAGAATCCCTGAATACCGATGGGACAACCACAAGCGACGTCATGACCGGCGACACGATCGCAGGCACGACCACTACTGGCCCACACACTGGGACCATGTTCATTGGGGTTGGCACTTCCACGGTCTGGTCGTAGTCACCCTCCCCCTCGGCTGCGAAACAGTCTACATTGAAGACACCATCTACTACACCTCCAACGGAGTTTACTATACAGAAGAAGCAGGAGGCTACAAAGTCGTCGAACCACCCGTTGGCAGCACCGTTCCCCAACTTCCGGACGGCTTCTCAAGCATCGAGTACAGCGGCTCCACCTACTTCTACAACGACGGCGTTTTCTATCAAGAAGTCCCCGACTCTGGATACGCAGTAGTCGAAGCCCCCATCGGAATCACGGTCAAGTATCTCCCAAGCGGATACACCGTCATCAACCAGGACGGAGTCGAGTACTACCGCCTCGGACGAACCGTCTACCACCCGATCACACAAGCGGGCGCCACCCTCTACATGACAGTTTCACTCTAACACCTAATATCATGAAAACCATCAAATCATCCATCATAGCCACTCTCGCTCTCGCAGCAACAAGCACGCTCGCGACCTACGGCGACACCCTGACCCTCAACTCAGGCGAAAGCATCCAAGGATCCTTCGTACACGCCGATCAACAGCACTTCAGCTTCACCGCAAACAACGAGACTCAGCCCAAACAATACCGCAGCGATCAAGTAGAGAGCCTCTCGCTATCTAAACCAAGTCCCGCCCAGCCGAGCACGACGGTGACCACCGAACTCTCCAAACAGCAGCTTCCCAGCGGAACGCCTCTTCTGATCCGAACCGCCGAAGCCCTGTCCACCGAACGACACCAAACCGGTAAACGCTTCGCCGCGGTTCTCGAAACCAACGTCGAAATGAACGGCCAAATCGTTCTGCCCGCAGGCAGCCAAGTCTACGGAAGAGTCAGCAACCTCCAAAAAGCGCGCAGATTCTCCGGTCAAAACGTCCTCGAGGTCGAATTGACCGACGTCGTCGTAGCCGGAAAAAGAATCCCCATCCTTACCAACCAAATCGGCAACTCCGGCACGAAACAAGGCGCCGACTTCCTCAAGAAAGCAGCCGCGGGAGCTGCTCTAGGAGCCGCCATCGACGACGATTCTTCCCAAGGAGCCAGAGACGGAGCCGCCATCGGAGCAGTCGCCTCCGCCCGCAAAGACGCCCCCATAGCCATCCCAGCCGGAACTCTCCTCGAGTTCACCCTCACCCATTCAATTTCAGTGGAATAACGAAGCCAGCCAGACGGCTGCAGCTTCAAGGAGCTAGGGAAATGAGTGGCCCCGTTCGATTCCTTCGGACGGGGCTTTCTCTTCGACCACCTCTCCCGGGTCCAAAAAAACGGAAACCCGTTTCCCGGCACGGGAAACCGAACTTAACCACGAAACACAAGCCTCCTCAAAAAGACACTTCATGCTATCTATCAATCACTTACACCTTTTCCTCATATAGCTGGCACGAGCCATGCATAAGGTCAGGCACAGCAAATTTTCAAAACAATCAACATACACTCAATATGAGCATTATCACTTCATCTACATCATCTATCGATCCTATCGACAGCCACAAAGAGGCAGCACACGTCTCTCCCGATCAAGTGCGCCACGAGCAAGAAATTAGCTACGGCAAACTCCTCCTCAGACGCCGACTAAGGTCAGGCCTTTCCCGACGCACTCGGTCAATGCCCGCCTCAGCGACCTTCAGCGTCCGCATCTAAAATCCATCCGGCTCGCCCGCCTGACAAAACCAACTCCCTAATCCAATGAAACAAACACTTCGCACCGCCACCCTAACGCTCGTCGCGCTGACGAGCTTCGCCACCCTTTCACAGGCCCGCAGCCACCGAAGCGCCGCGCCCGTCTACCAACAGCAAGTCCACGAGCACAGGCAAGAACGCCGTGCAGATCACAGGCAGGACTATCGTCAAGACATCCGTCAAGACCACCGCCAGGACCATCGACAGGTCAGTCGTAGCATCGATCGCCACATCCACCACGGACACCACTACCACCGTCACGGACATCACCTCAGAGTCCTCCCGCACGGACACAAGCGGGTCGTCGTCGGAGGGCGTCACCTATACTATTTTGGAGGCGTCTACTACGCTCCCGCCACAAGCGGATTCGTCGTAGTCAAAGCCCCCTTCGGAGCACGCATCCACACCCTGCCCGTCGGACACACCACCATCGTTTTCCACGGACACCGCTACTACCACTACTACGGCTCCTACTACATCAAAGTTGGCAACGAATTCGTCGTAAGCCGACCTCCAATCGGACTCACAGTCACCTACCTGCCAAGCGGTTACACAACAACCATCGTCGGAGGCGCGACCCACTACCACTTCGGGTCGATCACCTACCGCTCCGTCAACATCAACGGGCACGTGCACTATAGAGTCATCTAACACCACACTTTTAGACTAAATCACAAACAAAGGGCCGCGCACAACAGCGCGGCCCTTTCTATTTCTCAGCCCCGCCCAGTTCCGGCGCCAGAAGCTGCCCGGACGACAGCCCTTCACCCGAAACGGAAATCCGTTCCCAACACGAAATCTCGTCCCCCAAAACAAGAACAGGAAACCTTCCTAAAACCACATATAGCTATCATTCAATAACTTACAAATCCACCAACAAACTTGGCACGCACCGTGCAAATAGGAGGGCATTCAACGAAACGAATAAAAACAAAAGCCTAAAACCAACACTCGAAAATGAAAATCAAGACAGCAGCTATCACCACCATCGCAGCGCTTTCAATCGCTCTCAGCGCCAACGCAGCGGTCAGCGTCAACTTCGAAAATCCAGACAACTTCTCAGACATCAGTCTCGACTCCATCGACTCCAAAAAAGACCAGCAAATCGTCCTCAAGGATCTCGAGAAGTACATGACCCGAAAGCTCGATAAGAAGATCGGCGACCAATACATCGCCAGCGTCAACGTCACCGATGTCGACCTCGCCGGAGAAATCGAGCCCTGGAGAAGCCGCCTACAAGACGTCCGCATCGTCAAGAGCATCTACCCAGCCAGCATCGCCTTCGAATACCAAATCCTCGACCTCGACGGAAACGTAGTCGCCCAAGGCGAAGAAAACCTCCGAGACCGCAACGTGATGACCAGCATCACCCACAACTTCGAAGATTACCCATACGTAAAAGACCTCTACGACACCTGGGTACGTAAATTGAAAGTTTAACAAAGAAACCAAGTATTCAACAAAAACATACACCAAAAAACACAAAAAAACTCATGAAAAAGCTCATCCAAAACCTCACACTCTCCTGCGCAATCTTGGCATCGGCTGTCGTCGCCACCGAAGCACAGGCTAAGAAAAATGACCTACCAGAAACCACACCCGACGGACTGGTCCTCATAAAGAAAGCCAAAAACGTAGACTACGCCTACATCAAGCCAGGAGTCGACCTCAGCGCTTACGACGAGATCATCGTCCTCGAGCCATCCATCACCTTCCAGAAGCACTGGCAAAGCGATATCAACTCAGGCCGCATGATCAATCGGATCACCGATGACGACATCGAGTTCATCCAGGAAAACGCCAAGGAACTATTCCTCGAGCAATTCTCCAAGTCACTCGAGAAGAAAGGATACCCAGTCGTATTCGCCCCTGGCGACAATGTACTGCTCGTCCGTCCCGCCATCGTAGATCTCGAAATCAATGCGCCAGACGTCGACCGCACCGCCGGCATGACTCACAAGACTTACGCTGAATACGCAGGCGACGCCACGCTCATGATCGAACTCTACGACTCCGAAACCGGCGAACTTCTCGCCAGAGCAGGAGACCGCCAACGCGACTTCGGCGACGGATTCGGACGCGGCTACGAGCGCACACAGTTCACCAACATCAACGACGCAAGAAGCCTCTTCGACACTTGGGCACGCTCCCTCGCCAACGGCCTCGAACGCGTCAAGAAAGCCTCAGCTAGCTAAGCGCACACTTTCTTCATAACGATAATATCCAGTATAGCGAGCCCCGGCCAACCGCCGGGGCTTTTTCGTATCCAAAAACCAACTCCCCTCTTCAACCGAGGACCATACACCCCCGAAACGAAGATCCGCATCAAAAACGAATTCCCGCAACCCCAGCAAACAGCCCAACCAAACAGAAAACAATATACTACTGATAATCTGAAACTTACAAAACCCTTCATTCATTTGGCACACGCGATGCAATAACACAGACACACAAAAAACCAAAACCATACCCAATACTAAAAATGAAAATCAAATCAGCCATCATCTCTACCATCGCAGCCATCGCGTTCACACTCAGCGCAAATGCGGCAGTCACCATCCACTTCGAAAATCCGGACGACTTCACCGACATAAAACGCGACGACTTCAACTCCGAAAAAGACCAGCAGATTGTCCTCAACGACATCCAGAAGTACATGGTCAGGAAACTCGACAAAAAGCTCGGAGACCAATACATCGCCAGCGTCAGAGTCACCGACATCGACCTAGCAGGAGAAATCGAACCCTGGAGAATGCACCTCCAAGACGTTCGCATCGTCAAGAGCATCTACCCAGCCCGTCTCGCCTTCGACTACCAAATACTCGACCTCGACGGAAACGTAGTCGCCGAAGGCAGCGAAAAGCTCAGAGATCGCTCCATGATGCCCACAACGATGGCCCGCTTCGAAGACCACCCATACGTCAAAGACCTCTTCGACACCTGGGTACGTACTCTAAAGATTTAAGCTAAGGCACAGCAACGCCCCTCCACAAGAGCGGGCGTTTTTTTTTTGCAAGAGAGCATACCGTATCACTGCAACCGATACACATCCTCACTCACTGTCGCCAGGTTCCAACCCCAGCTTCTTTACCCGGTCACGCACAGTACTCACCGGTCTATCCAACAAAGCAGCCGCTCCCTCCGGACCGCCGATCTTCCAGTTCGCCTGTTTCATCGCTCGCAGATAAATCTTCCGCTCAAACTTATCCAGCTCGTCCAAGCCCTGAGGAGCCCCTCCCTTGTCCGGACTTCTCGAATCAATGAAATTTCCGAAGTCGATAAGCTCTCCCTTACACAGAATCACAGCGCGCTCGATGCTGTTCTGGAGCTCCCGAATGTTCCCGGGCCAACTATGCTCCAGCAAACGCTTCGCGACAGCCTCATCGAAACCAGAGATGCTCTTTCCGAATTTCCGAGAGAACTTATCCAGGAAAAAGTCGGCCAGCAATGGAATATCCGTTTTGCGCATACGCAGCGGCGGATTCTCGATCGGGAACACATTGAGTCGATAATAGAGGTCCTCACGAAATTCCCCCTTCTCCACCAACTTCGCCAAATCACGGTGAGTCGCGCAAATAATCCGCACCTTCACCTTAATCGTATCCGCCCCACCAAGACGCTCGAACTCCCCCTCCTGCAACACTCGCAAGAGCTTCACCTGCACCTCCGGCGACAGCTCGCCGATCTCGTCCAGAAACAGCGTACCGCCATCAGCAAGCTCGAATCTCCCCTTACGCTGAGCCAACGCCCCCGTAAACGAGCCCTTCTCGTGCCCAAACAATTCGCTCTCCACCAGATTCGCAGCGATCGCCCCGCAGTTGACCTTGATCAGCGGCCCCGCGCTCAAATCGCTCGCCCCGTGCACCGCTCGAGCCACCAGCTCCTTCCCGGTACCAGACTCTCCCGTGATCAACACAGTAGCATCGGTCTTCGCCACCATCTCGACCTTCTCCAAGACCTCCATCAATGCCCGGCTTTTACCAATAATCTCAGAGAAATTATGCTCCCGCTCGATCTCTTCCTGAAGATGCTCCACCTGCCCCTCCAGCTGATCCTTCAACGCCTCCACCTGCTGCAACGCCTCGCGGAGATCTGTCGTCCTCTCCGCCACCCGCTCCTCTAGCTCGGCATTCACCACCTTGAGCTGCTCCTCCGCCCGACGCCGGCACTCAACCTCCGTCTCCAGATCCTCCTGCAACTGGCGAATCCGGATATGAGTCAACACTCGAGCATTTACCTCCTCCGTCTGAAACGGCTTCGTCACATAGTCGACCGCCCCCGCCTCAAAAGCCCGCACCTTCTCCTTGGTCTCGCTCAACGCCGTCATGAAGATCACCGGAATGTCCTTGGTAGACTCATCCGCCTTCAGCTTCTCACACACCTCGAAGCCATCCATTCCCGGCATCATGACGTCCAAGAGAACGAGATCCGGAAACTCCTGGCCGATCTTTTCCAACCCGCTCTCGCCGTCCTTAGCCACCAGCACCTTGTAGCCAAGCTCTGAAAGGCTATCGAACAGTACGCCAATATTAGCCGGCGTATCGTCTACAATCATAATCGTGCCCGTAGGAGAAAACGTATCCATAATTCTATTTCAATTCATCCAAGCCTGCTTCAACCAACTCTAAAATTCCATCAAGGTCAAACTCGGCCAGCCGCGACTCGACCTCCTCGCGAAAACGCTCGTATCCACTCCCCAGAGCCTCAAGCGAGGTGCGCACTCCCTTTACATGCCCCGCCTTGGCTTCCACACGCAAAGCTTCCAGGCTTTCCCTCGGCGGAAAAACAAGCGACGCGCCCTCTGGGTGCTCCCCGTCTTCTTCCGACCGGATCCACTCCAGCTTCAACTGCTGCTCCAATACAGCCAACAGCTCGCCTCGCTTCACTGGCTTCACGAAAAAGCCAGAACACCCGGCCTCCAAGCAACTCCTCTGGCTTTCCTCCAGAACGCTCGCCGTCAACGCTACCACAGGCAAGTCCGCCCATTCCCTTCGATTCCGGATCTCGCGCGTCGCCTCCAAACCATTCATTCTCGGCATCTCTAGGTCCATGATCACCAGATTCGGCATCCGTTCCGCTAGCGTATCCAAAGCCTCCCGACCATCGCTCGCAAAAATAGCCTCGAACGAAAGCTCCTCCAACAACTCGCCCAAAACCGACCGATTCAATTCGTCATCATCGACCACCAGAACACATCGGCGTTCACCTTTGTAGCCAACGACACGCTCGTAAGCCTCACCCTTCACTTCCAACGAGCTGTCCAAATCCGCTTCCTTCGCCTTCGCCAAGACAAGCATCAAGCGAAACTCGCTCCCCTTCCCCAGCTCGCTCTCAACCAAAATATCGCCCCCCATCTGACGAGCAAGCTTACGGCTGATCGCTAAGCCAAGCCCCGTACCTTTCGCTTTCTCCCGTTCGCTGCCCGACTGAGAAAACGGTTCGAAAATATCCTCCAACGCCTCCGCTTCGATCCCCACTCCCGTATCCACGATGCGAAACACGATTCCCTCGCCCTCCGACTCCACTACCAGCCTAACGCTTCCGCTATCCGTAAACTTAATCGCATTGCCCAACAGGTTGATCAATATCTGACGCAGCAACCTTCGGTCTCCCAACAAGAACTGCGGCACCTTCTCTTCTCCCTCCAAACGCAGCACGACCCCCTTCTGCTCCGCGCTCACCCTGAGCATCGCGACCAATTCCCTCAACAACTCCAGCAGGTCGAAGCTCGCCGGTTCCGCGCTCACCTTTCCAGCTTCCAGCTTCGACAAGTTCAACACATCGTTGATCAACTCCAGCAAATGCTCGCCGCTACTCTTGATCGTCTCGACCGCCTTAGGACCCTTGCTCTGCAAATAGCTCGGACGCCCCAATAGCTGAGCGTATCCAAGAATCGCATTCAATGGAGTCCTCAGCTCATGGCTCATCGCAGCCAGAAACGCGCTCTTGGCCCGATTCGCTTCCTCCGAATCCCCCAGAGCGACCTCAAGCGCTTTCTCCGCATTGCGCGACCGCTCCACTTCCACGCTCAACTCCTGCGTCCGCTGCTCCACCTTCAACTCAAGCTCATGCCGAGCCGACTCCTCCATCGCATGCAAACGCTGCAAATTCTCCAAGGCCTCCCCACGCGCCCGATCCCGCTCAACCTGAATCAGACGCAAACGATCTGTCGCCGCGATCGCCAAGATGAAAGCTCCCAGAATAATTCCCGTATTCGCCAGAGACAGTTCAGAAAACGGATACGCCCACTCCTCGACTATTCCGACTCGAGTCAGATTCTGCATCAACCCCAAAGCAAGCGTCACCGAAAACGACAACACATAAAGCCCCGCCTCCTTCTGGCCTCGCTTCCAATACACAATCGCCAAGCCGATCAAGCACGCCGCAAACAAGGTCTCCCGCGAGGCAAACAGATACGCCGCCCACTCGCTCACAAAAACGCGATCCCCTCCAAACGCCAATCCCAGAAAAGCCCAGTTCAACAAAGCCATCCCGTTCAGTAGCCTCGACGCCTTAGCGCCAGGACGCACCCCAAGGAAGATTCTCGTGAAAGCGAAGAGAAACGCATAGGAGATCACGAAAACGAGCAAAGAAATCGTGGTAAAACGAGCAAAGCCCGCTCCCTCCCAAAACAGCCCATTGCCACTACGCACCTGCCAGCTGTTCATCAAATTAAACGCCACCAATCCAAGATACCCCAAATAGTATCCAAGAAGTGGCGACTTCAGTCGGATCGCGATCAGCCCGACAAAAAGCACTACGCTCAAAGTCGCCCCCAAGTTCAACAAGGCGAAAGAGTCGAGTCGCGCCTGAAACGCCTGCCGTTGCTCCGAACGCGACCAAAAACGGAAATTCGGATCAAAACGCCCTCGAATCGCCGCCCGAATATACAAGGAGTGCGCGCCGCCTCCCGCCTGCTCGATCAAAACCGGAAGGGCGAACCCGCCACCTTCCCACGACCTCTGAGTCCGCTCCACAGCATACCCCGTCTGGCTCACCAAACTCATCCCTTCGCCACCGCTCAAATACAACCGCAGCGAATCAACAGTCCAAACCCTACGCCCTTCATCCAGTTCGATCAGACAGCTGTCCTTAATCCAACCTGCCGGCAAACGATCTAGCGACAACCGAAACCAATACACCGAAGATGCCTCCGCTCGCCCCACCGTTTTCCAATCCCCTAGCGGACGAAACTCCAAGCCCTCGATACCTCGCCCCTCGACTCCTGCTTCCGGCTCAGCTGCGAACTCCAAATACTCCTCCAAAGGGAGCTGCAAATCCTTGAACGGCCCCAAAACGCGAACCACCGCCCCCCAATACAAGAATCCAAAGACAATTACCGCAAGCAGGGCAAAGATCGGATTCCGAAATCGAGACAAAAACAAGAGCATCGTCCCCCACTATCCACCAACAAACGCCCCACGACAAGAGCCAACTCACCCTAGCCAGCCTCTCCCAAATGACGAAACATAAAGAGTATCCACCCTAAGAAGACAACCCGACGGGCAAACGCCTATCCCGCAACAAAACGAACGGCCAGCTCCGCACACTCGTCTTAAGAATTTGGTTACAAAAAAGCCGACCTCGTGAAAGGACGGTCTTTTGCCAGCAATGGCAGGATAGAAGGGACTCGTTCAGGCGAAGCCGAAAGCGCAGTGCCAACACCCGCGGAGCCCCCTGCTGGCGGGTGGTAAACCGCGGGATCGAGTCCCGAGAGGCACTTCTGCAAACACAAAAAAACCGCCACTCGAAAGTGACGGTTTTTTCAACAATGGCGGGATAGACGGGACTCGAACCCGCGGCCTCCTGCGTGACAGGCAGGCGCTCTAACCAACTGAGCTACTACCCCGTGGTGTTGATGAGGACGCCAAAGTAGGATTCACCTTTCCCAAGTCAAGCGCGGTTTTAGATTTTTTCGGAACATTTTTTTGTCGCTCCTTTCTGCCCGATTTCCGGCCTCGTTGCTTGCCAAACAAGCGGACAAAAATTCCAAGGAAACAAAGAGCCTGAAACGCGGATCAAAGAAAAGATTAGAGAAACATAACAAATTGCCGCCTCTCCCCTAAGTAGAGAGCTTGCAAATTTTTGAATTTTTGACACATTCCCGCTCCCAAGAGCACCACATGCGCAAACGCAACCACCCAGGACAGTTAGAACTTTGGAGTAGTTACCCTGTGACGACCAGCACACAGGAAACGCTATTCACAAGCTCTCAGCTCGAAGCCCTGGCTCAAGAAGGGCCTCGCTTCACTCTGGAAAGCGAACCAGTCCCCGCTCCCACTCCCGCCAAGAAAGTCTTGGATCGGGACTTCGCCCAACGCAGGCCGCTAAAAATCCTCGTGGCCGACGACAACGAGATTAACCGCAAGATCATCCGCATCATCCTCCAAAAGCTTGGCTACAACTGTGTAGAAGCGGAAAACGGCGAAGATGCCTACCAGATGTACCAAAGCGGCGACTACGACTACATTTTCATGGATCTCGACATGCCGGAAATGGACGGCATCGAGACCACCCAGGCGATCCGCGAAGCGGAAAACGGCAGCACCCGAAAGACTGAAATCATAGCCGTCACGGCCAACGTCTCTCAGGAAACCCGCCAAAAATGCCGCCGCGTCGGCATGAACGGCTACCTCGAAAAGCCGATCACCGCCTCCGTCATCAAAGATCAGCTCCTCCGCAGCTGGCCGCGAGTGCGCACCCGACGCAAAGGATAGATCCCGAAAGTAGCTGCCCGTTGTCCCCAACGGGCATTTTTGCGTCCTTCTCCCCAGCACGCATCACGGCGCCAAACGCAAAAAAACGCTCCCCAAAACGAGAAGCGTTTGAAAAACAATCTCAGCAGCAAGCTACTCGCCCAATGCCGCAACCGTGTCGGCTCGATCCACCGATTCCTTCACCTGAGCCGCGATCTTCTTCGCACCCTGGTTCATGAAGTGCTCCACCGTCTGGCCCGCAGCAAATCCGCCCCCAAGCCCCCAGCTATTCTTGTCGATCTTGACGGAGCCAAGCATTTCGCCGCTTGCTCCATCCTTAAAGTACACGTTCGCGTCGAAATACGAACTGCCCGCACCCATTCCCACAAGAAAACGAGCCGCAGCGTTACCTTCGACATAGCGAGTGATGTCGCCTGAGATCTCCAAATAATCCCCTTCGAGCTTAGAACGCGAGATATCCTCAAAGAGATTCAGCACCCTCAACTCTGAAGCGATCTTGTCCGCGATCACCCCATTCGCCGTCGCCACCGCGTCACGGTGCATACGACGCTTCTCCTCATCCTTCTTGCCGGGGCTAGTGGCATCTTTGAAATCGAGCACCACGATGCGCGAGTACCTAACTAAGGGAGACTTCTCAGCCTCCTCCTGATTGGTTTGAATTTCGGAGACTGATCCACAGCCAACGAGGAAAAACAGGGAGAGAGATAGAACAAAACAAGGGATTTTCATATGATATACGGGTTACAACAAACTAGGTATAAACCGTAATTATCCCTAGCAATTAGATTTTACGATCCCACACAAAAAAAACGCCCTCAGCCGTAGCCGAGGGCGTTTCCACCAAATAATTCCGTTTGGTAAACGGCTGATTAGTCTGCGTTGCGTGCAGATGCGATCAGGTCGGAGAAAGACTTGCTATCGAGAGCCGCGCCACCGATGAGGCCGCCGTCGATGTCCTTCTGAGCGAGAAGCTCGTCCGCGTTGGCTGGCTTCATGGAACCGCCGTAGAGGATGCGAACCTTCTCAGCAACCGCTTCACCGTACTTGCCAGCGAGCTCAGCGCGGATCGCCGCGTGAACTTCCTGAGCCATTTCTGGAGTAGCTGTCTTGCCGGTACCGATCGCCCAAACTGGTTCGTAAGCGATAACAACCTTTGGCATATCCTCAGCGGATACGTCTTCGAGGCCGCCGAGCAGCTGAGTCTTGTTCACGTCGAGAGTCTCACCAGCTTCGCGCTGCTCAAGGGTTTCACCAATGCAGAGGATTGGCTTGAGCTCGTTCTCGAGAGCGAACTTCACCTTTTCGTTCACGAATGCATCGGACTCACCGAAGTATTCGCGACGCTCGCTGTGGCCGAGGATGACGTACTTGCCAAATACCGCACGGATCAACTCAGCAGAGATTTCACCAGTGTACGCGCCAGACGCCTTCGGGTAGAGGTTTTGCGCGCCGAGCTTAACTGCGGAGCCTTCGATAGCTGAAGAAACAGCGTCGAGAGCAACAGCAGTTGGGCAAACAACCACTTCTACAGACTCGTCCTTGGTTACGAATGCCGCGACTTCCTTCGCGAGCTCCGCACCGTCGGCCGGTGTCTTGTTCATTTTCCAGTTACCTGCGATGAGATATTTGCGGGACATGATCTAAATATTTTTTGAGTTCTGTATTATATAGAGGAGTGCTCAGCGACTACTTCTTGTCGAGAGCGTCAACACCTGGGAGGACCTTGCCTTCGAGGAATTCGAGGCTAGCTCCACCACCAGTTGACTTGAAGGAAACCTTGTCGCCGTAGCCGGATTGGTTGATCGCAGTTACGGAGTCGCCGCCACCGATGATGGTAGTTGCGTCCTGATTGTCAGCGATTGCCTTGGCGACTGCAAAAGTACCCTTGTTGCAGTCGTCGCTTTCGAAGATACCCATCGGGCCGTTCCAGAGAACAGTCTTGGAGTTAGCAACTTCGTTGCAGTAGAGCTCGGTTGTCTTTGGACCGATGTCTACGCCTTCCCAACCATCTGGGATGTTACCGTTTTCATCGGAAGCACCAATGTTGCCGGCCTGCATCGCTCCGAAATCGAAGGAATCAACAGTCACGTTGTCGATTGGGAGGAGGAGCTTAACGCCCTTCTCCGCTGCCTTGGCTTGAGTCGCCTTCGCAGTCTCGATCATGTCGTCTTCCTTGAGGGAATCGCCGACTGTCTTGCCGTTTGCGAGAGCAAATGTGTAAGCCATCGCTCCACCGATGAGGATGTTGTCCGCCTTTTCGAGGAGGGCGTCGATGACCTTGATCTTATCGGAAACCTTAGCGCCACCGAGGATAACGGTGAATGGACGCTCAGCGTTGGCAGTCTTGTCACCGAGGAATTCGAGCTCCTTCTGGATGAGGAAACCGCAAACCGCTGGCTTGAGGAATGCCGCTACGCCCGCAGTAGAAGAGTGAGCGCGGTGAGCTGTGCCGAATGCGTCGTTGATGTAGAGGTCGCCGAGCTTCGCGAAGTCCTTGGAGAGATCCTCGTCGTTCTTAGTTTCGCCTGGGTGGAAACGAACGTTTTCGAGGAGAGCCACTGAACCTGGCTCAAGAGCAGCAACCGCCTTTTCGGCAACTTCGCCGCGAGATTCTGGAACGAATACGACTGGCTGACCGAGTTCCGCGGCGAGCGCCTTAGCAACTGGCTCGAGGGAGAACTTGGCGTTTACCTCACCCTTCGGACGACCGAGGTGGCTGAGGAGCACTGCGGTGCCGCCGTTGGCAACAACGTGCTTGATAGTCGGCAATGCGCCGAGGATGCGTGTCTTGTCGGTAACTTCGCCGTCCTTGAGAGGCACGTTGAAATCGACGCGGATGAGCGCCTTCTTACCGTTGAGGTCGATGTCTTCGATGGTCTTTGTGGCCATAGTCTTTTCTAAAAGATAGGTGGGACGACTTCTCCGAAGGCGTCCTAGAATATTGAATAGAAACGAGAGCCAATCATGAATCTCGCTTTGGGAGTCGGCTAATAAATTGCTTCCGAGGAGACGAAGCGAGGTTTGAGAATAGAAATTCGGCTTTCGATTGGAGGAATACCTGGAAGGTATTTCGAAATGAGGAAACGAGTTTCTAGCTCAAACACCGCGAGTATCCGAAAGAATGAATTTCTTAGGCGTACTCCGGTAAAAAAAAGGTCCTTTGCCCAGTGCTTGGGACAAAGGACCTGTAAAGTCATAAGCTTATGGTGCTCTATTAAAGAGCAGTAACCTTCTTGAGAAGGTCTACGACACGGTTGGAGTAACCCCACTCATTGTCGTACCAGCTGACGAGCTTGAAGAACTTGTCGTTCAGACCCATGCCAGAACCTGCGTCGAAGATAGAAGACGCTGGGCAGTGGATGAAGTCAGAAGAAGCAACTTCGTCTTCGGTGTACTCGAGGATACCCTTGAGTGGACCTTCAGCAGCAGCTTCCTTCATCTTCTCACAGATTTCTTCGTAAGAAGTGGACTTAACTGTCTTAACAGTGAGGTCTACCGCAGAAACGGTTGGAGTTGGAACGCGGAACGCCATGCCAGTGAGCTTGCCAGCAACTTCTGGAAGAACGAGGCCAACAGCCTTCGCAGCACCAGTAGTGGATGGGATGATGTTCATCGCTGCAGCGCGGCCACCCTTCATGTCCTTAGGAGATGGGCCATCAACAGTCTTCTGCGTAGCAGTGTAGCTGTGAACAGTTGTCATGAGACCTTCTTCGATGCCGAAGTTGTCGAGAACAACCTTAGTGATTGGAGCCAAGCAGTTTGTTGTGCAAGAAGCGTTGGAGATCAACGTGTCTTCTGCAGTGAGAGTGTCGTCGTTAACACCGAGAACAACGGTCTTAACTGCACCCTTACCTGGAGCGGAGATGATAACCTTCTTAGCGCCAGCGTCGATGTGGCCTTGAGCCTTCTCGTCTTGTACCCAGAGACCTGTAGACTCGATAACGATGTCGATGTTGTTCTCTGCCCAAGGGAGGTTAGCTGGGATTTCGCGGAGAGCCAAGCACTTGATCTTGTGGCCGTTAACCACGAGAGTGTCTTCACCTTCTGCTTCAACTGTGCCGTTGAAACGACCCTGTGTGGAGTCGTACTTGAGGAGGTACGCGAGGTTGGACGCTGGAACGAGGTCGTTAACAGCGACTACGTCTACTTCAGTGCCGAGGAGGCCTTGGTCCACGAGCGCGCGGAATACGAGGCGGCCGATGCGGCCGAAACCATTGATAGCTACTTTTACAGCCATGGTGATCTATGTGTTGCGATATTGACGTCTATAGTGATTTCCGCGGGGCCAAAAAGCCACGCGAAGCGGGGAGTACATGCAAGGCTCATAAGAAAATCAAGAAGTTATAGTAATTGATTTTTATTCGTTCTAATTGACAAATTTCGCTCATCCGAGCTCCCAAAGCCCACAGGCCAAACGTGGCAAAAAGAGGTGCTTATCCGGCCGATTAGCCCAGGTCGCATCTTCTGGATCATGGAAGCGTTCATGGTCGGCGATTTGACGCCACGGTTTGTCGGCCCAATCCCCCAACGGAATCTCGACACCTGCCAAGCCAGGATTCGCTCCAAACAAGAATCGCCGGCTTCCCCACTCGCCCGAAGCATTGTAGACGCAAGCAAAGGCGTTGCCGCTCTCAGCTGGTAAAAACTCGAAGAAACCTTCACTCGCCCGATTGAAGTGACGCAATAGGCTCCCCTTCTCTGAAAGTCGAAATTTCACCCAATCGGAAAAATACTTCGAGCACGCCGAGTAATCGAGAGCTCGGCGGTAGTCCAACGCGTTGCGAGCCCCATCCTGATAGGTGTTGCGGACACCATTCTTCGTACCCAAGAAGTCCATACCCGAGTGCAACATCGGCATCCCGATCGACATCATCAACATAGCAGCCATCATCCGAGTCCGAGCCACGTCGCGGCGATTCGGATAGGTCCCGTCGAAATTCGCGTTTTCAGTGATATCGTCAATCCACACTCGGTCATCATGAGACTCGACGTAGTTCACCGTCTGAGCTGGCCAAGTCGCGTAGTGCCCCACCGACCCCTTCATAAAATACTTGCAGGAGTCCAGCCCTCGCTCTCCTCGAACATAGTCCTTGAGCCACTCCCGGTATCCATCATTCCAAGACGCATACCCGGTATCACGCAACTCAGGCCCGATATGCCCTCGAAAGCTCCAAGGTTCCGCGATCAAGATCAGATCTGGCCGGATCTTTTTCAATTCCCTCTCGACCTCCTTCAGCACCGGTTTACCTACCAAATCAGCAAGATCGAAGCGGAAGCCATCCACA
The DNA here is from genome assembly GCF_016595505.1 of Pelagicoccus mobilis. Classification (GTDB taxonomy): domain Bacteria; phylum Verrucomicrobiota; class Verrucomicrobiia; order Opitutales; family Opitutaceae; genus Pelagicoccus; species Pelagicoccus mobilis. The sequence continues at coordinate 64,853 of NZ_JAENIL010000012.1, read as the reverse complement.
CCGTAGAACTCCACCAAATGCTTCAAGCTATCGATGATTAAACGCTTCGCCATCGGAGCCTCCGACCTCAAATCATTTCCACACCCGCTCCAGTTCGAAAGCGTTCCATCCGCCGAGGTGTGGAAGTAGTAAAGCTTGTCGAGGTACATCAGGTGAGCAGGCTCGCCCACGTGGTTATAGACAACGTCTAAAATAACAGCGAACCCCTCCTCGTGCAACGTCTTTACCAAATCGCGAAATTCCTCCACTTGCGATCCTGCGACAGGATCGGACCCGTATCCAGAATGTGGAGCGAAGTAGTTCGCCGTCATATACCCCCAATGATACTCACCATAGGTCCGGCTATCGTTCTCTTGGATCGGCTGCAGCTCGATCGCGTTTACCCCAAGCTTCTTCGGATAAAAATCATCCCGCTTCGCGTACTTCGCCAAATCTGCAAACCCAAGCGGGCGATCCTCAACACGCTCGACTCCCGGCGCCTTTTCCACGAAGTCCCGCACATGCCCTTCCAGCACCACCAGATTCTGCCATTGCGGAGATACAAACGAATGGACCAAAGGCTCAAAACTCGAATCATCCACGATGATCCCAGGCCCCTCGTGCTCCACCGCCGCCTTCGCATACGGATCAAGCACCTTGAAACTCGAGTCGAACAAGCTGTTCTCATCGTCCGGACCTTCCACGCGGTACCAATAGAAGCATCCCGTTAGATTCTCCTCCACGGTCGCTTCCCAAACAAAATCCTCGCCTCGCTTCATCAGCAGCCAACTCGCCTCCTCCGGAGCCGAAATATCGCGGAAGTAGCCAACCTTTACCCACTTCGCCCTTGGCGCGAACACTCGGAAGGTCACCGAATCGCCATCAACAATAGCCCCCAGCTCCTTCTCCGATTTGAGACTCAAGAAGAAGGTGCCTAATGAAAGCTCGGTCCGCTCCGTTCCCTTACGCGTACGGTACAACAACACGTTGGTCTCAGAAAACTCGATCGGCTTCTCCAAGGTAAATCCCAGCCGATGCCGCCCCGTCCACTTCGGACGGTAAACATAGTTCCAGTTCCCCATCCCGTCCTCCACCAAGTTCGGAGCCGTCATGTCGGGCAAAAACCAATGATGCTGATCCGTGGCGAACTTGAACTGGCAGCCGCCCTCGCACTTGAGGACCTCCATCTCCTTCCGCAAAACCAAAGCACGACGCCCGCAAACCTTTTCAGGCTTCAGCTCCCACTCGCTATCTCCGATCGCATTCTGCCACCCGTTGAAACCTCCGGCGACAAAAACGGAAACGCCCTTGTACTCGATTTTCGAATACCGGGACGGATAAAAGACAAAGACGACCTTTCCGTCATCATCCACGTAGTACCCGCTCTGTTCCGCGAACTCCTCAGCCGGCAGACTGTGCAGCGTCAGATGACCATGCCGGCGCCCCTCCAGCCGGATAGGAGGCAAGCGCGACGCTCGCCAATCCTTGTTGAGCTCTACCACCCCTCCCCTCAGGGAAGTCAGGTAAGCTTTACGAATGTGTCTGCTTTCTATCGGATTGGACATATCCAGTGTATGACGGACCTATCAACCAATCACGATCCATGCCAAAGCAAGAAAATCGCAAGCGGAAGGGATAGATTTTACCTTTTTGAAAGCCAGCGCCGCCCAACCGCGCAAAAACGCCCAGTCAACCGCCTCCCCAAAGCTCAACCCCGTCGGCTCAACGCCGCGATCAAGTCCGCCGAACGCTCGATCGCCTCCAGATAACGCTCAAACAACTCCTTCGCAGCCTCCTGGCTAAACGGCGGAAGCACATCCCCGTCCTTGATCCCCTGCAACTCCTCGAAGGCAGACAAATCGTACATCACATAGCGCGAAAGCTCCTTCACCGCCTCCCGCTTCAAAGCCGGCACGCTCACCGCATAAAACCGCAGCGACGCCTTCAGCATAATCTGGAAATTGGAAAGCGAACGCAGCATCAGGTTCACCAACGACTCGCAATCCTCCGCCGCCAGCATGTACCCCTCGCGCAGCTGAATCAGCTTCCCCTTCAACTCATGCTCCAGCTGAAAACGCAGATTCGCCTGGCTGATGGGCAGGTCCCGCAGCACGTCCCGTCCAAAGAGCACCCGGTGGTTCTCCTTTATATCTAGAAGCTCGATCGGAAAAACGTGCGACGAATTCATCAGCCGCTCCAAAGCGAACATCAGCGGCGGCGGATTCCCCATCTTCGCCCACTTACGAGAAAGCAGAGCGATCGCGTCCAGCTCCTCCACCCCCAGCTGAGTACACACCACCATGATGTTCACGTCCGAATAGCTCTCCGCCGTCTCCCCAGTAGCCGCCGACCCGAAAAGAGCGACCATCGTCAAGCGGTCGCCCAGAGCATCTTTCAACGCATCAGTAAATTCCTCGGCGGTCATCAAGGTCTTCATAGAGAGATAATTGGGGAAACCCTTACTCGCGCTTATACGCGCAAAACGCCAGCTCATAATCCCAGCCCTCAAAATTCACACTTCACACTTCCCAATTCCCACGTACCTTCCCGCAAACAAAAGGTAGCGCCCGCTGTCTGCCCGCCGTAGCTTGAAAAGCGAAGTCGGGTCCCAGCCGGCACAACACAACCAGATCCAAAAGCATCCATGTCCAAAATCCTAGTCGCCATGTCAGGAGGCGTTGATTCCGCCGTCGCCGCCCTGCTCCTCAAAGAGCAAGGCTACGACATCGAGGGCGCCTACATGAAAAACTGGATCAACGAGGACAATATCCTCGGCGACTGCCCCTGGCAGCAGGACATCGAAGACGCCGCCGCCGTGGCCGACTCCCTCGGCATCCCTTTCCGCGTCGTCAACCTCATGCACGAGTACCGATCCCGCATCGTCGACTACCTGCTCGAAGGCTACCAATCCGGCGTCACCCCCAACCCCGACGTCATGTGCAACCGCGAGATCAAGTTCGGCGTCTTCCTCGACTACGCCCTCGAAAACGGATTCTCCGAAGTCGCCACCGGCCATTACGCCCAACTCCAGGAAGAGACAGCCGACTCCCCAAGAGCCATCATCGAGGGAGCCGATCCCAACAAAGACCAAACCTACTTCCTCGCCATGATGCGACCCGACCAGGTCGCCCGCGCCCGCTTCCCCGTAGGCCATCTCCTCAAGCCTCAGCTCCGCGAGCTCGCCCAAAAACACAATCTCCCCAACGCCGCCAAAAAGGACAGCCAAGGCATCTGCTTCATCGGCAACATCAAGATGTCCGACTTCCTTCGCGAATACGTGCCCGACCGCCCCGGCCCCATCATCCGCGCCGACGACGACAAGACGCTCGGCGAACACCGCGGCCTCCACTACTTCACCATCGGACAACGCCGCGGCATCGGAGTCCCCTCCAACTCCGACAACAACTTCTACGTCGTAGTCGGAAAGGACATACAGCGAAACGCCCTGCTCGTCTCCTTCGAAGCCCCCTCCGCTCCCGGCCTCTACTCCAGCCGCTGCGAGATCTCCGGCCTCAGCTACACCGGCGAACCCTTCCCCGACGACTGCAAGATCGAGGCCAAAGTCCGCTACCGCGACCCCCGCGTCGCCATCACCTGCAAACGCATTTCACCAGAAACCATCGAAGTCATCTTCGACGAACCCCAACGCGCCCTAGCCCTCGGCCAAATCATAGCCTTCTACGACGGCCCCAAACTCCTAGGCGGCGGCATCTACACCAAAATCCAATCCTAATCATCCTCATAATCCTAATCACGATCCCCCTCCACCAAAATCAAGAGGAAGAGCAGGCGTAAGATTAAGATCCACATTTTTTCGAACTATATCCCTAAACCACCATCAACCCGACCTACATCCTCCTCTTCGTCTTCCTCGGCATCCCCGCCCTACTCTTCGGCGGCCAGTACCTCTTCGCCCGGAGGCTAAGGACGAAGAAAGAAGAAGTCCTCGCCACCGACTTCTCCGCCACTTGGGACGCCATCCTCCACCAAAACGTCCCCCTCGTAACCAAGCTCCCCAAACGCTTCCGCGAACGCCTCGAAACCAACATCAAACTCTTCCTCGCCGAAGTCAGTTTCGAAGGCCAAGGCGGAGTTGAAATCACCGACGAGATCCGCGTCACCGTCGCCGCCCAAGCCTGCCTCCTCACCGTCGGTCGCGAAAACAAACGCTACCCCCGCCTCAACAACATCATCATCTACCCCAGCGCCTTCACCGACTCCCCTCGCTCCCCCAACTTCGACCCCGACAACCCAACCTACCGCCTCGGCGAATCCTGGACCACCGGTACCGTCATCCTCGCCTGGGACTCAGCCAAACGCGGAGCCGTCAACATCCACGACGGCCACAACGTCACCCTCCACGAGTTCGCCCACCAGCTCGACCAAGAAGACGGAGTCGCCGACGGCGTCCCAATCTTCGAGCACAGATCCGCCTTCGCCGCCTGGGCCGACGTATTCACCCGCGAATACGACATCCAAGTCAAGAAAGCCACCAAAGGGCACCGCTCCGTCCTCGACCACTACGGAGCCACCAACTACGCCGAATTTTTCGCCGTCGCCACCGAAGCCTTCTTCGAGAAGCCCAAGCAACTCAAACGCAAGCGCCCAGAGGTGTACAAGATCCTAAAAAACTACTACCGCCTCGATCCCATCACCTGGTAATCCTAGTGGGAGCGTGCTTGTCACGCGATTCCCCGACGCAACTTCACCAAACAACAGCTTCCACCGTGTCCCTCACCGACAATCCAGAAACGCTCCTCTCACTCTACCGCATCAGCCAAGCCGCTAGCAGTTCCGACTCCCCCCGCGACGCTTACCTCGTAGTCATGGGAGAACTACAGCGCCTTTTCGCTCCCCTCGCGGCGACCATCAGCCTGATCAACCCCAACTCCTCTCTCCTCGAAATCGAATACTCCCTCGGCTACCCAACCGAAACAAAAGACCTCTCCATTCATCCCGGCAAAGGACTCGTCGGACGCGTCGCCTTCAACGGAGAGCCCATCCTCTCAAACAACGTCAAAGCTGACCCCCGCTACGTAAAGCTCATCGACGGCGTACGCTCCAAAATCATCGCCCCTATGATATCAGGCGGCCACATCATCGGAGTCCTCAGCGTATCCCGAGCAGAAATCGACGCCTTCACCCAAGAAGACCTAGATCATCTCGTCCTACTAGCCGACGAATCCGCCCGAGTCCTCCAATCCGTCTGGCACCGCCGCCAACTCGCCAACCAATCCGATCAGCTAAAAGCCCTCATCGAGGTCGGCCAAAACATCGTATCCAACTTCGAAACACACTCCCTCTGGGAAACCGTAACAGAAGCCGCCATGGAACTCACCCGAGCCCGGCTCTGCACCCTCCAGCTGTTCGATTCGAAAACCCAAAAAGTAAAGCTACTCTCCGCTCGTCCCCTCAATCAGAAGTACATCGAGAACCTCGGCGAACTCGATCTCTCCGAAAGCCTGGCCGGTTCCGCCATCCGCACAAAACGACAAGTCGAGTTTTCCAACATAACCACCCCCGACTACTTCGACCTCAAAGACGTTCCCCACGACTCCGAAGTCACCTCCTGCCTCTCCACCCCAATGATATACGAAGGCAGCGTTACCGGCATCCTGAACGTATTCACAAAAGTCCGACACCGCTTTCCCAATAGCGAACGCCGACTCCTGCAAGCATTCGCCGACCTCGCCGCAGTCGCCGCCCAAAACGCCGAACTCTACACCCGCGTCTTCAACTCCGAAGAACGCCTCCGCAAGTCCGAGCGCCTCACAACCCTCGGCCTGCTCTCCGCAGAGATCGCCCACGAGATCCGCAATCCTCTCACCGTGATCAAGCTCCTCTTCAGCTCGCTCAACCTCGACTACCCCGACACCGACCCACGCCACAAGGACAAGCAAGTCATAAAAGAGAAGTTCAACCAGCTCGAAGAGATCGTCAGCAAAGTACTCTCCTTCGGCAAAGCCCCAGAAGGTATATTCACCCTCTGGGATATCGATGAACTTGTAGCCGACACCTGCCTGCTCGTCCGCCACAAGATGCGACAACTCAAAATCGACATCGAACACCAGCCAGCGAACCTCAAGTCCCGAGTCAACGGCAACAAAGGCCAACTCCAACAAGTCCTCCTCAACCTCATCATCAACGCCTCCGACGCCATGCCCGACGGCGGCCGTCTCACAATTTCCACTACATCCGAAGAATCCGAGAAAGGAAAAAACATCATTCTCTACGTCGAGGACACCGGCACCGGCATCCCAGAAAACCTCGTCGAACGCGTCTTCGACTCCTTCCTCACCGACAAGCCCGAAGGCACCGGTCTCGGCCTCTCCATCGTCAAACGCATCCTCCGCACCCACCACGGCGACATCGCCGTCTCCAAAACCGGCCCCACCGGCACCACCATGCGCATCACCCTCCCCGCCCACAGGTAGCCCGTTGCCCCTGACGGGCACCACTACCTTTTAATACCACCAGTAGACACAAAAGCCCTTCCCCGCATACGCAGAGAAGGGTCGATTGACTAGGGCTCAGGGGTATATCAGGTAAAGATGATCTGGGCTCCCGCGCTCTTTTCGTAGAAGTCACCAACAGTGATGATCTCCTTAACTTGAGAGCAGAGGTCCTCTTTCTTAAGATGGAACATCTCAAACGCAGCCTTACAGGCATAGATCTCTCCGCCAGCATCCTCGATCATTTCAAGGAACTCACCAACAGGAGGGATATCGAGCTCTTCCATCTCCTTCTTCATCATCTTGGTAGCGAATGCAGACATACCAGGAATCGCTCCGACAATAGTAGGAATGCCCATTGCAGGATTGCCAACAGTCGCCACTTTCAGCTTGTCCTGCTTTTTCTTCAAAATGGCGTCCATTCCAAAGAAGGTGAAAAACAACGTAGCTTCGATTCCTTCCATCCGCGCTCCATTCGCCATAATCAAGGCAGGATAAACCTTCTCTAGCGAACCCTGTGATACGATTATGGATACACGCTTAACGGGCGTTCTTTCTTCTTTTTTCTCAACCGGTTTCTCTTCTAATAAGGTACTCATCGTTAATTCCTTTCTTCGTTAAATTAGATGCAACCCTTTGGCTTGGGAATTCCAGAGATCCGAGCAGCCTTCTTGGCAGGAGCTCCAGGAAACAGAGAATACAGCTCCTTAGTCGGAACACCGCTTTCTTTCGTCAGGCGACGGATCGTTGGCCCCGTCCCCTTCTCTTCGTATACTCTGCGGAGATACTCTATCACCATGAAGTGACGGTCATTTAAAAGCCCTACCCCTTCTTCTTCAGCCAGGGCGGCCGCAATGCTCTCGTCCCAGTCATTATGATTCACCATGAAGTTCTCATCGTCGAAACCGACAATCCTACCTGCTATTTCTCTTTGGTTCATTTTCGTATTGATTAATTGATTACTGCGACTCAGCGAGCACCCGCTAAGACAGGAGAGTTCCGCTTCAAAAGGTCAGTTCGCTTCCCCTTGAGCGACATATGAGGCCCTATCCCCAAGGGCAAACCAGGCAACAGAGCATGCCAATAGACATGGCGAAACATGAGTTTCCCCCAGTGGTTTATTCGCGATTCCTTGAGCAAGGGCATAGGCCCCAATTTCGCGAACGGAAAGGTGCCAGGCAGAGGTTCGGTCTCGTAGTTAAAGTCGATCAGCATACCCTTGCCGTACCCCGTTTCCACGAAACAGTTCGAATGTCCGTCGAACCGCGCTTCAAGCTCCTTACCCGCCACAACCGCGAGCAAATTCTCCTCCAGAATCTCCGCTTCGAAGTGGGCCACAGAACCAGCCTTCGAAGCTGGCAAATCCGTAGCATCACCGATCACAAAGATATTCTCTCTAGCAAGCGACCTCAGCGTCTCTTTATCAGTCGGCACAAAGTTCAACTCATCACCGAGTCCAGAACGCTCCATCGCATCCGCCCCCATGTTCGTCGGCACCGCAACCAACAAGTCGTAATCCACCGCCCTGTCATCCCAGGAGACGATTCGCTTTTTGTCGTTATCCACTGAACCGATCGCAAAATCAGTCTCCACATGGATCCGACGCTCGTCCAACATATGTTGTAGTCGTTCCGTGGCGACAGGCTTGGTAAAAGCCCCTGAAAGAGGAGTAACATAATGGATCTCCGTTTTATCGCGAAGTCCATTTTTCGTCAGCCACCAGTCCGCGAGAAACGCGAACTCAAGCGGAGCGACCGGACACTTAATCGGCATCTCCGCCACATTGATCACCATTCGGCCACCTTTCCATTCTCGCAGCCGACGGGCCAATTTACAGGACCCATCAAAGGTATAGAATTCATGGACATCACGGCCCCAATCGTCCCCTTCCATTCCTTCAATCTCATCCGGTCTCGGAGTAGTACCCGTAGCGATCACCAACAAGTCGTAGTGGACAGAGTCACCATTTTCCAGATACACCTTATTCGTATCCGCATCGATCCTCTCAATGGTACCCATCCTCAGATTCACCTTTCGAGAAAGGAAACGCTTCTTAGGCTTAACCACATCCTTTTCGCCATAGATCCCGAAAGGCATGAACAGAAAACCGGGTTGATAGTAGTGAACCGGGTCCTGATCCACCACTTCCACCTGCCACTCTTTCGCAGGCAACTTCCGTACCATCTTATTGGCTATAACCGTACCAGCCGTACCGGCCCCTAATATCAATAGCTTCTTCATTCCTCTTCCTTTCCTAGCATCCTCAAATGCCTATAGCTTTGAACGGGTTGCTCTACTCGCCCCAGAACCTTGAATACATGATCTGGAAATTCGTTTGCCCGTGCTCGGAGACGATTCCAAACGCCGGATTCGTTTCCTTCTGCGTCAGCCCGATCGTTCCCGACCAACTAATACTAGACTTCCTTCCCACCTGGTGCTCTCCACCGATAGTCACATGATCCTCGACCGTCGCCGGGAAGAGCGGATTCAAAAAGTGATCAGGGATCGGATTAGTAGCATGATTAAAGCCAACGCGATACGCGCCTCGCTCCGCCGTTGCGTACTCCACTCCCACAGAGTACACAGTCTGGTCGCTCCAATTCTGATAGAGCTCTGCCGCGATATCCATTCCAGCCATTGGCCCGTTGCTAGGAAGGTCGTTCGCTACAAAACTCATTCGAAACGAATCCATAACCTCTGACCACTCGATCTGCTTTATGTCACCTACGATTCTCCAACGGGTCGCAGGACGATACATCACACCTACCGCATAAGTCGCGGGCCATTGAAAGTCATTTATGGATACATCGCCATCTAAGCCCATCTCCATGTAGCCCATCGGATTCGTGCCACCCACGGAAACCTTCGCCGCATCCGTCGTAAGATCACCCAGCGAGGTTGCCGAGTGATACACCGCGCCAAACCTCAACTCATGACTCAAATCGTAGGTCACGCCCAGATTCGCCGCAAATCCATCCCCCTTCGCTTCCCCAAAAAACTTGTTGCCGTTCTTGAAGTCGAAATAGGCGAACTCAGGCTGCATCTGCATCGAATTCATCGCGTTCAACAAAGTGCCTGAAGCTTTGCCCGACATTTGACTCATCGGATTCGCCATGTCCATCAACTGCTGCCCAGACATAGCCATACAAAGGTCCATTCCAGCCCAAACATAGTCAACAGAACCACCGACCCCTAGCTTCTCGTTAACCTGGTAAGCATACGGCAACATCATACGGCCAACCGAAACCTCCGTCATGTTTCCCAAACCGCGTCCCAATCCCATAAACGAGTCCCCCGAATACTCCGTGCCCATGCCCCCTTGGCCGTAGATGGACAAACCCCAGGCATGATTGCCGCGACGTTTCGCATAGCCCACCGTAGGCATGAAAAACGCATCCGAGCCAGATTCCACAGATCCATAACCCGGCATCGAAGCCGAAACATCCGGCCCCAAAAACCCCAAAGCCGCATCCAGTCGCGCCTCCTTCTTCTGCAACAGAAGCGTAGCAGGGTTGTTCATCGGAGCCGCAGTCCCCGTATCAATCGCAGCCCCAGCGCCTCCAAGCGCTGTCGCCCGAGCCCCGTACCCCTCCATATTCATGCCGTTAGTGCCAAATAGCGAAGTCGCTATTCCGACAGTTCCAATCGCGAAGGTGAGGACTGTTTGGGGCATCTTCATAACGCTTGCTAATATAGTGTCTTTCGTAGATAAGTTCTTCTCAGTCCTTGCGAAGTCGCGCTCACTAATTGCGATTCCCAGTTTTTCCCTCAAAATTCCCTTATGCCTCTTACCCCCGAAAAGGCCGCCTACTACGAAACCGTGATCGAAAAACTCCGCTCCACCGCGGACTACCGGGAGTACGAGGAAGCATTCCAAGACGCCACCGGCCTCCCGCTCACCCTCGAGCCAGCCTCCCAACTCACCATGGCCCTCTGCTCCAAGCATCAAGCACGCACCAGCTTTTGCTCCCTCATGAACAAAGCCGGGCACAGTTGCTCGACCTGCCAAGCCCTGCACCGAGGCATCGAAAAAGAGATGGGTATCGCCGACTCCGACTCCACAGAACGCTCCGCAGCCGAAGGCACCACCCTAACTGAAAAATCCCCCACCAGCGTCGGAGCCGTCAACCAAGCCTTCGGCGACGCGCCTCGCACCTTCGAGTGCTTCGCCGGACTCTGCGAAACCATGGTCCCCGTCAAAGCCGGCAATCAACTGCTCGCCTTCCTCAAAACCGGACAAGTCATGGTCAAAGAACCCACCCGTGACGCCTTCCGCCAGGCCATGGCCCGCCTCCACGACAACAAGCCCGACGCGCAACTCTCCGATCTCGAACAAGCCTACTTCGCCACCCCCATCGTCCCACCCGAAAAATATCGGGCCATGACAACCCTCCTCAAGACCTACGCCAAACAACTCTCCATAGCCAGCGAACGCATCCTCACCGAACTCGACAACAGCGAACCCGACTCCATCCGCAAAGCCAAAGAGTATCTAGCCAACAACTACAGCCAAGCGATCACCCTAAACGACGTCGCCAACGCCGCCGGCATCAGCCCCTTCCATTTCAGCAAACGCTTCAAAGAAACCGTCGGTATCGGCTTCGCCGAATACCTCGGACGCCTCCGCATCGCCGAGTGCAAAAAGCTCCTCTGGAACCCCAATCTCAGCATTACCGAAGCCGCCTTTGAAGTCGGCTTCCAATCCATGGCCTCCTTCAACCGCACCTGGCGAAAATTCGAGCCCCAATCCCCCAAAGAATACCGCCAAACGAAGAATTGAGAACGCCGAATGAAGAACCACTCGCTTAAAACGACTTCTTCATTCTTAACTCTTCATTCTCAATTCACCATGAAGCCACGTATCAAACTCGCCGAAACCAAAACCGACTCCGGACGCGCCCTCGCTCTCTACGAGCAAGACGGAGCCTTCTCCATCAACTACGCCGGACAGGAGCTCATGCACTCCAAAGCATCCGCCTCGGAAAAGTTGCTGGGCAAAATCGGCGGCGAACTCCTCCCCCACGAAGTCCCCTCCCGTCTCCTCATCGGCGGACTCGGCCTCGGCTACACCCTAGCCGCCGCCCTAGAGACGGCCCCTGAAAACGCCACAATCGAAATCATAGAACTCGCCCCCGAGGTCATCGACTGGAACCGCACCCATCTCAAAGAACTCAACGGCACCGCCCTTGACGACCCGCGTGTCCAGATCCAAATCGCCGACGCCACTGCCATCATCCGCAAAGCCGAGCCCGAAAGCTACGACTGCCTCCTACTCGACGTCGACAACGGTCCCGTAGCCATGGTCCAACAAGGCAACGCCAACCTGTATTCAAAATCCGGAGTCCGCACCCTCAAGTCCGTCCTCAAGCCAGGTGGCCATGCCATCTTCTGGTCCGCCGGCCCCGACGAGAAATTTTCCAAGCGCCTCGAGCAAGCCGGTTTCCAAGTCAAAGCCATCCCCGCCAAGACCCACGAAGGCGCCAAACGCGCCGCCTACCGCCTCTACCAAGCCACGAAAAGGTAGGGCGTGACCGCCGGGCACGCCGCACACAACCAGTGAATATTGCACCACAAAAGCCCTTCCCATTCTTCGTGCAACTTCGTGCCCTTAGTGGGTAAACACATAACTCAGTGGAAATCATAACTCGCCGAAGCCGGCGTCGCCCCAGCCACCAACGCCTCGATCCGATCCGCCTTCACATGAGTCACACCCTTGGCTCGTTGCAGTTGCCCTGAGATCACCAAAAACTTCTCCTGCGTAATCGTCAGGCGAAATTTTTCGAACATCTTCGGCATCACGATCGAGTTCGAAATCCCCGTCTCATCCTCCAGCGAGATGAAAACGAACCCCTTCGCCGTCCCCGGCCGCTGACGGCAAATCACCTGCCCCGCCACCTTCACTCGAGCCCCATTCGGCGTCGTATCCAAATCGACCGCACGCCAAACACCAGCCAACTCGCCACGCAGCGACGCCATCGGATGACGCCCCACCGTCACGCCCACACCTTCGTAGTCAGCCTGCAGACGCTCCAAATGCGTCATCACCTCCAGCGGGCTCAAGTTCTCGTCTTCCACTTCCTCCACATGGGCAAACAAGTCATCCTCATCAAGCAAGGTCTCCACCTCCCAAAGAGCAGTACGCCGATCCCCGCAGAAACAATTCAAAGCCCCGATCGACGCCAACTGCCTCAGCTCATCCTTATTGAATCCCGTCCGAAACCGAAAATCCTTCAACGACCGAAACGCCCGCTTCTCCCGCTCCAAAACCATCGCCTTCCCCCTCTCCGAAGCAAGCCCCTTCACCATCACCAGCCCCAATCGAAGCTCCTCCCCCAAGGTAGCGTCCGCTGTCCCAGCGGACACCCCAACCCGATCCTCCCCATTACCCCTTTCCCCAACTTCGTGGTCTTCGTGTCCTTGTCTCTTCGTTTCACTCATCGAGTGTCGCTCCGCTCGGTAGTGGGCAAAATCATCCCAACTCGCCACACACCGCCAATCCGACTCCACCACACAAACCGGCCTCACCCGGATCCCCATCCGCTTCGCATCTTGAATCAAAGTCGCCGGCGAGTAGAACCCCATCGGCTGATTATTCAAAAGCCCCGCAAAAAACTCCGATCCGTAGTGACACTTCAAATACGTGCTCGCATACGCCAACAAACCAAACGAAATAGCATGACTCTCCGGAAAGCCATAGTGAGCAAAGCTAGAGACCGACTGCACCACCTGCTCAATCTTCCCCTCTTCAACTCCCTTATCCCGCATCGCTCCCACAAGTTTTCCCAAGACCTTCCGCATCCGCTTCTCATTCGTGCTAAACGTACTCACCGCACGCCTTAGCTCCTCCGCCTCAGCCCCAGTAAAGCCCGCCATCACCATCGCCACCTTCAGGATCTGCTCCTGAAAAATAGCCACCCCAAGCGTACGCTCCAAGGTCTCCACCAAACGCTCATCGATATACTCGACCTTGCTTGGATCCTCCCGTCGCTCGAGATACGGATGCACCATTTTTCCCTGAATCGGCCCCGGACGAATAATCCCCACTTCCACCACCACATCATAGAAAGTCCTCGGCTTCATGCGCGGAAGCGTCGCGATCTGAGCTCGGCTCTCGATTTGAAATACTCCCACCGTATCCGCCCGACACATCATATCGAAAGTCGCCTCATCATCCTTAGGGATCGTAGCCAGCTCTATCTCTACTCCCTTCGCGTTCAAGCTCTCCATCGTCTCCTGCATCACGGCCATCATCCCCAGCCCTAGCAAATCCACCTTCACGATGCCGAGGTCCTCACAATCATTCTTGTCCCACTGCACCACCGAACGTCCTGGCATGGACGCGGGCTCCAAAGGCACCACCGTATCCAACGTACCTTGGCAAATCACCATCCCCCCCGAGTGCTGCCCCAAGTGACGCGGCAAACCGAGCACCTGCTGACACAGCCTCACCAAAGCCTTCCCACGCGGATGCCCCTTCGCGATCCCCGAGCCCTCAAGCTGCTCCTCCAGTCCCACGCCATGATCGTAGTTATGGCTCCCATACAAAGAAGAAAAACGCCCTAGAGCCTCCTCCTCAAACCCCAAAACCTTACCCACTTCACGAGCCGCGCTCTTCCGTCGATAAGTAATCACATTCGCCGTCATCGCCGCGCCATGTCGCCCGTAGCGACGATACACCTCCTGGATCACCCGCTCGCGCCGACTTCCACTCGGCAGATCAATATCGATATCCGGCCAACTCCTCCGCTCCTCATTCAAGAACCGCTCAAACAACAAGCCCGCCCCCACCGGATCCACCGGCGTAATCTCCAAGCAAAAGCACACCACGCTATTCGCCGCGCTGCCACGGCCTTGAGCCATGATTCCGTTCTCGCGACAATACTTCACCAAATCCCAAACGATCAGAAAATAGCCCTCGAAACCCAGTTTCTCGATCACCCGCAACTCATGCTCGATTTGCCTCAACACCTTCGCGCTCGGCTGCCCTCGATATCGCTTCTTCGCTCCAGCAAGCACCACCTTCCGCAAATAAGTCGCCATCGATTCCCCCGCCGGCACATCGAAGCTCGGGAACTCGTATCCAAGATTCTCTAACGAGAATTCCACTTGCTCCGCAATTCGCAGCGTGTTTTCCACCGCCTCCGGAATATCCCGGAACAGATACCGCATCTCCGCCGGAGCCTTCACAAACCGCTGCCCATTCCGACTCAACAATCCACCAGCCCCGTCCAGCTTCACCTTTTCCCGCAAGCAGGTAAACACATCCATCAAAGCCCGCTCGTTCGGCCGGGCATAGCTCACCCCATTGGTCGCCACCACAGGCAGACCTTCCGCCACCGCCAAGTCCCGCAGGCCCGACACAAGCCGCTCTTCGCCTCGCTCATGCCGACGCTGCAGCTCCACGAAAACATTGCCCTCACCAAAAGTCCTTCGCAGCTCCGCCACCCTCAAACGCATTCCATTCCCGTCACCACTCCTCCAATACTGACTCAAAACCCCTTCCTCATCCCCCGTCAAAGCCGTCAATCCCTCCACGCGCCCCACCAAGTCAGACCAAGCCACCCGCCCCTCGCCCTTCCTCAATTCATTGTGGGAAGCGGCCTTGTGCCGCGATTCTCCAACCATTACCCCCTTCTTCGTGGGAGCGTGCTTGTCACGCGATTCTCCCAAATGCGTATCCGTCAACAACCGACACAGATTCTGATAACCACTCCGAGTCCGCACAACCACCGGCAGCACCGTCCCATCCGCCATCGGCAATTCGCACCCAACAATCCCTCGAATTCCCTGCTCCAAACAAGCCGAATGAAAGCGAGCCGATCCATAAAAACCACCCCGATCACAGACCGCCATCGCCGCCACGCCCCGATCCGCGCACGCCTCCGCCAAGTCATCCGGCTGCGACGCCCCCCGCAAAAACGAAAACGCCGACCGCCCATGCAACTCTACATACCCTTCACTCATAACAGGTAGCGTCCGCTGTCCCAGCGGACATTCTCCTGGAGATTACACCTTCGTGGAACTTCGTGCTCTTCGTGGGCAACATCAATAACTCCCCTCCACCTTCCATCCATCGCCGCTCTTCGAAATCCGATACACTCCCCCCTTGTTCAGCTCCACATCCCACTCCACTCGGTTCCAACTCCCCGTCTCTTCCCACCAATGCCCCGAGTGAAGCCAAGGGCCTCTTGCCGCCTTCACAAACCCCGACACCTTATCAGACCGCACCCACATCGGCAGGCGACCCTGAAACTCGACCTCCGCCTTCACCCCCGGCCTAAACCGTCTCAGTGGCATTCCGTATTCACGATCCAACTTCAACTCCTTCACAGGTGGCACCTCTCCCGGCATTCCCTCCAGTCGCACACCATCCGGACGACCGTCCTCCTCCAACACCGGACGTCCCACACGCTCCGCCCCCACGATCCCCGCCACTCGCGACAAGGTCTGCGTAAAGCGATACGGATTCTTCAAACTGCTCTCAAACAAGCCCAACTGACGCTGCTTGAAGTCGACAACCTCCAATCGCAACACCAACCGCACCACAGGCGACTCGGTCTCCAAGCCCTCCAATCGCCCCGCCAACAAACGAAACAAAGCCTCCTCATCACTCGTCGGCTCCGGCAGCTTCTGCGCCACCACCAGCGGATCTCCATACGCCAAATCCAGCTCCACTCGCATCAAGGCCGCCACCTTGTGAAACCCTCGCATACGTACACAGAGCACATCCACGAAACGCTTCAACAGAAAGAGCAGCGGATCCATCGAATCCACCTCGTATTCAAACTCCCACGACTCCTCAAACTCCGGCGGTTCCTCCGCCACCGCGACCACCCGCTCCTCACGCCCAGTCAAACGATCCCAAAGCAACAAGCCCTCCATCCCCAAGCGAGCCCCCACCGCCGACCGCTTCAGCTTAGCGAAATCCGCCACCGTACGAATCCCCCACTTCGCCAACACATCCCGCAGTCCACCACTCATCTCCACCTTCCCCAAAGGCAAAGCGCTCAAGAACTCCCCTTCACTAATACTCCTCACACACTGAGCCCCCTCTTCATACTTCATACCTCCCACTTCCCCCTTAACCACCAGCACTTCCCCTTCACATTCCTTCGCCGCCAACAAAGCCACCACGCACGACTCCGCCACTCCCACGCCGACCTTCACGCCAGCAGCATCCAACTCCCGCACAATCGCCCCACAACGCCCGATCGACTCCTCAAGATCAACGCCCCGCAAGTCCACAAGCACGACCCCCGCTTCTTCAATTTCCACTCGCGGAGCCAAAGAGTACCCCATGGCAAACACCATTTCCTCCACCATCCGCTCCGCCTGTTCCGAGCGATAGCGAACCACCAGTCCCTCGCAGCGCGCCAAAGCCTGCGGCACCGAAAGCCCGACCACTACACCTTCACGCTCCGCCACCTCCGTCATGGCCAACACCGCCGGCTTCTTCGCCCCCGCATCCACCACCACAACAGGTAGGGCGTGACCGCCGGGCACGCCGCTCTCCACCTTCAAAACCGCCTGCAACAAAAGACGAGGAACCTGAAAAACCAAAAACATTACAAAATCATAATCCTCCTCATAATCATAATCTTCCTCATCCTCATAATCTTCCTCATCCTCATAATCTTCCTCATCCTCCTCCAACTCGCTCTTAGATTAAGAGGATGATTATGAGGAAGATCAGGACCGGACTTCAGCCAACCGCCACCCGCTGCACCAATTGCGCAAAACCTTCACGCTCACGCGTCCGTTTCCGCAAGACTTCAAACCCAACGTCACTCGCCAACTCACTCAGCGACGCATCCATTTTCTCAATACCCAACTGCCCAGCCAGTTCCAAGCGCATTTGCGCGCTCGGAATCATCGCCTTCGGCGTCAACACGCAGGCATACGCACTCGAACGCTCCACCAAACGCTGCAAGCGATACCAGTCCGCCGACTTCACCCGACGCAGTTCACGCTCTTCGCAACCACGCAAATCCACCAGCACCATTCCCAGGTTTTCGTCACGCAGCAAAGCATCCGCGCACTTCATCGCCTCCAACGACGAACGGCATCGCACCCACAACAAATGCTCCAGCAATGCCGGCGGCGTCGACTGCGGATCAAAGCCATCCGCCCCATCCACCAAAGCCACAAAACGCTGAGCCCGACGCATCCCCGCCAGCAAGTGAAGCAGCAGCACCTGCCCACCCGAGCTCGCCTCCGGCTCGGCCACCTCCGCAAGCAGCCCCGAGCGAAGCCCTCCATCGAGAGCCTCGTCCCAAGAGTCGACACCAGTCCCCAGAATTTCCGATTCCGCAGGAGTCGCGCGCTCGACACCAAGCTCGTCAAACCGCTCCTCAAGACTGGCCGACTCGCTGTCTGCACGAGCGGTCGCCATGTCATCATTCCAAGGCGCCGCGGAAACAAGGTCAACGCCCTCGCGCCCCGCCAAATGCAAAGCCTCCGCAGGCGCCTCAGCCCCAAGCGCTTGCCCCTCAAAAAAAATTGCCTCGCCCGATTCGTCCGTCACCCGCCCACCCTAGCGCAAGCCCTAGGACATCCACCGTCCGAGACATCCCAAAATCCTGCTGGCCGCAGGCCACCCTGTTGCTGCGAAGCAGCATCCCTGTTAAAACCAGCAGGCTCCCCCTTTATCCCAATTACCTCCAGCCAACTTTCATCTGGAATTTTCCAGCAAAAGCTCCCACTACATCCCCGCAGTTACCCAACTCATGAAAACCCTATTTCTCGTCATATCCAGCGCCATTTCGATCGGCGCCCTAGCCAGTCTCCCCTTCATGTACAACGCCGGTTTCACCGCAGGCGTTCAAAGCGTCGCCTCGCCAGCACCCCTCACTGAAGAAGCTGCAAGCGTCCCCGAAACGGCCCCACCCCACGCGCCCACCACTCCCCTGGCTGCCACAAACGAAACAGAGTCCACCACGCCCGCAGAGCAAACGCCACCCCCCACCCCTTCCCAGCTCCTCAACAACAAGATCGACAGCATCACAGCCAACACCCCCATCTCCGAAGCCATGGAAATCTGGGCCGAGATCGAAGCCCTCCCCGTCGGAACAGAAAAGAGAAGCAAAACCCTCCGCTTCCTCCGCGCCTTCGGGCAAGCCCACGGGCAAGAAGCCTTCCTCGCGTTCCTCGACAACCCCAGCCCCAACGCCCTTCGCAACCTCGGACCCGTCGCCGCCGGCTGGGCCCAAAACGCTCCCGTCGACGCATGGGCCGCCCTCTTAGCCGCCTCCAACAATGGAGCCATCCGCGGCGTCGACCTCCGCTCCACCATTTCGGAAGTCGCCCGCACCGACCTGACAGCCGCCCTCGGCATGATCGACGACCTGCAAGGCAGCCGCCGCAACGCCGAATTCAGAGCCCTCGTAAACAACCAGAACGACGCCGCCAGCTTCGAAACGATTTTCCACAACACCCTGCAAATCCAAGATAGCCAGCTGCGCTCCCGCAGCATGCAAAGCCTCTTCGACGCTTGGTCCGACTTCGACTTCGACGCCTCACTCACTGCTATCGAAGCCATCCCCAATACCCAAATAGCCCGGAGCTCCATGCACGGCATCCTCAACAGCTGGGCCCAGCGCGATGGAGCCGAAGCCTTCGCCTACGCCCTCGAAAACCAAAACGACCCCAACGTTTCAGGCGCCCTCCTGAGTGTCACCAGAAACTGGCTACGCACCTCCACCACTTTCGACACCGACGAAGTCTTCCACGCCATCTCCAGCCTGCCCGACCGCGACCAAACCCTGTTCAACCTCGCCGGCGATCTCGTCGCCGCCAATCCCGAAGCCACCATGGCTATGATCCAGGCGATCGAAAACCCAGAAATGCGAAACAGGACCTACCAACGGTCCATCTCGCAATGGGGACGCAACGACATCGATAGCGCCGAAAACTTCGCCCGAGCCCAGGAAGACCAGATGTCAAAAGCAGCCATGCTCTCCACCCTCTCCCGCGGCCGCATGGAACAAGGAGGCAGCCTAGACCTCTACGCCGACGCCATCGGCGAACTCGAAAGCCAAGCCCACCGCCAGCGCGTCCTCATCGGACTCCGACGCAACGTCAGCAGCATGGGCGGACGAGCGACCGATGAACAAGTCGCCGCCGTAGACAACATCCTCGACCGCTACTCCAGCGACATGAAAAACGTCACCTTCATGCCCGACGGCAGAGTCCGCATCCGACGCCCAGCGCCACCCCCAAGAAGCAACCCATAGCATTCACGAACACGCACTAATGCTCACAAGCAGCATCGCTTCTCAAACGATGCGATACCCGTAGATACGCATTTTCATCTGGTCCCAGACACATCGCTCCCTAGTAGTTTCTGCAAAAGCGAATCAACCGTCTTCCGGCCGCGCCGGATCGAGACCAGACATCATGCCGAAACTGCAACTACTCAGACAAGTCGTACTCAGCGTATTGCTGGTTCAACTACTCAGCGCTTTCTCGATCGCCAAGAAGGAGACGCACCCAGACTTCATCCCGCTCAAAGAGCTCGTAAAGGCACCCCTTCCCGAAGCAATCGCCATCTCCCCCAACGGACGCTACCTCGCAGGACAACGCTATGAGGAATTCGGCGAAACCTACCGCCAAACCATCTTTTGCTACGATCTCCAAGAAGGCAAAGCCTGGAGCCTCGGAAACGGAAAATACGACAACTGGATCAGCAGCATATACTTCCTCACCGACGAACACCTACTTGTTCGCTTTCGCTTCAGCGACTCATGGGTAAAAATCCACATTAGCGGATCCGATACCAAGACCATTCTCCCGGATCCTCGCAATGTGAAGCACCCCCTTTTCTTCCTCCGCAACGCTTGGATCATATCAACCTACATTCCCGAGGCCCCAGGCTCCATCATCGTAGACCTCGACGATTTCTCAAAATACACCGGAGAGAAGAACAACAAGTTCCTCAAAGAAGCGAACATGCCTCGAGGTCTCTACAAAGTCGATACCAACAGCCTCGAATGGGAACTCCTCGTCGAAAACAAAGGCCAAACCCTCTACTACGAGCTCGACGAAAACGACACCCCAAAACTCGCCTACCAGCTTCCCGGCATCGAGTACGACAAGTTCGGAGATCGCGACAACATCGACTGGCTCAACGAATTTTGCGTACCTAAAGTTCAACTACTGAACGAGAAAAGCGAAACACGCGAACTCGACATTCCGATAACCTACAAGGAGAGAAACGGGACCGAATCCTTCGCCTCTCCCGAAATCAACACACAAAACAACACCCTTCGCTTCCTGAGCGACAACTACGACACCACAATCGCCCTCAAAGAGATGGATCTCTCAACAGGCGAGATCTCGACCGTCACCAAACGCGAAGATATAGCCATCGACTCCGTCGTCTACGATGCCTGGGTCAATAAAATCGTCGGCGTCAACTATCATGACGGGATCTTCGAGCAGGACTATCTCGACCCTCAACTCCAGAAAATCTACAAATCCCTCAAAAAGCTGCTCCCCGGTTGGTCCGTGCAACTATTCGATTGGGACCTATCCAGAAAACGGATACTCGTCAAAATATGGAAAGGCGATTCCCACGGAGTCTTCTTCCTCTACGACAAAGAAAAAGGAACCCTCGAAGAAATCTACACCGAGGCCCCATGGGCTGACAAATTCTCCGACAAACTCAGCAAGGTAGAACCCATAAGCTACCAAAGCCGCGACGGACTCACCATACACGGCTACCTCACCAAGCCATCCAACCCCAAGCTCTCAGCCCCCTACCCAACCATCTTTTTCATACACGGAGGCCCCTGGGCACGCGACTACTTCGTCTACGACCCCTTTGTGCAATTCTTCGCCAACCGGGGATACGCCGTCGTACAGATAAACTTCCGCGGATCATCAGGCTATACCAAAGCCTTCCTCGAAGCCGGAAACGGCCAATGGGGCAAAAAGATGCAGGACGACATCACAGACGGCGTCCACTGGGCCATCAACCAAGGAATCGCGGACAAAGACCGAATCGGTATCGCCGGAGCAAGCTACGGTGGATACGCCACCCTCATGGGACTCTGCACCACCCCGGACCTCTACGCAGTCGGCATTCCCATGATGTCCGTAAGCGACATCTCTCGACAGATCGACCACTACGAAAGCTACGAATGGGATGAAGCGGCAAAGTTCTGGAAAGACTACGTCGTCCCCGAAAACGGCACAGCCGAAAACCTCAAAGAAGTATCCCCCGTCTATCTCGCCAAAAACGTGCAAGCCCCCATTTTGCTCTACCACGGTCGAAGAGACAAACGCGTCGACGCCAACCACACCAGCCGCTTCGTCAAAGCCCTGAAACGCCATAAGATCAAATTCCAGTCCCTCTACTCCAAAGACGAAGGCCATGGCTTCAGGGATCCCGAAAACCTAGAAGACCTGCTCAAGCAAATCGAAAAGTTCCTCGCGAAAAATATGCCAAGCGACCTGATGTAGCCTCAAAGCTATATCGCATCCACAATTCCGATACGCCTCCTAGCCTCCAAACATTGATCGCTGCCAACCTCAAATCGGCGACAGACACGAGGCCTCGACTCGTAGATCCGACAAAGCAAGTTCTCCCGCAAAAAAGGGCAACAGTCCAGAAATGGCAGAGGAAACAGCCGATAGCTCCTTTCCTCAGACCTCATATGCGCTTCCAGCAAACGGGCCTCCTCACGTATCCGAGGTTCACGCTGCGCATCCGCCTCCCCCGCAAAGATAGGGAAACAGCGACAACAGGCACCGCAAGCGGTACAATCGAAAGCCTCCTTCGAAGCGCTAACCTTTCGGGAATCACAAGGGATTCATAAAGCTCGCGCGCAAAGCCGGCTTTCGCAAAGGTAATCCACACTTCCGACTAGTGATCCCGATGGATATTCTCCACACAAAAAACGCCACTCCCAGTACCGCCAAACAGCAACTCGGCCCCTACCAGATCGAGTCGCTTATCCCCGAGGAGCAAGAAGCCTCCCTTACCGCTTACCGAGTCCGTATCGAAGCAAACCAAGTCACCGCCGAGAGCTACCACAAGATCGCCGAAGAGTGCTACTACGTCCTCGAGGGATCCGGAATCGCCATTCTCGACGGAAAGGAGCACCCGCTGGAGACCGGCGATTTCCTACGCCTACCGCCAGGAACGCGCCATAAGTTCACCACCGGCAAGCAAGCCCTCGTCATGCTCGACCTCCACACCCCCGGCTCACGCCCAAACAAAGACGTATACTTCACCGACAAGACTCCAGAAGGATTCACAAAAAACGGATCCCCCTCTCCACCAAATCTATCGTAAAACTTCGCTCTCATCGGTGGTCAAAAATCCCATTGCAGGATCCAGCATCAACACGCTCTGCAATGAGCAACTACCCGGTCTCGCGTCTAGCCCGCAACGAAACGATCTCCCCATCGTCATCCACCGAAATCGAAAAGTCGATCGGACGACAACACACGGAACAGTCTTCCACAAACGCCTGCGAGGCGAGCGTGCAATCAACGACAATCCCCACAGCTTCCCCGCAGTACGGACAGCTAACGGTTTGATTCTGCTCTAAATTCATATTCGGAAGGGCTAACAGAAAGTAGCTCAAAATCCCCAATTTGCAAAAGGCAGGATAACGATATATTGCTCACCACCCATGAAAAAAAGATACGCCTTCTCCTTCTTCGCCCTAGCCGGACTCGCCTCCTCCTTGGCCTTCGGACATCCGCAGCACGAAAGCGACACCGTCCCTAAAGCAAGCGAACTCAAGGTAGACAACCTGCTACGAAATCCCTTGGCCGGAGCCGAAGGACTGGAAGTCATCATGAGCCACGTATCCATTCCTCCAAATACATCGCTCCCCAAACACTGGCATCCAGGCGAAGAGTTCGCCTACATTCTCGCAGGAAACGTCACCCTTTGGCAGGAAGGCAAGGAAGACATTCACTTCAAAGCAGGCGACGCCGCCATGGTTCCCCTCAAACAAATCCACACCGCCATTACCGGCGACGAAGGCGTTACCCTCCTCATTTTCCGCGTCCACCAGCAAGGAAAGCCAGAAAGAGTCCTCGTCGACTAACCAAACATTTCCGTATCCTGATAACGGATACCTTCAAAAAAAGCTACTACTACTCGATCGCGCTATCGATCACAGAGAGCAGCTTCTTCGACTTCGGCGAAACATACGGACTAAACCGGGCAACGATCACACCCTCCCCGTTGACGACAAACTTGCTGAAATTCCACCCGATCTTTCCAGGAAACGGCGACTCCTCACCCGTCAAATGCGAAAATAGAGGGTGGCGATTCGGCCCGTTCACCTCGATCTTGGAGAACATAGGGAAACTCACCCCATAATACTTTGAGCAAAATTCCTTGATCTCCTTGTCTGTCCCAGGTTCCTGCCCCCCAAACTGGTTGCACGGGAAGCCCAGCACTACCAAGCCCTTCTCCCCATAATCAGCGTTCAGCTGCTCCAGCTCCTTGTACTGGGACGTGAAGCCACACCGCGACGCCACATTCACGATCAACAACGTCTTCCCTCGATACTGCTCCAAAGTCGTTTCGTTACCATCGATATCGACTACGGTGATCTCATAAATCGACGGGCCCGCAAACACATGCAGGCTCGCAGCCATCATCATCAGAATCGCAATCAGCTTCTTGGTCATATCAAATCGTATAAAAAATCCTAGGCAAAGAGGATTGGCTGGCAACCCTTAGCCAAATTCGTAGCCCCTTCGGTGAAAAGGGACGAAACACATCCGAACCTGATTGAAGAAATCGACCGCCTTCGCCCTGCTTCAAAAAAGCTCGTCACCCAACAGAGAAGGTTGCCATTTCACTTCCCTCCCTACGCCATCATCCAAACCACTTTCCCAACATGCCTTCCCCCGCCAACCGCCTCGCCCAGTTTTCAGAATCCGTCATCCGCGGCATGACACGCCTCGCCAATAGCTGCGGAGCCATCAACCTCTCCCAAGGCTTCCCCGACTTCGAACCGCCCGAAGCCCTGCTCTCAGCTCTCGAAACCGCCACCCGCGGCCCCTACCACCAGTACGCGGTCACCTGGGGAGCTCCCGGATTCCGACAAGCCCTCGCTAAAAAAATCAACCGCAACACCGGCCTCGAGATCGATCCCGATCAGCACCTCGTCGTCACCTGCGGCAGCACCGAGGCCATGATGGTCGCCATGATGACCGCCTGCAACCCAGGCGACAAAGTCATCGTCTTCTCCCCCTTCTACGAAAACTACGCCGCCGACGCCATCCTCTCGGGAGCCGAACCGATCTACGTTACCCTCAACGCTCCAGATTTCGGATACGACAGCGACGAACTTGCCAAAGCATTCGAACAAAATCCCAAGGCCATCATCGTCTGCAATCCCTCCAACCCGACCGGCAAAGTCTTCACCCCCAACGAGCTCCAAGAAATCCTCGACCTCGCGGAAAAGCACGACGCCTACGTCATCACCGACGAACCCTACGAACACATCGTCTACCAGCCCCACGTTCACACCTACGCCGCCAGCCTCCCCGGAGCCTTCGAGCGCGTCATCACCTGCAACTCCCTCTCCAAAACCTATTCCATCACAGGCTGGCGACTCGGCTACGTGCTCGCGTCCGCCGAAGTCATCGCCCAAGCCCGAAAAGTTCACGACTTCCTCACCGTAGGCGCCGCCGCCCCCCTGCAAGAAGCCGCTATCGCCGGCCTCGAACTCCCCGACTCCTACTACATCGAGCTTCAGCAAGCCTACACCCGCAAGCGCGACATCTTCCTCGGCTACCTCCGCCAAACCGGCCTCCCCTTCACCGAGCCACAAGGCGCCTACTACGTCATGGTCGACATCTCCTCCCTCGGCTTCGCCACCGATACGGAAGCAGCAGAATGGTTCGCTCGCGAGATCGGCGTCGCCGGAGTCCCAGGCTCCAGCTTCTTCCGCGAACCCGAGCATCGCTTCATCCGCTTCCACTTCGCCAAGAAGGAAGAGACCCTGCACGCCGCCGGAAAGAAGCTCCTAGCGCTTTCCAAACGCGCCTGATTTCCAGGACGCCTCGCTGCAAGGCACCTCAGTCTCCGCCACTTAACCAGAGCTTCTGCGTGGTATAAGTTCAAGTGAATCCAAAATCTGAACACAGACGCTTAGGATTCCCTAGGGGCCTATCCCTAGTTTGTGTTAAAACGAGGTAATCTTGAATTTTAAAATCGACCTACCCCCATCCTTCGCTAATCCAAACCCCGATCCAGAATCAAGGGTCGCACCTTAAAAAGCGAATCAGTCCAAAATTTTGTCAACATCGCCGTCATCGACGATACGACCCCACGCCAAGCGCTGCTCAATCGCCCCCAAACGAGCCTGCGCCATCTGGCTGTGGCTAGTATTCACCACTCTACTACAAGCAAATGTCAGTCTCACTTGGCAGGATAATTCCGACAACGAGACCGGCTTCGAAATCGAACGTTCGATCAACGGCGGGCCCTTCGAACGTATCGCCTCCGTTCCCGGAGACTCCGCAACATTCACAGATTCAAGAGTTAACGAAGGAGACCTCTACCAATACCGCGTACGGGCCTACAACCAGTTCGGCAAATCAGGATACACGAACGTCGCGCCCATCGAAATCCCCGGCCCCATCTCCTTCGAAGACTGGATCGCCCGCATGCTCCTAGGCGGCTCCTTCCCCTCCGGAATCGAGGCGCCCGACCAAAGCCTCGCGG
Organism: Pelagicoccus mobilis; assembly: GCF_016595505.1. GTDB lineage: Bacteria > Verrucomicrobiota > Verrucomicrobiia > Opitutales > Opitutaceae > Pelagicoccus > Pelagicoccus mobilis. The sequence continues at coordinate 38,720 of NZ_JAENIL010000012.1, read as the reverse complement.
ACACCGATCTACCCAACCTCCTTTGCTACGTTCACGGGATAAACCCCTTCAATCCCAACCGCTCCTATCTCGCAAAAACGCGAACCGTCACCATCGACGGACATCCCACCCGAGTGATCGATCGAGCCCTTTTCAAATACTCGATCGATGTGAATACGAAACTCCTCGAGTCTAAGGACTTAAACACGTGGCAAGAAGTTGAATACGAGTCATTCTACACTCGCGAATCATCCTACCACAATTGGGAACGCATCATCCTCCCAGATCAAAGCCGATCAAAGTTCTACCGCATCGAGCTCTCGCTCCAATACCAAACCAAAAGCTAGAACGCGACAAACCGCCCCGTCTCGACCAAGCGCACCGGCACCCCATCGATCTCAGAGATGTCCGACGCTTCCCCCTCCAGCGTCTCCACAAAGATCGCCACATAAGGCTTTCCAGAGTCATCCACGCCTACGCCGTGGCCAACGCCTTTCGCCACTCGCCGAGCGAGCGCTTCAGCTTTCTTGTTCGCAGCCATCGCCTTAGCGATCTCAGCCGCGTTTCCGCGATTCTTCTTACCCCCATTGCCACGACCGTTGCCGCCACCACCGGAGCTATCCTCCTCGCTACCGGTTCCATCCAGGCCAACCATCGTCGCATTGAAAAATCCCAACACATCATCAATCGGGTTGGCGATCGCGTGAGTCGAACTCCCCGCAAAAAGCAATCCGATGGCCCGCGGCCGATCCGCCTTGTCCTCGACAAGCAAAGACCCCGAATCGCCCCCCGCAAGAAAACTGCTACCCGAATTGTCCACCACAATCTGTCCCTCGAACAGCCCGACCCCAATTTCGACGCCCGCACACTCGTCATCGTATGCCACCTCCACGTTCACGTCCAAATACGCCACCGTGCTGCGAGTGAAGCCAGTGGTACGCCCACTCTTCTTCACCGCTTGCCCGACACTCGCCGCCACCGTCTGATTCGAAATCTGCCCGATCTGCAAAATCGCTCCGCTAAGATCAACCGCTCCCGGAAGGATCTCCGCGGTAGCCGCATCGATATTCGAACCCAACAACGGATTCGCCACCCCAGACAAAGAAGCCACATCCCGGTAGGCGCTCGATCCGCAGTTCGTATCGATCAACGCAGGGTGGATAACTGGATCATCCAGCTGAGCCGTCACCCCGTTCCCACCTGGAACAACATCCGCCGCCAAAACGTGGAAATTGCTGAGGATGTGCTTCTTACCATCAAATTCGATCAAGGCTCCCAACGTTCCACCACAGCAGTAGCCATTCGCCAAATCAAACTGCCAGCCACCGCTGGTCCCGAGCTTGATCTCATCCGTTTGCAGAGCCCGGTGGTCCACCTGCGTACCGCCGTCATCACCTCCCCGATTCGGCCCCTTGCCTGGAGGAGGAGGACCATACAAACTCGCAGTTAACACAAGGCCAGCAACCGCTGGGACGGAGGCGCGGATAAAACTCTTCATAAGCGTTGGGGTTCGGTATCGGCCGCCAGCCACTAAACTTGCGACCCAAGAATTCAGAAAACATAATAAGAATCATTAGCCGCACAAGCGCGACCTGCCGATAAGCCCCATCGCCCCAGCCCCGGAACCCGATTTGGTCCCAAGCCAAATCACTACAACCTTGTCATCAATCCGCTTCGTCCCCAAAGAGGGTGCCTCAAAATCTTCACATCATGAGCGAAGCGAAAAAACCAGTCCTCCTCGTCATCCGCGACGGATGGGGAGCAAACAACAATGCCGACCAAGACGGCTACAACGCCGTCAAGCTGGCCGACACTCCAGTTTCCGACCGTCTCACTGCTGAATGGCCACGCACCGAGCTCGCCGCTTGCGGCCTCGACGTTGGCGTCCCCGCCGGCATCATGGGTAACTCCGAAGTCGGCCACCAAAACATCGGCGCCGGCCGCATCGTCGACCAGGAGATCGTCCGCATCACCAAAGCCTTCTCCGAAGGCACCGTCACCGGCAACGAGGCCCTCGAAGGAGCCTTCGCCAAGACCAAGACCGGCGGCAAGCTCCACTACATGGGCATCGCTTCCGACGCTGGCGTACACGGCCTGCTCGAGCACCTTTACGGCCTCGTCGAAGAAGCCAAGAAGGCCGGCGTAGAGGAAGTTTACGTCCACCTCTTCACCGACGGCCGCGACACTCCACCTTCCTCCGGCAAGGGCTTCGCCGAGCAGTGCGAAGCCAAGCTCGCGGAAATCGGCCTCGGCAAGATCGCTTCCGTTTGCGGACGCTTCTGGTGTATGGACCGCGACGAACGCTGGGACCGCGTCGGCCGCGCCTACAACATGCTCACCGGCAAGGAAGGCGAAAAGGCCACCTCCGCTCCAGCAGCCATCCAGAATTACTACGACAACCCAACCTCCGACTCCAACGTAGGCGACGAATTCGTCCCACCAACTTGGATCGTCGACGACGCCGGCAACCCGCTCGCCACTATCGGCGACGGCGACGCAGTCGTATTCTACAACTACCGCGGCGACCGTCCACGCGAGCTCGCCAAAGCCTTCATCCAAGACGACTTCGACGGTTTCGACCGTGGTGAAAAGCTCGACCTCTTCTTCGTCGCCATGACCGAGTGGCAAAAAGGCCTCTGCGAAAACGTCGTTTTCTACAAGCCAGAGAAGATGAAGAACGTCCTCGGCTCCTACCTCATGGACAAGGGCCTCACCCAGTTCCGCTCCGCCGAAACCGAAAAATTCCCGCACGTCACCTTCTTCTTTAACGACTACCGCGAAGAGCCATTCGAAGGCGAAGACCGCGGCATGGCCAAGTCTCCCAAGGTCGCCACCTACGACCTCCAGCCAGAGATGTCCGCCGACGAAGTCACCGAACTCGTCAAGAACGCCATCCTCTCCGGCAAGTACGACTTCGTCCTCGTTAACTACGCCAACCCCGACATGGTCGGCCACACCGGCAACCTCGAAGCAGTCAAGAAAGCCTGCTCCAAGGTAGACGAAGGCATCGGCATCCTCCTCGACGCCATCGACCAAATGGACGGCGGTGCCTTCATCACCGCTGACCACGGTAACGCCGACCAGCTTTGGGACACCACAGTAGACGGTCCACACACCGCCCACACACTCAACCCAGTCGAAGCCGTCGTCTACGGCAAAGCCTTCAAAGGCAAGGAGCTCGTCAACGACGGCGACCGCCGCCTCGCCGACATCGCTCCAACGATCCTAGCGATGATGGGCCTCGAAAAGCCCGAGGAGATGACCGGCATCAACCTCATCAAATAAACACGTGGGAAGCGGCCTTGTGCCGCGATCATACAACCCAAGGTAGCGGCCGCTGTCCCAGCGGCCATAAAACCTCCCCTTTCCCAAGCGGTGCGGAGCCCCCAAGCTCCCACCGCTTTTTTTACAGGAGGGCAACGCTCCGTCGTTGCCACAACCTCCTCCCCCGTTTCAAACTCCCCAAATCCACTCCCCCCCTCGTAGCGCCCCTCCAACTACACCCCCTGCTGTCCCATGATCACCATCGAAGTCGACGACCTCAGCGGCCCCGAGATCGCCACTTTCCTCGAAGAGCACATCGCCGACATGAAATCCGTCTCCCCTCCCGAGAGCAAACACGCTCTCGATCTCGAAGGTCTTCGCTCTCCCGACGTCACCTTCTGGTCCCTAAAATTCCAAAACCAACTCGCCGGCTGTGCCGCCCTCAAGACAATCGACTCAACCCACGGCGAAATCAAATCCATGCGAACCTCCTCCGCATTCCGCGGCCAAGGCATCGCCTCCAAACTTCTCATCCACTTGATCGAAGAAGCAAAATCCCGAAGCTACCAACGCCTGTCCCTCGAAACCGGTTCCATGCCCTTCTTCGAACCCGCCCGAAAACTGTATCAAAAATTCGGATTCATAGACTGTCCCCCCTTCTCCCAATACAAAGAAGACCCCAACAGCGTTTTCATGACGCTCGAACTAGAATAATCCAATGCTATCCAACCTACTTGTATACGGGCTATCGTTGGCCCTAGGAGGCATTGCTTCATACGCATACGCGGACAGCATGCAAAAGAGAAGCATTCTCCTCCTCGCCTCCACTCTGCTCGTGCCCCTCTATTGGATTGTTACCATGCGAACTTTCAATGTAGAGCTTCTTCTCCCTCGCATGTCCGGACGGGCCGGAGCGATCCTTTTCATCCTACCGCTCTTCTGGTCCTTCTCCTTCGGCTCCTCGTTCTTTTTCGAGATAAACAGACTTAGGAATCGAGATGACCGCTAATCACCCCAGTCGCTTCAACATCGTCGGCTGCAGCGGCAGCGGCAAATCCACTTTCGCTCGCAAACTCGCCAACAAACTCAACGCACCCTACGTCGAGCTTGACGCTCTATTCTGGGGCCCCAACTGGAGTGAATCCACCGACGAAATCTTCTTCCAAAATTTGGATACAAAACTAACAGGCGACGCCTGGGTGATCGACGGCAACTACACACGCACCATCCCCATCAAATGGAAACATGTGCAAACCGTCATCTGGCTCGATCTCCCCTTCACCCGCACCTTCTGGCAAGCCCTACTTCGCGCCACACGCCGAGCCTATAACAAAGAAGAACTCTGGCCCGGCACCGGCAACACCGAGTCCTTCCGAAAGACATTCCTCAGCCACGACTCCATCCTCCTCTGGACCCTCACAAGCTACCGCACCGTAAGACGCCGCTACCAAAAACTCCTAGCAGATCCCCAATACTCCCACATCCAATTCCTCCACTTCCGCTCCCATAAACAAGCCAACGCCTACCTCGACCAACTCCCCAAAATTCAAAATAACATCTCAAAATCTGTGCACTCTGTGCAATCTGTGGTTAATACAAACGCCACACCTCTCATGCAAATCCGCCCCTTCCAAGAAACCGACCGCCCCGCCCTCATCGCACTCTGGAAAGCCTGTGGCCTCATCGTCGCCCACAACGATCCCGACCGAGACATCGAACGAAAGCTCCAAGTCTCCCCCGAGTGGTTCCTCGTCGGCATGCTCGACGGCCAACTCGTCGCCTCCTGCATGGCCGGCTACGACGGCCACCGCGGCTGGATCAACTACCTCGCAGTCTCGCCCGATCACCAAAACAAAGGCTTCGCCCGCCAGCTGATGTCCGCAGCGGAAGCCTCACTGCTCGCCGCCGGCTGCCCCAAAATCAATCTGCAAATCCGGGAAACGAATCAAGCCGTCATCGACTTCTATCAAAAGCTCGGATACACCATCGATCCTGTCGTCAGCATGGGCAAACGCCTCATCCCAGACAACTAGAGCACTTTTCTTTTGAACAGTCGCACTTCACTTCAGGCATCTTAAAGTGGGAAGCGGCCTTGTGCCGCGATTCTCAGCGCCCAAACAAAAGAAAAATGCTCTAGCTTCCGTATCCAAAACTCCCACTCCCCAATGTCCAACCACATCCGATACTCTTTCCAAAAAGAACTTCCCCAAGACCAGGTCGTCGAACTCTACGCCGCAAACGACTGGTCCTCAGCCAAAATCCCCCAAACGCTCCTGCCCGCCCTCCGCGACTCGCATTCACTTGTATCCGCTTGGGACAAAAACGAAAAACTCGTCGGCCTCGGCAACGCCATTTCTGACGGACACCTAGTCGTCTACTACCCGCACCTCCTCGTCCACCCGGACTACCAAGGGCAAGGCATCGGCAGCCAAATTCTCGAACACCTCAAAACCCGCTACAAAGATTTCCACATGAACATGCTCACCGCAGACGGCAAAGCCATCGAGTTCTACCAGAAACACGGTTTCGAGCGAGCCGGAAAAACCGAACCCATGTGGATCTACTCCGGCAACGACCACTAGCCAATCTCCCAAAGTCCTTTGAACAATCTTGGATACAAATCCGACTGCCTCATCCAGCAGTACGCAGGCGAAGTCGAAGCCAAGCCCAGATACACCGTCATCCGTTCCACAAAGAACCCAGACTACCACTGGGGCAACCTCTTGGTGTACGGCCAAGCTCCCAAAGCCGACTCATTCAAAAAGTGGATACAAGACTTCCAATCAGAATTCGATCAAAGCACCGAACACCTCACATTCGGTTGGGAAGAAGAATCCAGAGGAAACACAGCCCATTTCGAAGACCTCGGCTTTGAGCTGGAACACAACATAGTACTCACCTCAAACGCCCCAACGCCTCTCGTAAAATCCTCCGCCCCGATCGAGTGCCGTAAACTCCAGAGCGACGAGGAATGGGAAGCGATCGCCCAACTCCAGTCCCTCTGCGAACGCGACTCTCCCAACTGGAAACCCTTTCTCGAATTCAAGCGACGCCTCTACAACAGCTACCGCCAACTTCAAGAAGCCAAACACGGAGCCTGCTGGGGCGCCTTTCTCGAAGGTACCCTCGTCGCCGACATGGGACTCTTCTTCAACTCCGACCGTTCCTATGGCCGATTCCAGTCCGTCGAAACCCACCCCGAGCACCAAGGACAAGGCATCTGCTCCGAGCTCCTAAGCCATGTGATTGCAGACGCCTACGAAGCGTATCCAAAAATCGAACTCATCATAGCCACAGAGCCCAAGAACCCCGCTCTGCGCATTTACCAACGAGCCGGCTTCGCTCCACACTCCGAACAATACGGAGTCAGCCTCCCCAGACCTCTTTCCCAATCCGAACAAACTCAGATCTCCTAAGCCCCAACGCTCCTGATCGATGCAAGTCGCTTTCAAACCCTCACAACCGGAAGAAGCAAAAATCCTCAGCGAAATAGCCGTCCGCTCAAAAGGGTACTGGGGTTACTCTCAGGAGCAACTAGAGCTCTGGCGAGAAGGCCTCTCGACCTCCCCAGAATATATCGCCGCCAACTCCGTACGCAGCATCTGGCACGGCCAGCAAATCGTCGGCTACTTCTCGATCGTCAAGTCATCGCCCCCTCTCCTCGACAACCTTTGGCTCCTTCCAGAAGTCATCGGCAAAGGCGTAGGCAAACAAGCGCTCACTGAGATCAAAACACTCGCAGCCCAGCTCGGTCTCAGCGAACTCATCATCATCTCAGATCCCGACGCCGAAGGCTTCTACCTCCACCACGGAGCCATCCGCATCGGCGAACACCCCAGCATCCCCCAAGGCCGGATGCTCCCCAAGCTGCGACTCACCATAGGTAGGGCGTGACCGCCGGGCACGCCACCACAAAACCGATACACCCATCCCAATGAAAATCGTAAACACCCAAAACCTCAAAGAGTTCGGCTGGACCTCCCCATCCGGAAAATTCGCCGGAGCCGGCAAGCAAGTCTCCGAAGCCCTCGGCCGCAAACCCAAGTCCACCGACCTCCAAGAGCGCCACCCCTTCGACGTCGAAATCCTCCGCGTCCCGCCCGGAAAAATACCGTATCCATTCCACTCACACAGCGCCCAATGGGAATTCTACCACGTCATATCCGGCACCGGCCAAGTTCGCTACCTCGAAGGCCAAGACCCCATCGGCCCCGGCGACGCCTTCCTCTTCAAGCCCGACGAACCCCACCAGCTCATCAACGACGGCGAAGAAGACCTCATCGTCTACGTCATCGCCGACAACCCCATCGGCGAATCCTGCCACTACCCCGACTCCGGCAAATGGCTCGTCCGCTCCCCCAAGTCCCGCATCCTCCGCTCCGAGCCCCTCGACTACTACGACGGAGAAGACGAAGGTAGGGCGTGACCGCCGGGCACGCCGCACAACCCAATCAACAGACAACCTGTCGCAATCACCCAAAACCTACCACCCATCACCCAATTTCCCTTTACCCCTCAGTCCACTCCCACAAAGTCACAACGACTCCAGATGAAAACCATTGACTCCTCAGAAGTAAACGCCGCCATCGACTCCCTCGCCGACGCCATCGCAGCCGCTCACCCCAAGGCCGACAACCTCGTACTCGCCGGCATCGCCAACGGCGGCATCCCCCTCTGCTCCCTCCTCGAAGCCGCCCTCGCCAAACGACTCGGCACCTCCATTCCCAAGGCAGTCATCGACATCTCCTTCCACCGCGACGACATCGGGCACCACCCCATTACCAAGGAAGTCCAAGCCACCCACATGGCCACCGACCCAGAGGACTCCACCATCATCCTCGTCGACGACGTCCTCTTCTCAGGCCGCACCGTCCGGGCCGCCATCGCCGAAGTCCTCACCATCGGCCGCCCCTACGCCGTCGAACTCGCCGTCCTCGTCGACCGAGGCAACCGACGCCTCCCCTTCGCAGCCAACTACGTCGGCCTCACCGAGCAAACCACGCCCGATCAAAAAGTCGCCGTCCACCTCGACGCCAACGACCCGACCAAATCGCAAGTCGAAATCCTCAACGCCTAACTTCACGTGGAAGCGTGCTTGTCACGCGATTCCCCCAAAAAACGCATTCTCCCAGATAAACCGAGCAATGTCCTGGAACCGTAAAGATCTCATCACCATCGAAGAACTCTCCGCCGACGAGATTAACACCATCTTCGAAACAGCCGACGCCTTCAAAAAAGTCCTCGGACGCAAGACCGCCAAGACCCCCGCCCTTCGCGGAAAAAACGTGGTCAACCTATTCTTCGAAAACTCCACCCGCACCCGCGTCGCCTTCGAGATGGCCGCCAAGCGCCTCTCCGCCGACGTCACCTCGCTGGACATGAAAACCTCCAGCACCTCCAAAGGCGAGACCCTCCGCGACACCGTCGAAAACATCCGAGCCCTCGCCGCCGACATCATCATCATGCGCCACTCCGCACCCGGAGCCGCCGGATACATCGCCAAGATCCTCGATATCCCAGTCCTCAACGCAGGCGACGGGGCCCACGAACACCCCACTCAAGCCCTGCTCGACTGCTTCACCCTCCGCGAAAAATTCAGATCCCTCGAAGGCAGAAAAATCGCCATCCTCGGCGACATCCTCTTCTCCCGCGTCGCTCGCTCAAACATCTGGGCCATGACCAAACTCGGAGCCGAAGTCACCCTCGTCGGTCCTTCCACCCTCGTCCCCAAAGAATTCGAGAAACTCGGCGTCCAGGTCTCCCACGACCTCAAGCCCGCTCTCGCAGACAAAGACGCCGTCATGCTTCTCCGAATACAGCACGAACGCCAAAACGCGTCCGCCTTCCCTTCCCTCAACGAGTACACCAGCATGTTCGGCCTCAACAAAGAGCGACTCTCTTGGCTCAAGAAAGACGCCGTTATCATGCACCCCGGCCCCATCAACCGCGGGGTAGAGATCGACTCCGAACTCGCCGACTCCGACCAATCAGTAATCCTCGAACAAGTCACCAACGGCCTCGCCGTCCGCATGGCCGCCCTCTACCTCTGCAACGGCGGCAACTCCGAAGCCGTCGCCGTCTAACATCTCACTGTAGGGTGGGGCGCCGACCCGCCATCCCCCCAACCAGCGACAAAAAACCAAGCTCCTCAACACCAGCCAAACTTCGGGCACCCTTAGTGCCCTTCGTGGGCAAAAAAACTTTCCCAATGTCCTCCGCCACCATCATCAAAAACGGCCGCATCATCGACCCGAAGAACAACCGCGACGAAGTCGCCGACCTCTACATCGTCGATGGAAAAATCTCCGAAAAACCAAATCAGGACATCCTGGATACCGCTGAAGTCATAGACGCAACCGGACTCGTCGTCGCCCCAGGCCTCGTCGACCTGCACGTCCACTTCCGCGTTCCCGGCCAAAAGCACAAGGAAACCATACGCAGCGGAACTTCAGCAGCAGCCGCAGGAGGATTCACCTCCGTTGTCTGCATGCCAAACACCTCCCCTGCCGTCGACTCCGTCGGCACCGTCCAGCTCATCAAAGACGTCGTCGACAAAGAAGGCCTCGTAAACGTCTTCCCCACCGGCACCATCACCGTCGGTCGCAAAGGCGAAGCCCTCGCCCCCACCGGATCCCTTTCCCGAGCAGGCATCGTAGCCATATCAGACGGAGGCAAGTGCGTGCAAAACACCGGCCTCATGCGCCGGGCCGTCCAATACGCCCACATGTTCAACATCCCCGTCATCGACCACTGCCAAGACAGCACTCTGGCAGGTGACGGCGTCATGAACGAAGGATTCGTATCCACAAAACTAGGACTAAAAGGCCTCGCCGCCGCTGCCGAAGAAATCATCGTCGCCCGAGACACCGTCCTCTCAACTCATACCGGAGCCCACATCCACCTCCAGCACATCAGCTCCAAAGGATCCGTCGACATTATCCGCCGCGCCAAATCTCGCGGCGTACACGTGACAGCCGAAGTTACCCCGCACCACATAGGACTCAACGATTCCGAGATCGAGAGCTTCAATACCAACTTCAAGATGAACCCGCCCCTCCGCACGGAGGAAGATCGCCTCGCCCTTATCCAAGGGCTCGAAGACGGCACCATCGACTGCATCGCCACCGGACACGCCCCGCACACCGACTACGAGAAGGATGTCGAATTCGACTACGCCCCCTTCGGCGTCATCGGGCTTGAAACCGCGCTCGCCATCTCGCTCGGTCAGCTCTACCACAGCAAACGCCTCTCACTCAGCGCCACCCTATCACTTCTCACCAGCAAACCAGCCGAGATTATAAACCTAGACAAAGGTAGCCTCGCCGCCGGAGCCGACGCCGATATAGCAATCATCGATCCGAACGAAACCTGGACTCCCCAGAACAAAAAGTTCTTCAGCAAGTCCAGCAACTCCCCCTGGATCGACCGCGAACTCAAAGGCAAAGTCAAAAAGACCCTCGTCGCCGGCAACCTCGTCTTCGACGAAAACAAGATCCTAGCAGAATAACCGGAGGGCAACGCTCCGTCGTTGCCAACAACCAGATCCGAATGAAACAAACGCGTTAGGTCCGCTCTTCCGTCCTGAAAGAAACATAGGTACCTTCGGCATTAGGCCCGTCAATTCCTACGTCGAGCAAAGCGAGACCCTGACAAGCCCCAAGCCATGGCAATAACTCAACTTACAGCTTGCAGGAGACACAGTTACTCCGTCGTTGCCTCAACCTCAAAAGAACCGTAGTCAACAAACAACTACAGTAATCATCCCAAAACTGAAGGGCTCCATTCCGGAGCCTTTTCCTTTTTCCCCTCCGACTCTTCGGTCTCCTCCGGGTCCAATTCCTCCGCCTCCACAGGCCCCTTCCATTCGATGCCAAGCCGTTGGGCGACATCCATCGCCTTACGATTCCCCGCCACCGCAAGCTCCTTGATTTGTATCCACAACAAATCGTCCTCCGGCCGATCCAATTCCCCATTCGCCATCATACGCCCGAGGTACAAGATCGCGAGCGACATCCCCTTGTCCGCCAAGTCATCCATCTCCGCCAAGCCTTCCAACTCATCCCTCTTCACTTCCACTCCCTCGATCTTGTAACGAGCCATGTAGTAGCGAGCCGGCTTAAATCCGATTTCCGCAGAAGCTTCCATCCACTTAACGCGCTGCTTCATATCCCTACGCACCCCGTTCCCCTTCAAATAACAGTTGCTCAGCTCGTAAGCCGCCTTCGCTGCAGCGTTCTTCTCTCCATCCACCTTGCGAGACTCCTTGTAAACACGCTTCAAGATCGAGACCCCCTTTTTCGGATCCGACTCATCCGATATCTCACGTAAATGCAGCATCCCCAAGATCAACTTAGCCTCCGCAAACTCCAGCTCCTCACAAAGCAAAAACGCTTTTTCCGGATCATGGCCATGCCAATCCTCGGTCCCCATCAAGCGAATCAAAGCCAATACAGCTGACTCCCATTCAGGCGTCCCCTCCAAAACGGTCTCCATGTATTTATTAATCCAGTACAGAGATCGGTCCAAGTTCTTCGACACATACACCCCGCGTTCATAAAAACGAGCGATATCAAGCATCGCCCGCTTATCCCCCATCTCCGCGCACCGCTCCACCCAATAAGCATACTCGCCATCGTCCCCTTCGAACGTTCCGTTCGAATAAAGGCGCTGCAGCTTCTGGGCTGACAACAAATCCCCGCCATCCGCCGCCTTCGTATACCACTCGGCAGCTGCCTCCTTGTCCACTTCACGTCCCCTGCCTCGCAGATAGGCCTCAGCGATATTGAAACACGCAACGACATGACCCCGCTCCACCGCCAGCAAGTAGTAGTCCATCGCCTTCTCATAATCCTTCTCCCCAAGCTCGCCATCCGTATGAATAGCTCCCAGATTATTGGCAGCCCACGCATCTCCAAAATCGCTCGCCCGCTCGTAGTACGCCACCGCCTTCAAAGCGTCAGCCTCTACCCCAAGACCTTTCTCATAAATGTAACCAACTTTAAAATACGACTGAGCATGCTCTTGAGCGCTCGCCGCTTCAAAATACTCCCGTGCAATTCCATAATCCCGTTCCCCCAAGTGGCCCCAGTAGTAGAATTCCGCATACGCATGCTGCGATCTCGCGTACCCCGCTGCCGCACCAAGCCGAAAACGCTCCCTCAACTCGAACGTCGCTCCCGTCGCCTCGACCAACCACCCCCTAGCCAGTCGCATCCCCATCGCATAGGACGCGCGTACATCCGAAGATTCAGCAGCCTCGCAGCGTTCAAGGTCCTCGATGTCTCGCAACAACTCAGGCTCGACCTCCCGCTCCAGCAGTAGTTGAGCAGAATAAAATCCCGACTCCGCCGCACGATCCAAAAGCGTATCCGCCCGAGCCTCATCGATTCCCACTCCCCAACCATTGAGCAAAAGGACCGCTAGATTGTAGTTAGCCAACACCCAGTTCTTCTCCGAAGCCGCTTCCAAAAGCCTCGCCCCTTCCTCGAAGTCCTGCCCCCCGCCGATCCCCTCGCAAAGCAGATAGCCCAAAAGGAAAGACGCTTCCGTGTTCCCAGCCTCCGAGGCCATCCTCAACAACACCCGCGAAGACTCCGGATCATGATCCTCGGCCCCCTCCACCAACAGCGCCTTCGCCAAATTAGTCTGAGATTGCACCAGATTCTTGGTATGCACTTCCGCCATCTCGCGCCCCATCTTTTCGATCTGCTTTTTCAACATCGGACTGGCGGACTCCATACGAGTCGTCTCAAGATTCCGTCTGACCTGGTCAAACGCCTGCAAGTCGGATTGCTCAAAAAACTGCTTCGACAACTCCGCATCCCGCTCCATCAGCTTCCCCTCCGCGTAGGCCATCGCCAAATACATCGACGCCCAGGCATCTCCCGTCGCCGAAGCCCGATTCATCATCAGCAAGCCCTCTTCGACCTGCTTCTCTCCTCCCAACCCGTCAATCAACAACAAGCCCATCAGGTACGACGCCCGCGAACGGATCGCACGCTGCACAGACAGATCCTCGATCCGCTGAGCAAACGACCAATCCAACCCCGTAAGCGGCTTCAAATACAAGCGAGCCGCCGCATGATCCGCCTCGCCGCCATTCGATCCCCCAAACGCGAACTCACCAGCCGCTAGCATCGCCGGCGCATGCCTTTGCTCCGCCGCCAAGCGAAACCAATACTCCGCCCGCTTACCATTCGCCTTCACTCCCAGCCCATGCTGATAACACAAGCCCAACAAATGCTGAGCATCGGCCATCCCCCTTCGGGCCAGAGGCTTCGCCCCACGAATCGCCTTGCGGTACTCTTCAGAGACAAACGCGCCATACACCTCCGCAAACGCCTCGTCCCGCTCCGCTTTCTCCAGCTCCCCGCTCGCCTCGAACGCCTCATCGTCAAACGCCTCCTGAGCATGGAGAGACACCCCGCTCAAAACGGCAAAACCGAGGAACAAAACTAATCGAGAAATAAACATACCAAGAAAGCTAAGAAGCCTAACTCTTAAGGCTTACTCCATAGAATCCATCCTCCCGCTCATCAACGAATAATTCCCCCAGTATGAACCGCCGCACATTCCTCGCTTCCAGCACCGCAATCGCCGCCTCCGCCACAAGCCCAAGCCTCTTCTCCCAAACGCCCCAGGCACCGAAGCGCTCCCTCCGCATCGCCCACATGACAGACATCCACGTCATGTCCGGGAAAAACGCGCCCGAGAAAATGGCCATGGCCCTCCAGCATGTCCAGAGCCTCAGCGACAAGCCCGACCTCATCCTCAACGGAGGCGATTCCATAATGGACGCCCTCAAGAAAAGCAAAGCCGAGACCCGAGCCCAGTGGCGAGAATGGCGAGCCGTCCTCAAAAACGAACTCGAACTCCCCTTCCGCAGCGCCATCGGAAACCACGACGTCTGGGGTTGGGCCCTCGACGATCGCCGCAGAAACGTCGACTACGGCAAAAACTGGGCCATGGAGGAGCTCGGCTTGAAAGACCGCTACTACAGCTTCTCCCAAGCAGGCTGGCAGTTCGTAGTGCTCGATAGCGTCTACTTCGATGCCGCCTCCAGCAAAGGCTACACCGCCAGGCTCGACGAAAAACAATTCGCCTGGCTCGCCCAAACCCTTGCCGAGCTCGACGCCAGCAAACCCATCTGCATCCTCTCCCACATCCCGATCATTAGCTTCTGCCCCTTCTTCGACGGCGAAAACGAAAAAAGCGGCAACTGGCATGTACCCGGACCGTGGATGCACATCGACGCTCGCCGCATCAAAGACCTCTTCGCCCAACACTCGAATATCAAGCTCGCCCTCTCAGGACACATTCACCTCGCCGACCAAGTCCGCTACCTCGGCATCGACTATCTCTGCAACGGCGCCGTCTGCGGCGGCTGGTGGGACGGCCCCTACCAGGAATTTCCGCCCGCCTACGTACTCGTGGACCTATACGAAGACGGATCCCACAAATCCGAGTTCGTCCCCTACCTCAAAGGCTAGCCTTCGCCTAAAACCGAGGAGCTCCCCCGCGCGGTCCGCCACGGCCACCGCCAGGTCCGCCGCGTCCGCGATCCGGATTCTCCAGCATAAACTCAATCTGACGCTGATCCCGCTCGCGCTCCGCCAACTGGCGTTCCGCGTAAGCCGCCAGCTGCGCGTCATTAAGCGTTTCAGACGCCGCCTCCAAAACCATCGAGTCATATTCGGCCCGCTCCTCAAAGTAAGTCGAAACATCGCTTCCACTCAAATCCTGCATCCCTCGACCGCGCAATTGAGCAAGATCCTTAGTGTATTCAAAGGATTGCGACACCTCTTTGATCGAAGTCACAAGCCCCTCGCTCTGAACATCCGTCAAAGGCGTATCCGTAAAGCTAAGACTCGAAGCCAACGCCTCGACCTGCCCACGATAAGGGAGACTATCGGTGTAATCTTGCAGGGCCGCCGCATTCTCTTCTCCCAGCAACGCAGCGATCTCGCCTTGCAACACGTCGTGCTGAAGCTGACGCTCCTCGCTTACCAAAGCCCGTTCGTCCTCGTTCGCCGCGCCAAATCCACGCATCCGCATCTCCCAATTCACCACGCCGCTCTCAGCCATCAGCGTTCGCAGCACCTCAAGCTCGTCATCGCTTAAATCCAGCGTTTTGAAAAACTCCGCATAACGATTGTCGATCCGGTTCATCTGCCGCTCGATCATATCAACCCGCATCTGAGGGTCCTCAAATGCCGCCAGCATACGCCCCATTCGTTCCTGGCGCCGGGCTGCCCTTTCCTCTTCGCTCGGTCTCTCTGGCTCGGGAGCAGCTTCAGGCTCCTGCCGGTACACGTCCTCCGTTGCCGCCGCCGCGACCTGCTCTTCCACAACGTCGGGCATCTCCTTTTCAGCAACCGCTTCAGCGACCGGTTCCTCCACAGCAACGTTCGCTTCCAACGAAGCTTTCAGGCGATTCACCTCGGTTTGCAGATAGGCAGCGTAGCCCGCCGCTCCCAGCAGCAGGACAGACAAAGTCAGAGTAGATGTTTTCATAGAGGCTCGAGCTGTACAGTCATACGTAACCAAGCCGCGATTAGATGCAACAATCTGACATCGCCGGAACATCTGAACAACCAAAGGGTCCCCCATGAACATGTCCAATTCACGTGCCCTTACCCTAGTGGGAGCGCTCGCCGCTCTCTCCACCCTCCCTTTTACCAGCTTCGCCCACCCACACGAAGAAGCCGAGGATCACCAGCATAGCGACGAGCAAGTCATCCAAGCCCCGACCATGGAGGTCGTGTTCGTACTCGATACCACCGGCTCCATGAGCGGACTCATCTCCGGAGCAAAACAGAAGATCTGGCAGATCGCGGACAAAATGAAATCCGCCAAGCCCACCCCCAACATCAAGTTCGGACTCATCGGCTATCGGGATCGCGGCGACGCCTACGTCACCAAAAAATTCGGACTCAACGACAACATCGACGAAGTCTACGCCAACCTCATGCAATTCCAGGCCAACGGCGGCGGCGACGAACCCGAGTCCGTGAACCAGGCCCTCTACGAGGCCGTCTCCGAAATGCAGTGGAACCCCGATCGCGACACCCTCAAAACCATCTTTCTCGTCGGCGACGCACGTCCTCACATGGACTACCCAGACGATGTCAAATTCGACGTCAGCTGCCAGCTCGCCCAAGCCAAAGGCATCCTCATCAACACCATTCAATGCGGCAGCCTCGGCGGCACCGCCTCCTTCTGGAAAAAGATTTCCGGCTCCACCAACGGCACCTACGCAGCCATCCTCCAAGACGGAGGCAGCATCATCGTGGACACCCAGTGGGACCCCGTCATCCAAGAGCTCAACATCGAGCTCGACGCCACCATCATCCCCTACGGCACCAAACTCGAGCAAAGCTACGCCAAGAAAAACCGCAGCCTGCTCTCCTCCATGACAGGAGCCGCCATGGCAGACCGCTCCAGCTACCTGATCAAAGCAGGAAAAGGCAAAGCCATCGCCGGCGACGGCGACCTCGTCGAACTCATCATCTCCGGCAAGCTCACCATCGAAACCATCGACCGCGCCAAGCTCCCACCCAGCTACCAAAAGCTAGACGAAGAAGAGCTCCAGAAACGCATCCAAGACAAGATCGCCAAACGCCAGCAGATCCAGGCAAACCTCGTCACCAACGTAGCCAAACGCAACGAGTTCATCGAAGCGGAAATGGAAAAGCTCAGCAAAGAAGACCAGGACGAAGTCTTCGAGCTCAGCGCCTTCCAAGTCATCGAGGCCCAAGCCGAAGCCGCCGGCTACAGCTTCGAAAAGTAACAGGAGGGCAACGCTCCGTCGTTGCCTAATAACCGTTCCCCCAAAACGGCCCCGAGCTGGCCGTTCCTCAACACCCCCAATAACGCCTTGCCAAAGGCCAAACCCCATTCGATCCTCCCCGCTTATTCTTCCCAGCACCTGGAATGAGCGGCGAATCCAATACCAAACCAAACCCCACGCACATCGGCGTCATCATGGACGGCAATGGTCGCTGGGCTAAGCAGCGCGGGCACTCCCGCCCTCGCGGGCACAAAGAAGGAGCCAAGGCCACGCGCGCCATCATCGACGCCTGCCAAGAGCTCGGCATCCGCTATCTCACCCTCTACGCCTTCTCCGCCGAGAACTGGAATCGCCCGGATATCGAGGTCAAGGCCCTCATGGAGCTGCTCGAGCTCTTCCTCAACCGCGAGACCAAGACGCTCATCAAAAAACGCGTCCGCCTCCACGCCATCGGCCGCATCGACGAGCTCCCCGATCGCGCCCGCAAGGCCCTCAAAAAAGCGATCGACGCCACCGCCGAATTCGACGACTGGCACCTCACCCTCGCTCTCAACTACTCCTCCCGCAACGAAGTCCTCGACGCCGCCAAAGCCTTCGCCCAAGCGATCACAGACGGCAAGATCTCGCCAAACACACTCGATTGGGGCGACTTCTCCAAACACCTCTACACCGCCGAGCTCCCCGATCCGGACCTCATCATCCGCACCTCCGGAGAGACTCGCATCAGCAACTTCCTCCTCATGCAATCCGCCTACGCGGAATTCTATTTCACCGAAACCCTCTGGCCCGACTTCGGCAAAGAGCAACTCCAGGAAGCCATCGCCTGCTACCGCAATCGCGAGCGACGCTTCGGCAAGACAGGCGAGCAAATCGCCACCCAATCCCCCGCCTAAGCTCTAATCCCCTAAAGCCTAGACTCCTAAAAATGGCCAAACGCCTTTTCAGTACACTCCTCCTCTGGGCTATCGTCGTCGGCTCGGTCATGATCACCCCCGAAGCCGCGGTCTGGCTCATCGCTATCGTCAGCTTCGGCACTCAGTGGGAACTCTACGGGCTGATGGAAAAGATGGGCCGCAAGCCCTTCAAATCTCTCGGCTGCAGCTTCGGCACCTTCATGATCCTCGGGCCCTTCTACGTACAGAAGCTACTCGACCATCCCGCCCCCGGCCTCTACGGCAGCATCATCGCCGTCACCATCGTCGCCGTCTGCCTGCGCATCCTCGTCCATCGCCAAGTCGAAGACCGCATCGAAACCCTCGGCTCCACCCTCGTCGGCCTCATCTACGTCCCCTTCATGCTGACCTTCATGGCCCGCATGCTCACCATCACCCCCGAAATGAACGAAGGGCTGATGCTCATCCTCTGGCTCATCGTCACCGCCAAGTTCTGCGACGTCGGAGCCCTCGTCTTCGGCAAACTCTTCGGCCGCCACAAGATGTCCCCCAACACCTCCCCCGGCAAAACCTGGGAAGGCGCCATCGGCGGCGTCATCACCTCGATCGGCCTCGGCTACCTTTTTGTTTTCCTCGCCGGACAACACTTTCCCGACTTCTTCACCCCTCTTTGGGGAGCCGTATTCGCCGCGCCCATCGCGGCCCTCTCCATCGTCTCCGACCTTGTCGAAAGCATGATGAAACGCGCCGCCGGCCAAAAAGACTCCGGCTCCTTCATACCAGGCATCGGTGGAGCCTTCGACTTGAGCGACTCGCTCATCCTCACCTCACCCACCGCCTTCCTCCTCTTCGGGCTGCTCCAATGAAACTCCGCGCTCAGCCAGGAGGGCAATGCTCCGTCATTGCCGCGACAACCACATCAAAAAAACAAAGCTCTACCAACCGCAACTCGCTGAGAAATGGAGCCACTAACCGAGGTTAGTTTACAGCCTTTCCCCACAACACCTAAGGCTTAAGCATCTCTTTCCCATGAACATCGTCCTCCTCGGCGCCACCGGATCCATCGGCGAAAGCACTCTCAAGGTCATCCGCAAACACAGCGACCGACTCAACCTCGTCGGCATCGCAGCGAACCGGAACCACGCCAAGCTCGCGCAAATCGCCCGAGAGTTCCAAGTCCCCCACGTCGGCCTCTTCGACGAAGCCGCTTACGCCGACGCAAAAACCAACCCAGACTTCGCCAGCGGCACCCAATTCTACTCCGGACTCGCCGGGCTCGAGGAACTCGCCGCCCTCCCCGAAGCCGACACCACCCTCGTCGCCGTCGTCGGCACCCACGGACTACACCCAGCCCTCAGAGCCATCGAAGCCGGCAAGACCCTCGCCGTCGCCTCCAAGGAGATCCTCGTCCTCGCCGGAAAATTCATCATGGAAGCAGCCGCCAAAACCGGCTCCCGCATCCTCCCCGTCGACTCCGAGCACAACGCCATTTTCCAGTGCCTCGACGGCGCCCCGCACAAGCACATAGACAAGGTCATTCTGACCGCTTCAGGCGGTTCCTTCCGAGACCTGCCGCTCGACCAGTTTTCAAACGTCACCGTCGAGCAAGCCCTCAAACACCCCAATTGGGACATGGGACCCAAGGTCACCATCGATGCAGCCACCATGGCCAACAAAGGCCTGGAAATGATCGAAGCCCGCTGGCTCTTCGGCATGCAAGCCGATCAGGTCCAAGCAGTTATCCACCCGCAAAGCATCGTCCACTCCATGGTCCAGTACATCGACGGCTCCGTACTGGCCCAGCTTTGCCCTCCGGACATGACCTTCGCTATCCAGCACTGCCTGCTCTACCCCGATCGCGGACCAGGCACCGTCGAGCCCCTCGACTTCACCCAAGCCATGCAACTCGATTTCCGAGCCCCCGACCTGCAACGCTACCCTTGCCTCGCTCTCGCCCGCCAGGCCATGGAAACCTGCGGCGTCGCCACCGGAATCTTCAACGCTGCAAACGAAGTCGCCGTCGAAGCGTTTGTCTCAAGGAAGCTAAAATTCATTGAAATCGCTTCCGTGATCGAAAAAACCCTCGAATCGATCGATAATATAGAACCAGGCTCCCTGGACGAAGTCCTCCACTACGACCAGCTCGCCCGACAAAACGCTACCAATTTCATCCAAAGCCCAACCAAACTGTAGGCCGCCGCGCCAAGGCGACGCCACAATCCAAATTTCAATAGACCTGAAACCGGGAACCTGAACCCCGGAACCCATAACAATGAATTTCACCGAACTACTCGATAAAGGCTGGGGCATCCTCATGGTTGTCCTCTTCTTCGGCGGCTCCATCTTCGTCCACGAACTCGGCCATTTCCTCGCCGCCAAATGGCGCGGCCTCCACATCGAACGCTTCTCCATCGGTTTCGGTCCCAAAATCGTCTCCTGGACCAGCGGCGGCGTCGAATACCGCCTGTCCTGGCTGCCACTCGGCGGCTACGTCGCCCTTCCCCAGCTCGCTGACATGCGTGGCATCGAAGGCGACTCGTCCATCGACGTAAAAGCGATGCCTCCCATCAGCTACACCTCAAAAGTCATCGTAGCGGTCGCCGGAGCCGTTTTTAACATCATCTTCGCCTTCCTCCTCGCCACGCTTCTCTTCTTCACCGGTCGCCCCACTTCAGAAGACCGTGCCTCCGTCGAAGTTGGCTACCTCAGCGAAACCCTGCAAAACGCGGAAGGCCAAGAAGTTCCCGCTCCAGCCAAGCAAGCTGGCATGCAAATGGGCGATCTCATCCGCTCCATCGATGGCGTCCCCGTACACGACTGGGACGACATCCACCAAGGCATCGCCCTAAGCGCCGGGAAAGCTGAAACAGGCGAGCGAAAAATCGAGTTCATCGTCGAACGAGACGGCAAAGAGCTCCCACTCCAAGTACAGCCAATCATCTCCCAAGGCATGAAGCTTCGACAAGTCGGACTCCGCCCCGGCTACACCGTCATCGCCACCGCCCTCTACAAAAACTCTCCCGCCATTACCGCTGGCATCCAGCCAGGCGACATTCTTCTCGAACTCGACGGCACGCCAATCAGAAGCGTCGCATTCTACAGCGACTACCTTGAGGACAAGGCTGGCCAAGCCGTTCCCCTCAAATACCAAAGAGGAGAAGACGTATTCGATACAACCATAACCCCCGAAGAAGTCGCCATCTGGTCAGACGGACGCACTGCTGTTCTCAGCGGTATCGCCGGTTTCGATACAAACCGCAGCCTCCTCCACCAGACCCCCTGGGAGCAAATGAAAGAGGTCGTCAGCACCACTTGGACCAACCTCCAAGCCCTGCTCAATCGCAACTCCGATATCGGCATCTCCCACATGAGCGGTCCCGCAGGTATCATCCGCGTCATCTATAGCGCCGCCCAATACGACATGCTCAACACAATCTGGATCGTCGTTTTCATCAACGTCAGCTTGGCCATCTTCAATCTCCTGCCAATCCCCGTCCTCGACGGCGGTCACATCGCCTTCGCTACGATAAATAAATTTCGACGTCAGCCGATGAACCCGAACGTCATCGCCTCCCTCCAAGGCAGCTTCATGATCCTCCTCTTCGGCATGATGCTCTACGTCACCTTCTTCGACGTCAGTCGTTGGGTTTCGGATACATCCGAAAGCAACGAGATCAAAGAGACCCGCATCGCCCCCGTCTTCGGCCAAAAAGCCGAGCCAGCATCCGACCCGACAGAGTAAAAGGTAGCGGCCGTTGTCCCTAACGGCCACAGCAACAGAGATACCTGTGCACTCAGTGCTTAAACAATGAGCTCCTACTGTTCCTCCCGTTTCGCAACCCTCCGTCGCGTCAGTCGCGAAGTTAAAGTCGGCTCCGTAGGAGTCGGCGGCGCCAACCCGATCCGTATCCAGTCGATGACGACGACGCTCACGCAAAACGTCGACGACACCGTCAAACAGTCGATCGCCCTCGCAGAATCCGGCTGCGAAATCGTCCGCGTCACAGCTCCCAACAAAAAGGCAGCCCAAGCCCTCAAGGACATCCGAGCCGACTTTACCGCCGCAGGGTTTGGCCACATTCCCCTCGTCGCCGACATCCATTTCCTCCCTTCCGCAGCCATGGAAGCGGTCGAACACGTCGAGAAGGTCCGCGTCAACCCGGGCAACTACGCGGACTCCAAAAAGTTTAAAATCCTCGAGTATTCTGACTCTCAATACGACGCCGAACTCCAACGCCTTCACGACGATTTCTCTCCACTCGTAAAACGAGCCAAGGAACTCGGCCGCACCCTCCGCATCGGCACCAACCACGGCTCCCTCTCCGACCGCATCATGAACCGCTACGGAGACACTCCGCTCGGCATGGTCGAGTCCGCCCTCGAGTTTCTCCGCATCGCCCAGTCGCACAGCTACTACGACATGATTCTCTCCATGAAAGCGAGCAACCCCAAGGTCATGATCGAGGCCTATCGCTTGCTCGTGGAACATATGGACAAAGAGGACATGCATTATCCGCTTCACCTCGGAGTCACCGAGGCAGGCGACGGCGAAGACGGCCGCATCAAGTCCGCCATCGGCATCGGCAGCCTCCTCATGGACGGCCTCGGAGACACCATCCGCGTCTCCCTCACCGAAGACCCTGTCTACGAAATCCCCGTCGCTCGAGCGCTTGCACAAAAGATCGAAAAGCAATGGCAGGTAGAGTCCGACCGCCGGGCGGAGCGCAAGTCCCTCATCACCGACACTCTCGATCCCCACAACCCGATCCCAGAGGATCCCCAAACTCCGGCCCCCGGTACCCCCACAATCGATTCCATCGACCCCTATCACTTCGAGAGACGCCAAATTACAACCGTCCAACTCAGCGACTCAACTAAGCTCGGCTTCGAAGAGCCCCCCACCGTCATCACCCCCGTCACGCATCCGATATCCGAATACGTGACAATCGCGGCCGAGGCCAAAACCTCTCGCCCCAAGCTGGGCGATTCCAAACTGGAAGGCATCCTGCTCAAAGCCAACACAATCGCGGACCTCGAAAAACTCACCGAACTCTGCGAAGGCATCAAAGGGGCAGCCGAATTCATCGTCGTCGAGCTCAACCCGCAACTCCCCCTCGACGAGGTATCGCTCGCCCTCCCGCATCAACCTTTCCCACTCGCGATCCTGAGAGATTTCGGAGACGAGGACTACAACGACTACAAGCAATTCGTCCACCTCTGCTCCCAGTTCAAAATCCGCCCCATCATCGGCGTATCGCCAACGGTAGCAGACGGCATCCTCTCCGAGCCGGAAGCAAACCTCATCGTCACCCTCCACTCCCGCCTCCCCGCGCCCGCCCCCAAACACGTCATCGGCCAATACCGCCTACTCGCCGATCGCCTCAAGCAGTGGAAAAATCAAGCCCCCCTCTGGATCCGCAACTTCCCCGGAGCGCAGACCCCAGAACCAGGGACCTTCCTCTCCAACCTGCTCGACGCCTCCATCCTCACTGGATCCCTTCTCTGTGACGGCCTTGGCGACATGATCAGCGTCGAGTCAGACAACGACCTCGTCCGCTCCACTCGACTCGCCTACAACGTCCTGCAAGGCGCCGGCTCTCGCATCACCAAAACAGAATTCGTCGCCTGCCCCAGCTGCGGACGCACCCTTTTCGATCTGCAAAGCACCACCCAACGTATCCGCGAAAAGACCGGTCACCTAAAAGGCGTGAAGATCGCCATCATGGGCTGTATCGTCAACGGCCCCGGCGAAATGGCAGACGCGGATTTTGGATACGTCGGCGGAGCCCCCGGAAAAATCAATCTCTATGTCGGAAAGGAATGCGTGAAATACAATATCCCGCAAGCCGAAGCCGACGAACGCCTCATCGACCTCATCCGCGACCACGGCAAGTGGGTCGACCCCAAACCAGTAGCAATTTCGTAGCGCCCCAGGTAGGGCTCGACGGCCCGGCGAGCCGCAGAGCCAAATCCATACAAACTCTCCCACCTCCAAATAAAAAAGTGTGGATTCCCCAGTCCACCCCCATAGAGTCCCACCATCCCACTCTATGAATCCCACAACATCCGCTAACCTTTACATCGGCGTGGACGGCGGTGGCACTCGCACTCGAGCGACCGCCATGGACGAAAATGGCAATGTCCTCGGCTCGGGCGTCTCCTCCGGCTCAAACCCCAACAACATCGGCTTCTCCAAAGCTGCCAACAGCATCCTCGACGCCATCGAAGGCACTCAGGTCAGCTTCAACGAGAACACAACCCTTTGCCTCGGCATCGCCGGAGTCGCGAGCGAGGAAGACCGCGAAGCCCTCCGCTACGAGCTCATCAGCGCCATCCCTGCCCTGGAGAGCGCGCGGCTGATACTCACCCACGACCTCGCCATCGCTCACCATGCCGCCTTCCAAGGCGCCCCCGGCATGATCCTCATCGGCGGCACCGGCTCCGCTTGCTACGCCAGAGACGCAAACGGCAAGTCGTTCCGAGCAAGCGGGAGAAATTTCCATTACGACGATCCAGGAAGTGGATACGCGATCGGACGAAGAGCGATCGACAATAAACTCCTCCTCTCTACCGACGCTCGAGAATCCATCGCCGCTCTCGCCCCCAGAGTCATAGAACTCGCCAGCGAAGGAGACCTAAAAGCGCTCGATATCCTCCGAATCGAAGCGGAGCACATCGCCAAGCTTGCCCGCCTCGTATTCCTCGAATTTTCGAAATCCGAACCAAATCCCAAACTCGCCCTATCCGGAGGTATTCTCAAAGCCGATACGCTCTACCGGGCCAGCGTCATTTTCGAACTCCAGAGAGCCCTTCCGGGAATAGAAATCATCGACCCGCAAACGACCCCCGAACGAGCCGCCGTAGAGCTGGCGAAAGGTTAAGGCCCAAAACAGAAAAGAGCCGCCTCTTGCGAGACGGCTCCCTCCTCTGTTTCTCTTCCCTCCTGCTAAGCGATCTAGGTCAGCTTAGCAAAAATACTTTATGTTGTTTGTCCCTAGTCCCGGTTGCCCCCCAGCATCGAGACCAAGTAAATCAGATAGCCTAACGAAGATACAAACGCAGCAACGTACGTCCAGGCTGCAGCATCCAGCGTTTTATTTACGCCAACGAGCTCATCCTGCCCTAAAATCCCCAGAGAAACGAGCTCCTGCTTCGCACGGCGGCTCGCGTCGAACTCCACTGGCAAGGTGATCAAGTGAAAGGCGGTCATGACTAGATATGCTGCCACGCCGAGCTTCAAAAAGAGTCCGCCCATGCCCGCTCCGAACAAGAAGAACGGCCCGAACATGATAAACGGCATCAAGCTCGCGGCGAAGTTCGTCACAGGGATCATGGCCATACGCGCCTTGAGCATCGAGTAGCCGACCTTGTGCTGGACGGCGTGCCCGGCTTCGTGGGCCGCCACTCCCAGAGCCGCTAGACTCGTTCCGTTGTAATTGTGCTCGCTGAGCGCCAAGCGCTTGTTGACCGGGTCATAGTGGTCGGTCAGCTCGCCCGCGACGCGAACGATTTCCACGTCGTAGATCCCGGCCTTCTGCATGACAGCCAGCGCCGCCTCACGTCCTGTAATGTTACCCCTAGAAGGCACTTGCACGTACTTGCCGTAGGCTGACTTGACCTTGTTCTGCGCCCAGAAAGCGAGGATGAAGGTCGGCAC
Organism: Pelagicoccus mobilis; assembly: GCF_016595505.1. Lineage (GTDB taxonomy): Bacteria > Verrucomicrobiota > Verrucomicrobiia > Opitutales > Opitutaceae > Pelagicoccus > Pelagicoccus mobilis. Next base: position 13,138 of record NZ_JAENIL010000012.1, on the reverse strand, counting down.
AATGAGAATTAGAAAAGCAAACATGGTTTAGATTTTAGTGTTGTTGAGTACTGGAGATAGCAACGAGCATTCCAAGTTCCAGAATGCGAAATAAATTTCGTACGACAATTAGACTACCCCCTTATCGACAGCGGGTTACAACTCAATAGATTTTTTCCACCAAAAGCTCCAATCTTGCCGACGGGACAAGAAGTCGCAAACTGCGACACGAACCGAATCGCAAGTGTCCCCTTCACCCCTACCCCACTATGAAGACTCCATCGATCGCCTTCGCATTCTTGCTAATCGCGTCCCTGTGTAGCTCCGCCCCTACCAAGCTAGCCATCGCTGGCCTCACCCACACCCACGTCCACTGGATCTTCGAAAGTGCCAAAAACGGCGAATTCGAGATCGTCGGAATTTCAGAGCCCAACCGAGAGCTCGCCCAACGCTACTCAAAGCAGCACGGCTTCAGCATGGACCTAGTCTACGACGACCTCGCAAGCATGCTCGCCGCGACCCGCCCCGACGGCTTGACCGCGTTTGGCTCAATCCGTGAACACCTCGAAGTCGTGCAAACAGCAGCTCCCCTCGGCATTCACGTCATGGTCGAAAAGCCGCTCGCAGTCAGTCTGGAACACGCCCGGCAAATGAAATCCATCGCCGAAAAACACGGCATCCATCTGCTCACCAACTACGAAACTACCTGGTACCCGACCAACCATAAGGCCTACGAACTCTTGAAAGAGGGAGCAGTCGGTGACCTAAGGAAAGTGATCATCAACGACGGCCATCGCGGCCCCAAGAAGCTAGGCATCAACAGCGAATTTCTCGACTGGCTGCTCGACCCAGTCGAAAACGGTGGCGGCGCCATCACCGACTTCGGCTGCTACGGAGCGAACCTCATGACCTGGCTCACCAACGGAGAGCGCCCCCTTTCCGTCACCGCCATCACCCAGCAATTGTAGCCGGAGAACAACCCCAAGGTCGACGACGAGGCGACCATCATCCTCACCTACCCCAAATCTCAAGCCCTCATCCAAGCATCTTGGAACTGGCCGATCGGCCGAAAGGACATGGAGATCTACGGACTCGAAGGAGTCATCTACTCCGACAACCGCCACCAGCTTCGCGTCCGGATCGCAGAAGGCTACGATGGCTACGACGAACAAGTCTACGAACTGGAAGAGCGCCAAGCTCCCTACAACGATCCCTTCTCCCTCTTCGGTTCAGTCATCGACGGCAGCCTCGAACTCCCCAAATACAGCCTCTCTTCCCTTGAGAACAACATGATCGTCATGGAAATCCTCGACGCCGCCATCCAGAGCGCAAAAAGCGGCCGAACCATAGCGCTTTCTCAACCAAACAAGTAGTATCTAAGAAAGTCGCCAACTTTTCGAAAAGGTAGGGTCTGACCGCCGGGCAGACCGCGCTGCAGGATCTAACTCCCACGCGTGTCGGCCCGGCAACCCATAAGCAACGCTCTAAGCCAATCCGCTACGTACCAGCAACGCATTCGCGTCTGGCTCCCGTCCCATGAAGTCGTGGAACAGTTTCGCAGGATCTTCGGAATTGCCCTTCGAAAGCACGCACTCGCGGAAGGCCCGGCCTGTCTCCTCATTGAAGATCCCTTCCTTCTCGAAACGTGTAAACGCATCCGCATCCAAAACCTCAGCCCACTTGTACGAATAGTAAGCTGCCGCGTAACCAACGGGATCTGAAAACAAATGCCCGAATCGACGTACGATAGGACGCGGGAGCGTCTTGCACTCGGCCGTGTATCCAGTCAACGCCTCGCGGATGGTTTCATCCATATCGCCTTCCAGGTAACGTTCTGGGTTCAGGTGCATTTCGAGATCCATCTTCCCCAGACTTAGCTGACGCATCGTAAAACTCGCGCTTTGGAAATTCCGAGCCGCTACCATCTTCTCGAATAGCTCGTCAGGGATCGGCTCGCCTGTCTCGTAGTGCTTGGCAAACTCGTTCAGGCTCTCGCGATTCCAACACCAGTTCTCCATGATCTGCGAAGGAAGCTCCACAAAATCCCAAGCCACATTCACCCCGTTCAGAGACTTAATGTCTACCCGTCCAAGCAAGTGGTGCAACAGGTGGCCAAACTCGTGAAACACGGTTTCGACTTCGTTGTGCAACAAGAGCGCTGGCTTTCCGTCAACCGGTTCCGTCATGTTCCCCGTGATCAAGCCAACATGCGGCGTGCGAGAACCGTCTTCCTGCGGAACGCCCGTATCCAGAAAGTTCATCCAAGCTCCACCCCGCTTGTCTTCACGCGGGTGCCAATCAGCGTAGAAATAGCCCAACAACTCGCCCGACGCATCGAACAAATCGTAGAGCTTCACATCCGCATGCCAGCTATTCTCAGGTCCCTCGTGGTCTTGTATCCGCAAACCGAATATCCGCTCCGCAATTCGAAACATGCCGCTGAGCACGCCATCGATCGGGAAGTAAGGTCGCAATTCCTCTTCATCAAAGTCGTATTTGCTCTGACGCAGCTTCTCGGACCAGTAGGAAAGATCCGCCAGTTCCAGCCTGTCCTTCGGCTGCCCCGTCTGTTCCGCCACAAACGACTCTAGCTCCTCGAAGTCCTTATCGAAGAATGGCTTTGCCTTGTCGTGCAAGTCCTCCACAAAAGCCAAGGCCTTGCCACCACTCTTCGCCATGCGACGCTGAAGCACTTGATCCGCGAAGTTCGTCTTCCCAAGCAGCTCTGCCTTCTCCTGACGCAACTTAAGAATCTCGCGAATCAACTGGGTATTGTCCCACTTGTCCTTCGCCCCAATCAAAGAAGTCTCCTCATAGATCTCCTTTCTCAAAGCCGCGTCGTCCGCGTATTTCAAAACTGGGAAGAAGGAAGGGGCTTGTAGGGTAAATCTCCATACAGGCTTTTCATCCGTCCCGAGATCCTTGCTCTTGGCGCTCTGACGAGCCGCCGCCTTCGCCGAATCCGGCAAGCCGGACAAACGAGACTCGTCTTCGATCAGCAACTCGTAGGCATTTGTCGAATCGAGAACGTTGTCCGAAAAGCTCTTGGTCTTGCCCGCCAGCTCCTTGTTCAAAGCCTCCAGACGCTCCTTCTTGTCAGCTGGCAAATCCGCGCCTGCCTGGCGGAAGTCCGCCATAGTCTCTTCGAAGAAGCGCTTCTGCACTCCCTCGAGCTCGCTGGCTGCAGGCTTCTCCGCGAAACTCTTCAGCGCCGCCCAAAGCTTCGCGTTGAGAGGGATACGAGACGAGTACTCAGTCACCTTCGGCAACATTATGCGGTGCGCGTCACGTAGAGCCTCGCTATCTTTGACAGAAGTCAGGTGCTCGATACGCCCCCAAGCCCGGCCGAGCGTTTCGCCAGCAGCTTCCAAGGCAAGGAACGTATTTTCGAATGTCGCGTCCTCAGGAGAAACCTCGCAAATCGCGTCGATTTCCGCCTGTCCCTCGACAAGCGCAGCTTCGATATCCGCTTCGATCTTGTCTGGAGTAAGAGAGGCCCAATCGACCAGTTTGTCAGGGCTATGAAAGGGGTGTGCTTCTAAACTCATATTGCCGAGCACGCTAATCGGGAGTTTCACCAACACAACCGAGAAGCGCTCTTTTGTGGGAAGCGGCCTTGTGCCGCGACTCCAACAGGACACTCTTCACATTCCAATGCCTTTTCTCAAACGCATCCACTGCCCCATCGCCGACACTTCCGACGACTTCCCCTTTTCACTCCCCTTTCTCCCATCCCTCCACGAACGAGATATCCACAGCGAGGTCCTTTTCCTCGTCGGCGAGAACGGCAGCGGCAAGTCCAGCCTGCTCGAGTCCCTCGCTATCGCCTCCAAACGGATCAGCGTCGGAGATTCCTCCCTCGATCAGGACCACACGCTCGACGAGATCCGCCCCCTCGCCAGCCAGCTCCGACTCGGCTGGAGCCGGCGGACCGGCAAGGGGTTCTTCCTGCGAGCCGAGGACTTCTTCAATTTCATCCGCCGCAACCAGGAGCTCGAGTCGACCTTCGACGGCTACATCGAGAAATACAAAGACGACGCCCGAGTCCGCGGCTACATGGAAGGCAACAAGCGAGCCATCAACGCTCGCTACGGACGCGACCTCAACCACTTCTCCCATGGCGAAGGGTTTCTCGAATTCATCAAATCTCGCGTGCACCCCGGAGGCCTCTACCTCATCGACGAACCCGAAGCCGCCCTCTCCCCCCAACGCCAGCTCGCCTTCGCCCTCTTCCTCCACGAGATGGCCCAGCAAAATTGCCAGTTCATCATCGCCACCCACTCCCCCATCATCCTCAGCGTTCCAAAGGCTGAAATCTGGAATTTCGAAGAAAACCACCTTGCCTCCTGCAGTTACGAGGACCTCGAACACGTGCAGTTCACCAAGAACTTTCTCGAAGCGCCCCATCGCTATTGGAGCCAACTCACAAAAGAAGACTAACCCCTCCACCCCCATGAAAATCATCAACACCCACCAAGTAGAGTCCCAAGACTGGACGTCCCCAAAAGGCAAATACGGCGGCTCAAACAAAAACCTGTCCACCGCTCTCGGCCGCGACGACAAGTCGACCGACCTCCTCAAACGCCACCCTTTCGACGTCGCCATCACCACGCTAGCCCCTGGCCAAACCTATTGCCCCTACCACGCCCACGACGCCCAATGGGAGTTCTACCACGTCACCCAAGGCAAAGGCATCGTGCGCGACCAAGAGGGTGAAACGGAAGTGGGCCCCGGCGACGCCTTCCTGTTCAAACCAGGAGAAGCCCATCAGCTCCGCAACGACAGCGATGAGGATTTCACCTACTACGTCATCGCCGACAACCCAGTCAGCGACCACTGCTACTACCCGGACTCGAAAAAATGGATGGTAGAACAACCCGAGTCACAGCTCGTTCGTTCCGAGCCGCTCGACTACTTCGACGGAGAAGAGTGATTTGACGGGAGCGTGGCCACAATGCCCTTCGCCCCCGGCCACTCTTCCTTCGTCACCGCCCAACGTTCGTGATCGCACCACACTCCATTTATTTGCAGATACTTGGGCGAGAAGCCTTCCTTCCGAAAACCAAGACGGTCCACCAAAGCGATCGAACGTGTATTGGCAGGTTGGATATTAATCTCCAAACGATGCAAACCTAACCCCTCAAACGCTTCATCCACAGCCAAAGCCAGCCCCTCTGTCATCAGCCCCTTCCCGCACATTCCGTCCACTCCCCAGTACCCAACAAAAGCCCCCTGCAACGCTCCCCTCACAATCTCGCTGAGATTGACCACCCCTACCAACGCATCGTCGCTTTTCCGGCACACGAAGTAGCCCGCGTGTCTCGAATTCTGAATACGATTCAAGTAGTCCTCAAACCCTCTGTCAGATAGAGGAGGAAACACCCAAGGGCGATGCATCTCCACGCTCGCCTTAGACGCCCTCACAAACTCGCGGGCGTCCGCTCTCTCCGGTTTTCTCAAATAGACTCTCATCCCAAGTAGCTCAGCTAAATCACCCGATTAGTCACAACGCTTTTTCCCTATCAGCGAGCAAAATCGGCGCATGTACATTGCCTTATGCCAAACACTCGATTCACTCGCAGGCACATGTCCACACAAAAGACTACCGCACTTCAATACACCGAATATGGCAAGGCCGAGGAAGTCCTCTCCCTCGAGACAATCGCCCTTCCCAATCTTGAGAGCGGCCAAGCTCTCCTCAAAGTGCTCGCCGCCCCGATCAATCCGGCCGACATGGGCAAAGTGGGCGGCGTCTATGGCGAACTCTCCCCCCTCCCAGCAGTCGGCGGAATAGAAGGCGTCGCCGAAATCGTAGAAATCAATTCGGAAGACAGCCAGTTCCAAGTCGGGCAACGCGTCTTCGTCCCCAACGGCCTAGGCGCCTGGCAAAGCCACGTGATCGCAAACTGCGCCGACCTCTTTCCCGCCCCCGAAAAGCTCCCGATCGAACAAGCCGCCATGGCTTGGGTCAATCCAGCCACCGCATGGAAAGTCCTGCACGACTTCGCCAAACTCCAGGCAGGCGACGTCATCGTGCAAAACGCAGCCACTTCCGCCGTAGGCAAATTGGTGATACAGATCGCCTGCCACCTCGGCATAAAAACCATCAACCTCGTCAGAAGCCTCGATTCAGAAGAGCAGCTCAAAGCCCTTGGAGCAAGCATCGTGCTTCTCGACGACCGCGACGCCCCCAAGGAAGCCCTCAAGCTCACCGGCGGAAAAAAGGCCAAGATCGGCCTAAACTCGATCGGCGCCTCCAGCCTCCTCGGCATGTGCAAGCTCCTCGACGACGGCGGCACAGTCATCACTTTCGGGGGCATGGACAGAAACCTAGCCCCCTTCCCCACTCGCTACCTCATCTTCAACGACATCAGGCTCCGCGGCTTCTGGGTCAGCAAGTGGTACAAGACAGCCCCGCGCGAAGAGATTCTTGAGCTCCACAACGAGCTTTTCACCTTCATGGAAAACGCGAAAATCGGGGTCAACGTGGCCGCCACCTATCCGCTCGAGCAATGGCGAGAAGCCCTCGACCACGCCAACCGAGCCGGCAAAATCGGCAAAGTCCTGCTCACTCCATAAACGAGAAAACAATTAAAACACGGGTAGGCCGCGTGCGAGCGGCCTTTTCTTTGTCTCCATACGGCCTGCTTCGAAAATTCCCCTTCACACTCCACACTTAACACTCCACACTCCTCCTCCTTGGCCGAGCAACCGTACAAATTCCGTAAGAGTGTAGAGCGACTCATCGCAAACTTCCGAGGCATCCCCGAGAACTATCCCGGAGAGGCTTCCAAGTCCGAGCGTCCCCTCGCCAACGTCCTGGATCGAGTCCTAAACAAGTACAAGATCGGCCAAGAAAAGATCGAAGACAGGATCCTGCAGAATTGGCCCCACATCGTCGGGCCAGCCAACGCCCCCCATTGCAGTCCCTCTCGCATCGAACGCGAACGCACGCTTTTCATTTCCGTATCCAACCCTGTGATACGACAGGAACTTCAGTTCCACAAACGAGACATCCTGCAAAACATCCACCACCTAGAAGGCGGAAAAAAGATCCGCAACCTCGTCTTCAAGTCCGGCTAAGCTATTCGCCCAACGCCTGAAAAAGATCACCTCGATCCGCCTTTTCCAAATGCGTGCGGATCAGCTGGATCGTTTCCGCGCTGCTATCGTGCACCAATACTTCCTCAGCGAGCTTTATCGCCTGGTCCACCTCCCCAGCCCCTGCCAGCAACTCCATGTCAGACGCAGCAGACTTAATCGCATAGGCCTTGTTCCGCTCAATCATCGCAGCACGCTTTTCACCCGAAAACCGACCAGAAGGAAGCCGCTCGTAGCTCATCTGAAAGTTCGCAAAGGCGAGGCCCGCGTATCCAGGGCGCAAAGCATCCTCATAACGCTTTTCCTCCATTAACTCCTTCTTCAGAAAAATGCGGAGGCTCGATTTTAGCCTTTCGTTTTCAACTTGGTCAAAGACCGCGATTGATCGCTCCTGCTCGCCAAGCTCCGCATTGATGCGCGCCCAAGCATGCACATCTATTTCATTTCGATCACTACTGTTCGGCAGATTCAGAATCTCTGTCTCAATCCTATCCCGACGGATCTCCAACTCACGCTTCGCTTCAGGAATTGAGTCTCCAATCTCCAAGATGCTCCTAAGAACAGCAGAGTGACGAACTCCCACAAAACTGCTCCGCTCTTGCACCCCATTATCGAAGAGCCAGAGAAACTCCTCCAACGCCTCCTCAAGCTTCCCATCCTTCTTCCAACCTTGAGCCCGCTGGAACCTAGCCATCACGTCCAACTGAGGCTCCTCTTCGACGACACGCTCCGCAACTTCCCTGAGCTTTTCTAACTCCGCCAATCGGATCGCCGTACGATCAACCTCCTGCGTCTTCGCAGCCAGCAGCCGTTCCAGCTCCGCCACCCTTCGGACCGCTTCCTCGGAAGCAGCAACACTGCGTTCAAGCCGCGCCTCCAATCGCCCGCTCTCCTGAGACTTGATAACAGCGACTCCGACTGCGACCGCAGCCACGCCACCAGCCAATAGAGCAAGCAACTTCGCCCCTCCCAAGATTCCTACGCTCGCCACGCTGCCACCCAACACGCCCTCCACGATCGACCTCGCCAGTCCTGAAGGAGCGGATACAAGGCCATGAGCTCCCACAGCCCCTGCCAAAGCGGCAGAGCTTGAGCGAATGCCTCGTTTTTCCAAAATGCCACTGAGTTTTTCCAACGCTCGATTCACCCGCATCCGTGCCGCATTCTCGCTCAGCCCCAGGCATACACCGATTTGAGCAAACCTCTTTTCCTCAAAAAAACGAAGACAAAGCACATCCCGATCGTTTTCGCCGAGCTCTGCAATCGCTTCGTCGAGCAAAGGACCTGCATCTTCCCAACCAAGCTCCCCGCTCTTGTCCGTATCCAAAATGTCCATAGCCACCACCTCCTCCTCTCTGCGTTTACGCCGGCGCTCCGCGCGCACCATATCACTCGCCGCGAATCGTACCGCCTTGAACAGCCACCCGTTTAGGGCCTCGAAGTCCCTCAGCAGCTTCGCCTTTCTCGCCACGCTCGCGAATACCTCCTGACACACATCCTTAGCAAGATGAACGTCCCCGCCGACTTGCCTCAACGCCACTGAGTAAACCCAGTCGAGATGCCGTTCAACCAACTCGCTGAAGGCTACCTCGGAGCGCTCCTCCTGGAAACTCCGCAAAAGTTCAGAATCGCTTTTCATCACATCAGAGGCAGTCGCTCGTTAAAGAAACCGCACAAAAAGAATGAAGAAAATGTGGATTCCCTCAGCGACTACGCAATTTGGACAGTAAACGAAGTAACTCGATATAAAGCCAGACGAGCGTCACGAGCAGACCAAAGGCCGCGTACCACTCCAAATACTTTGGAGCTCCCCGAGCCGCGCCGTTCTCGATAAAGTCGAAATCGAGCACAAGATTCAACGCCGCGATCACGACCACAAACAGGCTGAACCCGATCCCAATCACTCCGCTTTCATGTATCAAAGGGATAGATACGCCAAAGAAACCGAGAATCATCGAGAGCAAGTAGACAAAAAAGATGCCACCTGTAGCAGCCGCCACCCCGAGCTTAAAATTCTCGGTGGCCTTGATCACTCCCGTCTTGTACGCAAAAAGCAGAGCGAAAAGGACTCCAAAGGTCAGCAGCACCGCTTGGAAAACGATTCCGGGATACTGCATCTCAAAAAAGGCCGAAATCACCCCCAGCACCAAGCCCTCCACCACCGCGTAGAGCGGAGCCGTGTACGGGGCCACCGTCTTTTTGAAAACCGTGATCATCGCGATGATAAATCCCCCGATACTCCCGCCGATCATCCACGGATAGAGTTCCGCAGGATTTCCCGCCGCAAACGTCTTTTCCCAGGTGATGATCGCGGCGACCCAAAGCACGCACACCAAAATGCCGGTCTTGTTGACCGTACCGTTAATCGTCATCGCCTGACTGGCAGAGACAGGACGGCTAACATTGAAGGCTTCGTCGGATAAGGCTGGATTCGAAGTTCTCATGTAGCCGGACAATAAAAAAGGCCTGTCCTTCGACAAGCCTTGAAAAGAGGTTAAACAAGGAGCCCCCGCCGTTCCCAACGAGCAGCCTCCCGGAAACGACCTAGCCTACTTCTTACACTTCGTCGCCTGCTGGCGAATCAGCTTGAAGAAGTCGTTGCCCTTGTCGTCAACAAGGATGAAAGCGGGGAAGTTCTCCACTTCGATCTTCCAGATCGCCTCCATGCCGAGCTCCTCGTACTCGACGAGCTCAACCTTCTTGATGCTCTCCTTGGCAAGAATCGCGGCCGGACCGCCAATCGAGCCGAGATAGAATCCGCCGTGGGCCTTACACGCGTCGGTCACTTGCTGGCTTCGGTTACCCTTCGCGAGCATGATCATGCTGCCACCCGCCGCTTGAAATTGCTCCACGTAGGAGTCCATACGGCCCGCTGTAGTTGGACCGAAACTACCGGAAGGCATCCCCTTCGGAGTCTTGGCAGGACCCGCGTAGTAGATTGGGTGATCCTTCACATATTGCGGCAGACCTTCTCCTGCATCGAGACGCTCCTTGAGCTTCGCATGAGCAATGTCGCGAGCGACGATGATAGTGCCGTTCAACGAAAGACGAGTCTGCACTGGATACTGTGTGAGCTCTGCAAGAATGTCCTTCATCGGACGGTTAAGATCGAGCTCTACCACTTCGGCTTCGGCCTTGGTCTTGAACGCGTCCGGGATGAAGCGAGCAGGATCGCCTTCGAGCTGCTCCACCCAGAGTCCATCCTTGTTGATCTTGGCCTTAATATTCCGATCCGCTGAACAAGAGACGCCGATACCCACAGGGCAGCTCGCGCCGTGACGCGGCAGACGGATGATGCGAACATCGAGCGCGAAGTACTTGCCGCCAAATTGGGCGCCAATGCCGCACTCCTTGGCGCGCTCAAGGATCTTGGCCTCCATCTCGAGATCGCGGAAACCACGGCCGAGGTCGTTGCCGGAGGTCGGCATCGCATCGAGATACTTGGTGGATGCAAGCTTAACAGTCTTGAGGTTCGCTTCCGCGGAAGTGCCGCCAATCACAAACACGAGGTGATACGGAGGGCACGCCGCCGTACCGAGGCTCATCATCTTCTCGACGAGAAAGTCTTCCAGACGCTGCGGGTTGAGCAGCGCCTTGGTCTCCTGGTAGAGGAAAGTCTTGTTGGCGGAACCTCCACCTTTGCAGAGGAACTGGAACTTGTATTCAGCGCCATCAGTTGCGTAGAGGTCGATCTGAGCCGGGAGGTTGGTGCCCGTGTTCTTCTCCTCGTACATGGTGATCGGCGCCGTCTGCGAATAACGCAGGTTCTCGTTCGCGTAAGTTTCGTAAACACCTTTCGAGAGAGCTTCCTCGTCATTGCCGCCGGTCCAGACCTGCTGGCCCTTCTTGCCCATCACGATCGCGGTGCCCGTATCTTGGCAAAACGGGAGCACGCCTTGAGCCGCCACTTCCGCGTTGCGAAGAAGAGTCAACGCAACGTGGCGATCATTCTCAGACGCTTCGGGATCTTCGAGAATAGAGGCGACTTGCTTGAGGTGAGCCGGGCGAAGCATGAAGGAAACGTCACGAATCGCTGTCTTCGCGAGGAAAGTGAGAGCTTCTGGATCAACCTTAAGGATCTCCTTGCCGTCGAATTCCTCCACGGAAACGAACTCGTCGGTCAGGTGACGGTATTCTGTCTCGTCCTTACCCAGTTCAATGATCGGCTGGTACTTAAATTCTGGAGTTGCCATGGCGCGAACCGTAAGCGCCGTTTAGAATACCGCAAGCGCAGGATAATTAGATCCGCTTATCATTAACAAAACTGATACTCGCGATCAGAAGCATGGGAGCCCGCTTGTCACGCGACTCCTCCTACCCGCATTCGGCTACGAATCGGTCAATAACTCCCCCAAACGACCCATTTGTAAAGAAGATGACCAAAGTCCTTTCATCCCCATCTTTCGCCAAGGGCTGGAGCTTAGCGAAAAGCGCCTCATTCGAGTCAAAAGCCTCCGCCTCCGTTCCGACATCCTGCAAGCTCGCCGCCAAGGAGTGGGTATCCATCAACTCCACGCCTTGGCTGTTTCGGCTTTTAACCGCACCGATATAAGCCGCATCCGCAAGACGAAGAGCAGCCACAGTCGGCTCCCGCATCATCTCTAAACGCGAAGTATTACTACGCGGCTCGAAACAGGCAACGACCCGCGTATCCTTGAATCGGCTACGCAAAGCCGACAACGTATCGCGAACAGCCGTTGCGTGATGCCCAAAATCCTCGATCACCTTCAAATCATCCCGCTCCACCCGCATCTGCTGACGCCGCTTCACGCCACGGAAACGCGAAAGCGCGGAAGGGCTTAGATTCACCAGACTTTCATCGCTGGAAAGCGCTGCCGCAAGGCTAGCCATCGCTGCATTGCGAGCGTTGAACAACCCCGTCATCCCCCACTCGATCGAGGCCCAAAGCTGCCCCTGCCAAACGAGATCAAAACGCGAGCCATCAACGGTCGTTTCATAATTCTCGATCCGCAAGTCCGCATCATGAGCGGTGCCCACCCGATAAACGGTGGTCCAATCGAGGTCAGTCAACGAAAGAGCATTCTCGTCATCCGCGTTCACAAGCACGTATCCACTTTTCGGGACAAGCCTCAAAAGGTGAGAGAAGGTCCGCTTCACGTCCTCCAAATCACGGAAGATATCGGCATGGTCGAACTCGAGATTGTTTAGGATAACCACCCGCGGCTGATAGTGGATGAACTTGCTACGCTTATCGAAAAAAGCGCTGTCATATTCATCTCCCTCAATCACGAACGGACCGCCTCGATAACCCTCTCTCCATCCACGAGCCGGATCGATCGGAGCTCCCCCGATCATGTAGCCAGGATCCTGACTCCATTGCTCAAGCAAAAAGGCGGTGATCGAAGTGGTCGTTGTCTTCCCGTGAGTCCCCGTCACCACAATATTACTACGCCGACTCAGCACAAAGCGCTGCAACACATCGGGCAGAGACGTGTACTCGATCGAACGGCTTTCCAGCAAAAATTCGACTTCTTCATTCCCCCGCGAATAGGCGTTGCCCACAACCACGAGATCCGGGGCCAGCGCTTGCAAACGATCCACGCTGTAGCCTTGCATGATCTCGATCCCAGCATCCTCCAAGAGCGTACTCATCGGCGGATAAATCGCTTGATCACACCCCAGCACCTCGTGTCCCATGGCTCTCAAAAGCAAAGCCGCATTGCCCATCGCTGTTCCCGCAATTCCCAGAAAGTAGATCCGCATGAACGAGATGTGAAGTGATGCCCCCGCGAAATGCGATGTAAAAATCCCGTAGCGCAGTGCTTCAGCCCGCGATCACGATGCAGGATCATTTCTCCTCAAACCCGGGCTGAAGCACCCCGCTCCGTTTCGCCCCCCTAAAAAATCAAGAAGCCCCGAGACCAACCAAAGTCTCGGGGCTACGTGTGGGAGAGAGTCGTTTAGAAGAGCAATAAGCTCGTCTGCCTAATATATACGGCGAAACCCTGAGCTGCTTTACCCAATTCCGGTAAACTCTTTGTAAAGGAACCACCTCCCAACCTTGCGCAAAATCATGTCGAACGTTCGACATGATTTT
>NZ_JAENIL010000129.1 GCF_016595505.1 Pelagicoccus mobilis | reverse complement strand
GGATTGGGCAAAACTCGAGAGAGAACAATCTACCGCCAACCAAACGTCGCTCACAACTCCGGAGGCTCCGCCTCCTACGTCGTGAGGACTCGACGTTCACCACATAAATGAAAAAGAGCTTAGCAATCCTCGGCGTCATTTTGCTGACCATTCCTCTACTTTGGTTGCTCAGTGCCGTGGGGGATGCTTTGGAGATGTCGAGGAACCCTGAATCGATTACGAAAGAAAAGATTATAGACTTAGTCTACTCGTACAAAGGAAGCGGATTCATGGGAATGATGGCGATTATGTGGTTAGGCTTCGTTGTAGATGGTTTTGGATACAGAGAAAGATGGTTATGGAAGACGATGCTTACTTTTGGTTTCGTATGGCTGTTTCACATTCCAACCGGAACGATGGTAGGATTAGCGCTATTTATTTACACCATTGGCAACCGAAAGAAATTCAAAAATAAATCAGGTGAACCAGGCGGTGGTCACAATTCCGGAGGCTCCGCCTCCTCCATCGTGACACCTTAGCGTTGGAAAAACGATGACAGAAAAACAAAACAAAGGTCTCAATGATCTTCTCGATGCAAAGTCGAGCAATATGGAAGTATTCGGAAAATCGACCAGCACGATTTCTCGAAATCTGTCATACGCTGGTATTGCTGTTATTTGGCTGTTCCACTTGAAGGCTTCCTCCTACGTTCAGTTGCCGGGCGAGCTTGTTCTCCCGATTATTTGTTTTCTGAGTTTTCTCTTACTAGACTTCTCTCACGGTTTAGTTTCGCTACTCACTTGGGGGGCAGTCGATCTAAACAAACTAGACCGTCACGCCAACAGGGTAGAAAGAAAAAAAAGATATTCCCTTCTATTTTCGATAAGCGAGCAACCAATTGGAGAAAATCGTACCATTAGGCTACGTACAGAGATTATTTTCCTATTAACACGAATCTTGATTTTGTTTCTAGGGTATATGTGTCTTTTGTCGTTTCTCTTATCTAAGGTTCAAATTACATAGAATAGTATTCCAACCAATCGTGTGAGGTAATTCGATACAGCCGCTGCGGACTTCCTCTCTTACCTCCACTCGACGATATGCAGAACAAATGATTAGCAATCCACAGTTTTACGGTGTCACCATCTTGATTGGGTTCATCGTTTCGCTGGCTTTCCGAACGGAAGATCAAGCACCGAAATGGATGAAGTGGATTTTGATCTGTGCTCCTTTGACTTGGATGCTGCTGGGAATAATTATGATTATGACCGTCGGGGATAAAAGAATAGACGGTATTCAGGATATCCTCACATATTTTGATGCTGGACATTTCTTCGAACCGAACGGTTACAGAAAAGCATTCTTCGTCATAGCTTTCCTTTTCACCACGTACTTCAGCTTACTTTTCAGCTACGGCTGGACAGTAAAAAACAAAGCATATCAAGGCACTGCTCACAACGTGCGCAAGCGCACGCCGTGAGAGCTTAGCGTTCTGGAAATGAAAATAAGGAAGAAAGGCCTACTTGCTATCACCGCTGCCACCTTGGTTCTGGGCGCGTGGGCGTTCCTCGGCGTTTATCAAGACAGAGAATTCTCCGACTACTACCTCTTCACGAAGCACAAGCCCTCATTGAAATTCTACTTTTACGCACCGGTTGGTGAGTCCGAAAAGAAGGTTGAAGATCTACCCGAATTGGAAAGGAAAGAAGAATTAGCATTTGTTGAATACATTCACGAAGGTCGTGGATACGAAAGGAAGATCTACCTGTTTAGCCTATGAATGATCACCAGAACAAATCGCTTCAGGCAACTGCGGCAAACCCCGGCTTCTTTCACTACGTCCCTATGGAAATCAAGCACCCCAGAACCTTTACCCCCAGATCGGGCCTTGTCGCCTGAGCTCGGCGATATGTGAAGAAAGATGAGATGTGACTGTTCCAGTCTAGCCACGGTTCTCTACCTCGATCGAGCCCCGCAAAGATTTGAGAAGAAACTCAA
>NZ_JAENIL010000128.1 GCF_016595505.1 Pelagicoccus mobilis | reverse complement strand
CTTGAGTTTCTTCTCAAATCTTTGCGGGGCTCGATCGAGGTAGAGAACCGTGGCTAGACTGGAACAGTCACATCTCATCTTTCTTCACATATCGCTAAGGTGATACGACGGCGGCTTCGGTCATCGCCACCACGTTTGGGTTCGTTGATTTCGAAGTTACGATGTGAAAGAGGCGAGCGTTTGCCGCCGTTGTATCGACCGCCTTGTTCGACCTATTTGTTTTAGTATTCACGGGTTGGATTCCTTGGGAAGTTGCTATCTTTCTTTGAATGCTTCGAGGATCATTCTTTTTTCTCAGGAGGATTTTTCATCGGCCAAATCTGCTCTCTCGGGAATTCAAGATAGTCGCTGATGGCAGCTTCAAAGCGATCGCAGGTTTCCTCCATCAATGCCCACTTCATCTCAAGAGCAGGTAAAGCTTTTCCATCTTTGTATCCATAATTCTTCGAGTGCTTTCTCTCTTTGAGGTAGCCGTTTTCAGACAAGACGTGAATGTGACGATTGAGTGCAAGATCCAGCACCTCTGAGATGATGGCTCTGGCTCTCTTTTTGTTATCGATTTCCATTCTTTATTTTCGTCGAACGCTAAGCTGATACGATGGAGATAGGCGGAGCCTATCGGAATTGTATCAAGCGTCTTGTTGGGCCTTCGTATCTTTTTTCAAAGCATCTACGATCCAGTTGTTTAGGCTTTTGTTTTCTTTCTTTGATCGAATGTAGAGGTTGCGATGGAGATCTGGGTCTAATCGCAATGTAAGTTTTCCAGAGAAGGGTTTATCGGGCTCCTCGCCGCGCTCACTGCAGAACTCTAAGTAGTCGTCTATTGATAGCTGAAACTCTTTCTTTAATCCCTCGACGGTGTCTCCCTGAAAGGTGACGACGTCTCTCATATTGATGACTTCCCCATGGAAGATCTCTGCTTCCTCGTCGAATTGAACTGTTCCTACGTATCCTTTGTATTCCATGATCTTTACTCTCCTGTAGCTTCGAGAAATCGTCTGACCGATTTTACTGCTCCTTTGTCCGTTTCCTTTTGCGGGTGGGGCCGATGAAACACGGCCCTCACGCCGTTTAGGTAAACACGAACACGAGAACCTCTCCCTTCGGTGATTTCAGCTCCCAGCGCGGCAAGCATGCTCTCGATGTCCTTCCAAGGTATGTCAGATCGTTCCGGACGCTCCCTTACTTTTTCTAAGGTTAGTCGTTGTTTTCGATTCACGGGCTGATGGTGGCAAAATATGCCACCATGTCAAGGTTTCCATTTTCGCCCAACGCCGAAGTGTCACGACGTAGGACGCGTAGCGTCCGGAGTTGTGACCACTGATTTGTTCTGCTCAGTTCTTATGAATTCTAAGATCGTTTCTCTGAATTTCTTAAGATCAAAGTTTCGTTTTTTCATGGATGGAGTCTCGAAGTTCGTAAGCGAATCCGTTAGTCGGATACAGAATATCTCAATCGCTTTGCTTGCAGACGTAGAAATTGCATCAATCTCTTCGTTGGTAAATTTGATGTAGTAGGAGAATATGTTTCTTAGCTCTTTGGTTCCACCATCAATTAGGCTAATCTTTTGAAGTTTCCTATGTCTTGGTTTCTTCTCTGCGAACCAGTTTTCGTCGTACCCTTGGCGTGTCCTAACCAAAATCAGCCCAATCGATACATTCTCTACGTCAGTTCCGAAATCGATTCCATCAAGTTCTCTGCCTAGCCTTTCGCTGAACTCACGGATAGTGGCCGAAGCAGAGCTCAAATCTGAATCTGTGTAAAATGCTACGCCGAAGTCCATGGTGTTTTTATCTTTGCAGAACGCTAAGCACTCACGCGGCGCTTGTCGCCGTTGTGAGCTGCGCCTTGATATGCTCATTTTTTGTTACTTCTAAAATGGACATGCTAGGATGTGGGTTGGCTTCTTGGAGGTGTATTCTTCTTTCCAGTAGTGCGGATCGTTTACTTTCCTGAATTCGATACCTTTTTCTTCGTATCCATTTCTGAACGGTCGACTGGTTTTGACGAATACCGAATCAGATTCAGGCCATCCTCCAGACACCTCAAAGACTCTATTTCCTTCTTCGATTTCAAATTCTAGGATTTTCTGTAATCTTGTATCGAGTTTCTCAAGCAGAGCAACGCTCTCAGGATTCCATCTAGATGCAGGATTGAAATGGCTGGCTTCGAATTTCATTTTTTCTGCATATCGTCGAGTCCTCACGACGTAGGAGGCGGAGCCTCCGGAGTTGTGAGCGACGTTTGGTTGGCGGTAGATTGTTCTCTCTCGAGTTTTGCCCAATCC
>NZ_JAENIL010000127.1 GCF_016595505.1 Pelagicoccus mobilis | reverse complement strand
TTGGCGTTTAGCATGGATAGGATGTCCTCGAGGAGGGCGGGCAGGTAGAAGGGGGCTGGCTTTAGGGTTACTTTTCCGGCTTCGATCTTGGACATCTCGAGGATGTCGTTGATGAGGGTGAGGAGGTGCTCGCCGCTTCTGTTGATGGTGTCGAGGCTGTCCCGCTGGTTGTCCGTGAGCTGGTAGTCTCGCTGCATGAGCTGCGAGTATCCGAGGATGGCGTTCATGGGGGTTCGGATCTCGTGGGACATGTTGGCGAGGAAGACGGACTTGGTCTTGTTGGCGTTTATGGCTTCCTCTTTGGCTGACTCTGCTTCTTCTTTTGCTTTTGTGATTTCCTTCTCGGCTTCTTTTCGGTCTGTGAAGTCGAGGATGAGTCCGTCGACTTCGGGGGTATCGGAGTCTTCATTGCTGGCGAGCGATCCGCGCTCGAATACCCAGCGTATGGTTTTGTCTTTGCGGATGATGCGGTATTCTAGGGCGTAGCGCCCTTTTTGGGCGATGCTCGTGGTGACTGTTTTTTCCATCGTCAGCAGGTCGGCTGGATGGATGATGCTGGCGAAGCTTCGTACGGAGTTGTTGAGGAAGTCGGAGGGTGGGTAGCCGGTGAGTTTTTCAACTTCGTCGCTTACGTAAAGCATGGTCCAATGTTCGTCCCAGCGGCAGCGATAGACGGTTCCTGGAATATTGGATACAAGGGAGCGGAATTGTTTTTCTCGGCGGGTGAGGTCCCTTGTTCGCTCCTCGATGCGGACCTCGAGCTTTTCGTTGATGGACTCGAGGGTTTGGCGTGTTCGTTCGCTGCTGCGTATCCGGAATATGGTGAATAGGACTGAAGCGAGGGTGGTGGTACCGAGGGCGAAGATGATAATGGAACGAGCGAGCCGGTAGGGCTCTAGGGCTTCTTCGATGTCGATCTCGGCTGCGATGCCGATGCTGCGGCCTTCGGCCCAAATCCAGGATCCTACAACTTTGACACCGCGATAGTCGTAGTAGCCTTCAAGGTTGCTGCCCGAGTTTCCGGCGAGGGCGGACTTGGCCATTTCGGTGAGTTCCAGGGATTCTGGATCGAGCAGTTTTCCTGGCTGCTTGAGGAGGTTGCGCCCGGGGTTGAGGAGCTTGATGCTGAGGATGCTTTGGTATTGCGGGTCTAGGATGCCTGCTTCGTTTAGCTGGGATTCGAAGCGGCTGTTTGTGAGCAGGCGGCCGTTTTTGTCGAAGAGGTAGGTTTCTCCGGTTTCGCCGATTTGGGCTTGATTGGTGAGTTGACTTAGGACGCCTTCAGGGTTGAGGCGACGGGTGAGGGCGGCGATGACGTTTCCTTCTGCGTCCTTGATGGGGGAAAGGAAGAACATGGTTGGAGGGACTTCGAGCCCTTGGATGTTCCTTGTGCCTTCGAAGGGAATGTCTGAGGGAATGGGGGGGATGAGTAGGTGTTCGCCTTGAAACGCTCGCTCGAAGAGGTCTGGGTAGTGCGCCTTGATTAGATTTTGAGTACCCAGATTTTCATCACGCATGGACGCGATGCTTGTGTTGTCCGGCGCGATGATGAAGAACCCGCCGGGCGGGAAGTTCTTTCGGTGGAGGCGTTGGAAGTAGATGTCGCGAAGCTTGGCGAGTGTCTCGTTGTTGAGGGGTTGGCTGTTTGTGTGGGCTTCGAGTTGGCGTTGAGTGAGTTCGAGGAAGGTTGGGTCCGAAGTGACGTTTTGGAGGACGAAGATGTGACGGGTGTTCCAGTAGTGCAGGGTTTGCAGAGAGGTTTGCAGATTGGTGTTGAGCGAGTCTGCTAGAGTCCTGAGTTGAACTTGCTTGATGCCGCTGAGTACCCAAAAACCGAGGACCGTTGAGAGAAGGACGAGGGCAAGGTTGAAGACTATGCCGGAGCGTATGTTTGCTTCTCTTTTGCGAGGGGACGCGGGCTTGTGGGACGGAAGGGACATGGAAGGGTTTCCTTATCTGCGAATGGAAACGCGAGTGTAGGTTCCTATGATTGTAGCAAAGCTTCTAGGCTGGCGAGGTCGAAACGTTCCGCGAGGAGGCGAATGCGTTTGGCGAGGGGTTCGTCGACGGTTTGGAGCTCGTCTGCGAGGTCTTCGACTTCGGTGATGGCTCCGCTTCTGATGGCTGCGCTGAGTTTGGCGAGCAGCTCTTCGGGGAGCTGGGCGAGCTGGCTGGAGTAGTCGGGTTCGGGCTCCTGCTTCGCTTTCTCGGGGGAGTCCGGCTCGTCGTATATGTAGTCGATGCCGGAGACGCGGTTGATCTCGTCGAAGAGGATGTTGTGATGGACGGGCTTGCGGACGAAGCCGTCCATGTCGGCGACGAGGATGCGCTGGCGGTCCTCCTCGAAGGCGCTGGCGGT
>NZ_JAENIL010000126.1 GCF_016595505.1 Pelagicoccus mobilis | reverse complement strand
CCGCCATACCAAATGCCTATGTTTGTCGCTATTTCTTTCGTTGTTTTTGATGCTCCCATGCGAATCAGAACTCCATCAACTCGCTTGGGGACGACTAGAAAAGAAACTGCGTATTCGATCGTTTCTGCTTTAAGATCGAGTGCGACACCAGTGTCGATGATCTGACTTTCGGGAAAGTATCTTTTCTTCGGATACTTCTTCCATAGCTCAGCACGTATGAGGGCGACTCCTTTCAGGACTCGTCGTTTTTCTCTCCAGCTGAACAGTGCTTTGATCATTTTCTTTAATTGCTTAACGCTAAGGTGATACGACGGCGGCATTGGTCATCGCCTCCGTGTCTGGGATGGTAGATTTCGAGACTTTCGTTGTCGAAGAGGGGGCGTTTGCCGCCGTTGTATCGACCGCCTTGTTCGGCTTTATCAGTTTTTGTGTTAGGTACATCAGCGATAAGCCCGTCTGCACTCCCTCAGCTCTGAATACCTCACCTCTGCTTGTTTCTACGACGATAGCTCCTGATCCATCTGGAAGTTTATCCAAGGACTTTTCGAGCTCCTCAAACGAAATAGGCCCTAACGTAAAGTTTGAGAAATCACGTGCTGGTATCTTCAATTTGCGCGCTCCATCCTCTAGAAGGCTTAAATCAGCAACGCTCTCTGCTTCTTGACCGAACTGAACATCTACTTTCTTTAGTATTACATCAAAGCTCGAAAAATTCGTTACTTCTACATTCAGAGTTACGCCTTCTTTTTGGTTTTTCGATATGGTGTATCCAATTCGAATGTCTTCCGCGTCGTTTTGAATGTCTTTAGTGATTTGCCACATTAGTGCGGCAATAGCTATAGGAAGCGCGAGAATGCCAGCCCATGCTTGAAGATGATCCAGCTTGTTTTTCTTAATAGTCATTTTTCTTGCCGAACGTCAAATCCACACGATGGCGGCTTCGGTAGAGGTTCCAAGTCTGTTGAGGTAGGTATTCATGGGATTGTTACGAAAGAGGCGAGCGTTTGCCGCCATTGTGTGCGATGCCTTGTTCGAAAACTTTTTCTAATCCATTCTGAATGGTCAAAGCCATGTCCAAGGGGCTGCGTCCATGTCTGTTCTTCCAATCTTTCTCAGCTCCATATTCTATCAACAGAATCAGTATTTCGTAACTATCTCTCGAGTTCATGGTCGCCGTCCAGAGTGGTCCATTTCCGTGTGAATCGTGAAGGTTGGGATTGGCTCCTTTCTCCAGAAGGATCTTTGTTATTTCTTTCTCTCTTTTTTGAGAGGCAAAGTGAAGCGCACACCAACCATTGTCGTCCTGAACGTCTAAGTCAGCTCCCTTTGATATTAGCTCCTCTGCGAGTTCGAGGTTCCCATCACAAATCGCGTTAATCAGAGGAGTTCGGCCGTATTCATCGATTCCGGACCTAGGGTTTCTTTTTGGCTGTTTTCCTGACATCTATTTTTCTTCGAACGCCAAGCTCAGGCGGCGAGCGCTTGCGCTCGTTGCCTGGAGCGACTTGTTGGACCTATTTTAGTTTCGGTCGGATTCATGTTGGGGTTCCTATTTCGGATAGATCGATTCTTTTTATTCGGACGGTCGGATCAAATCTTCTCTTCGTCTTGAACCATCTTTTCTTTGATTTTGCTAACCGGGAGAAGATGATGCCTGAACCAACCACTTCGGAGGGTAAGAACTCGCACCGTCTTCTTTGGACCTAGCAGGTATGAACGTGTTCTAAATACGCTGAAATCCAGCTTTGATGATAGGTCCCAAAAACTAACGTTTTCTTCTTTTTCTATCTCTTCGGATGTTATCAATGTGCGTCCCCAAAACGTAACTACGGTATAACCTAGTTCCTCGTGTATGATCTCTTTCGTTCCGTAACAATACCTCGAGTGGTAACCAAACACATATGCGAATGGTGCCAGAAATAGGATGAGGTAAAGATATTCCATTTTTATTTCGTCCAACGCTAAGTCCTCACGATGGAGGGGGCGTAGCTCCCGGAATTGTGAGCGACGTTTTGTTCGACTGGTATTGGGATTTTCATGTTTTGATGGCGGAATTTAGCTTTAGCTAGCTGATATGCTTCCGCGGGAGAACTTCCACTGCTCAACCTTTTCTTCCGAATCAAAGAGGATGGTTGCTCCATCTACAAAATCTTCTTTGTATGTTTTTTGGTCTTCTGGCGGAAGCTCGTTGATATCCAGTCGATAGATGAAGACTTCTTTTCCTTCGCTAAGATCCCGCTTGATCAATGGATCTCCAAGCTGATCGATTATCTCTTTCTGGCTCATTCCTACCTTGATCGTTTCCTCGAGTTTGACGCGGAATCGTTCGAATCCATCACTTCTCGTATTCTCGGTCAGCGTATGAGTATCCGAGCAACTAATCAGTGTCAAAAATGTCAATACGATGGAAAGTTCTAAAGTGATGCTTCTCATTTCGCTGTGGTTAGCCTGATTTTCTTTCGTCGAACGTCGAGGCCACACGGCGAGCGCTTGCGCTCGTTGTGTGAGCCGATTGGTTATGTAATATTTTTAGTTTTGTTGAGGCCGAATTTCTTGGG
>NZ_JAENIL010000125.1 GCF_016595505.1 Pelagicoccus mobilis | reverse complement strand
TTTAGCCCGCGTACTAGCGGGAACTGAATCCCCCTTCGCGGGCTAAAGCACCGCGCTACAAAAAAAGGCGACCCCACTCGGAGTCGCCTTTCAAATTCTTAGCTGTTACGAACCTACTCAGTCGGGAGCGGAGCCTGGTCGTCCGTCGCCTTCTTTTCGCGCATCGCCGCCTTCGCCTTCTCGAAGGCGCTCGTGATCGCCTTGCCCGCCTTGCGGAAGTCGACGTTCGCCGTAGAGCCCGCGTTCATGTCGGTGCCATAGTCGTTCTCGCCACCAAAGAAGCGTTCTTCCGAACGAGCTGTGACCTGAATGTTAGCGGCCGCGACCGGATCAAGCTCAGCCAAACGCTGGAGACGACGACGTGGCTGCGGATCGAGCTTATCAATCAGCAGATCGAGATTTCTGACCTCGTAGGCCTGGGCGTTGATTGGTCCCAGCTCGATCACTTCTAAATGGTCGGAATTCATGTGAGAGAACTCCTCGGCTCGACGCTTGTTTTCCGCCTCGTACTCCTTGAAGAGCTCATTAACCGATTCGGCATCGAAAGATTTTGTCCCGACGTCCGTCTCCGACGGAGCAGGAGCGGTCTCCTCTACCTCTTCGGACTCAACCTCTACGAGCGGCGAAACATCCTCAACCTCATCCGCGACCAAAGCTGCAGTCAGAAAAAATGGAGCAAGGAAAAGAGCTTTAAACTGTTGTGTCTTTGGCATTTGGCGTCTGAGAAAAGAAAGTTAAAGTTTGAATAAACTGAAGCCCCAAGACGAAAACTCCAATCAAAAACTAGGAGCTCAATCCAGTTGCTTCACTTATAGAGACTCTGACCTGCGAAATACGTTCAAGATCCTTTACGCCAGGCTCAATTTCTAAAGCGCTGTTAAAATCCAAACACTCGGCCCCAGTCTGCTCGAGCGCTTCAACAGCGTTTTCCGGAGAAAGCCCGCCAGCCAAAATCCATTTGGTCGCAGAATACTCCTCCCTCAGCTTCCGAAAACTCTCCCAATCGCTCAAACTTCCAGTGCCGCCGTAAGCGTCGGCATCTTTTTTGAAGCCATCCCAAAGCACTCCGCCCGCAAGATCGAGCAGGGCCGGATCGAAATTCACCCCCGGGGGCAATTTTGGAGCGATCCACAACCGCTCCTTCCCGACCAACTTCGACCAGCTCGCCACCTCCTCGGAAAGACCAACCGGAAAGTGCAGCTGAAAATAATCAAAGCCCAAACCTTCGAGCTGAGCGAGCGTGTACAAATCCGGAGCCACCGTCACCGCGACCTTGGGCAAGTCCGGCAGTCGCGGGGCGATATCCCGAAACCGTTCCTGACGAATGCCGCGCGGCGACTTCGGATAAAAAATGAACCCCAGATAGTCCGCGCCCGCTTCCGCCGCCGCCTGAGCGTCGCGCGCACGAGTCAATCCGCAGACTTTAAACTGGACCCCATTTATCATTCAAAAGCGTTCAGGGTATCGATCACGTATTGAACTTCCTCATCCGTCAACTCCGGCACGATCGGCAAGCTCAAGCAGGTCTTAGCTAACTCCTCAGAAACCGGGAAGTCACCCTCCTTGTACCCAAGGAAATTGAAGCAAGGCTGCAAGTGCAGCGGATACGGATAGACGATATCGCTACCGACTCCGTTCTCAGCCAAATACGCCTTCAGACGATCGCGCTCGGCATGGCGAATAGTAAACATGTGGTACACCGACTCGCCGTAACGAGCAGGAACCGGCAAAGATATATCCGGATTGTTGATACCACCCAAGTAGCAGCGGGCGATCTTCTGGCGACGAGCCGTTTTCCCGCGCAAGTGCGGCAACTTTACATTGAGCGACGCCGCTTGCAGACCTTCCAATCGATTGTTGTAGCCTACATAGTGATTCAGGTAACGCTCCTTCGATCCGTGAGCCCGCAAGATCTTGATTTGCTCAAGCAACTCGGCATCACGCGAAGTGACAGCGCCCCCTTCACCGAGACCACCAAGATTCTTGGTCGGATAAAACGAAAACGCACCCGCGTCCCCGATGTCGCCTACAGGCCGCCCTTTGTACAGTGCCATGTGAGCCTGGGCGGAATCTTCGACAACCTTGATCCCGCGATCCTTAGCCAATGCCAGAATAGGATCCATATCCGCAGCCTGACCAAAAAGGTGAGTTACCACGATCGCCTTAGTCTTATCCGTAATCAGCTTCTCGATACACTGAGGATCGATCGTAAACGTCTGCGGATCGATGTCTGCGAAAACGATTTTCGCTCCCACGTACTGGGCAAACCAAGCCGAAGCGATAAACGTGAAGTCCGGCACGATAACCTCGTCACCTGGGCCAACCCCCAAAGCAAGCGCGATCAAATGCAAAGCTTCCGTACCGCTACCGACACCAACAGCCCCTGCGACTCCTTGTTCCTTGGCGAAGCCTTCCTCGAAAGCATTCACGTCCGGTCCCAAACAAAAACCGCCATGGTCGAGCGTATTGGCAAACGCTTCGAGCAACTCCTCCTTTAGCGGCTCATGCGCCCGCTTCAAATCGATAAAAGGAACCTTCATAATTTAACTCTTTACTGTGGGAGCGTG
>NZ_JAENIL010000124.1 GCF_016595505.1 Pelagicoccus mobilis | reverse complement strand
CTGACCGCAACCTTAACCGAACCGCCTTGGTACGTGATCCGTATGCCGGGTGGTGTGAGAGGGGAGGAGCCGTGAGGCTCCCCTCTATCTCGATTGGGAGAAGAAACAAAATGAAACGAGACAGGCAACTATCAGCGATTCTCCTTTCCGGACTGGTCGCCTTGCTTTTGCACGGTTGCGGAAAAACAGAGAGCAACAGTGCTCTAACGACCGTACTACATCGAGAGTTTCTAATTGGAAATCAAAGCTACTCTTTCAATCTTCTCTATACTTCTGAAGATCCGTCAACAGCCGAAGGATTGGTTCGTTTTACTCCAGTCGCCGTAAACAAAGATTCACAAAAAATACAGATAGCCGCGATTGATCCTCCGACAGCAAAAGGATATGAAGTCGCAGTTCAGGAGCTGGGACAAAGCCTAGGCTACTACAGAGAAGGGACAGTTATTTT
Organism: Pelagicoccus mobilis; assembly: GCF_016595505.1. Lineage (GTDB taxonomy): Bacteria > Verrucomicrobiota > Verrucomicrobiia > Opitutales > Opitutaceae > Pelagicoccus > Pelagicoccus mobilis. Next base: position 2,336 of record NZ_JAENIL010000124.1, on the reverse strand, counting down.
CTACGACGAAAGAAAAGACGAAGTCTTCACCCTGCTCGTAGATCAATCATTCGAAGACATAAGCAACGAAGAACTCTTCAACGAAAGAATTAGAGCAAAACTTGAAGAACTAAATAGATCCCAACAAGGCGTGCCAGGCAACGGCGGCTAACGCCCCCGTCGCCTGCACTCAGCGTTAGCAAAAAAGTGAAGACTCGAAACAAAGCTCTGACCGCAATAATTCTAGCTTACGCCATTCAGTGTCTTCTCGTCCTTAACGCCTACTTCTTCCCAATCGCACAAACTGAATTCAAAACCGAAAGGCACGTAATAAGAAATGGATACAAATTACCGTTTTCATTCATACCATTGTTGGGAGCGATCGGACTACTCCCTGGAACCACGGTAACTCTCTACCTGTACGATTCAGCAGGAGAAAGAATTGAAATACGTGGATTTGATCTCGTCCAAGATGTTCACGAAGCATATCCCAATGTCTGGAAAGATAAACAAAAGTGATGCTAACCAGTCAGTCGTCACAACTCCGGAGGCTCCGCCTCCTACGTCGTGACACTTCGGCGTTCTGCAAAAATAGAAAATGAAGATAACCCCAAAACACGGATACATCCTATTCGGACTTTCATTCATTTGCCCAAACCTGACCCTAGATATGATCGGCATCAACTTAGCAGTCGATTCTGTCCTTGGCGGCGTCGGAGGTTTGTTGGACGGCTTATCTAGGATTCCATCATCGATTTATGGACTTAGCCTGTTCGCATTGAATTTCTCGATCATACCTGGAGCAGAAATAAAGAATGGATTAAGAAAATTGATAGCGATTTGGCCATGGACGCTACTAGCATTTTCATTCTTTGGGTTTGGAGGGATCGGATTCATACTAGCGATAAGTCCACCATTTCTGATCTGGGCTGCTTCGATTAGCTTGATCAACATTCTGGAAATAAAAACTCAGCAGAACCAGTCAGTGCTCACAACTCCGGAGGCTGCGCCTCCTACGTCGTGAGACTTCGGCGTTCTGCAAAAAAAAGATGACGAAGCAAAACCTCACAGATCTGTTATTCGCGTTTCCGATCCTTCTTCTCGTAGTCGGCCTTCCAGCATCCGCCTACTGGAACTTTGACCTACCCATCGCCTTAGTCATCATTGCACCACTCATTGTCTTCCTTCTCTGGATACTTAGCCTCTCAGAAATAGCCAAACTGAAAGATGAAGGAAAGAATGGGGAGATGGTCGTCTGGTTGTTTATCGTCCTTTTAGCCCCTGCGATCGGTGCCTACATTTACTACATCTACGAATTAAGAAGAAAGTGGTTTCCGTATCCAGCTGGCCATCCAGCCTTGCTACCTTTGGAAGAAGAAAAATATGCAGAACCAGGCAGTGGAGGCAATGCCGACAAACGCTCGCCTCTTTGACTACGATCCCATGAAAATCAACCTCAACAGACTTGGAACCTTAACCGAAGTCGGCATCGCCTCACTTTGACGTTGGCAGAAACAAATGGAGATAATCTCAAAAGTCATAGAAGTGATTCTAACCGCCGGTCTCATAGGCAGTGCGATCACTTTCATGGCATGCGTCATTCTCATGTTCGCGACGATCATCTCGATCATGATCGCACAACGCAGAGAGAAACTTTCCTATCAGGAACTAGGAAAACTGAGCGGAATAGAAAAATACAAAAATAGAACCGAAAGAATAAGAAGGATAGCATTTCGAGCATGGTGGGCAGCATTGGCTTTCGGTCTTTCACTCATAATTTCAGTAGTCGTATTTGGATTAACCTCAGCAGCTTTTGAGTAGAGAATGAAAAATAAGATATGCCAACCAGGCAGCGCACACAATGTCGGCAAACGCCCGCCTCTTTCGTATCGACCCATGAAAATCAACCCCAACGAACATGGAACCTCGACCGAAGCCGACATCGTGTGGCTTTGACGTTATGTGAAGAAATGAAAGAATCTAAAAAGCTAGGTCTACGAAAGCTTCTGATGATTGCGTTTCTCATCGGCAGCATTTCGGTAGGGACAGCCATAGTTTTGGTTTCGATCTATTTCGCCTTCGACACATATCGACTCTACAAAGAACATGGAATATTTGGATACGGACTTATCCTTATGAGTCTTACCGGGATCGGGGTAGGCATATCGATTCCACTGTTTGTCGTTCCGTTGGCTAGGATTGCTTTAAACTCAATCAGAAATGAAAAAGAAATCCTCATAAAAAACGGAATAGAAGGACTCAATGAATTCCGAGAGACTAACGAAGCGATTTACCCCAAGAAATTCGGCCTCAACAAAACTAAAAATATTACATAACCAATCGGCTCACACAACGAG
>NZ_JAENIL010000123.1 GCF_016595505.1 Pelagicoccus mobilis | reverse complement strand
AACTTCATCGAAAACGAGTTAATAAATGAGTTCCAACCAGACGGTGGTCACAATTCCGGCAGCTCCGCCGCCTCCATCGTGACACCTTAGCGTTCTACAAATATCGATGATCAGTCAGTTGAAGTTATCGAAGGTTCTTGAACCGAAGGAAGCAGCATCCTTGGGATGTGCGACCACGACATATCAACAGGTAAAGACGGAGATTTTCAAAAGGTCTGACGACTGGCTAGGAACGAGACAAAAAAACGACTTTGGCGTTTTAGGCTTAGCAACTGGGCGCAGCAGCAAAACTGACAGATTTACGAGCAAGGTCCGAAGCATTCTTAAAAGATCACAACTAGATTTTGGAAGCACTGGAGACACGTTCATGGATGGAGTAGAACAAGGCAGTGGATACAACTCGGGCCATGCGCCCCGAGTTGTGGACGCAGCAAGGGCGTATCCCACAATCAACTTTCACCACGGGCAACTTAGCCCGAGCGTATCACTTTAGCGTTGGGCAAAGAATGATGAAAAAATTCAAAGTGAGTTACGGAGGCAGTGCTGCTGATCCAATAACGATTGAAGCCAACTCAGCAGAGGAAGCAGCAATGACCCACTTCGTCTCATCCCCCAAAGACAAAACGATTTTCGTAGAACATGGTCTCTTCAAAGAGGAGACCTTCAACCCACGGTCTCTAGAAAAGAAATATCCAGAACTTAAAGAACTAACGGAGGATTATGGATACGAAGACACTGAAGAAATCGAATACGATCCTGACGAGGAAAGGCAGTCAGCAATAGACGAGATCAAGTACTTTTTCTTCTACACGAACTTTGGAAAGAGATTAGCTGGCACCATCATTTTGACCATAGGCTACTTCATTTACCACGCATACAAAAACTAGGCCCAACCAGGCAGCCCACACAATGGCGGCAAACGCTCGCCTCTTTCGTAACGACTCCATGAATACCGACCTCAACAGTACAGGAACCTCAACCGAAGCCGCCATCGTGTGGCTTTGACGTTGGGTAAGAAATGAAGAAGCCAATCACAGTCCTTCTTATCATCCTGCTGACCAGCACTCTCAACCAATTGGTCGCTGATGAGAAGTATCCGAATGAGATCGTTAGCGTATCGTTCGCACAGGCATTTTTCGACGGAGGATCGATCTCTGTCGTGTTTACCGATGAATCAGGGAAAGAATGGAAACTCTTCTATGACCGAAGACTAAATGCGAAAAAGAAAGATTACGATTCCATTAGTCTCGGCCCCGTATCCGATGATGAGACCTCATTGAGTCCGATTGTTCGGCAAGGAAAGAAAAAGGAAGAGCAACTTCTGGAGATGATCGAACGGTATTTCAAAAATCTAAAGCCGTCAGAGACGGATGAATACATCTTTCTCAAACAGCTTCTTGAAAAGAAAAACATTATACCCAACCAGGCGGCTCACACAACGAGCGCAAGCGCTCGCCGTGTGGCCTAGTCGTTCTGCGAAAAAAGATGACGAAGCAAAACCTCACAGATCTGTTATTCGCGTTTCCGATCATTCTTCTCGTGGTCGGGCTTCCAGCATCCGCTTACTGGAACTTTGACCTACCCATCGTCTTAGTCATCATTGCACCACTCATTGTCTTCCTGCTCTGGATACTTTGCCTTTCAGAAATAGCCAAACTGAAAGATGAAGGAAAGAATGGAGAGATGGTCGTCTGGTTGTTTATCGTCCTTCTAGCCCCTGCGATCGGTGCCTACATCTACTACATCTACGAATTAAGAAGAAAGTGGTTTCCCTATCCACCTGGCCATCCAGCCTTGCTACCTCTGGAAGAAGAAAAATATGCAGAACCAGGCAGTCGAGGCAATGCCGACTAACGCCCGCCTCTTTTGTCACGATCCCATGAATACTAACCTCAACAGACCTAGAACCTCAACCGAAGTCGGCATCGCCTCACTTAGACGTTGAGCAGAAAAAAATAGATGAAGCCAGCAATCTCTTGGAAACCCAGTCTATCGACGGCAAAGCACCTCAAAAATTCGTCGATTATCCTAGCGACCCTCTGTCTAGTTGCTGTCCCATTTTGCCGTGGTAGCGTAGACGATGATTTCCCCATTTTCGTCCTACCACTGTTTCTCCTTAACTTTCCGCTCTTCTTCGGAGCAGTGCTGATACTGGTTTCTCGTACAGAAGGAAAAAGAACAAAAGATTGGACGAAGGTTTTGTTCAGAGGTCTTCCCGATGGCTTTGCTAGAACCTACAAATTAGCGTTTTTCACGATATGGTTGATCGGCATGTATCTTATGGTTGGACCGATGCTAGCAGGTGATAAGTTACCATCTTTGGGGATTAGTCCAGCTGCGTTGTTCGCTCTTGTTCCTGCAGTGTTCTACCTCACCAGCTACGGGGCGTATGCATCCGTTGTAGTCGAAAGAATAAATGAAGCTCAACAAGGCGGTGCTGGCAACGTCGGCTAACGCCGCCGTCGCCAGACCTTAGCGTTGGCGAAAGAAATGAAATCTACTATTTTGGCCCTGTCTTTCTTGCTCCTTACGCCGCTATCTTTCGGCAAGGATCTAACCGACTGGAAAAAAGAAGTAGCTGAACTGGAAGGTGTCGATTCGGTGACTGTCCAAGGCGCCTGGAAAGTGCGGGTACCGCGATGGAACGTTCTCCAAAGGATGAAATACGGCAGAATCAGAGACCCGAAAAAGTACAAGGCAGCATTGAGCCCACCAGAAAGCGAGAGCCTCGAGGGTATTATATCTTTCGAGGATCCACCACAGGCTCGAGCTCTGCACCTATGTAGAGGAACCTTCAACGTAGAGTTC
>NZ_JAENIL010000122.1 GCF_016595505.1 Pelagicoccus mobilis | reverse complement strand
GGGATGCCACGCTCAGCGCGCACTGTGAAGTGAGTGATCGTATGACCGCTAAAGGGGATAAGGCCTGCGATCGAATTCGCGTCGATACCATGCTTCGCCAGCCGTGCCTTGTCCATTACGCTCATAAGGGCTAGGTATCCGCCTGCTGAATGTCCGGAGACGAAAACAGTTTCTCATTCGTCCGGTTTCTTGTTTTGATCCGAGGAATCCAGACCAGCTCTGCTCTCTAGTGCTGCGACTAATACGGAAGAGTGACGCCTATTGGAGGATCACTTGATGGAGGCACATGATTCGGTTACTTTTAATCATACTCGCCACACCTCTCGAATGAAAAGTCGCCTCCTCTATCGTACGATTATCTCTCTATTGTTGGTTTCCACGCTCACTTGTAACTTATTGATGATGGCGTTTTTACACCGTTTTTTTTATGGTGATTTGAAAGTAGAGGAACCGGCTACGTTGCACCGTTTGGCAAGTTCACTAGGGACCTGGGGCAATCTCGCTTATGCGGACTATAGGGACGTGGTGGTTTCAACCGATGCCTTTGAATCATTGAGCGCGAATCTGATTGAGAGAGGGATTGCGGCTTATTCGGATGGCAGCCCGCACTGGACTAATGTGAGTTGGACCAGTGGAAGTTTTTCGGAAGTGATCGGTAGGATCGAATTACGGGCAGGTCGTTTTTTGCGTTTGGAAGACGACGATGCCGGAGCAAATAAGGTGGCGGTGGTCAACGTGACCCTTTGGGAGTCGCTGGGTCGTGGAACTGAGTTTCAAAACGGGGTACAGCTGTTTCTTAAGGGACAGGCTTTTGAAGTCGTCGGCGTCGTGGAAAACGCGTTTCCGAATCTCGATTCGATGGAGGACGTGCAGATCTGGGCGCCTTTGAAGCAGAACCCGATGGCTTGGCAGTACGAGGTGGAGGATTATCAGGAATACCAGATTCTTGCTCGGCTTGACCCGGAGCGAAAGGCGGTGGCGGAATTGCAGTTGGATGCGGCTCTTGCTGACATCGAGGAGAGGCTGGGATTCTCCTACACTGCGGATGTGCTGAGCGAGACGGAGTTTAGGATAAAACGTCGCCCGAATATGCACCGCTTGTTCGTCGCTTTATTCGTTGTGACAGGGTTTCTGTTTGTGCTAGGGACGGTGAATCAGGTTCTGATGCTGGTGACACGGAGTGTCGCGATCTCAGCTGACCTGAAAGTCATGTCGGCGCTCGGTGCTCGAGCTAAGCATGTGCTGCTTCGTTTTTTCAAAGATTTCGCGATCACGGTTGCGATTTCCTTGCTGGGAGTGGCTGCGTGTTCGCTTGCGGTCGTGCAGCTCTATAATGGATTTTGGGGCGCGAGCTATGGGCAAATTCCGCTTGAGCGATTGGTAGCTCCCGTGCCTCTGTTTTTGCTTTGTGGCATGGTGGCGTTTCTCGTTGTCTTGCATACGGGCTTCCCGTTTATGACGTATTGGTTTAGAGGCGAAAGCCTTTTGTCACGAGATCGGGCGGGAGGATCACGTTTTTCGATGAAGAATGGGCTCTCCTTGTTGGGTGTGGTTTCTCAAGTGGCATTGGTCACGATTTGCATCCTTGGCTGTGGGGCTTTCTTAAAATCAATAAGCGACGAAGGGAGCGTAACGTCTGGACCGAATGAGGATCGCATGCTGCATGTCGATATCGCTCTGAGCGGTATGCAGATGTCCGGCTTTGAAGATGTGCATCGTCGGCTGGGGCAAATCGAGGGCGGTTTGCAGGAGCTAGGTGGGATCGAGTCGGTATCGGCGTCGTCTACTTTGCCCTTGAACAGTGGAGGTTGGACGCGGGCCTTGGTTGAAGGGCGTCCATTGGAGAGTGAACCGGAATGGATCTCGTTTTGTTTCGTAGTCCCGGGGTATTTCAAGACGATGGGGCTGGAGATGCTGGAGGGGCGGGATTTTCTGCCGGAGGACGCGAGTAAGTATCCGCCTGTTAATTACATTATTAACCGATCTTATGCGGAACGTGAGTTTCCCGGAGAGCAGGCCTTGGGTCGAAGAATCGCTCCATGGGGAGGCACCGGGTATGGAGAGGTGATTGCCATTGTTGAAGATCAACCGGAGTCGGTCTCGGGGCGGGTTGCCCCGAATATCTATGTTCCTGCATATCAGGATCGTCTCTTTTTGCATGTGTTGCTTGAGGACGAGGCATTGGTCGCGGGGTATTCGGAACTGGTCGTAGACAAAATCAAGCAGGTGGACCCCGATGTAATTGTTGTTGAAGTGGCAACGATCGATTCCATTTGGGAGGAAGCTCTGGCGTCGCCGCGACTGGGCTTCATGATTTTGCTTTCCTTGAGTCTTATCGGATTGGTACTCTCCTTGTGCGGAGTATTTGGATACCAGAGTTACATCGTAATCTTGCGTGAACGTGAATTTGCGGTCCGCCATGCTTTGGGGTTGGAGGCGAAAAAACTTTTCCGGATAGAGACGGGGCGGGGGCTTTTGATCACTTTCGTCGGATTTGTGGCAGGAGTGATCGGTTTTTTTGCGGGAGAACGGGTATTTCGAGCGAACCTGTTTGATATTAGTCTCCCGATGATGACTGCGGCATTGCTGACGCTGGGCCTATTTTTCGCATTCGCTGTCGTATTGATCTTTGCGACAACTCCTACGCTGCGGCCGAAGCTGGCGACTTTGATGCGGGAGTGAGGTCTTTTGGTGGATAGCTATGAATATGCTCTCTTACCATTTTCGTGGAAATAAGGAGATTTCTCCTCAGATTCTAGCTTACCCACAGAAGTGGGAATGGGACCTAACGAGTTTCGTCGGGAGAAGGGGCAGCTTCTCGATAAGCGAGCCTCTTGAGATTTGAAGGTGAAGAGTCGGTTATTGCTGTGCTTGTTTAGATTTTTCGGATACGAATTCGAGTAGCAGGGGAAAGGCTGGTTCGGTCATGCCATGACCGTATCCGTCAAGTTCGTACAGTTGGATGTCTGCGTGTCCGGCAACTTTCATCATGCGGTAGAAATAGGCGTTTTCTTCATAGCGTCCGAGGAGTTCCCGCTCTCGGTCTCCTGTGATTAGGAGGGTGGGGGGCACGTCGGCACGTACGAAG
>NZ_JAENIL010000121.1 GCF_016595505.1 Pelagicoccus mobilis | reverse complement strand
CTCGTTGTGTGAGCCGATTGGTTATGTAATATTTTTAGTTTTGTTGAGGCCGAATTTCTTGGGGTAAATCGCTTCGTTAGTCTCTCGGAATTCATAGAGTCCTTCTATTCCGTTTTTCATGAGGATTTCTTTTTCATTTCTGATTGAGTTTAAAGCTATCCTAGCCAACGGAACGACAAACAGTGGAATCGATATGCCTACCCCAATCCCGGTGAGGCTCATAAGGATAGGTCCGTATCCAAATATCCCATGTTCATTGTAGAGTTGATATGTGTCGAAGGCGAAATAGATCGAAACCAAAGCTATGGCTGTCCCTACCGAAATGCTGCCGATGAGAAACGCAATCATCAGAAGTTTTCGTAGACCTAGCTTTTTAGATTCTTTCATTTCTTCACATAACGTTAAAGCCACACGATGTCGGCTTCGGTTGAGGCTCCGTCAGTTGTTATGTCGATTTCAATACGGTCGTCACAAAAGAGGCGAGCGTTTGCCGACATTGTGTGGGCTGCCTGGTTGGCATCGTCCTTTTCTTTTAGATACATAATCAGTGATTTAGTCTCTCCATCTCAACTGAGAGGTTTCTTTCTGTCTGAGAGTCTACTGTGATGATCTTTTCTTTGTATCCATCACGAATGATCGAGAGCTTTACTGGAGTGCTCCACGTCATCATCAATTTTTCATTTTTGGGGTCGATTGCGAAACCAGGTCCCGTGTTTGGGTCGAGTGGTTTGATCTTTATGTCGATTTCTTCTTTTGTCTCTGCATCCACTCCGAAGAACGATACGGAGTATTGCTCCGCCTCAGGTTGTGAGCATCCGAATACAAGAAGGGAAAGTAGAGCTAAGAGTATCGGTTTCATTTCTTTGCCAACGCCAAAGACTCACGATGTCGGCTGCGACTGAGCTTCAAAGTCTATTGGGGTGATTATCATGAGTTCGTAATGAAAGGGCGGGCGTTTGCCGACATTGTGAGCTCTGCCTTGTTCTCGCTTATAGTTTAGTCGTCTTTCTTCCAGGTTTCGTAGTCAAAACCTGGATTCACTCTTTCGGTATATTTGTCGAGTCGATGTACGTGAGGAATGCTTGCGTGACCTCCTGTCGTGTAAGACTCCATCCATATCCTTCCTTCTTTGTCTTCGTAGGCAGATAGCCATTTCATCGTGTCTACTTTGAGTTCCTTCATCTTTCCCAGATAGCGTTCTACTTCTTCTATCGAAGTCATCTCGGAGAAGCCGTCTGTTTCTATGAATTCGTTCATTTGTTTTTTCGAGAACGTGAAGGCCATACGCGGAGGTCATCGCGGAGCGATGGCCGGAGTTGTATGGGCCGCCTGGTTCGATAGATTTTTCATAGCGTATGCTATCACCAATATTTCCTCGGATTTGGTTGAATCGCCGACAATGGAAAGAATGTCTTTCTCGCCTCCCCAAGAAACCATAAATCTGTTTGGTTCCAGTCCATAGTCCCTGTACTCCAATGTCCGGAATTCTGTATCTTCTACTTTGATTTCGCTTTCGGCCACGACTTCGAGGAGAGGTGGTCTAAATATATGACCTTTTACTTTCCATTTTCTTTTTATTCTTTTGTCGTGATGGCGGAATTCTAGCTCTGTCCCGTCGCTCGTCGTCAGTGTGAAGTAAACGGTCTGGTAGATACGGGATTTTCTTTCTTTTTCGAGTTTCCAATGATCCTTGATTTCAACGGTCAAATCGCCGAAGCGGACTTCTGATGCCAGAATCGCTGAGCAGAAAAGGAGCGCGAAGAGTGCCGAGAATGCAGTTCTCATTTTTGATCGAACGCAGAGTCCTCACGCGGAGGGGGCGCAGCCCCCGGAGTTGTGAGAGACGACTTGATATGTGTTAGTTTCTTTCAATCTGATATGGTCCCTTTCTCGATTAAAGATCCGTCTTCATTTCGCAATCTTTTCCCAGCGTGGACATACCAGTGAAGATGTTTTGTCGATTGCTTGTTCCCGACGTTTGTAGAAACTCTGCAACCTCCGAATTCCTTCTCTACTGCTTCGGAGATCGATGCTAGCGTGTCCATTATTTCTAACTTCAGTGATTCTTCTTGGTCGGTGATCTGTGAAAGGCTTTCAATGTGCTTCTTCGGGACGAGGACGATGTGGCGTTCCCAGTAAGGTGCAGTGTGATGAAACGCGAGAAGGCTCGATGTTTCGGTGACGACATCAATATCGATATTTCTTGGGATGATTTGTTCGCAGTAGATGTCGTTCATTTCTTCTCACATATCGTCGAGTACAGGCGGCGTGCGCTTGCGCACGTTGCCTGCTACGACTGGTTGTCGCTTTTTGCTTTTTCGTTCACGAGTTGGTTTGACAGCGAAAGTAGGTCTCTTTCTTTGCTTCGCCAATCATCTTTTACGTCGTGAACCATCTTTTGTTTTCTCTTATTTTTTTCGGTCGAAATGTCTTGTGGTTGCCTTGGGTCTCAATGTGTAGGGTGCTTTTTATCTCAATGTAGGATCAATTTTTCTCTTCGTTGCAGGATAAATTTTTTGACCGCAGATTACTCAGATCGTCACAGATTAGATTAGTATCCAAAAAGTAGTAGTTTTATTCTCCTCAACCTGATCATCCTTTTCTTCGACAACGTCAAAGTGATACGCGGAGAGAGGCGCAGCCTCTCGGAGTTGTATCCACTGCCTGGTTCTCAGTCATTTTTCTTCATGTATTCTTCCTGTGTATAGAATAACACGGGAAACCTCAAATCTGGAGAGTTTCTAGGCTTAATGGCTTCAACTTGTTCCATCGCTTCATTCGGAGGAGACTTATGAATTATGCAGAATCTGATCTCTTTTCCGTGGGCATCCGGAGTGTCTTCATAAAATTGCCCGGATTCGACATATCCCGCATATGAGCTCAGCTTTTCGATCATGAGACGATAACGTCTCGTTTCGTCTTTAATTTGATCGCTATCAACGGCGATCAGATCGTATCCCTCCGTATGAGGGCTTCTCGCCACGACATCGATCTTTTCTGTGCTTTCAAATCCCATTTGTATTTTTGAGAACGCTAAGGTGATACGACGGCGGGTTCGGTCATCGCCGCCATGTCTGGATTGGTTGATTTCGCAGTTTCGTTGTCAAAGAGGCGAGCGTTTGCCGCCGTTGTATCGACCGCCTTGTTAAGCTCTTCTTTAATCACTATCGCCACCTCCGAAATTACTGTATCCAGAATCGTAATTCCCGTAATCTTCGCTGGAGGAACTGGCATCGCTAATCTTTGCCGGATCAAGACCGGGTGAGATGTATTCTTTGTAAAAGTCAGAAATCGCGTCTGACAGTGATCCTTGGTAACCTTCAGGAACAAGA
>NZ_JAENIL010000120.1 GCF_016595505.1 Pelagicoccus mobilis | reverse complement strand
TGGGGTAACAAAAATAGATAGCACATAGGGATTAGGGGTAGTCCCGCTATCGAAGAAAGCCCGTCAGCGCTTAGCGCTGGCGGGCTTTTGTGTGTTTGGAAGGGGGGGAGGGCGTGCGCGCTTTGCTACGTAACGTTACGTTCAATTCTGCGCATGGGCGGGTAGGGGGATTGGGTTGGATTAGGCGTGGGGCGGCGCTCGTGCGCTGCCTTTGTGGCTCGGTCCTTTGCCGCTCGCCGGGCCGTCGAGCCCTACCATTGTGAAACCTTTCCTAAGGTTCTGGGTATGTGGGAGAAATGAAACCGAAGTGAGTCTTTACCTGTCGGTGGAAATTTAGAGAATTTGCGAGAGTGATGAGTGGCAGCGGGAAGAAGCGGAGCAATAAGTGGGGACTGTTTGAGTTGGTCGCTTTTGAGTGCGCGCTTGCTCGGGACGAGCGAGTGGAGTGGGAGCAGCTGAAAGAAGAAGATGCTACCTTTGAGTTGGATCGGGATGCGGTGGAAAACGAGGGTCGTCGCTCGGTCGCATTACGCTGGTTGAAGCACCGATTGGAAGCAGCCCCCGAAATCAAATTGGCGGCCGACACGATGATGCAGTCTCTCAAGGTGGCGGGCCAACTGCTCGGAGCGGGAGGGCTTTTGCTTGGTTTAGCGGCGGCGACTGCCGCTTTGGTATATACCGGAGAAGAGCCAATCAACGTGTCAGCGTTCTTTAGCGTCTTCGTTCTGCTTCAGGCGGTTCTGGCTGTCGGTCTCGTTTTGGTCTTCTTTCTGCCCAGGTCTTTAAGGGAGGCCTTAGCATTTGGACCCATCTATCGTCTCGGGCGGTGGAGTTTGGAGCTGATCTTCTCTGGTCTGCAGACGCTTTCATCACGAATCCTCTCCGGGCAGCAACGTCAGGATGCGGCGGAGTGGGCTGGGATCGCGCGGCGTTCGTTCACTTTGCATGGAGGAGCGGTGAAGTGGGTTGTGTTCGTGAAGCTCCAGGCGGCTGCCTTTTGTTTCAATCTGGGAGTGTTGCTGGCTCTTGTGATTGCGGTGGTCTTTTCTGATCGCGCCTTCGGTTGGCAAACGACTTTGCAGGTAGAAGAGTCTGCCGTGTTCGAGCTGGTGCATGGGGTCTCGACCCCTTGGGCGTGGCAATGGGGAGAAGGGGTTGGTTATCCGAGCGAAGAGCAAATTGCGGGGAACCGAATCGTATTGAAGGATGGAATACAGGCGCTTGCGTCTCAGGATTTGGCGGCCTGGTGGCGTTTTTTGGCTTTGGGGATTGTATGTTACGGAGTGCTGCCGCGGCTGCTGTTTTATGCTTTGGGGAAGTGGCAGGTTTGGGCTTCGCTAGCGCGATACGATTTTAGAAACGCGTCTGCAGAGCGATTGCTTCAAAGGCTTTCTCCCAAGGAGTCACGTTTCGATACGGAGCCTGTGGAACAGGCAGGGGAGGATGGAGAATGGCTGAATACGGCTGAAGGCGCATCGAGCGGGAAGCCGGCGATGTTGCGCTACTTCTGTTCTCGCGAATTGTCGGAGGTATTTGCCTTGGAGGCTTTGTCGACGGCTCTGGCAGCACGGTGGAATTTAGCGAGAGAATCTGTGGTGCCGGGTGTTTTTCAGGACGGTCTGATGGCGGACGCTTTTGAGCGAGTGGAGGGAGAGCATGAAATTGCGCTTGTATTTGAAAGTTGGATGCCGCCGATTCGAGAGCTTGAGAGGCAGCTGCGCTTGTTGAGGGAGGCGTCAGGGGATCGGCTCTTGATCAAACTGCTTTTACTTGGGATTCCCGCTGAAGGGGAGGATGTTTCGTTGAGGCCGGAGAAACAGTATGCCGAAGCGTGGAATTCCTTCGTGCGGCGGATGGGCGATCCGTATTTGATTTTGGAGAATCCAGCTCTATGAGTTCGTTACCGAGATTTGCTATTATTGGGCATCCGAATGAAGGGAAGTCGTCGATCGTGGCGACCTTGGCGCAAAACGATCAGGTCGCGATCAGTCCGATTCCGGGAGAGACGATTCGAACGCAGCGCTTTGACCTGAAGGCGGGGAGCGAAACGGTGATCGAATTTGTGGATACGCCGGGGTTTCAGAATCCGCAATCGATGCTGGCCTGGTTTCGCTCTCATGAAGAGTTGGGGGAACGACGAATTCAGGCTTTTGTAGAGGCTCATGAATCGGATGCTGACTTCCATCATGATTGCGAGCTGCTGCGACCGATTTTGGATGGAGCAGGAATTTTGTACGTGGTCGATGCCTCGCGTCCCATGACCGCTGTCGATACTGCTGAGATGGAGATCTTGCGTCTGACGGCGAAACCGCGAATGGCGATTATCAACCAGAAGTCTCCAAACGGTCGTTTTTTAGAGAGTTGGAAGACGACCTTTCGTCAGCACTTCAACTCGGTGCGTAGTTTCAATGCTCAGACCGCGGGTTATGTTGACCGTATTGAGCTTTTGGAGGCGCTGAAGAGTATCGATCAGGATTGGGAGCCAGCCTTGAGCCAGGCGGTTGAATTGATGAAGCTGGATCGTCGACGTTCTGTCGAACGTTCGGCGGAAGCGATGGTTGAACACCTCGAGTTGGCTTTGCGCTGCAGCTGCAGCAGCTTTTTGGAGAACGAGAGCGGAGTCGAGCTGGAGAAACGCAGGCTTGAGGACTTGTATCGCTCAAAATTGTCCAAGATCGAAAAGCGGTTTCGTGAGCAGGTGCGCGATGTCTTCTCTGTCAAACGAGTCGCTGTGGAGCTGCCGGAGAGTTCCGTGCTTCGTGAAGACTTGTTTTCGGAACGGGCCTGGCAAGCCCTTGGATTGACTCAGAAACAGTTAGTCCTGGCCGGCGCGATGTTGGGGGCTGGTCTGGGAGTGGGGGCGGATCTGGCCGCGGGCGGCATTACTTTTGGAGTGTTCGCGGGGCTGGGAGCTGCGATCGGAGCTGGTTCTGCCCTCTGGAAAGGCAAGGATCTGGCTCGGGCAAAGATCCGTCAGCTACCCGTTGGCGGGCTGAAGGTTACGGTTGGACCGAATGTGTCTGATCAATTTCCTTTCGTGCAGCTAGACCGGTTCTTGTTGTATGTTCTCTTTGTCTCGAACTGGGCTCACGCTCGGCAGGAGGAGTCGGTGCGGCTTGATGATCAGAATGAAAAGGAGGGGCTCACTAGCACGTGGAGCAAGGAAGAGCTTAAGCTGGCGACCCGTTTCATGAATGCCGTTCGAAAGGGAAAAAGTGAAGACGTCGAGGCGAGCGGCACGGAATTAAGAAAGATTTTGATTAGATCCATCGACGGGTGAATCGTGTAAGGCCTTTTTGTTCAGTCGTTTGGATTATGCATAGGAACAGCCTATGACGATTAGAGGTACGAAGTATTTCCAATTATGGTAGGAGTGTCGTATAGTATTTCCATCGCCAGCCGAGAGGCCGAGCGAAACAACGAAAGTTCGA
>NZ_JAENIL010000011.1 GCF_016595505.1 Pelagicoccus mobilis | reverse complement strand
CCCATTCCCCCACAACCAACACTCCCCCCTTGCCAACTCCCCCTTGCTTCGCCACAACCCCTCCCCGATGGCAAAGAAGTATGACATTTACGGTATGGGCAACGCGCTCGTCGACATCGTCACAGAAGTCGACGACGCCTTTTTCGCGAAGCACGAAATCGAGAAAGGGCTCATGACCCTCGTCGACGAAACACGCCAAAGCGCCCTCGTCTCCGCCATCGACCTCGATGCCGCCGACAAGCAATGCGGAGGCTCCGCAGCCAATACCATCATCGGCGCCGCCCAATTCGGAGCCAAAGCCTACTACAGCTGCAAGGTCGCCAACGACGAGCTCGGACACTTCTACCTCACCGATCTCAAAGCCAACGGAGCCGACACGAACCTCACGCCCGACTCCCTTCAAGAAGGCATCACCGGCAAATGCCTCGTCATGACCACTCCCGACGCGGAGCGTACCATGAACACCTTCCTCGGCATCACCGCCGACTACTCCACCGCCGAAATCGACGAAGCCGCCCTCGCCGATTCAGAGTATCTCTACATCGAAGGCTACCTCGTCACCTCCGACAACGGCCGTGAAGCCATGAAGGCAGCCAAAGCCGCAGCCGAAAAGCTAGGCGTCAAAACCGCCCTCACATTCTCCGATCCAGCCATGGTCAAGTACTTCGGAGACGGCATGAAAGAAGTCGTAGGCTCCGGCGTCGACCTGCTCTTCTGCAACGAAGAAGAAGCCATGACCTTTACCGGCACCGAATCCATCCCCGCCGCCATCGAAGCCCTCAAAACTTCCGCCAAGCAATTCGTGGTCACCCTCGGACCAGACGGCGCACTCGTATGGGACGGATCCGAAGAAATCAAAATCGCTCCCGTCCCCACCGAAGCGGTCGACACGAACGGAGCCGGAGACCTCTTCGCCGGAGCATTCCTCTACGGCATCACAAACGGCCTAAGCCACGCCGAAGCCGGAGCCCTCGCCAGCCGAGCCTCCTCCTCAGTCGTATCCAAATTCGGCCCCCGACTCACCAAAGACCAAGCCCAAGCTCTTTTGTAGAGCTTACCGAAAGCGAGATCGGGACAAGCGAGCCGATCTCGCTAATGCTCGGGAAAACCCGTAGTAATTTCTGAGCCTAGACTTTGACAGGGGTTCGTTTTGCCCAACCTTCATAGCGTCCTGAACATATTCGGAAGCTATTCAATGCTGAACCCCTTCAACTACAAACTATCCCCACCGGATCTCGAACGAGATTTCAGACGCGAGCGCCAGCCTTCAGACCGACGGATCCTGCTCGTAATCCTCCCCATCGCCGCGGTCCTCATGCTCATCTTCCTCCTTCTCGCCTTAAGCGGGGGAGTCGGAGACGGCAGCGCTCTCGCATCCGCCATCCTGCGGGTCTTCGGAATTTTTGGGGCCATCATCGGAATCTGGAAGATCCACAAGACCTACGACTACGAGACAGACGAGCCGATCATCTTCGCCAGCAGCCTCGTCATCGTCGCCCACCTCATCGCCGACAATTCTAGGCACGACTACTTCATGTCGATCGTCACGTGGGATCTGGTTTCCATCCTAGGCATCTATTGCGTCACCGCCCTCAACTCCACTCAACAGTTCACACTGGCGGGCGCCCTAACCCTCGGAAGCCTATACTTCTGGTTCACACGAGCCGTGCCCGAACTAGACTTCACCAAATCGATCGGCACCCCGCTAGCCTACCTCGCCGCCAACAGCTTCGGGCTCATCATGTCCGCGAACATAAACCGAAGCCTTCGCAAAGATTTCAAAGCCCGGGTTCACGAAGAGGCCCTCAAACACGATCTTCAAAAGACCACCGAAACCCTTCGCGAAACCATCAACACGCGAGACCAACTCTTCTCCCTCATCGCCCACGACCTCCGCGGTCCCATCGGCGCCCTAGGCTCCATCGCTCAATACCTGCTGGTCCAAGACTCGAAAAACGAAGCAAAACGAAACGAGCTCATCGAGCTCATCTGCAAAGCCGCCACCTCCAGCCACGTCTTGCTGGAAAATCTACTCAGCTGGGCCCTCTCGGAGACCGAAGACCTCTCTCCCAAGCTCCAGCCCGTCGACCTTGGAGACGTCGTAGACAGCAACATCAAGCTCCTCTCCGCCGTTGCCGCCAACAAAGAGATAACCCTCGCCAACGACTGCTCCGCCTCCAAGCCCGTGCTCGCGGACCCCCAGATGATAAGCACCGTCGTGCGAAACCTCATTTCAAACGCCCTGAAGTTCACCCACCGAGGCGGCAACATCCGTATCTCCCAAGAATCCACCTCCAATCAAGAAGCCATACTCAAGGTCACCGACAACGGCGTCGGCATCCCAACCGAAAAACTGCCCCAGATCTTCAATCTCGACTTCAAGACAACCTCACGCGGGACCGACGGCGAATCCGGTTCCAACCTAGGCCTCAGACTCTGCTCCCAATTCATGCATAAGCAAGGAGGCCAGATCAGCGCGCAAAGCGAAGTCGGAAAAGGCAGCAGCTTCAGCCTCAAGCTCCCCTACGCCCCAAACGCCACCAGCGAGTAGAAGAACCCCGGCATTGCCTCCCGCGGCAAACTCAGTTCCCCTGCCGCATGTCCTCCACTTCCCAAGCCAACAAGCGCGTCGCCATCATCGGCGCCGGAGCTGCAGGCTACTTCGCCGCCATCCACATCGCCGAGTCCGATCCCCAAGCCCAAGTCGACCTCTACGAAGCCACTCGCCGCACCCTTTCAAAAGTAGCCATATCCGGAGGCGGACGCTGCAACGTCACCCACCACTGCTTCGAGCCACGTGAGCTCGTCAACTTCTACCCGCGCGGAGGCAAAGAGCTCCGCGGCGCCTTCCACAGCTGGCAGCCTCAAGATACCGTCGACTGGTACCACTCACGCGGTGTCGAACTCAAAACCGAAGACGACGGGCGGATGTTCCCCACTACCGACGACTCCCAAACCATCATCGATTGCCTCACCTCCGCCGCCCAAAAAGCAGGCGTAAAACTACACCTAAAAACCAGCGTATCCAAAATCACCTATACACCAGAGCCCGGTCCAATCTTCACCCTCTACACTCCAAACTTAAACCTTCAGTACACCCACGTCCTCATCGCCACCGGAGGCGGACAAAAAAACTCCGGCCACGCCCTCGCCTCATCCCTCGGCCACACAATCACCGATCTAGCCCCCTCCCTCTTCACCTTTCACATAGATCACCCCCTCCTCAAAGACCTCCAAGGACTCTCCCTCCCCAACGTCCAAGTTTCTTACTCACCTAAAAAACTTCAACAAAGCGGCCCGATCGTATTCACACACTGGGGACTCAGTGGCCCCGGCATCTTAAAGCTATCAGCCTGGGGCGCCCGCGTATTCAGCCAACTCGACTACCATTGCGAACTCTCGGTCAACTGGTTCGGCGGGGCCAAACAAGACAAGATCCGCCAGCTCCTCGAAACCGCGAAACAGCAAAACGCCCGCAAAGCCCTCGTAAGCCTCAATCCCTTCGACTTCCCTCGACGCTTCTGGGAACGCCTCTTAGAGCACGTATCCATTTCGCCAGACACCCAATGGGCCCAGCTCCCAAAGAAAGCAATCAACCAACTCACCGAAACCATCGCCAGCACCCGCCTGCAAACCAACGGCAAAAGCATGAACAAAGAAGAGTTCGTCACCTGCGGAGGCGTCAAACTCAAGGAAGTCGACTTCAAGACCATGCAAAGCCGACTCGTCCCCGGGCTCCACTTCGCCGGAGAAGTCCTCGACATCGACGGCGTCACCGGCGGCTTCAACTTCCAAGCCGCCTGGACCACCGCCCACCTAGCCGCCACCGCCATCGCCACCCCATAATTCCCCAAACAACCCCGCCCCCACTTCCCCACAAAAAACACGATGCCGTCACCTTGCGCAGTTTCATGTCGAACGTTCGACATGAAACTGCGCAAGGTCTCGTTCCCAAACGCTCAAGCGTTACACTAAATCGTTTGAAAATCCCGCCAATCGAGTCACCCTATCGGACTATGAATTCCAT
Organism: Pelagicoccus mobilis; assembly: GCF_016595505.1. Classification (GTDB taxonomy): domain Bacteria; phylum Verrucomicrobiota; class Verrucomicrobiia; order Opitutales; family Opitutaceae; genus Pelagicoccus; species Pelagicoccus mobilis. The sequence goes on along the minus strand of NZ_JAENIL010000011.1, from coordinate 139,390 downwards.
CTCTAAGATCCTGACTTTCACTGCCCTAGGCTCAATCGCTCTCACCGGATGCTCCAAGAAGGAGGAGATCACCGAAGCCGACGTCCAAGCCGCCGCCGACAAAGCGGCCCAAGAAGCAGTCGCCGCCTCAGAAAAGAAAAACGACGACAAGATGGCCGCGATGAAAGCCGAGTCCGACAAGAAGCTCGCCGACGCCAAAGCGGAAATGGAAGCGAAACTCGCCGCCGAAACGAAACTCCTCAAAGAGCAATTCACCGCCAGCAACGCCGCCCTGCGCAAACAATACGATTCCCTCAAATCCAAGTACGACTCCGTAAAGTCCAAGCTTCCCGAAGACATCGTATCCCAAGTCTCATCCACCCTGCCCGATCTCGCCAACAGCCTCGGAAACCTCGAAAGTATCGCCAACACGTTCACCCCAAGCACCCTCGAACAACTCAACGAGCTCAAAACAAAATACGAAAAGGAGCTCGCCGTGGCTAAAGGCATCGCCGACCAAATCCTAAAGATGCTCGGCAAAGGCAGCCTCGAAAGCATGCTGCCCAAACTCTAACCGCCCCAAAAAAACGACTTCCCAAGGCCGCCCCTCCAGGCGGCCTTTTCACACTTCACACAAAAGATCTCGCACACCCCATGACAGCACTCGAACAGCTCACCCAAAAACAAAAACGCATCCACTCCCTCGAAAGCATCGCCGGGCTGCTCGGCTGGGATCAGCAAACCTTGCTTCCAGAGGAATCCAGCGACCAACGCCAGGACCAGATCGCGACCATGGCATCAGCCATCCACGAAGCCCGTACCGATTCGGAAATCGGCGGACTCCTTTCAAAACTAGAGTCTCAAACCCCAGCGCCCGACACAAAAAATCCCGCCGATGACGTCGGCATCATCCTCCGCGACGCACGCACAGACTACGACCGATGCACCAAACTCCCCGCGGCTTGGGTTGAGCAACACGCCCGACTCTGCTCCGAAGCCTACCACGCCTGGGCCGAAGCCCGGAAAAACAACGACTTCGCTTCCTACGCTCCCTACATCCAACGCCACCTCGATCTGGCGAAAGAAGAAGCCGAACACCTCGGCTGGGGCGACCGCCCCTACGATCTCATGATCGACTTCCACGATCCCGGCGTCGACGCCGCCACCATAGATTCCCTCTTCAGCGAACTGAAGACTGGCCTAGCTCCTGTTCTCAAACAAATCCTCGACTCCCCAACCAAAGCCCGCACCGACATTTTCAAAGGATTCCCCGTCGCTGAACAGAAAACCTTCCTCGAAGAAGTCACCGCGTCATTAGGTTTCAACTACAAGCGCGGACGCATCGACATTTCACTCCATCCCTTCTGCAGCGGCAACGGGGCCGACACCCGAATGACCACCCGCTTCGACGTCGACAACCCCCTCGACTCCCTCTTTTCCTCCATCCACGAAACCGGGCACGGCATGTACGAGCAAGGCCTGCCACTCGACTCCCTCCACAACGCCCTCGGCAAAGCAGCCGGCATGGGAGCTCACGAATCCCAAAGCCGACTCTGGGAAAACCAAGTTTGCCGCTCCAAAGCCTTCTGGAAACACTACGAGCCCAAATTCCGATCCGCCTTTCCAACGCAACTCGAAGGCATCTCGTCCGACGACCTCTATCTCGCCATCAACGCCGTATCCCGAAACCCGATACGCGTCGACTCCGACGAGGTCACATACAATCTCCACATCATCATTCGCTTCGAAATCGAAAAGAAGCTCTTCGCCGAAGAACTCCAGGTCTCCGAACTCCCCGACTACTGGAACGCCCAATACAAAGAGCTCCTCGGCATCGAGCCTAAGGACGACGCGGAAGGCGTGCTGCAAGACGTACATTGGTCCGGCGGCTCCTTCGGCTATTTCCCGAGCTACTGCCTGGGCAACATGCTCGCCGCCCAGCTCTGGTACAGCGCCGCCGACCAGCTCCCAAGCCTCGAAGAAGACCTCGCCAAAGGCGAGTTCGAGAACCTCCTCAACTGGCTACGAGAGAACGTCCACCAACACGGAGCTCGCTACCACCTGCTAGAGCTCAGCCAAAAAGCGACCGGCCAAGCCCTCTCTCCCAAATCCCTCATTCGCTACCTCAAAGACCGCTACCTTCCCCTCTACGCATAAGACTCGTGCCACGTTGCCGGCCTCAACGTCTCAAACGGGCGACCCGAGCTCTGGGCGGTTCATGGTTGAACGGCAACAGCGAGGTACGCTCCGACCAACTCAAATCCTCCAACCGGATAGCAACGCGGTGCCTCCCCGCATCGCCTTCGCCAAAAACGCAGAGCCGGAAGCAATAGGCCGCAAAAACAGGCCCCAAGATCGTGATAATCGCCAGGAGATCCACCCGAGTCTCCAACCCGCTTGGCATCGCCCATTCGTGAAGCACTAGAACAGGAATCATCAGAAGCGGGAGGTGCAGCAACGCCCGCGAAAACCCACTCCGCAATCTCCAAGGATACGCGAGACTCAAAAGCCCTAGGCCGATTAGCGTCCAAAACGTGATCGTTCGAAGGATAAACAAATCCATAAAAACCTCCCTCAAGGGAAACGTTCGGATCACCCAATTTGCGGCAGCAATCAGCCACCCAAAGCAAATCCAAAAACGGTTCACCGCCCACCATCCGACAACCTTTAAGTCCGAGCCCCAAAATCCGATTACGCTAGGCGATGTCGCAGCGAAAACGGAAAGCCTTCCCAAGCACTTTACGGGCTTGGCTACCTCCCCTGCTGACGTGCGCCCTCCTCTCGGCCTACTCCTGCAAGACCGGCCCGATCGCCCCCGAAATCGATTTCTCCCTCCGCGACAAGCTCGACCACTTCTGCGTCTACGGCCTGCTCGCCATCCTTGTTCTGCGAGCGCTGCCCAATCGATTCGAAGGCACCACCCGCTGGCTCACAGCCTTCGCCCTCGTCAGCCTTTTCGGTATGTGGGACGAAACCCTCCAGCACTTCAACTCCGCCCGCACCGGCGATCCACTCGACTGGTTTGCCGACTCCCTCGGAGCCCTCACCGCGGTAGTGCTCTACACAGAGATCCCCCTCCTACGAGCCGTAGCCAACTGGCAGCCCAGCCTCGGCCCCAATCACGCCAAAAGCCTCTAGTGAAGCTCGCGTTAACTCGAAGCGGCAAAGCCTTCAATCCCCCGCAAATACGCAAAGACACGTGACAAAACCGAGTCGAGCGCGCAGGGTGCTGCCTTCTCAAATCGTCACTACTCCCATGAGCACAGAAACTATCGATATCGCTAGCCTGGTAACAGAAATGGCCCACCAAGCACGGGCTGCCTCTCTCACGCTTGCCAACGTGCCGCGCGAACAGAAAAACAAGGCGATCCTCCGCCTCGCAGAGCTCATCGAAGAAAACGTGCCCGCCCTCCAAGCTGAAAACGCCAAGGACCTCGAAGCAGGCGAAGCAAACGGTCTCACCCCCGCCATGCTCAATCGCCTCAAACTCAACGAGAAACGGATCTCGGGCATGGTCGAGGGAGCACGCCAAGTCGCCGCCCTCCCCGATCCCGTCGGCGAATCGCTGGAAACCTACCAGCACCCACAGGATTTCAGCATCGAGAAAGTCCGCGTACCCATCGGAGTCATCGGCATCATCTACGAGTCGCGCCCTAACGTGACCGTCGACTGCGCCATCCTCTGCCTCAAGTCAGGCAACGCCTCCATCCTGCGCGGCGGCAAGGAAGCCTTCTACACCAACACCGCACTCGCCGCTCTAGTCAGCCAAGCGCTCGAGGAAGCCGGGCTTCCCCCCAAGGCAGTACAGTTCATCCCCACCACCGACCGCGCCGCACTCAATACACTGCTCAAACTCAACGAGCAGATCCAGTGCATCATCCCACGCGGAGGCGAAGGGCTTATCCGCTTCGTTTCGGAAAACTCCACCATCCCTGTCATCAAGCACTACGACGGCATCTGCACCGTCTTCGTCGACAAGGAAGCCGATACCGCCATGGCGGAAAGCATCGTGGTCAATGCCAAGACGCAGTACCCATCGGTTTGCAATGCCGCCGAAAACCTTCTCATCCACCGAGACGTGCTCGATTTCCATCTCCCGCAAATCGCTCGTGGCCTCGCCGCCAAGGACGTCCTGATCAAAGCCGATTCGGAAGCCGCCGCCGCCCTCGAGGCAGCTGGCATCGATTGCGAGCCCGCGACCGAAGAAGACTGGGGAACCGAGTACCTCGACCTCGTCATTTCCGTGAAAGTGGTGGCCGATGCAGACGAAGCTATGGCCTTCATCAACAAGTACGGCAGCTCCCACAGCGACGCCATCATCACCAGCAATCCAGAGACCGCGGAGAGTTTCCTCAACGGAGTCGACTCCTCCACCGTCTATTGGAACGTCAGCACTCGCTTCACCGACGGCTTCGAGTTCGGACTCGGCGCCGAAATCGGCATCTCCACCGACCGCCTCCATGCCCGCGGTCCCATGGGCCTCCGCGAACTCTGCAGCTACAAGTACAAAGTCGTCGGCAACGGCCAAATCAAAGGCTAAGCGGAAGGGCGTGGGCGCCGCCCCACGCCTCATCTTACTCCCCCTGCAACTCCAACATCGCCTTAGCGAACTGCTCGCCCAGATCGATGTAGCCGGCGCTGTCGTAGTGCCATTTGTCGGAGTACCCGTACGCGTCTGTTGAAGTGACGAGGGCGGCGTTGGCATCCCCTTCGCAAAACGCCGCTTGCTGAGCTCGTACAACGTTCCCGAACTCCCAAACCACTCCCCCATCTTCCATTCCGGAATCCGAGATGCGACCAATCACCACCGGCAAATCGTCATCTCGCAAAGCCGCTCGAAACAACGCGATCGTCCGAGCTAGGTTCGAGGCATAGCGAGACGCCGGCCCCAACTCATTAGCATCGCTCTCCCCCTGCATCCAAACGATGCCCGCTGGCACAAGGCGATCCGCTTCACCATCTCCATCCACATCGGCGTCCTCAAACGCATTTCGAATGGTAGCCAAGCAGTGATCCCATTGATTGATCCCTTCCCCTTCTTTGTATTCAAAATGCCAGCGCCCAAAATGTTGCGTCGACTGCGGGTCAAGCGCGGTGCCGCCCCTCGCGTACTTGACGAAGGCGATCGGTGTATCCGGTTCCTGGGCACTTAGAATTTTCGCAAACCCGAGTTCAGGCCCAAATCGGTTCGAGAGCTTATTGCTCTTTCCATCCGATTCGAAACCGGTGCCGTGCCCAGCCGAAAGCTCCTCCCAAATACCGCGGCCATCACGAGGCTCGTCATCCGCCGCCATGTTCCCGTGAAAAATGCGAACCTCCCCCGCGAACTCAGCATAACCAGCGGGCAGGTCCTTCACATACCCGTAGCCATCCATATTCGATTGGCCGGCCAAGAGATAGACCTGGTATTCCTTGCCGAAGGCCAAGGATGCAATAGAGAGGGCGACAACAAGAAATGCGGGGTACGTTTTCATCTGAACTAACACTGCCCAAACCACCCCAACACGCAAACGCCTTCATCCGCGCAGTTTCATGTCGAACGTTCGACATGAAACTGCGCGAATGACCTCTGCAAAATCGTGATGAAGCCCCCAAAAAGCCCCGCAGCGAAACTGCAGGGCTAGAGAAAATGTTAATGCCAATTGGCTCGACTACGCGCGGCCTTGGTAGCTTTTGTCTTCCGGACGGATCTTGATGATTTCGCCCTGCTTGATGAACATCGGAGTCTTCACTTCGACGCCTGTCTCGAGAACCACGGTCTTTTGCACGTTGCCGGAAGTATCGCCACGGACCACTTCAGGAGCTTCGATTACCTTCATCTCGATAGAACCTGGAAGCTCAACACCGAGCGCGTTTCCATCTACGAAAAAGATCTGGTACTCCTTACCTTCGATGAGGAAATCCTTCGCGTCGCCGACCACCTCCGGAGTTACCTCGATCGTCTCGTAGGTTTCCAGATCCATAAAAGCGTACATGTCGCCAGCCTTGTAAGAGTACTCGAGGTCCTTGATCTCCTTGTGCAGAACCTCGTAGGAGTCGCCGACATTGGTACGATTATGGATCGTCTTGCCAGTCTTGAGGTTCTTGAGCTGCATCTGGCAGAGAGCAGACATGTTCGGCGGAGCAACGATCTTACACTCGATCACCAAACAGGGTTGCTTTTCGTATTCGATCACGTTTCCGCGGGAGATTTTGTTTACCTTCGTAGCCATAAGGGGGAAGAATTGAAGAGGGAATCCAGCGCCAAGCGAGCTTTTTTTAGGAGCGAGAAAAGTGTACCGAGGAACGCAGTGACGACACTTGAGGAGCGAAACGACGAAAGAGGTTGAAATACTACCAGACGATTGACCAGATCGCTTTCAAATAACGACTCTCGGGACAATTCGACATCACCGGGTGGTCTGCCCCTGCCCCCGTTCGATCCAAAATTTGCAAACGACGGCCCGCTCGATGCGCCGAACGAATCGCCATCTCCTCGAACTCCTCCGCCGACAACTGCCCGGAACAAGAATAGGTCGCCATAACGCCTCCCGGCTTCACAAGCGTGCAGGCCAGCTGGTTGAGATCCTCGTACTTCTTCATACCCTCGGCTGACTGATCCTTACTGAAAATCAACTTAGGCGGATCGAGATTCACCAAGTCCCACTGGCGCCCGTTACGCTGCATCTGACGCATGAATGAAAACGCGTCGCAATGCGTCCAGTTCACCTTCGCCTGCCCATTCAGATTCGCGTTCCGCTTCGCTTGGGCAATCGCCTTTTCGTCTAGGTCGACCGCCGTCACATCGGAAGCCCCTCCAAGTTTCGCGTTCAAGGCAAAGCCCCCCGTGTAACAACAAACATCGAGTACATCCTTTCCCGCGGCATAGCCTCCAAAAAGCTTTCGATTGTCGCGTTGATCACAGAAAAAGCCCGTCTTATGCCCATCCCGAAAGTCGGCCTCGTAACGAACTCCGTGCTCCTGGAACTTCGCGAAACGAATGTCATCCGAGAGCGACTCATCAATGTGGATTCCTTCCAAATCAGCGATCTTCGGTTCCACTTCCACGATCACCTGAGACGCAGCTAGCTTCTCCTTCAAATACGGGATCCATTCCGGCAATCGTTGATAAATGCCGAAGCTATGTACCTGAATACTCAATACATCGCCCAACCGGTCCACAACCAAACCGCTCAGACCATCGCCATCAGAGTGCACGACACGATACGCTTCGGTCGCCTCCTCCAATTTGAGAACATCCTTGCGAGCGTTGATCGCTCGGTCGAGAAGAGCGAGAAAATCCGCCTCCCCAAACTCGTCCTCTCCATGCTGATAGACGCGCAGCGGCACCCGAGCCTTCCCATTGAAAAGCCCACTGCCAAAGATCTCTCCCTTTCGGTCATAGACCGTCACGATATCCCCCGCCTTGGCGTCAGCAGAAACTCGTCCCAACATCGATTTATAAATCGTCGGATGAAAGGTATACGTCTTGATCTCAACCCAAGGCGTACGCCGCCCCTCTACCGTTGCTACCTTAAGAGAACCTTCCCGCTTTCTTACGCCACCGCCACGAGGTGAACGCTTCGACTTCCAAACATCTTCCTTCTTCATCTCAAATCTAAATTCACTACTAAGTCTTCACCACTCACCTAGTCGCCCTTCGTCTCCTGCAAGAACTGCTGACGGGTAATGTCATGGAGCGTCACCACTCCCACGACGCGCCCTTCGTCCAAGCGACTCACCACCGGAAGAGCGATCCACTCGGTATTCACAAACTGCTTCGCCGCATCCCGTATCTTCGTATCCGGATACACTTTCGGAAAGGTATCCGAAATAAAGATATCCTGCACCTGCTTAAGCGGCGATTCCTGACTGACGATCCTCACCCCCTTGCGGTGAACCAGACCGATGTAGTGCATCTCCTCGTCCACAACAGGATACACTTTGAACCCTTCGTCCTTGATTTTCTCATACGCTTCACCCAGCGGCATATCGTACTGCAAAGTGTGAACCGTATTCGTCATGATCGAACTGACCGGCATCCCCTGCCACCCCTGACTCGGCCTCAAGATCGGGAACTTCCGCAAATTGATGCCATCCTGCAAAAGCAATGACTCGTAGATAGGCACCGGATGCAGCTTCGAGGCAATCGCGTACGAAGTAAGGTTCGCTACCATGATGGGCAGGATCAGGTTATAGTCGTGCGTCAGCTCGAAAATAATCAAGATAGACGTCACCGGAGCGCGAATCACTCCCGCGAACAATGCTCCCATGCCCACCAAAGCCAATACATGCGGAAGCAAACCGACCTCTCCAGTCACCTTCTCGGCAAGCACTCCCAAAGCGCCGCCTAGCATCGCTCCGATAAAAAGCGTCGGGGCGAAAATCCCCCCCGATCCACCGCTCGAATACGAAAGCACAGTCGCCGCGAACTTCCCCACAAACAGAGCGAGTAAAACGCCCAGTCCTAAACTCCCCGCCAAAGCCGACGACAAGTCCAAGTATCCAATTCCGAATACGCCCAAGTGCCCAAGCTGAGTAAAAACCAGAGCGCCGATACAGCCAGTCAGCAAACCGCCCAGTCCCGGCATCATCCAAGAGAAACGGCCACGCACCAGCTTCACACGCTCACGCGACCTCAACAAACTCTGGGTGAACCCATGCGACACAAATCCAGCCAAGACACCCAGCACCAGACTCATCCCCAAGCTCATGCCCGACACCTGCTCCGGGTGGAACGGCACATCAAACATCGCCTCCGAGCCCAACAAGGACCGCTCGATCACCGCCGCGATTACCGCTACCATCACGATCCCCGCAAACGCCTTGTGCTTCAAATCGCCCATGATCTCCTCGATCGCGAACACGATTGCCGCAAGAGGAGTGTTGAACGCCGCCGCTATGCCCCCCGCGCAACCCAGCGGAATCAGAGCCATGATCTGACGCGGAGCCAACCCGAACCAACGGCCAACCCAAGAAGCTATCGCCGCCGACAGGTGAACCGTCGGCCCCTCTCGCCCGAGACTCGCACCCGTACCGATCGAAATCGTTCCCAGCAAAAATTTGCCCACCGCAGCCCGACCGCGAATACGCCCGAACTTCAGAAAGTACGCCGCCTTGACCTGAGGGATTCCACTTCCCGCCGCCTCCGGCGCCCAAAACCGGATCAGAAAGCCCACCACGAGCCCACCGAGCGCCGGCAAAAAGATCAGAGCCAACACCCCCAGCCAACCAGGAATCTCGCTCACCCGGTGGATCCAATTGTGCTCCGCCCAATGGATCGACTTGTGAAACGCCACCGCAGCCAAGCCACTCAACACGCCAATCAATATCGCAAGAACGTTGAAGCGGCTCTTTTGGCTCAACGCCAAGCGCTCCATCAAATCGGCGAACCAACGCCGCGAAACACGATAAAAGGATCGATCACTACCGGACATGCTGACCGCAAGGGAAGCAAACCCTCCCAGCTTAACAATATAAATAGTGTTTACCGCAGTAAATCGGGTCCCTCAGGCCTTTCATACTCCAAGATCTTCTATTGCAAAAAACAAAAGCCCCCTCAAATAATCCCTTCCAATCAAAACTCCGGCGCCGCAAACGGAACCTCTCTCCCAAGCGCCAATCCAAGAAATAGTTATGAAGCACATTACACGGATCGCACTTGCCTTCTTAGGCCTAGCCCTCCTCGCCGCCTCCACCCAGGCAGCTCCCAAGCGCGAGAAGCTCGTCAACCGTATCGTTAACAGCGAATACGTGCTCGAGGAAATCATGGCGGATCCCGAAACCGCCATCCCTGCCGACATTCTGCAAGACGCCCAAGGCATCCTCATCACCCTCAACTACAGAGGCGGATTCGTGATCGGAGGCCAAGCGGGCTCAGGCGTACTCATCGCCAAGAATCCACTCACCAAAGAATGGGGCGTTCCAGCCTTCGTCAAAACAGGCGGAGCGAACCTCGGCCTGCAAGTGGGCGCCAAAGAGTACGACGCCATCTTCATCATCATGGATCTCGATACCGTGCGCAAAGCCTACACTGGCCGCATGGATTTCGGAGCAGACGCGGCAGCCGTAGCCGGTCCCCTCGAAAAGACCCGCGAAGCTCGCCCGAACATCGACTTCAAAAAGGCCAAGATCCTCGTCTACTCCAACAAGAAGGGTCTCTTCGCCGGCGTCGCGGTCAAGGCCGGCTGGGTCGCGCCAAACAACTACGCCACCAAAGCCTTCTACAACACCGAGTACAACATGCCGGAAATCGTACTCAGCGACTGGTTCGAGCTGCCACGCGAAGCGCAAGCGCTCCTGCAACGCCTCAACTACTACACCGACGGCGGACGCTAGCTGCCAGCCAAGCAATTTCCAACAAAGCCCGTTGCCACCCGCGACGGGCTTTTTCGTTTCCAACTGCTTCGGAGCAAGCGAATCACTCAGCCCGAACCAGCCTCACCATCCCCAGCACCACGCAAAGCGTCATGCCCGGCCAAATCACGAAAGCTGGACTCTTCAGCAACAGCTTCTGCCCCTCTCTCAACAGGGTGCCCAACTCCGCCCAATTCGGATCGCTCGCCAAGCCCAGATAGGTCAGAGCGCTCAGCTCCAACAAAGCGAAAGCGAAAACGAGCTTCCACAAGCTCAACAGCTGCGGCCATAGGTTCGGCCAAATCGAATACAGAAACAAATGCCGAACTGACCCGCCGATCGCCCGACTCGCCTCGACGTAAGCCGTCCCCTCCAACTCCTTCCAAAGCACGCGCAACTGACGAAACGCAAACGGCACTCCCGCCACCGCTATCGCAGTCGTCAAAGCCAAAGGGCCACGCTCCATAAACGTCACGATCAACAAGCCGATGAAGATCGCCGGCATCGCGATTCCGAACGAAACCGCGAAGCGTATCACATTTCCCAAGACACGCCCCCCATTGCGTTCCAGAAACAACAAGCACGAAGATGCCGCCAATACTGCCAGGCTCCCAAGCAGCGCGAACAAGATCGAATTGCCAGCCCCTCGCCAAATCCGGCTAAAGTAGTCCTGCCCCAGACGGTCCACCCCCAACCAATGCGCCCAGCTCGAGCCCGTGATTCGCAGCTCGAAAAAACTCTGCCCATAAGGGTCATGCGGCGTCCAAAGCAAGCCCCCCAACAAGGCGACAAAGCAGAAAGCGATCCCCCGATTCAGCCAACGCCCGGAATTCACCTCTCCTCCCCCTTTCTAGGATCGAGCCTGGACACCACCAAATCCGAGATAAACGCCACCAGAACCACCAGCAGCACCAAAAAAGTGAGAAGGTTCTGCGCCACGAAAACGTCTCGTGCCAAAATCGCGTTCACCAAATAACGCCCAATACCGGGCCATGAGAAAACCGTCTCCGTCAAAAAGGCGCCTCCCAGCAAGGACCCAAAAGTTGTCCCAATGACCGTTAACGTAGGAGCCGCCGAGATCCTCAACAAATGCCGCCAAATGATTCGCGACGTTCCATACCCTCTCGAGCGAAGCGCCACCACAAAGGCCTGCAGTTCAGGTTCACGCAAACGAGCGTACGTCACCGAAGCCACACCCGCCGCCGGATAGACCGACAAGCAAAGCGAGGACAAAACCAAGTACCGTGCCGCAGTCCCAAACTTATCCCATTCTCCCGTAAGTAACGAATCCACTAAAAACAGGCCCGTAATCCTATCCGGCTGAATCTCCGTCATGTCGAAACGCCCTCCCATCGGAAACCAGGCCAGCCACAGAGCCCCCACCACCAACAGCATGATCCCGATCCAGAATATGGGTACAACCAAACCGATAGAGCCAAGTCCATTGGCGACCCGAGCCGCCCAAGGGTGAGTCCCTAGCGAAGCAAACAAAGCAACACTCAATCCAGCAGAGACTCCCACCAGCATCGCGCACAAGCTCAGTTCGATCGTAGCGGGCATATAAAGAGAAACATCCCCCGTAGTCTCTCTCCCACTACTCAAACTCCTTCCCCAATCGCCAGAAAGGAACCGTTTCTGAGATAAGAAATACTGCTCTAGCCAAGGCCGATCCAGACCAAGCCGTTCCCGTTCCACCGCCACTCTTTCCGGATCAATCACCTTGCCAAACCGCAATTTGACCGGATCGCCTGGGATCGCGCTTATCGCCGCAAAAATCGCAAAACTCGCAAACACATAGAGAGCGAAGAAAAACGGGACCTTTCGCAGCAAAACTAAAAACACGTCGCCACTTAAAGAACTCGCAACGTCCGAAGCGAACCCTAATGCACGAACTTATACCACTTGCAAAAAGGTTTGAGCATGTGGCGGAGCTGGAAATGGGCTGGGGCAAGGCGGCTTGATTCCAAGCGTGCTAAAGCACGGTGGAATCAAACAACGCCGCCCCAGCCCATTTCCAACCCGTCCCCTAAGAGGGATGCGGCTCAAGCGAGAGGTCGCGGCGTTAGCGAGTGGCATCCGACACTTGTGTCGCAAGCCACTCGCCGCCTTGCGCTGCTCTCGCTTGAGCCAGCACCACTTGGTCAAAACTTTTTGCAAGTGGTATTACTTCGCATTCGCCTTTGAGCGTACTTCGCTCAAACGCAGATCACCGATCTTCTGCAACTGAAAGCCCTCAAACTGCGAACTGAGCACCACGATATTGTCGCCGTGGCAAAGCGGCAGCAGCGGCAGATCTCTTTTCCACAAAGCCAGAGTCTGTTCGTACAAGTCCGCGCGCTTCGCCGAATCAGTCTCCTTTCGCGCCTCCAGAAGCAGTCGATCCATCTCCTCCTCCCGATAAAAGCTGTAGTTGGTGGCAGTTCCCTTCACCGCAGCCCAACTCCCGAAAAACACGCTTAGGAAATTGTCCGTATCCCCATTGTCCCCGACCCAGCCAATCAAGCCCGTCTCAAATTCCCCGTTTCTAAGCAAATCGAGCTGCGACTTGAAATCCACTGAGACCACCTGAGCCGGAATTCCAAGAGCTTCGATCTGCCCCTTGATGAAAGTCGCCGCCGTCACAGGATCCGGCAAATACGGCCTAGGAGCATTCATCACCAAAATCTCCAAAGGCCTTTCCTCGAACAACGCCTTGTGAGGAGCAATCAACTCACGAGCCCGCTCCAAGTCGAACACCATCGCGTCCTCGATACTTGGATACCCCAAAAATCCTTTTGGCAAAGGATAGTTCGCCGGACGCCCTGCCCCTTCCAGAGCGACAGTCGCAAAGCTCTGCTTATCGATCGCCAGCGAGATAGCCTTACGAACCTCTGGGATCGCCATCCTCTCCGTCTCTAAATTGAAAGCCATGTAGCCAACATTCAGCCCGCCTTCCTCATACACGGTGATGGCCGGATCGCTCCTCAATGCAGCAACTTCGGTTGGCTGCAATCCATCCATTCCGTGGATCGCCCCCGATTTCAGTTGAAGCAAACGCGTAGTATTGTCCGGTACCACCTTTATAATCATACGCTCAAACTCGGGCGCTTCAGCCCAATAGTCCGGATTCCGCTCCAAAATAATCGCTTCGTTAGGACGCCACTCCTTCAGGCGATAAGGACCGGTTCCAATTGGGTGACGCTGCATCTCCGAACCGTAAGTATCCAAAGATTTGGGACTTATCAACCATGCCGGAAAAATGGCCAAAGAGCGAAGCATCGCCGCATTTGGCTGCTTCAATGAAATTCGCAGAACCATCGGCTCAATCGCCTCCACAGAAACGACATCCTGATACAAGTAGCTCCAATAAGCGAAAGCCGCCTCAGGCAAATGCGCTGGATGGCTTTCGTCCAATTGCCGTTGAAAGGAATAGGCCGCTGCTGCCGCATCGAGCGGAGTCCCATCATGAAAGACAATCCCGGGACGAATCTTGAAATCGTAGTGCAACCCGTCCTCAGAAATATCATACGACTCAGCGAGCCATTCCTCAATCTCAAGCGTGCCGCTCTTGAACCTCACCAAACCTTCACATATCTGAGTTAGCGTATTCACCGACTCGCCATCGTCCACATCCGCTGGATCAAGCTTTTGAGCATCGCTCCCTCGCGCAAAAATGAAAACCTTAGGGCTCTCCTTCGGTGTTTCGTTTTTCGAACCACAGCCAGAGAACAGGACAGACACCACCAACAAGCAGGAAACAAGAGCACTCTTTCGCATTACCCCTCATCCAATCGATATCGCATACAAGCGCAACTCTCTTGCCCGACTAGACGTTTAGAATTCACAAACTAAGAAGCCTCATGAAACTCCCGCTCTTCACCATCAACGCCTTTGCTGACGCCCCCTTCACCGGCAACCCCGCCGCGGTTTGCCCTCTGGAAGAGTGGCTCGAGACCGATCTCCTGCAATCGATCGCCGCACAGAACAACCTAGCGGAAACTGCCTTTTTTGTAAAACGAGGGCCAGGCCATTACCACATCCGTTGGTTCACGCCAGCAGTCGAAGTCCCCCTCTGCGGGCACGCCACACTCGCAAGCGCTTTCGTCCTTAAAAACGTCCTTGGCGAAGATGCTCAAACGCTTCATTTCGACTCTCAAAGCGGACCGCTAAGCGTCGAATCCGCAGGCGACCGCTTAACCCTGAACTTCCCCAGCCAGCTCCCCAAGGCAGCGCCCACCCCTGATTGGTTCGTCAATGTCTTTGGAGCCAATCCAATCGAATTTCATCAATCAGAGTACGCCCTGGCGATCTTCCCCAATCAGGAAATCGTCAGCCAACTCGAGCCTGACCTGCCATTGCTCGCCAAAGTGCCCAACTCAAATGTCATCGTCTCCGCCCCCGGGGATAAGCATGATTTCGTTTCACGATTCTTCGCTCCAGGCGACGGTATCGATGAGGATCCAGTGACAGGATCCGCTCACTGCATCCTGACCCCTTACTGGGCCAAACGCTTGAAAAAAACTCAACTAACAGCCCGACAAATAAGCAAACGTGGAGGCGAGCTAAACTGCGAGCTACAAGAAGACCGCGTCCTCATAAGCGGCTCAGCCCAACTCTACGCCCAAGCCACGATCTACGTCTGAGTTCACCCACTCTTCCGTTTTCCTAAAAACAAAAAGGCCGTATCCTTTGTAAGGATACGGCCTTTGTTCTAAAGTTATTACTTCCGATTAACCTGCTTCCGGAGTCGCGGTTGGCGCTTCAGGAGCGGCTTCCGCTACTGGAGCGGCTGGTACTTCTGGCTCTACGTTGTCCTCGATGTCGCCACCAAATGGAAGCGTGATGCGGAGGTCGCGGTAGTTGCGGAGACCGGTACCGGCTGGGATCAAGTGACCCATGATAACGTTCTCCTTGAAGCCGTGCAACTTGTCGATCTTGGACAAGGTCGACGCATCGGTGAGTACACGTGTGGTTTCCTGGAAGGACGCCGCAGAGATGAAGGACTCAGTCTCGATCGATGCCTTGGTGATACCGAGGAGCACTGGTTCCGCTTCCGCTGGCTTACCACCGGCTTCGATGATCTCGTTGTTCTCACGGAGGAAGGTCGTGCGCTCGATCTGCTCGCCCCAGAAGAACTCAGTGTCACCTGGATCGGTGATACGAACCTTGCGGAGCATCTGACGAATGATGAGCTCGATGTGCTTATCATTAATCGTAACACCCTGCAGACGGTAAACCTCTTGTACTTCGTTGATGAGGAACTCGTACAAGCGAGCTGGTCCGAGGATATCGAGGATTTCGTGCGGATCAGCGGAACCTTCTGTGAGGTGCTGTCCCTTGTGCACGACGTCGCCAACCTGAACGATGATCTGCTTCGCGTGTGGGATGAGGTGCTCTTCCGCTTCGCCGGACTCTTCGTCAGTAACGATGAGCTTACGCTTGTTGCGGATAGTACCACCGAGAGAAACAACACCGTCAACACGGGCCATTTCCGCAGCTTCCTTCGGACGACGAGCTTCGAAGAGCTCAGCAACACGAGGAAGACCACCGGTGATGTCCTTGGTCTTGGAAGCCTGACGTGGCGTCTTCGCGAGCAGCGCACCTTGAGCGATTTCGTCGCCTTCGGTAACTGCCACCTGAGCACCTGTCGGAATGCTGTAAACCGCGAGTACCTTACCGGAAGAATCCTTAACCTCAACAGATGGATTCAAGTCTTCCTTGTGCTCGATGACCACGATAGCGATACGACCAGAGGACTCGTCGAGTTCCTTCTTGATGGTAACACCTGGGATCATGTCGCGGAAGCCGATCGTACCTGGCTTTTCGGAAAGAACCGGGATGTTGTACGGGTCCCACTCTGCGAGGAGCTGACCTGCTTCGATTTCACCACCGTCGGCAACGCGTAGTAGCGAACCAACTACGATGTCGTAGGCTTCGAGCTCACGGTTGTTCTTGTCGAGAATCTGAACCGAACCGGTCTTATTGAGTACAACGCTCACACCTGGAGCGATCTCAACGAGACGGAGACCACGGTACTTAACGATACCGCCGTTACGAACGGAGATCTTTGGATCAGTAACAACCGAAGATGCGATACCACCGATGTGGAAGGTACGCATGGTCAGCTGTGTACCCGGCTCACCAATAGACTGTGCCGCGATGATACCAACAGAGTCACCGATCTTCGCCACGTCATTGGACGCAGGGTTGATACCGTAAGACTTCGCGTCGATGCCGTAGGAAGCAGTCGAAGTAAGTGGAGACATGACCTTGAGACGCTCGATACCGAGTTCCTCAACGCGCTTGGCAACGTGCTCAGTGATGAGCTCACCAGAACCAACGACGAGCTCGTCTGGCTGGATCGGGTTGTAAACGTCGTCACAAGAGCAACGGCCTTCGATACGCTCGCGGAGACCAACGATTTCGTCGTCACCTTCGAAGATAGCCTTCTTCCAGATACCTTCGCGAGTGCCGCAGTCTTCTTCAGTGATGATAACGTCCATCGCCACATCACAGAGCTTACGAGTGAGGTAACCCGCGTCCGCAGTCTTAAGTGCGGTATCCGCGAGACCCTTACGAGCACCGTGAGTAGAGATGAAGTACTCAAGAACGGTCAGACCTTCACGGAAAGACGAGAGGATCGGACGTTCGATAATCTCACCGGATGGCTTAGCCATCAGACCACGAGTACCACAAAGCTGACGAACCTGGTTCGGGTTACCACGAGCACCGGAGTCCATCATGACGTAAACTGGATTCACGCCTGGCTTACCACCGTTAGTCTTAAGCTGTACGAATACCGCCTGCTTGATCTCGTCGGTAGCAACTGTCCAGATATCGATGATCTTGTTGTAGCGCTCACCAGCGGTAATGATACCCTTCTGGTACTGGCCATCAACGTCAGAGATCTTACCGAAGGCGCGCTCGACGATGTCGACCTTCTCATCTGGGATGATCATGTCGTCGATACCAATTGAGATACCAGCCATGGTCGCAACGTCGAAGCCGAGCTTCTTGAGCTTGTCGAGAGATACGACAGTCGCTTCGGAACCGGCCACCTTGTAGGTGTTGTTGATGACGTCGCCGAGCTCCTTCTTACCAACCTGGAAGTTGATGAAGCCAAGAGCGTCTGGCCAGATCTGACTGTAACGGATACGACCAACAGTTGTAGTAATGGTCTTAGCGTCCGCGTTGCCGAAGGTTGTTTCGCGTCCGTAGTCCGGATTTGGAATACGTACCCAGTCGTGTGTGTGAAGCGCACCGTCGAGGTTGGCGAAGATTGCTTCAGTCTTGCTGCCGAGCAGCGGTACACGCTTGAGCTCTTCTGCAGGCTCGCGTGGCTCCAAGGTCAAGTAGTAGGAACCGAGGATAACGTCCTGAGAAGGAGTGAGGATTGGCTTACCGGACGAAGGCGAGAAGATGTTGCCTGTCGCCATCATGAGCATCTTACACTCGAGCGTCGCTTCGAGCGAGAGAGGCACGTGAACCGCCATTTGGTCACCGTCGAAGTCAGCGTTGTAAGCAGTACAAACGAGCGGGTGAACACGGATCGCTTCACCTTCGATCAACGTTGGCTCGAATGCCTGGATCGAAAGTCTGTGAAGTGTTGGCGCACGGTTTAGAAGGACTGGGTGACCCTTGGTAACTTCTTCCAAGATATCCCAAACTTCCGGAGAGCGCTTCTCGATCATGCGTCGAGCGCCGCGGACCGTGTGTACGAAGCCGAGCTCCTTGAGGCGGCGGATGATGAATGGCTCGAAAAGTACGAGAGCCATCTTCTTAGGAAGACCACACTGGTTCAGCTTCAGCTCAGGACCGATAACGATAACGGAACGACCGGAGTAGTCGACACGCTTACCGAGAAGGTTTTGACGGAAGCGACCTTGCTTACCCTTGAGCATGTCGCTGAGGGACTTAAGCGGACGGTTGCCAGCGCCTGTAACTGGACGGCCGTGACGACCATTGTCGAAGAGCGCGTCCACAGCTTCCTGCAGCATGCGCTTTTCATTGTGGATGATCACGTCCGGCGTCTTCAACTGCATCAAGTTCTTGAGGCGGTTGTTACGGTTGATTACGCGGCGGTAAAGGTCGTTAAGGTCGGAAGTCGCGAAACGGCCACCTTCGAGTGGTACGAGTGGACGAAGGTCTGGCGGGATAACCGGAAGAACTTCGAGCACCATCCACTCAGGACGAGAAGATGACTTGATGAAACCTTGAATAACCTTCAAGCGCTTCGCCAACTTCTTCTTGATCTGCTTAGACTTAGTGGAGCGCATTGCTTCCTGAAGCTCGAGAACAGTGACCTCAAGGTCTGTATTCACGAGAACATCACGGAGAGCTTCGGCACCCATCTTAGCAACGAATGAATCGTCGCCGTACTCGGCCATTGCTTCGATGTACTCTTGGTCGGTGAGAAGCTGCTTCTCTTCAAGCGGAGTACGACCTGGGTCGGTGACCATGTACGCTTCGTAGTAAATCACGCGCTCGAGACTGCGGGCAGTCATATCGAGCAAGAGACCGAGACGAGACGGCATGCTCTTGAGGAACCAGATGTGCGTAACAGGTACAGCCAACTCGATGTGGCCCATTCGCTGGCGACGTACACGAGATACAGTTACCTCAACGCCACAACGGTCACAGATGACACCCTTGTACTTGATTCGCTTATACTTACCGCAGGCACACTCGTAGTCGCGTACCGGTCCGAAGATGCGCTGACAGAAAAGTCCGCCTGGCTCCGGCTTGAAAGTACGGTAGTTGATTGTCTCTGGGTTCTTGACTTCGCCACGTGACCAGGAACGGATGATTTCTGGAGACGAGACATTAATCGTAACGCAATCGAAGTTCGATTCGCGTTCCGCGCTGAGCACTTGTTGGGCTTCTTGCGTAGACATTATATAAAATCCTCAGTCGGTTTGGTTGATTACTTGTAGTCGAGTTCGCTTTGGCGACCGAGCTTCACGTCGAGACCGAGGGATTGTATTTCCTTGATCAATACGTTGAACGACTCAGGCGTTCCGGCTTGGAGAGTTGAATCTCCCTTAACCAGAGACTCGTAGATTTTGGTACGTCCTTGGACGTCGTCGGACTTGACAGTGAGAAGTTCCTGGAGCGTGTAAGCCGCACCATAAGCTTCGAGGGCCCAGACCTCCATTTCCCCGAAACGCTGACCACCGTACTGTGCTTTACCACCGAGCGGCTGCTGCGTAACGAGCGAGTATGGACCAACCGCACGAGCGTGAATCTTGTGGGAAACAAGGTGATTCAGCTTGAGCATGTACACCCAGCCAACAACCACTTCGTTGTCCAACTTCTCACCGGTACGACCGTCGTAGAGAGCGGACTTACCTGTGGTTGGCAGACCAGCGTCGGCCAAGTGCTGACGCACGACCTTTTCCGGAATACCATCGAAGACTGGAGTCGAAACCTTCATGCCGAGCATCTTACACGCCCAACCCATGTGAGTTTCGAGTACCTGACCAACGTTCATACGAGAAGGTACACCCAGCGGGTTCAAACAGATCTGGATCGGAGTACCATCTGGAAGATAAGGCATATCTTCTTCTGGAACGATCTTAGCGACGACACCCTTATTTCCGTGGCGTCCCGCCATTTTGTCACCGACCTTGAGCTTTTCCTTGGTCGCGACGTAAACCTTAACCTGCTTGATCACGCCAGTTGCGGAATCTTCACCAGACTCGATGTTCGCAGTCTTGCGCTCACGGTCCGCTTCGAGCTCGTCGAACTTGCTCTGGTAGGAACCGATGATCTCCATAATCTTGATTCGGACTGGAGATGGGTCGATTTCAACGTGCTTGGAAACCGCAGCGAGCTTACGGAGAAGCGTCTTGGTGATCTTGCGGTTCGCAGGGATGATGATCTCACCGTTCTGGCCGTTAACGACGTCGAGCGGGATCTTTTCACCGAGAAGGATGTTGGAGAGAGCTTCAGTCAGACCTTCGCGCAGCTTATCCATCTGCGTCTTGTAGTCTTCGTTGATCTGCTTCACCTGACGGCGACGATCGGATGGGCTCAAACGCTCGCGCTCGTAGTCGAGGCGGCTAGAAACCTTCACGTCCATTACGATACCATCAACACCTGATGGTACGATGAGCGAGGTGTCCTTAACGTCGGCAGCCTTCTCACCGAAGATCGCGCGGAGGAGCTTTTCTTCCGGAGCGAGCTCAGTTTCGGACTTTGGAGTGATCTTACCAACGAGGATGTCGCCTGGCTTAACTTCCGCACCGATGCGAATAACACCGTCGTGGTTGAGGTGCTTGAGAGCTTCCTCACCAACGTTTGGAATATCGCGAGTGATTTCTTCCGGTCCGAGCTTGGTGTCACGAGCTGTAACTTCGAACTCGGAGATGTGGATGGAAGTGTAGATGTCGTCCTTGAGAACCTTCTCGGAGATCAGGATCGCATCCTCAAAGTTGTAACCGTTCCACGGCATGAACGCTACGAGGATGTTCTTACCGATCGCGAGTTCACCGTTCTGAGTACAAGGTCCGTCAGCAATGATCTGGTCCTTCTTGATTGGCTGTCCCTTGGCGACGATTGGCTTCTGGTTGAAGCAAGTACCAGCGTTGGAACGCATGAACTTACGCAGCTCGTAAACGTGGATGCCAGCCTTCACGTCTGTGTAAGGCTTGCGCTCGAAGTTTGCTGGGAGTTCACCGTCTTCAGAGATAACGATGCGCTTCGAATCAACTGAAGCTACGATACCATCTGTATCAGAAACGGATACAGTCTTGGAGTCGCGAGCAACGCGCTCTTCGATACCGGTCCCCACGAATGGAGAGTCGGCCTTGAGAAGCGGTACACCTTGGCGTTGCATGTTCGATCCCATCAAAGCACGGTTCGCATCATCGTGCTCAAGGAACGGGATAAGTCCTGCCGCAACGGATACAACCTGCTTGGTGGATACGTCCATGAAGTGAACCTGATCAGGATCAACTTCCAAGAACTCGCCAGACTGACGAACGGTTACCTTACCGGTGAAGTTGCCGCTTTCGTCCACCTCGGAGTTCGCCTGAGCGATGATCTTACCCTCTTCCATGTCGGCGTTGAGGTACTTGATCTCTTCGGTGACACGCCCGTTGTCTACTACACGGTATGGAGTTTCGATGAAACCGAACTCGTTTACGCGTGAGTAAGTAGAGAGAGAGTTGATCAGACCGATGTTCGGACCTTCCGGTGTCTCAATCGGACAAATACGACCGTAGTGCGATGGGTGAACGTCACGAACTTCGAAACCGGCACGCTCACGATTCAAACCACCTGGACCGAGTGCGGAAAGACGACGCTTGTGCGTGAGTTCCGCAAGCGGGTTAATTTGGTCCATGAACTGCGACAGCTGCGAACGAGCGAAGAAGTCGCGGATAACGGTAGTCAAAGCCTTCGGGTTGATCAGCTTCTGAGGAGTGATCGAATCAACGCTTTGATCGTAAAGTGTCATGCGCTCGCGAACGAGACGCTCCGTACGAGCGAGACCGAGGCGACATTGGTTAGCGAGAAGTTCGCCAACAGTACGAACACGACGTGAACCGAGGTGGTCGATATCGTCGAGGTACCCCTCACCTGCCTTGAGCTTGATGAGATACTTGGTCGCGAGAACAATGTCTTCGCCTTGGAGTGTACGTTGCTCGACGTCCACATCCATCTCGAGCTTCTGGTTGATCTTGTAGCGACCAACACGACCGAGGTCGTATCGCTTTGGATCGAAGAAGAGACGCTTGAGGAGAGCCTTCGCGTTAGCAGTTGTAGGTGGCTCACCAGGACGGAGGCGCTTGTAGATTTCCTTGAGGGCTTCTTCCTCGTTTTGGGAAGTGTCCTTCTTCATAGCGCGAACGATCGCGCCATCATCTACTGTAGTATCGATAACCTTGAGGGTTGGGATACCGTGGCCTTCGAACTCACGAACGATCGCCTTTGTGAGCGGCTCGAACGCACGGGCGATAACAACACCCTTTTCCGCGTCGATCGCGTCTTCAACCAATACATACTGGGAGACGTTTTCCTTCGCGAGGGCTTCAGAAGTGGAGAGCTCGTCGATTGTGTAGAAAAGCTTGAGGATATCTACGTCGGAGCTGTAGCCCACAGCACGGAGAAGCGTAGTGATGAGGAACTTACGACGACGGCGACGGCGGTCGAGGTAGACGTAGAGGAGGTCGTTGTTGTCGAACTGGACTTCGAGCCAAGTACCGCGGTCAGGAATGATGCGGAAGGCGTGCAGCGGCTTGCCGTTGGTATGCGGAGTGACCTCGTACGCGATACCAGGAGAACGGTGTAGCTGAGAAACGACTACGCGCTCAGCGCCATTGATGATGAAAGAACCACGAGCGGAGACCATTGGGATTTCACCCATGTAGATCTCTTCGTCCTTAATGTTGTCTTCTTCACGAAGACGGAGCTTCACGTAAAGAGGAACGGAGTAAGTAATACCTTCGCGGATACACTCGATCTCGGTAGCCTTAGGGTCACCGACGGTGTAGGATACAAACTCAAGCACGAGACGGCCATCATAGCTCTCGATGGGGAAAACTTCCCGAAATACGGCTTCGAGCCCGTCGTTTTTACGCTCGGATATCGGGGTATCCTTCTGCAGGAAGTCGAGATAGGAATTGATCTGAATCTCGATCAGATTTGGCGGCGTGATAACGTCCTTAAGTTTTCCGAAATTGATGCGGTCGGCCATGTGAATCTGTGCTAGATGTGGGCGAAAATGTGGTGAGTCGGCTTGGTAAAAACGAGGTGTATAAAACTAATTTATTCCCCGGCTAATAAACGCAGGAAAGACAGGCGCGATTATTCGCGCCTGCCTCATGAAAAAAGCTGTGTAAAGCAGCGTGCAACAAAGGTTACTTAACTTCGACCTTAGCGCCAGCAGCTTCGAGCTTGGACTTAACTTCTTCAGCTTCCTCCTTGGATACACCTTCCTTAACAGGCTTTGGTGCACCTTCAACGAGGTCCTTAGCTTCCTTGAGTCCGAGACCGGTGATTCCACGTACTTCCTTGATCACGTTGATCTTCTTGTCGCCAGCAGCGGCGAGGATTACGTCGAACTCAGTCTTTTCTTCAGCAGGAGCGCCAGCGTCGCCACCAGCACCAGGTGCTGCAGCAACAGCTACAGGAGCAGCTGCGGATACGCCCCACTTTTCTTCGAGGTCCTTAACGAGACCTGCGATTTCGAGCACGGACTGACCGCTGAGCCATTCGATTACGTCTTCTTTAGTGATGTCTGCCATCTTCGTAGTGATCGGCTAGTTCGGGAAGCTTCCCTCGTTTAAGATGCAAACGCATCCTAGCCTGTATCTTTTTTGTTATGGTTACTTTTAGAGACGAAGGCATCCAAGCCCTCGAAAGTTTTGAAATGAATAAAAGGCTTATTCGCCGCCTTCGGCGTCGACCTTGGCCTGGAGTACGTTGAGCACGTTTTGCGGTACCGCGTTGATAACGAATACCAAGCTTTGTGCTGGCTTCGAGAGGAGGCCGAGGAGCTGAGCACGGAGAGCATCCAAACCTGGGAGCTTGGAGAGAGCTACAACTTCATCCTTCTCAAGACGCTGGGAGGCGAGGATGCCAACCTTAACGTCCATCTTTTCCTTCTTGTCGAAGAACTTGGTCAGAACCTTAGCAACGCCTGATGGGTTGTTACCACCGATTACGATAGCGTTCTGTCCAGTGAGGTGTTCGTCGATTTCAGGGTAACCACGGTCACGCGCGGCGACCTTGAGGATGTTGTTCTTAACAACGTGGAACTCTGCTTCTTCCTTGGTCAGCTCAGCGCGAAGCTCAGCGATGTCGATTACGGTCGAACGCTCGTAATCAGCGAGGAAGAGGTAGTCGGACTTGTCGAGGTGCGTGTTTACCTCGTCTACGAGAAATTTCTTTTCAGGTCTCATGGTATGTAAACCTCCTTAGTTTAGTACTTAGCGTACTCCGTGCTCGCGAGCTTGATACCCGGAGTTTGAGTTGCGGAGATGGATGCGCTCTTGATGTAGCGGCCCTTGAATACGGAAGGACGAGCCTTGCCGATCGCTTCCATGATAGCGGTGAGGTTTTCTACAACCTGCTCGCCAGTGAAGGAGCGCTTGCCAACGCCAACTCCGAGAGAAGCGTTCTTGTCGACCTTGTACTCAACACGACCCGCCATAACTTCAGTAATCGCCTTCGCGATGTCTGGAGAAACGGTACCAGCCTTCGGGTTTGGCATGAGGCCCTTTGGACCGAGAACGCGAGCGATCTTACGAACGTCCTTCATCGCGTCTGGAGTCGCAACCGCTACGTCGAAGTCGAACCAACCGCCTTGAACCTTGGCGATCATGTCCTCGAGACCAGCTTCTGTCGCACCCGCAGCCTTCGCAGCTTCAGGATCGTTTGTGAACGCGAGAACGCGAACAGTCTTACCACTACCGTGTGGCAGCATAACAGTTCCACGAACCATTTCGTCACCCTTACGAGGATCAACTCCAAGCTTGAGGGAGATTTCGATTGTTTCGTCGAAGTTCGCCTTTGGCAACTTGCCAAGGACCTCTACCGCTTCCGCGATAGTATATTCTTTGCTAAGATCGGCAGCTTCAGCAGCAGCACGAAACTTTTTGGATAGTTTTACCATTTAGCACTCCTTGCGGTACAGACGCCTCCCGGCTCCCGCGTTGAGGTTAGTTTGTTAGCTATTATATTAGCCTTCTACTTCGATACCCATGGAGCGAGCTGTACCCTCGATGATACGAGAAGCCGCTTCTGGGTCCGTAGCGTTGAGATCGGCCTTTTTCATTTCGACGATCTCGAGAATCTGAGCCTTAGTTACCTTACCAACCTTGTCGCGGTTAGGTACGCCTGAACCCTTAGCCAAGCCAGCTGCCTTCTTGAGAAGAACAGATGCCGGTGGGGACTTCAGTACGAAGGTGAAAGACTTGTCTTGGTAGACAGTGATTACGACTGGAAGGATGAGACCCGCCTTGTCCTGTGTCTTCGCGTTGTACTCCTTACAGAAGGCCATGATGTTGACGCCAGCTGCACCGAGAGCTGGACCAACAGGAGGCGCTGGATTTGCGCCGCCGGCAGGGAGTTGTAGGCGAATGGTTCCTGTAACTTTCTTTGCCATTTGTTTAGCTTGTTAAGCGTTCGACTTGCCAATACTCCAGCTCGACTGGAGTGAATCGTCCAAAGATAGATACCGACACCTTGAGCTTGCCCTTTTCCGGGTCGATCTCGTCGATGCGGCCATTGAGATTGAGGAATGGGCCATCCGTAATTTTGACCTCTTCTCCGATCTCGAACTGTACCTTTGGTGTTTCCTTGCCCGTGGCGGCTTCCACTTGGCTGAGGATCGTGTCGATCTCAGCTTTTTTGAGAGGCGTTGGACGGTCTCCGCCTACGAAATTGATTACGCCCGCAGTCTCGCGAACGAAGTACCAAGGCTTGTTGAGAAGCTTTCCATTCTCGTCGTAGAGACGCATATGAATGAAAGCGTAGCCTGGATAAAATTTACGCACGATCTGAGACTTCTTGCCGTTCTTAACTTCAGTAACGGTCTCAGTCGGCACGAGGACTTCGAAAACGAACTCCTCCATCTCCTCTTCCTTAATGAACTTGTCCAGATAGCGCTTAACCTTACCCTCTTGATTGGAGAGAGTTTGGATAACGTACCATGCGGCGCCTGTCTTTGCGCTGGTTTCAGACATTCGAATACGGGAAGAAGTTGGGTTTAGCGCATCCAGCTCGTGAACAGATTCACGACGTTCGCTATAGAAAAGTCCGCCACAGCCACGAAGAGACCCATGATTGCAATCGCGATGAGCACAACAAAGGTCGACTCGCGAAGCTCAGACAAGGAAGGCCAAGTCGCCTTCTTGAGCTCCGTGATCGTTTCACTGGTAAAGATGCGAATACTGCGGAACGGATTTTTCATTTTATAAAAAGAATGGCAGGGCAGGAGGGACTCGAACCCCCAACCCTCGGTTTTGGAGACCGATGCTCTACCAATTGAGCCACTACCCTATGCCAAAAAAGAGAAATACAATCGCCGGAACCCGAGGGACGGGCTCCGGCAAAGGATAAAAAGTTAAGTCAGAACTTACTCGACGATCGCAGTGATACGACCAGCACCGATCGTGCGGCCACCTTCACGGATCGCGAAACGCTGACCAGCTTCCATCGCGATTGGCTTAGTGAGGGAAACTTCGATAGAAACGTTGTCACCTGGCATAACCATTTCAACACCTTCTGGAAGTTCACATACACCAGTCACGTCAGTTGTACGGAAGTAGAACTGTGGACGGTAGCCATTGAAGAATGGAGTGTGACGTCCGCCTTCGTCCTTAGAGAGAACGTAGATTTCAGCCTTACCCTTCTTATGAGGAGTGATAGAACCTGGCTTCGCGAGAACTTGACCACGCTCGATAGCGTCCTTGTCGATACCGCGGAGAAGGATACCTACATTGTCACCAGCTTGACCTTGGTCGAGCATCTTGCGGAACATCTCAACACCAGTAACTGTAGACTTCTGAGTGTCCTTGAGACCAACGATTTCAATTTCTTCACCAACCTTGATCACACCACGCTCGATACGACCAGTAGCAACTGTACCACGACCAGTGATGGAGAACACGTCTTCTACAGACATGAGGAAAGGCTTGTCGATTTCGCGCTCTGGCTCAGCGATATCTGTGTCGATCGCGTCCATAAGCTCCTGGATGCACTGCTTGCCGAAGTCAGTACCTTCGAGAGCTTGAAGAGCAGAACCACGAACAACTGTTGCGTCGTCACCTGGGAACTCGTACTTGTCGAGAAGTTCGCGAACTTCCATTTCAACGAGCTCGAGAAGCTCTTCGTCGTCGATGAGGTCGCACTTGTTGAGGAATACAACGATTGTTGGAACACCTACCTGACGAGCGAGGAGGATGTGCTCGCGAGTCTGTGGCATAGGGCCATCAGAAGCAGAACATACGAGGATCGCGCCGTCCATCTGAGCAGCACCAGTGATCATGTTCTTAACGAAGTCCGCGTGACCTGGGCAGTCAACGTGAGCGTAGTGACGCTTGTCAGACTCGTACTCAACGTGAGCAACAGAGATTGTTACAACCTTAGTTTCGTCACGAACGGTACCACCCTTGGCGATGTCAGAGTAAGACTTGAGCTCTGCCAATCCCTTGCCCGCCTGTACGGCCAAGATAGAAGTTGTCAGCGTAGTCTTACCGTGGTCAACGTGTCCGATGGTGCCAACGTTTACGTGTGGTTTCGTTCTTTCGAAGGTTCCTTTAGCCATTTTTGATTCTGAGTTAGGTGTGTATTAAAGTGGTTTCTGGAAATTTTCGACCCATCGACGAAACCGATCGACCTCGAAATGGAGCCCTCGAGCGGACTTGAACCGCCGACCTCATCCTTACCAAGGATGCGCTCTACCGGCTGAGCTACAAGGGCCTTTCGAGAAGTGGATCTGGAAAAAAAGAAGTGAGAACATGCGCAGGCCATTTTTGGCCGTCAACTACAATATCAACAAATTTTCGGGGCATCTCACGGCACGATTTCCAGCAAGTAAATCCCATCATCCAAGGCCCCCAAACGAGCGAAATTCGCGTAGGCTATCCGACCGATATCGCGATCAGCCTCGTCGAAGCCTGAGCTAGCCAAAACCGCCAATCCCCCCACATGAAAACTATCCTCAACCGTCGCCATAAAAGTCGACGGTCCCCGCTCGGGCCAAGCCTCCTCCAAAGCCATCACCGCTTCATTATATATATAGGTGCGCGAAAGCTCGGATCCGGACAGCGGGTCGACCAATACGATCGACATCCCTTGCTCGTCCTCGAAGCCTACGCTCGACTCTCGTCTGCCCAACTCCCGAAACGGAGGAAACACAAACTCCACCTGAGCCGACGATAATCGGTCGTATTCAGCCGGCACATTCCCAAAATCGT
This sequence comes from Pelagicoccus mobilis, assembly GCF_016595505.1. Taxonomy (GTDB): domain Bacteria; phylum Verrucomicrobiota; class Verrucomicrobiia; order Opitutales; family Opitutaceae; genus Pelagicoccus; species Pelagicoccus mobilis. The sequence continues at coordinate 111,173 of NZ_JAENIL010000011.1, read as the reverse complement.
CCACATAATTCCCGTCCTTCAACTCGAACATCTGCGGAAACGGAGGGAAAATCTCAGCCTCCTCCTGCCACGTCCCAAGCAAGTTCGCCACATTGGAAGCGTTCCACTCCGTCGGCAGCAACAACGGCCGCGGGTCAAATAGCGTCATCTGCTGTCCCAAAGCGATCGATCGCTCCGCAGTCTTCGCGTCAAAATACTGGATCTCAGTAAACTGCCTAGCCTGGCGCTTCAAAGCCTGGTCGCTACTACGAGTCAACGCCACCCCCCAATACAAAGAGATGTGTACCAGCACCGCCACAACCAGCGCCCAGGTCCAACGCATGGTTCGACCAAACCTGCGTTTCCCGCTCTTCATCAGTTCGCAAACGCCCCCTCGCCAGGCCGTCGATCATCCGTAGCAAGCTGCACCTTCAAATACCCCGCATCGATCGCCAGCTGACTAAGCGAACTCAAAGTCTTCATCGAGACCGCAATATCCGCCTTCACCAAAAGCGTAGCGCCCTCGGGAGCCCCGCCTCGCTTGACCAGCAACTTCTCCAACGAGTCGAGATTCAAAACGCTGTCCTGAAAGAAGATCATCTCCTCCCCCTTCACCTCAGTCACGGTCACGATCTCGTAGATCGGAGCGATCGCCACCTGCGAAGACTCCACCTTCGGCAAAGCCAGAGTCAGTCCAGGCGCCATCACGAACTTCGAGCTGAAAAGCACAAAGAACATCCCGATCACGCAAAGATCGAGAAACGGCCAAAAGCTCAGCCTAGCCCTCTTCGGTAGTTCCGCTTCCAGCTTCAACATCGCTCAAATCGCTCGCAAACGCGTCCGTCATCTCTGAGTCCGGACCATTTTTGACCCGTGTAAAAATTACGACCAACTCTTGAGCCAGCCATTCCATCTCCAGCACCACCGTACGAATACGCCCCACCAAAAAATGATGAGCCATGATCGCGACCGCCGCCAAAGCCAACCCCGTGGCCGTGCTGATCAAAGCCTGCCAACCTCCCGCCGCCAAGTGGCCGGCATGCACATACACGCCCTGCTGCTCGTACTGCATAAAACTATCTATCATCCCGATCACCGTTCCGAGCAGCCCAAAGATCGGGGCGACCTGGGCCACCGCATAAAGCACCCCCACCCGACGCTTCACAGGAGCAAGCTCGACCACCGCCGCCTCGCGAACCACCTCTCGAATCTCCGCATTGCTCTCGCGAAAACTCATCAAGCCCGCCTTCACCATCGAAGCCGCCGGACCCGGCGTGTCCTGACAAATCGTCAACGCCTCGATCAAGCGCCCCTTGCTCAGCGAATTCTCGATTCCAGAAAGAAACTCCTTCGAACGAATCTGGTTGCGGTGCAAAAACAGCAAACGCTCCACAAACACCACCAAAGCCACCAAACTCAAGGCGAACAGCGGCCACATAACCAGACCGCCTTGGCGGAAGGTATCAAACAACTCTATCTGCAGCGATTCCATCTAAATACAGGTACCTAAAAAACGAGCCAAGCCCCAAGGCTTAGCAACCTAATTCGCGACCGGATCCCCCTCCTCCGATCCACGGAACTCCAAACGCCTGCGAGCGAGCTCCACTCCATTGAGACGATGCTCGATCACCTTCTCGTAAAACAAATTCGCCTGGTCCACCTTCCCCTCTTCCTTCGAGATTTCCGCCAAGCCAAACAAACAACGAGAAATCCAATAGCGCCCCTTCGGCCCCAACTCACGAATCCGGAGCTCCTCGCTAAACATCCGATCGTAGAGCTGCCAAAACAAACGCTTCGCCCTCATACTCTCGCCTCGCGAACGCCAAGCCTGCGCGAGCTTATACCCCGCCTCCACTTGCAAATCCAACTCGTTCACCAACGGACCCAACGTCGTTTCCGGCAGATCCATGAGCAGCTCCAGGCGAGACACCGCGCCATCGAACTTGCTCTCATCCTCGTTCGCCTGCGCCAACAACGTATCCGCCATCGACATCTGCGCCAGAAAACGATCCGGCCGATCAGCGTACTCGTTCTCCAACAAATAATAGATCTGCTCCGCCGAGCCAAACTTGTTCAGGCGACGCAACAAGTCCGCCTGCATCAGACGAGCCTGAAACACGATCTCCGAATCCGGATAGTCCGTCGCGATCCGCTGCAACAGCTTCGTCGCCTCATCCAGATACGTATCCTGACCGCGACGCACCGCATTGAGAGCCGCCTCCAAAAGAGCAGATGGAGCCAAGCGATGATCACTGTATTCATCCGCTAACGACACCAGCAACTGCTGAGCCTCCACCGTACGATTCTCTCGCGACAGATAACGAGCATGCGAGATATACGACAACAAAGCCGACTCGTATCCAGGATACTCCTCACGCAAACGCTCGAGCAAAGCGACCGCCTCCTCCGGCTCTTCGAGAGCGAAATGCGACTCGGACAAGGACAGCAAACTACTCGCCAAAACCTTATTCAACAAATCAGGATCCGCATCCGACAAACTCTCCCGCTGCACGAAATCCTCAATCTCACGCACCCAATCGTAAGTGTATTCAGAATCGCCAGACACCACCGAAAGACGAGCAGTCAACCACAGCAAACGCAGCTTCAAGAGCGGGTCCTCCGACTCCCCCAACACCGCCTCCTGCGCCCTGTCATAAGCTTCATCAGCCCGGCCCACCCGGCGAAGCTCCTTCAAAACCAGCCACTGGGTCCGCCAAACCATCTCCGCCCCCGCCAAGCTCTGAAGATCCGAGTCGTCGATAGCCTCCAGAGCGAGATCAAGCTGCCCTGCCTGCAAACGAGCATCCACCATCTGGAAATACAAAGGAGCGCCTTGGGACTCGTCCGACACATTCGAGATCGCAGTCGCATACCCTTCCGCCGCATTCGCGAAATCCTCCCGCGTGTTCGACTGCAATCCAGCTCGCAAATAACAGTCCGCGATCAAAGCCGATAGCCGATAGTCCCTCTCCAAATCCGCAAACTCGGAACGCATCGTCTGCAAACGACTCGCCGCCGTCCGATACCGCTTGCGGTTCCAAGCCGACGAAGCCTGCAACGCAAGCATCCCGCGGCGGTAGGAAGAATTCGGAAACCTTCTCTGCAACTCAGAGGCATCCTCCTCCGCGCCCACGAAGTCTCCTTCGAGAAATTTAAAAACCGACCTGTAATAAAGCGCTTGGTCGAGCAAGAGATGCTCCGGCTCCCCTTCGATCATCCCATCCAATTGCGTCCACACAACCAGCTCCGCAGCTTCGTCTCCCGCGCGAGCCCTACGAAACGCCTGCTGCAAGGCGATGCTCATCAAATCAGGATATTGGTTAGCCTCCAGCAACTCCGCCAAAGCCTGGCGACCTTCCACCCGACCCAATCCGCCAGCCATCGAAGCCAGCAATTGAAACTGCGCCCGCACACGCCCCATTCCGTCAGGCAGCTCCGCCAAGCTCCGCCCTATCAGGCCAATCGCAGCATCCGCATTCCCCGCATCAAAAAGCAAAGCCGCCAACTGCTGGGCGTAAACGAATCGCACCTCTCGCCCCGCGTTCTCCAGCAAAGCGTTCTGCAACTGCGGGATCGTCGAGGCATTCGCCGTATTCGACTCCAGCAAACTACGAAAGATCAGATAATTGATCTGGGCCGCCAACGCCGGAGACGCATCCCCAGCCGCACTCCTCGCCGACTCGAACGAAGCAGCCGCACCGTCCCGATCGCCTAACCTCAATACAGTCCACCCACGCAAAAACCAAAACCACGCCAGATCGTCGCCCCCTAAAGCCCCGATCGAAAGGCCCAACAACCTCTCATCCACGGCATCCACATCCCCTTCCGCATACTCGACCATAGCCTCCCGCAAATCAAGCCGGGCAAGCGGCGCCCCATCCAAACTCGCCAACTCCCCTAAACGAGACCTAGCCTCCACCCACTCGGTCATCGCCAGCAACGAATCCACGATCACCAAAGCATTGTCGAAATCCACCCCGTCGGAGTCAGTCAAAGCAGCCGCATCGACCCCAAGCGAATAGCTCAAATCGTAGATTCCCGCCTCCAACGCTCGGCGAGCCTGCCCAGCAAGCAGATAGGCATCCCCCACATCACGCAGCTCGACCGCGTCAACCACCTCCGTCAAGGGAATCGCAGGCTGCTCCTCTTGAGCCTCCAAACTCCACCCGCACACGCACAGCAGTATAGAAAGCGATCTCCAAATCCTACCACGCATGCTACTGCTTCGTCCGCCTCTCGCCGCTAGGGTTCCTCAATCAAACCGACACCTCGCCGCCACCTCAGATGTGACGCGAATCGGCCTCGTCCTTCTCGGTGTAGCCACTCTCCTGACGCTGGTGGTTCACCTTGTTCTTAGCCACATAGGCATCGTAGACGTCGTCCGCCGACATGCCAAGTGTCTGAGCCAAGGAAATTAGGAAGTGGAAAAGGTCGATCACCTCCACCCGAGCGTTCTGCTTGTCAAAATCCTGATACTTCGCCCACCACTTCCAAGGTACCGAATCGATCAGCTCCGCCATCTCCTGCTGCATCGCGCGCGAATAGTTGAGCACCCATTTCGCCTGCTCCTCCTCGTCGATGTCCTTGAGGTTCACGCCGATACGCGCGTTGAGCTCTTCCTGCATTTCGAAAATCCGCTGAAGCTTATCCATAAGATCCGCTAGCTAGCCCGCTTCCCCCAACCCACGCAAGGCCCAAGGCGTTTAAGTTTGAACTTTTCAATCCAATCGTAAAGTACCTCTCCCGCGGTATCAAAAGGACCCCTCACGACGGCTCGCCCGGTCCACCGCGATTCTCACTGCGAGCCGCACGCTCAGTCGATGTCTAAATCCCGACTGACCAATGAGTAACAACATGTCACAAACTGAAGAAACACCCACTCCGTCCGAGCAGCCGGAGGCAAAAAACGATCCCGTCGCGGAATTCGCAGACGAACTCGAGATCGTTGACGCCATGAAGCCCGCCCCCGCTCCGACGTCGAACAACAAGCCGCTCAAGTACGGCAACCGAAAGAAAAAGGCCGGCGAATCCGCCCCAGCCATCCAAAACCTCAGCTCCATCAGTAGCTTCGAAGAAGAAGAGGAGATCGAAATGGACGACCTCCCGATCCGAGCCAACGTCTCGGAAGAACTGATCGACACGAGAAGCAACCCGAGCGAAAGACGCGAAGAGTCCGGCGAACGCCGTCCTCGCCGCGGAGATCGCTCGCGCGGAGAACGTCGCGAACGCAAACCTCGCGAACGCGCTCCGAAATCCGAAGAAGCAAGCGAATCGACCGAAACCGAAACAGAATCGGAAGAACGCCCAGAACGCTTCGGCACCGTCAACCGCGAACAAGGCAGCAACGTGCAAGAATTCCGTCCATCACGCGACGGCCGCACCGCTCCAAAACGCGAACGCAAGCCACGCTCCGAATCCAGCTCCCCTCGCTCCAAACCAGCACCGGTTAAGAAAAAGGGACTCCTCGCCAAAATCATCGCCTTCTTCACCGGCGGCGACAAGGAAGAGGAAAAGCAGCAGCAAGAACGCAGCAACCGAGGCGGACAACGCCGACGTGGCGGACGCGGACGCCGTGGTCCAAACAATCGCCAAAACCGTGAAGACGGTGAAGGCAACGGAGAAGGAGGCGAAAATCGCCGCCGTCGTCGCCGCCCACGCAATCGCAACCGCAAGCCACGCCCCGAGGGCGAAGAAGGCCAAAGCGGAGAGCGCCAAAACCGCGAAGGTGGACAACGCCGCCGCCGTCGTCCACGTCGCCCACGCCGTGACGGCGAAGGAGGCCAACGACGCGAGCGCCAAGAAAGCGCTTCCGAATAGAGCCTCCTCCAAACCAAAATCTCAATCCAAGCCCTGCAGCTCCCAAGCCGCAGGGCTTTTTCTTGCCCCAACCCGCAGCAGCCAGCCTCTTGCCCATAGCTCGTTCTCCAAAACCCCTCTAAGATCCGCTAGCGAACAAACCCTAGGCAAAAAGGGTTCGGCTTGCGGAAAAAACGGTCCCTTTCTGCCGACTTTCCACAGGTAGAAATTTACCTAGGAACAACTCATCGTTGCCAAACAACGACTTACATAAGTTGGCACGCACGAAGCTAAGTTGTGCGCCGTAAATCTTATGATCGCATCGATGAAAGTGACAGAACGTGCGCAAGAGCGCTGGGACGCCATCGTAGAGCGCTTCCGCTTCGCCTGCATCCTCCACCGTGACGGCAAGGAGTGGGAATCACGTCGCATCATCAAAGAGGAGCTCCCTCCACTCATCAAGCAGTGGATGCAAATGCTCCCCACCGGCCTCAAAGAGGATGCCAAGGCCGACCTGCGCGACATGTTCACACGCGAACAAAGCATCGTGGACCAAGGCCACAAGCTGCAGAGACTTTTCAAGGAGACCCTCGTCAAACGCATCATACCGCAAGTCGAGGAACGCATCGCCGCCAAGTACCGCTCCCTCTACGTCACCAAGATGGAGCAAAACAAAGCGAAACGCCAAGCCGAGCTCGAAGGCTCATGGGTCCGCCCCACTTATAGTGAAGAGGCCCCTAAAGCTCCCGAAGGCTTCAACACCGGCAACCGCAAAGTACGCATCGGCGACGTGAGCGACATGATCGACGCTCTCCAAGAAGTCGACAGCGAGGCCCTCGCCGACTCCATCCTCTCACTCGACGACATCGTGCAAGGCATGAACGACGCCAACATTGATCCTATTCTCAAAGGCTAGTTCACCACGATCCGTCATCCCTGCATCAACAAAAACAGAAATCTAACCGACCACAAAAAATGAGTACCACAACATCCAAGACCGCACCCAGAAAAACAAAGGCGAAGCAAACCAACGAAATGCTTCTTGTCGGGCTCGACCTCGGCACCAACACCACCTGCATCCAAGTCGCAAAACCAACCACAGGAAAGGTAGTCACCTCAGAGCTGATCCCTTCCATCGTCGGTTACACGACCGAAGGCATTCTCCCAGGCATCATCCCTGGCGACGCAACCACTCTCTACGGTCAGCTAGCCCTCAAGTACAAGCTGCACCTCAACCTAGTCCAACCGCTCCGTGATGGCATCATCGCCGACATGGACGCAGCCCGCGACTTCCTCGTACACCTCAAGGAAACCGCAGGCATCTCACCTGACGCGGAAGTACGCGCCGTCATCGGTATGCCAGCCAACGCTGACTCCGAAGCACGCGAAAACACCCGTCTCGCCGTTACAGGCATCTTCGACAAGGTCATCCTCATCCCCGAGCCATTCCTCGCTGCTCTCGGCAGCCGCCAGGAAGACCAGCTCGTCAAAGCCGACTACGTCGATCCGGTTTGCAACTCTCTCTTTGTGGACATCGGTGCTGGATCCACCGATGTCTGCTTGATCCAAGGCTACTATCCATCTGCCGAGGACCAAATCTCCTTCGCCTTCGCAGGCGACGCTGTCGACGAGTCCATCCAGGAGTCTCTCCTCAACAAGTACCCAGACAGCCAGATCTCCATCGCCAAGTGCCGCGAGATCAAGGAAAAGCACTCTTTCGTACAAGGAGCGACCTCTGAAGCCTCTCACTCCGTGATGATCAGCGGCAAGATCAAGCAACTCGAAGTGTCCGACGCTGTCGGCACCGCGTGCGACACTCTGCTCAACAAGATCTACGAAGCCGTTCGTGCTCTGATCGTAAAGGCAGACCCAGACAGCATCCCTGATCTCTTGCAAAACATCATCATCACCGGCGGCGGCAGCATGATCAAAGGCCTCGACGGAGCGCTCCAGAAGCTTCTCTCCGAAGAAGGCTTCGAAGGCTGCCAAGTCACCAGCGTTGGCGAGGACTACAAGACTCGCGTAGCCAGCGGCGCCATCAAGGCAGCCTTCCAGGCTAAGGAACGCCAGTGGCAGACCCTGCTCCGCTAACACAATTTAGGTAGTCAGTTCAGTATAGGTACAACACGTACCGTCACCCTCACTTTTTTGTGGTGCAGGAATAGGATGGCGGGCTCCGGGAAACCGGGGCCCGTCTTTTTGTTATCCCAGTCCCAATCTTCCCCTTAATCCTAATCTTCCTCTTAATCCCACTCCTCCATCGATCGGCCCATGATTCCCCTAATAAAAACCAGCCCACAGCCCCAAAACCGCAGACCCTTCCTAGACTCCACACCCCACCAAAACTTTTCAGGCAAAATTTACGGCGCGTTTTACCAATGGCGGAGAAATACACAAACTTGGGTAAATCAGAGGGGAAACAGCCAATTACCCTGCTGCTAGATCCGCAAATACCCACCGCAAATCAACCTACTAGACCAAGGATACTGCGCATTGCCGCTTAAGAAAAGTTTCCCCAGTCCGTAACTCAAGGGAGCAAAAGGAAATCTCTTATAATGAAAAGCGTCGTAATAATCGAAGATCAAACCGCAATCCGAGAAATGGTCTCAGAGTTCATCTCAATGCTACCCGGCTACGAGATCGTGGGCTCCTTCGGGACCGGAGAAGAAGGATTGCAAGGGTGTATTAAGCTAAAACCCGAAACCGTTATTCTCGACGTCGGCCTCCCCGAACTAAGCGGAACGGAAGTTCTGCGCGGCCTTACCCTGCATGTACCTGGTGTTAAAGTACTCGTCTTCTCCGGAAGAGCGAGCTCCGCGAACATCCGCGAACTGCTGTCGGCCGGAGCTCAGGGATACGTCGACAAGATGGACGGATTCGACGAGTTCAAGAAGGCTCTCGATATCATTTCAGGTGGCGGCACATTCATCGGACCGAAGATGGCAAGCGTCATGCGCTCTCTCATCCTCAACCCAGATGCCGCATCCAGCGAAATCCCCCTTTCCGACCGCGAGAAGCAAATCCTGCAACTCGTAGCCGAGTCGTTCTCCACCAAGGAGATCGCAGCCCGCTTGAACATCTCCGTTCGCACAGTGGACAACCACCGCACGAACATCATGCGCAAGCTCAACCTGCACGACGTAGCCGCCCTCACACGCTACGCTATCAAGCACGAGCTCATCTCGCTCACTTGATCCCCGAGCAGGCCAAACCATTCTATTCCACAATTTAGCATCACCGGACGAAGCGCCCACACGCTACGCTCGATGAAATCTTCAAAGGCCGCGCTCGGGTAATCATTCCCGAACGCGGCTCTGGGTTGAAAGGACTCGACCCATTTTCTACCAAGCACGACCCACGGACGGATCACATGCTTAGCGAAAGCCATAGCAACAATACTCAACGCCCTCTCGATTCACGCCTCCCCGCCGAATCCGAGCCAGCTGGCCGCACAAGACTTTCAGAGGACACGCAGCAAAACGAAAGCTGCCACGCCCCCGCCCTCGACTGGACCTTCTTCTCCCGACTCAGCACGCCGGGCGAAAACGCCGCCTACTCCCTGCACAACGGCACCCTCGCCTTTCTCGAGTCCGACGCCAATGTAGACCGCGTCTGGGGACTCGCCGCCGGCCAGTCCAAAGTCGTCAACCTTTCCCTCCTCGTTACCGACGGAGCCGCTCTCAAAAGCTGGCTCCTCAACCTCGATCCACAGGCAGAAGCCTCGGAATTCCGCACGACGCTTGCGGATCCCGCCTCCGCAGGCCAAGCCCTTTTGCTCAAGGCAATCCCACTCTTCATCGCTCCCGATCCGGAGCAAACCCGCGTAGTGCTCAAAGCCGTCCCAGCTACCGACGGCCCAAGCCAATCGAAGGCCTTTCCGGTCAATCTGAACCTGTCCTCCTCCCACGAGTTCGACGGCAGCTTCCTGACCGCCTCCGCCTCGTGGGCCGAACTGCTCGGACTCGAAATCGAACAGCTACGCGACCTCAAGCTGAAGGAAATCGTCGTCCCGTCCGACGCCGATCGCCTCGCCCAGCTCCTGCAGGACGCCAGCCAGGAAGACACCGTCAAATCCAGCATCGTCCGCTTCCAGGCCGAAACAAACCGGGTCAAGACCGTCCTCCTCTCCGCTCGCCGCGACAACGGCCAATCCAGGCTCGTCGTCGAAGGCAAGAACATGACAGTCGAAGGCAACAATCCAGCAATGGACCTGCTCAAGACGAGCGTCGAACTCGTCAAAGAGTCCGTCCTGCTGCTCATGCGAGTCGGCCCCAGCTTCCGCATCTGCTTCGCAAACCGAGCCTTCGAGCACATGACCGGCTACCGCTACTCCCGCGTCGCTGGCTCATCCCTCGCCTGCCTGCACGGTCCCAAGACCAACGCACGCGCCATCCTCGAAATCGAAGAAAGCCTGCAAAACCAAGCAGAGCACACCGCGAACCTTCTTCTGTATCGAAAAAGCGGAGACGCCTTCTGGGCCAATACCTATCTCACTCCGCTACGCGACGAATTTGGAGTCGCCAACTACTTCGCCGTCATCCTCGAAGACGCGACCGAAGTCCGCAACGTCTCCGACGAGCTCGCCAAGAAAAACCTCGAGCTCAACTCCGCCCTCTCCGATCTCAAGCAAACCCAAAAGACGCTTGTCCAACAAGAGAGCCTGCGCGCCCTCGGTCAGATGGCCTCCGGCATCGCCCACGATTTCAACAATTTGCTCGCTCCGATCCTCGGCTTCTCCGAGCTCCTCCTCACCGTCCCGCAAACCATGCAGGACAAATCGAAGCTCACTTCCTATCTCAAGAAGATCCAAGTCGCCGCCCAGGATGGCGCCGCCGTCGTAAGCCGACTTCGCGAATTCTACCGCTCCCAGAACAGCCCCGAAGAGTTCATCCAAATCCTCCCCGACGAACTCCTCTGGCAAGTCAAAGAGCTCACCCGCCACCGCTGGAAGAACCAAGCCGAAGCCAAAGGCCTCAACATCGACTTCCAAATGAGCATGGCATCCGCTCGCCCCATCATGGGCAACGAGCCGGAACTCCGCCAAGTCTTCACCAATCTCATCATCAACGCCGTCGACGCCATGAAAGACCATGGCGACATCACCGTCAGCGTAAGCGATCGCGGCGACAACGTCCGTATCGAGATCGCAGACTCCGGCTGCGGCATGAACGAAGAAACCCGACTCAAGTGCCTCGAGCCCTTCTACACAACCAAGGGAAAACTCGGCACCGGCCTCGGCCTCTCCATCGTGTTCGGCGTCGTCCAACGCCACCACGGCACCTTCGACATCGAATCCCAAGAAGGCGTCGGCACCCGCATCATCATGGAGTTCCCCGCCGTCAAACAGGCTTTTAAAGAGGAGATAGACGTGAACGAAACAGGAGAAACCAAATCCCTCCGCATCATGCTCGTCGACGACGAAGAGGTGCTGCTCGAAGTCATCTCCGAACTCCTCGCCAGCGGAGGCCACACTGTCGACGTCTTCGGCGACCCCAACCGAGCCATCGACGCGTTCAAGTCCAAGAACTACGACCTCGTCATCACCGATCGCGCCATGCCGCTCATGAGCGGAGACCAGCTCGCCGCAGCAGTAAAGCGTGCCGCGCCCGACACCCCGATCTACATGATCACCGGTTTCGGCGACATGATCAACGACTCCGGCGAGAAGCCAGAGCACATAGACGAAGTCCTCGGCAAACCCGTCCCTCTCGACGTCCTCAACCGCAAGCTCGCCGAAATCGCCGCCAAAAAATAGGAGGGCAACGCTCCGTCGTTGCCTCAGCACCAGACTACAAAAAGTAGCCCTGCTGCCTATCGCTAATCGGCAAGCCAGCCTTCTCCATCACCTTCAGCCAGTCTTCCCAAGCGCTCCGCTTGTCCCGCTTCGTGTCATTGCGAAGCAAATACGAAGGGTGATAAGTCGGCATCACAGGGATTCCCTCAAACTCCGCCCACTGCCCCTTTACCTCACGCAAGGTTCGAAAGCTATCCGCTCCCAGCAAACCCTTCACCGCAGTCGCTCCCAACGCCACAATCAACTTCGGCTGCACAACTTCGAGCTGCGCCTTCAAGTACGGCAGACAGTAGTTCATCTCCTCGATCGTCGGCGGACGATTACCGGTCAGCGTCGGCATCTCCGGACGCCAGTTCATGATGTTGCCAATATAGACGTCCTCACGCTTCAGCCCCATGGCGCCGATCATCTTCGTCAAAAGCTGTCCCGCTTTCCCCACAAACGGCTCGCCCTGAATCTCCTCATCCGCGCCCGGAGCCTCTCCACAGAAAAAGATATCCGCATCCACACTACCGACGCCAAACACCACCTTCTTCCCTGGCTTCACCCGAGCATTGCAAGTCGTGCAGCCCAGAACTATCTCCCGCAACGCCTCCCAACGCGTCTGCTTATCACCTTCCGGAAGTTGCACACGAGGCGGACGCGGCAGCTTCGGCCCGTAGCTCTTGCTAGCCGCCGCTTTCTTCGTCTCCGTCTTCGTTTCCGCAAAAACCTTGTCGAAATTCTTCACGTCCGCCGAGCGCACTTGATCAGGAATCGAATTCAGCACCGCCGCACGTGTCGAAGCATTCATCGACGGAGCCTTCGAAAACTTCTTCAACCCCTGTATCGCTGATTCAGATACAGAAATGCGAGTCACGCCTTCCTTGCGCAAACGCTTCAACTCATCAACCAGAGCCTCGACTTCAGCCTTCATATCCCAGTCCTAAAACGATCCGTTTCCACAATAGCTCAAGAAAGACTAAGCCTCTCGCTGAGCCACAATCTTCTCCGTGTACTTGGCGATCAAATCAAACTCTAGATTCACCGAATCTCCTACCCCCTTCTCGCCAATGGTAGTCACCTCAAGCGTATGCGGTATCAGCCAAATGGTGACAACGCTACCCTCTACATTCGCGATCGTGAGCGACATGCCATCGATCGCGATACAGCCCTTATACACCAAGTAGTGCTCAAAACCGGCCGGAGCTTCGATCTCCAAGATCACGTCCTTCCCTTCCGGCCGCAGCGTCTTGATCGTTCCCTCGCCATCGACGTGACCAGTTACAAAGTGACCGCCGACTCGACCATCGAAACGCAAACTGCGCTCCAGATTCACCGAGCCACCGACCTTCACATCCCGCAGATTCGTGACGCGTCGCGTCTCCTCCAATACGTCGAAACTCAAGACGCCATCGCCAATCTCTACAACCGTCAGGCAACACCCGTTTACCGCAACGCTGTCGCCGAGCGAAATCCCATCCGCCACCTTCTCGACCGCAACGCGATAACGCCACGATTGCTCCAGCTCTTCGCAAGCTAAGACCTTGCCCTTTTCCTCAACGATTCCGGTAAACATAACGCTCCGCCACCATGCCAAGCCGCCCCGCCGTGTCCAACCCCAAACCTAAGCAAATTCATACCATCCCCACAACACACACCGATAAACCCAAATAAGCTTATAAACCTAATAAAAACCATTTTTGGTTTACTTTCATCAAATAAACCTTTTTAGGTTTATATGTGATTGCAGTACTCACAGGCGACATCGTCGGTTCGCAAAGCCTGGCGGAAGCCGAGCGCGACCAGCTTCAAGCCTACCTGGAAGACGCTGTCGCGAGCACGGATGTCAGTGCGAGCATCGAAGTATTCGCCGGAGACAGCTGGCAATGCCACTGCCACCCAGCTCATTCAGCAATCAGACTCGCAGTCACCCTACGGTCCTACCTGCTCGGAAAACGCAATATCGACACCCGGGTCAGCATCGGCATCGGCAGCTACGAAAAGCTCCGCCCAGAGAAAATCTCCCTCTCCCAAGGCGAAGCCTTCGTTCTCTCAGGCCGTGGCTTGCAGGAAATGCCCGACGATCGGCGGCTCAACATCCGCCTCGGCAAACAAATCCCCCCTTCTAGCCAAGGCCTGATCTACGCCAGCCTCCTCCTCCTAAACGGCATCACGTCCGACTGGACAAACAAACAAGCCCAAGCCGTCGCCCTCGCCAGCAACAAGCGAAACCAGTACGAGCTCGCCGAAAAGTTCGATCCCCCCATCTCCGCCCAAGCCTTCGGCAAGCACCTTGCCAAAGCCCAATGGAAACTCATAAACGAATCCATCGGCTCCCTAGAATCCAGCCTCCAGCAACTCCTAGCCCCCCACGAAGAGTAAGCCCAACTCCCCGCCCACTCTTCATCATTCCCAATGCCCTCGTTCGATCTCGCCCTATTCGTCCCCCTGCTGGCCGCCCACCTCCTTTCGGATTTCGCTTTCCAGACAGACGTAATGGCACGCCAAAAAGGCCGACCGAAGACCCTATTCCTCCACCTCGTCATCACCGGTCTCTGCGCCTACCTCCTCCTCGGCGACTTCTCCCAGTGGAAAATCCCCCTTCTCCTCGTCGCAAGCCACGGCCTGATTGACCTCCTCAAAATCCGCCTCAGCCCGAAACTCATCCCCGAGCTCCCCGCCTTCCTCGCCGATCAAGCCGCCCACCTCGCCGTCATTTTCACGCTCAGCGCCATCGGCTGGTCACGCGTCGGCATTTTCCAGCCCTGGTGGCTCGACCACAACCCCGCGACCTACCTTCAAACCCTCGTCTTCCTCTCCGCTCTAATTGCCAATACCCTCCTAGCCGGACACCTCATCGCAAAGGCCCTGCCTAGCATGCTCTCCAGCGACCCCTCCGAGCTGCAAGCCGACACCGGCCTCCAGAAAGCTGGACGCTACATCGGGCACCTCGAGCGCCTCCTCCTTCTCATCTTCGTATACAGCGGACAACTCTCCGCCGCCGGATTCCTCATCGCCGCCAAATCCATCCTTCGCTTTCAAAAAGCCCAAGAAAACCGCTCGGAAACCGAATACATCCTCGTCGGCACCCTCCTAAGCTTCACTCTAGGCATCGCTTTCGCCTACGCCACCAAGCTCCTACTCAGCTAGCTCCCCCCACTGCACCCCAAGGTAGCGTCCGCTGTCCCAGCGGACACAGTCCTCGCCAAGCTCTACTCAGCTAGCTCCGGATTTCGCATCACCGCGTCGAACACCGTAGCAAGGCAGCCCCGCAGCTGATCCTCCCCAGAGACGCTCACCGACACCGTCAAAGCCTTGCCCATGGGGGCCAGCACCGCCTCCTCCAAGGTCTCGCGAATCTGCGTTTCGCAAAGAGCGATCAACTTCCGCAGATGCCCACCGAGCACCACTTGGGACGGATTGAACACTTGCACCAATCGGGCCAAACCTTGCCCGATTTGTCTCCCCTCTTCCCCCAACACAGCGAGCACCCTGGCATCACCCGTTTCGGCTAAGCGGCAAATCTCATCGATCCAAAGCAGACCTTCCTTCTGCGAAACTTCGACGCCGGCACGGTCCAACTTCCTCAACACTCCAGAGGCGCCTACTTCCGTCACCCAGCACCCGCGCCGTCCGCAGCCACAAAGCTCCCCCTCAGGCACAAAAGGCGAGTGCCCCACCTGTCCCGCGAACCCATCACGACCTCGCAACAGCCCGCCATCGACGTACACTCCAGCGCTCAGCCCCACTCCCAGACTGAGATAAATCAAATCCTCCACTCGCTTCGGCTCTCCCAAATGGTGAGCGGCGATCGCTCCCGCATGGGCCTCGTTCTCCACGTAAACGGGAACCTTAAAACGAGCCTCCCAAGCCACCTTCAAAGCAACCCCTTCCCAGCCCGAAATCGGTCCGTACGCCAATTCACCCGTCGATCGGCTGACCAGCCCCGCCCAGGCCACGCAAATTCCCAAACACTTTAGCCCCAGCTTATCCGCTTCCACCAGAGCATGTTCCACAAGCTCGAGGGCGCGTTGCACCCCATCCTCCGACGAGATCGGAGCCTTCAACTCAGCCTCGCCACGCCAAAGAAAGTCCATCCCAACATTCGCCAAAACGACTTGCACCCGGTCGATATCCAGCTCCACCGCAATCATCGACCCGCAGTCAGAGTCCAACTCCAAGAGCATACCCCGCCGGCCCACGCCCCCCGCCTCGAATTCACTCTCCTTAACCAGCGAGACCGATATCAGATCAGCCACGATATTGGAAACAGTCGCACGCGTAAGCCCCAGACGTTCAGCAATTTGAGCACGAGACAGTGGACCGTGGACTCGCAACTGATTCAAGGCGCTCACCGCATTGAGGCGGCGTATATCTGCTCTGTCGTATCGTTCCTGCACGTGTAAGGGAAAACCTGCCAGCATGCTTTTCCGTCATCCTTTCGATGGCGAGTTAATTTGTTTGTTTAGTTAATAAACTATTGATTCCACTCCTCAAAGCACTCAACTTCACCGGCATGCAAGACACCCCTCGCTCCCCCAGCAGCGCAATTTCCCCATCGGGAACATCTCGTCGCGACTTCCTGAAGCGGTCCGCCGCCTTCGGCGCTATCAGCTTCCTGCCAGCGCGTTTGCTCTTCGGCCAAAACAAGCCGAGCGACCAAGTGCGTCTCGCTTGCGTCGGAATCGGACACCGCGGCCATGCGAACATCAACAACATCGTCCAGTCCGGGGCTTGCGAGATCGTCGCCCTGTGCGACGTCGACTTGCAGGGCGCGCACACCCAAGATCACCAAGCCAAATTCCCCAAAGCGCGGAAATTCTCCGACTGGCGAAAGATGTTCGACGCTATGTCTGATCAGATCGACGCCGTCCTCATCTCCACACCAGACCACGCCCACTTCAGCGTGACCATGACCGCCATGTCGCTGGGCAAGCATGTCTATGTTGAGAAGCCGCTCGCCCACACCTTCGGCCAAGTCGAGCGTCTAATCGACCTCGCGAAACGCAGCGGCGTCGCCACCCAAATGGGGAACCAAGGTCATTCCGGAGCCAACTACTTCCAATTCAAGGAATGGACCAAAGCGGGCATCATTAAAGATGTCACACGAGTCACCGCCCATATGAACAATCCACGTCGTTGGCATGGTTGGGGCCAAGACGTCACCGAATACTTTAGCGAGCCGGTTCCTCCCGGCATGGATTGGGATCTCTGGATGGACTCAGCTGCCGTTCACCCGCACAGCGCTCGTCTCCATCCCGGCGAGTGGCGCAGCTGGTTCGACTACGGCTGCGGAGCGTTCGGAGACTGGGGTCCCCATATTCTGGATACCTGTCACGAATTCCTCGAGCTCGGGCTTCCTAAGAAGATTACGGCGGTGAAACGAGACGGACCGAACCCATTAGTGTTCCCCCAGGCATCCACTATCAATTTCGCATTCGGCAAGCGCGGCAAAATGCCAGCCTGCGACGTCACTTGGTACGACGGCACAGAAAACAAACCCGTCGTCGAAGAAGAGCTCGGCAAACTCGAAACCAATCCCGAAACCGGCAAGACAGCTCGAACACCAATCGAGATCAAACGTCCCGGCAAGATCATCTACAGCAAAGACCTCGTCTTCCAAGGCGGCTCCCACTCAAGCCACCTTCATCTGCTCCCGCACGAAGTCTACATGGACATGCGGAAAGATCTTCCACGCTTCCCTCAAAAGAATTCTAATCACTACGCAAACTTCCTTCTCGCTTGTAAGGGCGAGGAGGAAACGCGCTCGCCTTTCCACATCAGTGGTCCACTCACTCAGGTTTTCAACCTAGGCTGCATCGCCCAGAAACTCGGCGGCGACCTGAAATTCAACCCCAAGAAAAAACGCTTCACCAACAGCAAGGCCGCAAACGCCCTACTCGATCCCGCCCCACGAAAAGGCTGGGAACAATACTACGCCCTCTAAAATCAAAAGGAGGGCAACGCTCCGTCGTTGCCTCACCCCTCCCAAAATGAAAAAGACAGCTCTACTCACAACACTCGTATCCATTTTGTCGATCGCCTCTGCCGGCCAGATCTCCGAGCAACAGCAGAAATACATCGCCAAGTACGAGAAACAGACACTGAAGGTCGCGCCCGAGGACGCCCTCATCAATACCGACAAAGAGCCCAGCCTAAAAAAAGGCTTCGTCAGTCTCTACAATGGTAAAAACCTCGACGGTTGGACACCGCTCGGAGGGCACTGCACCTTCGAAGCAAATGGTGACAGCATTGTCGGCACCACCGTCAAAGGATCTCCCAGTACTTACCTTTCAACTACACGCGACGACTTCACCAACTTTATCTTCACCGCCGAACTAAAGTGGGAAGTCGATGGTAATAGCGGCATCATGTTCCGAGCTCAAAGCAAACCTGGAGACAAGGGTGAAGTCGTCTTCGGCCCGCAGGCAGAGATGGAAGGATTCAGCCAAGACCGCGGCTGGTCGGGCGGCATCTACGGCCAATCCGCCGGCGGCTGGCTCTACCCGCTCTGGCTCGACGACCACAAAGAAGTTCGCAAAGCCCTCAAAAAAGGAGAATGGAACCGCCTCACCATCAAAGCCGTCGGAAAGAATATCAAAACATGGGTCAACGGCATTCCAGCCGCCCACTACAGGACCGACAAGTACTTCAAAGGCTTCTTCAGCCTACAAGTTCACTCCGGCAAGCAAGGCACCATTCACTTCCGCAACATCAAGGTGAAGGAGATCGAAAAAGGTTTCACCAACCTCTTTGAAAGCGGCGACTTTTCCGCTTGGACCCAAACCGGCGGCGGCGAAGTTAGCGACGCTTGGACAGTCAAAAACGGCATCGTCCATCGTGCTGGCATCCGTCCTGGAAGCATCAATACCAAGAAAGACGACTACAAAAATTTCGACCTTCGCTTCCAATGGAAAATCTCTGAAGCTGGAAACAGCGGCATAAAGTACAGAGCCCACGGCGGACTCGGCCTTGAGTATCAAGTTCTTGATGACAAACTCCATAAGGACAACAAGAAGCCGTCCCACCGAGCAGCCTCCCTCTACGACCTACTGCCCGCCCCAGATGACAAACCCTACAAACCCGCTGGCCAATGGAATAGCGGACGCGTCGTCGCCAAAGACAACCACATCGAGCACTGGCTCAACGGAAAGAAGGTTCTAGAAATTGAATACGGCAGCGAAGACTGGAAAAAGCGCTTCGCAGCCAGCAAGTACGCCAAACACGAAGGCTTCGGCAGCTGGACCGGCAGCATCCACCTCCAAGACCACGGCGACCAAGTCTGGTACCGCAACGTCCGCATCAAGGAGCTCTAGCCCGCGGCCACACAAAAACAAATTTCAACGCCGCCCGTCTCCCCAGACCGGCGGCCTTTTTGTATCCAAACAACTAAAAGGTAGCAACTGCGTTGCTCGCCTCGCCGAAGCTTCACGCGAAGGCGGGTCCCCAACGGCCACAACGCTTCCACACACAAAGCAAATTCACCAGTCCAGACCAATCGTTTACCAAACATGGGAAAGTTGAAGCCAGTTCTCATCTCCACCACACTGTTCCTCCTGCTCACCTTGATAACTTCCTGTCGTTCCACCAACGATTGGAACCCCTTCATAGACCTCGCCCAACACGACACGATCGTGGTCAACAGCTTCGCCTCTACTGACCCAAAACTCGGAAAGGAGCTCGCCGACCAAACCGCCTCCGCCCTCATCAAAGAAGGATACTACGCAACAGTATCCCGCACTCCGCTCGCCCAACCATCCATCGTGGTCGATGGCACTGTAATCCGTTTCAACAAAGGCAACCTTCCTCTCAGGATAAAAACCAACGGACGCAGCGGACACGCCCAGCTCCAAGTCGAAATCCTCGTCACCGAACTTCCATCGGGCTACGAAGGAACCCAGTTCCGCATGTCTCTGGATACACGACTGACAAAGCCGGACGCCAGTCGCACCGGACGCGAAACCTTTAGCTGGCTCCAACAAGAAACCGCCAAACAGATCGCTCGCAAACTCTCGCCTTAGAGGTTTCGCCCAGCCCTTATCCCTGTTCGTTTTCCATGAACTCCATCACTTCCGCACGCGTAAAACGCTGCGTGATATGCTTCGGACAATTCCAATCAAAGCCCACAACATCGATCACGATCATTCGAGTTCTCTCATCGGAAACTCCCAGTTTTCGAGCAACCTCGGGCTCATCCACCGCTCTCACGACTCGAGCTCTTCCAAGTACTTTCAACCGCTCACGCGCCCGATAATCCATGAGAAAAAGCGAAACGCGATCTTCCTCCGCCAAGTTCCCAACGCTGATGAGCTGACGATTCCCATCCAGGTCCGCAAAAGCGAGACGCCGCGGCCCCACCGCTTTGAGAAAACCAGCCGGCCCACCGCGATGTTGCAGATAAGGCCAGCCGCTTGAACTGATACTCGCCATGTAGAAGCTGTCCCGCTCGGAAATGAAGCGAACCTCCGAATCTCCAAGAGCACCATCAGTTTGTGGAGCCGCCGTTCGCCCTACCCGGCCGTACTCAGTCATCTGAGCCCGTTCGACGGCTGCCGTCTGCAGAGTCCGAAGGTATTCGCCTCTCATTGGACCTAAAAGGTTACTACGTTCCAACCTTCGGCGAGGTAGCGACGGACGCTCAATACACCAGGAGTCCCCTCCACTGGATTGTCTCCAATCAAGGCCACGCCCGCTTCTTCGAGTCCCTCCACCGCTTCGTTGCGTACCGCGCACCCCCTCGAAGCGCCCACAACGTGCTCACGCAGAGCATCGTAGCGAGCGTTCGCCGGATGGCTCAGTTTGCTCAATTCCGCCGGCCAACGAGTTCCCGTCCCGGCAAATGCGATCGCGAGTTCGTCGCCCTCGCGGCGGCACTCGTCCGCCATCCCCAAGGCATTGAGCATGCGGGTCAAAGACTCGTCGGAGCCACTTTTTGGATCTGAGTAGATAACAATTGCAGTCTTCATAATTCTGTCAGGTTGAATTTGATTCGCCGCAAACAAGACAGATCTGTCTACTTTTCGTCAATAGAAAAATAGACAGACCTGTCTGTTCTTGATTTTTCATACGCCAGGATCCACAACCTCCACATGCCAGACGCCAGCCCATCGCCCGCCCGCAAGTCCCCCAAGCGAGAGCTCCTGCTCGACACCGCATTCAAACTCTTCTACGAGCGCGGCTTCCACGCGGTCGGCATCGATACCATTCTCGCCGAGTCAGGCGTGGCGAAGATGACGCTCTACAACCATTTCAAGTCGAAGGACGAACTCATCGTCGCCGCCCTAGAAAAACGCGCCGCCGAGATCCTCGACCACCGCACCGCCACAATCCAAGAGGCAGGCGATGCGCCCCTCGCGAAAATCGCCGCCATCTTCGATGCCTATCACCAGTGGTTTCATTCTGAGGGATTCAACGGCTGCGCCTTCATCCGAGCCATTGGCGAGTACCCAGACGAAACCTCGCCCATCAACCAGTCCGTCAAAAGGCAGAAGCAAATCCTGATCGACACCTTCGCTCAGATCGCCACCGAACTAAAAGCGAAATCCCCACAACTCCTCGCCCAGCAACTCTATCTCCTCGCCGAAGGCGCCATCATCCGAGCCCACACCTTCCAAGACCCCGACTCCGCCCTAGCCGCCAAGCAAGCCGCCCTCGATCTCGCCCAATCCACTCCCCAAACCTAGCACCCAGAACCTAGAACCAACTACCAAAAAGAAACCTTCACTCTTCCCCCAAAATCCCCAACATCCCTCCCTTTTCAAAACACATCCGCGTTAGCAAACCACACACTCACTCGGACCACACAGTCCATTACCACAAGATCCATCAGAAAAAATCTGAGCCATCTGTGGTAAGACAGCACAACCCGATCACACAACCCACAGCTTCGTGTCCTTCGTGGGCCAATCAATTTTCCTCATGGCAACAAAATCCGCAGACTACAACTTCAGCGAAATCGAGAAGACCTGGCAAAAGGTCTGGGACGAAGAAAAGACCTTCGCCTGCTCAAACGACTCCGACAAGGAGAAGTACTTCATTCTCGATATGTTCCCCTATCCATCGGGTGCCGGCCTCCACATCGGCCACCCGCTCGGCTACACCGGTTCCGACATCCTCGCCCGCTACCAACGCGCCAAGGGCAAGAACGTGCTCCACCCAATCGGCTGGGACGCCTTCGGTCTCGCCACCGAGCAATACGCCATCAAGACAGGCAAGCACCCGCGCACCACTTCCGTCGAGCGCATCGGACACTTCCGCAACCAGCTCAAGTCCGTCGGTTTCTCCTTCGACTACGACCGCGAAGTCGACACCACCGACTCCAAGTACTACCGCTGGACCCAGTGGATCTTCCTCCAACTCTTCAAACGCGGCCTCGCCTACGTCGACATGCGCCCCGTTTGGTGGTGCGATGAACTCAAGACCGTACTCGCCAACGAAGAAGTCATCGACGGCAAGTCCGAGCGCGGCAACCACCCAGTCGTCCGCCGCAACCTCCGCCAAGTCGTCCTTAAGATCACCAAGTACGCCGACCGTCTCATCGAAGACCTCGACCTCGTAGACTGGCCCGCATCCACCAAGAAGATGCAGCAAGAGTGGATCGGCAAGTCCACCGGAGCCACCGCACGCTTCGCCCTCGAAGGCATGGACGAGTCACTCGAGATCTACACCACTCGCCCAGACACCCTCATGGGCGTCACCTACATGGTGCTCTCACCCGAGCACCCGCTCGTCGACAAACTCACCGTCGCCGAGAAGAAGGACGAAGTCGCAGCCTACATCACCGCCGCTGCCGCCAAGTCCGACCTCGAGCGTACCGATCTCGCCAAGGAAAAATCCGGCGTCTTCACCGGCTCCTACGCCGTGCATCCAATTACTGGAGACAAGATCCCAGTCTGGATCGCCGACTACGTTCTCATTTCCTACGGCACCGGAGCCATCATGGCCGTACCCGCTCACGACACCCGCGACTTCGAGTTTGCTGAGCAATTCAATCTTCCCATCCCGCAGGTCATCAAGGGCAGCGACGAAGACGTGCTCCCATACACCGGCGATGGCGTCCTCGTAAACTCAGGCGAGTTCGACGGCCTCCATTGGAAGGAAGCCAAGGAAAAGATTACCGCAAAACTCAAAGCCGAAGGCACTGGCGAAGAATCCACCCAGTACAAGCTCCGCGACTGGCTCTTCTCCCGCCAACGCTACTGGGGCGAGCCATTCCCAATCGCTTGGGTAAGCGAGGAAGATTACCGCAAAGCCGAAGCCAGCGGCGCCATCTCCGAGTGGCTCCCAGAAGAGCCCGTCACCTACACCGACGAAGACGGAACCGTATTCGCGCTTCCAGTACCACCCTCCTCCCTCCCACTCGAACTCCCCTACGTCGAATCCTACGAGCCAGCTGGTACAGGTGAAAGCCCGCTGAAAAAGGCCGAAGACTGGATGGAGATCTGGTACAACTACGCCACCGGCGCCTTCGTCCCAGCTTCCGGCGACAAGCCAGAAGGCGAAGAATGGGTACGCGCCTCCCGCGAGACCAACACTATGCCACAATGGGCCGGCTCCTGCTGGTACTACCTCCGCTACATGGATCCTCACAACTCCGAAGAGCTCGCTTCCCAAGCAGCCCTCGAGTATTGGCAAACACCCGACATGTACGTCGGAGGAGCGGAACACGCCGTACTCCACCTCCTCTACGCCCGCTTCTGGCACAAGGTCCTCTACGATTGCGGCGTCGTCCCAACCAAGGAACCCTTCGGCAAGCTCTTCCACCAAGGCATGCTGCTCGGCGAAGACGGCAAGAAGATCTCCAAGTCCGCCGGCAATGGCGTCGATCCCGTCACCGTGGTCAACGAGTACGGAGCCGACACCCTCCGCACCTACCTCATGTTCCTCGGACCACTCGAAGCCCGCAAACCTTGGAATTCCAAGGGCATCGGTGGCGTATCCAGATTCCTCAACAAGATCTGGCGCGAGATCGTCGGCAAGGACGGCGAACTCAATCCAAAGGTCAAAGACGGCTACCAAGACGACAAGGAAACCGAAAAGGTCCTCCACGAGACGATCAAGAAGGTCAGCGCCGATATCGAAGCCCTCAGCTTCAATACCGCGATCTCCCAGCTCATGATCCTCGTCAACCACCTTCAAGGCCAAGAGACCATCAGCCTCTTCGCTGCTAAGGCGCTCGTACAGATGGTTTCACCAATGGCTCCGCACATCGGCGAAGAACTCTGGAGCCGACTCGGCGAAACCAAGTCCTCCGGTCACGGTCCATGGCCCGAGCACGACGAGTCCAAACTCGTCACCGACGAGGTCAACATCGTCTTCCAAGTCATGGGCAAGACCCGCGGTCAAGCCAAGGTATCCAAAACCGCAACACAAGACGAAGTCCTCGAAATCGCGAAACAGGATCCCAAGGTAGCCAGCCACATAGAAGGCAAAACCATCCGCAAAGTCATCTACGTCCCCGGCCGCATCCTAAACATCGTCGCCAACTAATTAGTCGCCCACGAAGACCACGAAGCCACACAAAGAACTCAATGTGGGAAGCGGCCTTGTGCCGCGATAAACACAACCCGATCACTTCGTGTCCCTTAGTGCCCTTCGTGGGCAGAAAACCATGTCCACCTTCCTCCCTCCAGACTTTGACCGCACCGCTCCCGTCGGCCTCATCGCCGGGCGCGGCGTCTACCCGCGTCTGATCGCGGAGAAAGCCCTCGCCGCGGGCATCGACATGCGGCTCATCGCTTTCGACGGCGAAGCCGCAGAGGAAACTATCGACACCTTCCCCGCCGACAAACGAGCAGTCATCAACGTCGGCAAAGTCGGAGCCTGGCTCAAAGCCCTGCGCAAGTTCGGCTGCAAGTACACCATCGCCGCTGGCCAAGTAAAACCTGGCAAACTCTTTCGCGATCTCAAACCCGACGTCAAAGCGGCCGCTCTGCTCGTTAAGCTCAAACGCAAGAACGCCCACACCATCTTCGGAGCGATTGCCGACGAGCTCGCTACAAACGGCCAAACCGCGCTCGACGCCCGTTGTTTCATCGACGACCAAATGGCCGAGGTCGGGCACATGACCAAAGTCTACGACAAGATCGAAGACACCTACATCCAGCACGGAATCGAGATCGCCCAAGAGATGGCTCGACTCGACGTCGGCCAAGGCACCGTCGTTCGCAAAGGTACAGTGCTTGCCGTCGAAGCCTTTGAAGGCACCGACCCGATGCTCAAGCGAGCAGGCACCTTCAAAACCGACCAACTCATCTTCGTCAAAACGGTAAAACGCGAACAAGACTACCGCTTCGACGTACCCGTTTTTGGACTACGCACCCTAGAAATCATGGCCGAGCACAACATCGGCACCGCCGTCCTTAAAGCCGGCTCCGTCATCATGATCGAAAAGGAAAAGATTCTCGCCGAAGCCAAACGCCACAAGATCCAGATCATCGGCTTTTAAACAACGCGACACGATCTTTCATTGCGATCGATCAGCCAATCATGCCAGTCACTATCCGACGAGCCACTCCCGAAGACGCGGCTATTATCGCCGAGTTCAACATCGCCATGGCTCTCGAGACGGAGGGCAAGGTCCTCGCCCCCGCCACGATTCGAAAAGGCGTACACTCCCTCTTCGAACATCCCGAGCTCGGGTTCTATCTCGTTGCCGAACTGGACGGAAAAATAGCCGCCAGCCTCATGATCACCACTGAATGGAGCGATTGGCGGAACGGTCTGTTCTGGTGGATACAAAGCGTCTACGTTGTCCCCGAAGCACGACGCCAAGGACTCTTCACCCAACTTTACCGTTACGTCGAATCACTCGCCGCAGATGACTCCCGTATTTGCGGTTTTCGTCTCTATGTCGAGAGAGAGAACAAGGGTGCTCAAGCGGTCTACCGATCACTCGGCATGAACGAAACGCACTACAAGCTCTTCGAAACAGAGCGTAACCAATAAACGCTAGCATCTCCTTTCGAAGCTGATAGACACGGTATTCCATGATCGTCCTCGAAAGTATTGTCCCAGTCCTGTTGCTCATCATCTTGGGCAAAGCCCTTTCGCAGGCACGCTTCTTTCAGGAAGGTTTCTTCAAAGAGCTCAATCGCCTCACCTACTTCTGGGGCCTGCCCATACTGATCTTCTACAAGGTCGCCGAGATCGATCTGGAGAGCGAAGCGGGATTTGGGTTGCTCTATACGATGCTCATCGTGATCGGAGCCTCAATCGTGCTGGCTTACCTGCTGGTGCTGGTGTTGAAAGTCCCACGCGATTCAATCGGTTCGTTCGTGCAAGGCAGCTACCGCGGCAACCTCGCCTTTGTCGGCTTTCCTGTCGTCTACTTTGCACTCGGCCAAGAAGGCCTCGACCTCGGCATGTTCACGAGCGGCATTTGTATTCTTTTCTACAATACATCGAGCGTCGCTCTGCTCATTCTCCACTCCAAAGAAAAGAGCGACAACCCGCTGCAAGCTGTCTGGAAGCATGGCTTCCGCAATCCACTCATCCTCGCCTGCATTCTTGGTTTCGCGGTCAACCTAGCCGGAGCGGAAATCCCTACCATGATTCGCCGGGCCTTCGTCGCTCTCGGGCAGATCGCGCTGCCTCTCGCTCTGATTGGACTTGGTGCCGGATTGAAATTCGATGAACTCAAAGGACGCATCGGGCTCTCAACAATCGCCGCCCTAATCAACGTAGCTTTCAGCCCACTACTTGGGTACTTTGTTGGAAGAGCTCTCGGGCTCGATCCAACCAGCCTGAAAGTCGCGGTAATCTTCCTCTCCTGCCCCACAGCCGTGTTCTCTTACGTACTCGCAGAGATGCTAAGCAATGACGGCGTGATGGCACGAAACATTGTGATACTCAGTACCCTTCTCTCTATCGTGTCTCTGGTGCTGGCGATAGCCTTGCTCTGATCGGCTGTCAGTCCTGTGTAGGGTCGGCGCTCACCGCCGTACCGCAGATAGTAGATCGAACCAAACACGGGGCGGCTGCAAACGCAGCCTCAGCGTTGCCTGATGGCAGCGTTGCAGGGCAACGTAACCTGTGAATCACCTAAAAAGATGAGCTTGAGCAAGCAAGCGAAGCGACTAGGATGAAAATGATGAGCATAACCGAAATCGAAAAGATGACTCCCCCAGAAAGACTTAGAGCGATGGAAGCTCTCTGGGATGCGTTATGCCACGAAAAGACAGAACCCGCTTCTCCAAATTGGCATGAAGATGTTCTGTCGCAAAGGAGAAGTAGAATAGAATCTGGGGAAGCAAAATTCTACTCTATCGAAGAAGCCAAACGTATGCTCGAGGAATGAAGCGATTCGAAGTCACTCTTCTTGATGAGTCGATTTCCGATATCAAAGCAGGTAAACGCTTTTACGAAAACATAGCAGAAGGTATAGGTGGATACTTCACTGATTCGACTATGGGTGACATTGCTTCATTGCGTCTGCACGCAGGCGTTCATCCCGTGCGATTCGGATACCATCGCATGCTCCTCAAGCGTTTTCCTTTCGCAGTCTACTACAGCACAGAATCAAACCTAGCTTGTGTCGTCGCGGTTCTTGACATGAGACAAAACCCAGCCGGCATTCGAGCGATTCTCGATGAGAGAGATGAGCGGCCAAATGCTCCCAGCGGAAGAGGCATAACCTGAACATGAAAGCTAAGCCACTCACCCGTTTTAAGCCTCAACCGGCTTTCTCCACCAGAGTTCGATCAGAATTATCTAAATAACCACTTCCAGCAGGAAGATACACCAAGATTCTGGATGGGGTACATAAAAGCAGCCAGGGCAACAGAGCCACGTTGGTGCAGCGGATCTGCGGTTGATTGAGCGATTGGAACGGATATCACGATATTTGATTGGTTCTCCTGATTAATGCCACAGCCACTCGAACAACTTTCGGATCAAACGAATGGGCTCTCAAGGTCGAATCGAGTCCAATCAGTTGTTCAGAAGTAGCGTTCCCTCCCCAAAGCGATGTTCAAATACAGTTCGTGCGACCGTCGCCACACACACAATCAGGAGGAAACATGTTCACAAAAACACCAATCAAATTCTTAGCAATCTGCCTCGCTGGAGTAATCGCAGCGAGTTTCGCAACAGCCGGCAACTACGGATACAAGTCGAAGAAGGCCAAACAGGATCTCGTCGGCGTAGCCGCCTCGGCCGAAAACTTCACAACTCTCGTAGCAGCAGTGAAAGCCGCTGACCTCGTTGACGTGCTTCAAGGCGAAGGTCCTTACACCGTCTTCGCACCGACGGACGAAGCCTTTGCGGCACTGCCAGAAGGAACCATCGAATCGCTCCTGAGGCCGGAGAACAAGGACAAGCTTGTATCCATTCTAACATACCACGTCGTCCCCGCGAAGGTCCTCGCGAAGGATGTCGCAGCCGGTAAGGTGGCGACAGCCAATGGTTCAAAAATCGAGATAGCGATCAACGACGGAACAGTTATGGTACAGGACGCGAACGTCGTTGCGACAGACATTATGGCGAGCAACGGGGTAATCCACGTCATCGACAAAGTCATCATTCCCGAAGCCTAACCTATTTCCAGGTCAACTATAAGTAATGAAGCCGAGCAGCCATGCTCGGCTTCTCTTGCCAACCCCACTCTTCAGACGTAGAGAGGGAGCGCCTCCTAGGGAAAATCAGTACCTATCACAGCTCCCACCTAGGCTCTGGTTATCCCTAAACTCCGCACTGCCAAGAACCTAACCCATGTTCATCATCCTAAGTTTTCTCCAAGGCTCCCCAGATTTTTCCTAGGCTTCGAGGTGTCATCTTTGCTGCAGCAATTGCATTCTAGCGGCACAATGACCTCACCCCGCCTACGACATTTGATCGCGGCTACAGCCGTCGTATCCGCTACAATCTGCACTTTCGGCAATCCAGCCAACGCCCACAAAATCCACTTCGGCGAAGAAACGCTGCCCGCTCCCCAGTGGATTCTCGACGATACGATTTACGAGCTGAACGTACGACAGTTCTCGGAAGAAGGCACATTTGCTGCGGCTGAAAAGCAGCTCGATCGTATCCAGGAATTGGGCATACAAACGGTCTGGCTGATGCCTATTCACCCAATAGGAAAAACCAACCGGAAGGGTACACTGGGCAGCTACTACTCGATCGCAGACTACAAAGGCATCAATCCGGAATTTGGCGACAAGGAGAGTTTCCGTTCTTTCGTGAAGGCTGCCCATAAACGTGGGCTCAAGATCGTGCTGGACTGGGTCGCCAACCATTCCGCTTGGGAAAATCCTTGGACAAAGAGTAATCCAGATTTCTACGCCAAAGACCCAGAGGGCAACTTCATGCCTCCACACGGCACAGACTGGACAGACGTCATTCAACTGGATTTCAACAACCAGGAACTTTGGACCACCATGATCGACGCCATGGCGTACTGGATCAACGAATACGATATTGACGGTTATCGTTGCGATTTCGCTGCCGGCGTTCCCACTGACTTTTGGAATGAAGCCTCCAAGCAACTTCGTAAAATCAAGCCGGATTTCTTCATGCTCGCGGAGTCCTACCAAGGTGACTTCAACCTAGAGGCCTTCCACGCATCATACGCCTGGGAACGTCACCACGCTTTCAACGCAATCGCCCAAGGAAAAGCCCCCGCCTCCCATCTCGACGACATTCTCGCTCGGGAAAAGCTCTACATGCCCAAAGGTACAGCCTTGCTGACCTTCACCTCCAACCACGACGAGAATTCGTGGGCCGGGACCACTGCTGAGCGCATGGGGCCAGCCAAGCGCGTATTTGACCTGCTCTCATTCACGATGCCAGGCATTCCACTTATCTACAACGGCCAAGAGGCTTCCTTGGACAAGCGACTAGAGTTTTTCGAACGCGATCCGATCGAGTGGAAGGATTTCTCGGAAAGCGAATACTACAGCCAACTCATCGAGCTGAAACGCAGCGTATCAGCCCTGCATGGCACAGGTGCGAAACTCGTCCGCATCCCAACTACTGCAAACGAAAAGGTCTTCGCTTTCCGCCGAGAGAATAAGGACTCGCAAGTCGTCGTATTCGCGAATCTTTCCAACGAATCCGTTCATTGCACCGCGGCCTGTTCGAAGATGGGCAACGTCTATCGATCCTTTTTCTCCGGACAAAAGAACCGTTTCAAAAATACCTGCGAGATCAGCCTCGAGCCCTGGGCGTTCGAAGTTTTCGTGCGTGAGAAAGAGTAGAGGCCGCAAGACGATACCGTAGCGCGGAGCTTTAGCCCGCGTCCACATCGCCAGGTTTACGCGGGCTAAAGCACCGTGCTACGACGGGTTTCTAAGAATTGTCCTACCCAGCTTAGCTTTGTCCAAGCTTTGAGTCGGGCCCTTAGCAACAGTTCCCTTAACTCTAAACCTATACCCCGCCTAAGCCCCCAAACGAGGCGCACACCCCTTTTCAGCGACCTACCCCCAAGAAGTATGAAACAATTACTCATCGCTCTCTCCGCCGTCGTAGCGACAACCCTCACCTTCGGTAAAAACATCGACCGCATCGACCCTCCATTCTGGTGGGCCAACATGCCTGTATCGGAACTGCAGATCCAACTCTACGCAGAAGATATCGGAAGCTACAGGGCCGAAATCGACGCTCCCGGAGTCTCCATCGCCCGACAGATCGCAGTCGATTCCCCCAACTATCTTTTCCTTTACCTAGAGCTATCGCCTGAGACTCAACCCGGCACTCTAGCGATCAATCTGAGCAACGGCGACGAATCCTTCACCTTAGACTACGAGCTCAAGCAGCGTGAAGCCACCGAAGGCCGCAACCAAGGCTTCGACTCCAGCGACCTGATCTACCTCATGATGCCAGACCGCTTCGCCAACGGAAACGTGGACAACGACAACATCGAAGGTCTCACCGAAAAGGTCGACCGTAGC
The DNA here is from genome assembly GCF_016595505.1 of Pelagicoccus mobilis. Taxonomy (GTDB): domain Bacteria; phylum Verrucomicrobiota; class Verrucomicrobiia; order Opitutales; family Opitutaceae; genus Pelagicoccus; species Pelagicoccus mobilis. The sequence goes on along the minus strand of NZ_JAENIL010000011.1, from coordinate 80,735 downwards.
GACCCAACAAAACGCCAAGGCGGTGATATCCAAGGCATCTCGGATCACCTCGGCTATATCGATGACCTCGGAATGACCGCCATCTGGTTCACCCCGATGTTCGAGAACAACTCGCCTCCAGAGTACGGTGGCTACCACGGCTACGCGGCCTCCAACATGTACAAAGTCGATGCTCGGATCGGAACCAACGAGGCCTACAAGCAACTCGTTTCCGACGTTCACGACCGAGGAATGAAAGTCATCATGGATATGATCCATAACCACATAGGCCTCGACCACTGGTGGATGGCGGATCTCCCAACTAAAGACTGGGTTCACGATGTTGAGGAATTTGGATACACGAATTTCAAAGGCACCATTCACGGCGATCCGCACGCTTCCGAGTACGACAAGAACCGCTTGGTAAAAGGCTGGTTCGTCCCCTACATGCCGGACCTCAACCAGCATAACGAGCTGCTAGCCGACTATTTGATCCAAAATTCCATCTGGTGGATCGAGTTTTCCGGAATCGACGGCATTCGCATGGACACTTACCTGTACCCTTACAAAGACTACATGGCACGCTGGGTCAGAGAAGTACTCGCCGCTTATCCGAGCTTCAACATCGTCGGCGAAGTCTGGGTTGAAACCGTCGCCCACGAATCCTACTGGCAAGATAATGCAGTTAAAACAGATGACGGGTACGACTCCGAGCTACCCAGCGTAACCGACTTCCCTCTCAGCTTCGCCATTCGCGACGGACTCAAAGAAGAGTTCGGTTGGACTACAGGACTCAGCCGAGTCTACTACACCTTCGCTCAGGATCGCCTCTATACAGATCCGAACAACAACGTGATTTTCATCGACAACCACGACATGTCGCGCGCCTTCGAACATCTCGGCAAAGACGAAAACCTCTTCAAAATTGCCTACTCCATCCTGCTCACAGCTCGCGGCATTCCACAGGTCTACTACGGAACAGAGTTAATGATGGAACACGAAAACCGCGGTGGAGATGACGAAGCATGGCGTCAAACAATGCCGGGCGGTTGGCCCGACGACGAGCGTAGCGTATTCACAAAAAAAGGACGTACGGATAAGGAAAACGAAATCCTCGCCTACATGAAAAAGCTCAACCACTGGCGCGGAGAAAACAAAGCTCTTCACGACGGAGAACTCCTCCAGTTCATGCCCGACGAAAACACCTTCGTTTATTTCCGCATTCTCGAAGATCAGGCCGTAATGATCGCCATCAACGGTCGAGACGAAGAAGCCCAACTTCCAGTGGATCGCTTCGCAGAAGTACTCGACAACTACAGCAGCGCCGAGATCGCTCCAGACGGAAAATCGATCGACCTTTCAGACACGATTCGCATCCCCGCCAAGACCGCGTTGCTCGTGGAGCTTTCGAATTAGAAATCCAAATACAAGACCCTTTTATAGATTAGTTTCGTTAACCAAACAACATCACTATATCGAAAGAAAAACGGTCCAAGTTCGATCCACTAATCAGTCCCACTTTTCTCTAAGATCAGACGGCCCCTAGTACCTTACGTAACTAGGGGTCGTCTTTTTATTTCTAACTATCAATGGCTTATAGCATCCAAATAAGGACTTTTACCCAGCCCCCAAATCCCAACAGAGGAAAACTCCCTAATCTAAGTTTTGTCCTACCGATATCAGTTTTATGCGACAGATACGGTTGGAAATAGAAACGATTTTGAGCGACATTATAAACACTCCAGAAAATACCCCGACCGGCCATCGATGGCGTTTTCTGCAATACCGCTAACCCAAACGTGCCCAACCGCTGACCTATATCAAACAGCATGGAACGGCTACCTTTATACCCCGCTCCGTAGGCACACTCTGTCAAACGTCTAGAATACACGGATATGAATAAATACACCAAAACCCGGGCTTCACGCGTCACCGCCTCCGCCCTGCTTTTGCTGGGCCTGGCCACAAGCCCGTTTGCCCATTCGCAAGATGACGACGAAGCCATCTTCGAACTCGACGCCTTCAAAGTAACTGGTGGATACGCTGGCAGTCTCGCTGCTGCGACCGAAGCGAAACGACTCGCTCCGGTGATCGTGGAAGCGATCTCAGCGGAAGACATCGGCAAGCTTCCTGATACTTCAATTGCGGAGTCTATCGCACGTCTCCCCGGTATCACTACACAGCGCGTCAACTCACGTGCACAGCGTATCGTCATTCGCGGCCTCGGCGGCGATTTCAGTACAGCGCTTCTCAACGGACGCCAGCAGGTATCCACAAGTGGAGACCGCTCAGTCGAGTTCGACCAATACCCTGCAGAACTCCTCAATGGAGTCGTAGTTTATAAGACAACCAACCCATCTCTTCTCGGCCAAGGCCTAGCAGGTACCGTCGACATGCGGACCGTTAGCCCGCTCAAGCACGGCAAGAAGACCGTCGCTGCCAACGTTTTCTACGAATGGGCAGACATGGGCAACCTAAACCCAGAGTCCGACGACTCCGGCCTTCGCTACTCACTCAACTACATCGACCAGCTCAATGAGGGGAAGGTCGGCATCGCTTTCGGCTACGTCAAAACAGACAAGCCAGGGCAAGGCGAGCAATGGAACGCTTGGGGGTATCCAACAACCGGAGACGGCGACTACGTTCTCGGTGGAGCTAAGCCATTCGTACGCTCTTCCAACCTAGAGCGCGAGAGTTTCCTCGGTGTCGCTGAATTCCAGCCGAACGAAAATGTCCACTCCATGATCGACATTTTCTACTCCGAGTTCACGGAAAACCAGTACCTCCGTGGCATCGAAATGCCGCTCCAGTGGTCCTCCGCGCAATTGCAGGACGGATACACCGTTGAAGACGGACTCGTGACAGAAGGTACATTCGACAACTTCTACGGTGTCATGCGTAACGACATCGTTTGGCGCGACGCCGACCTCTTCTCCGCAGGATGGAACATCCGCGTAGGCGACAACGGCGGCGACGGCTGGATCTTCGAAGCCGACCTCGCCATGTCAGAAGTCGACCGTAAGGACAACGTACTGGAAACCTACTCCGGCTACGCGTCCAACCAAAGCGGCACACCTGACTCCGTACACTACTCCCTCGAAGGAGGCACCGGAGCGATCTTCACTCCGACTCTCGACTACGCTGACCACGACGCGGTCAAACTCACCAGCCCGCAGGGCTGGGCCTCAGGCACCGTTCCTGGCGGCCAAGTCGGTTTCTTCAAGGGACCAAAGGCTGACGACAAACTCGAGCAGGTTCGCGTTTCCCTCGAGAAAGAACTCCCAAGCGTATTCAATCGCTTCGAAGGCGGCCTCGCTTACACCAGCCGTGACAAGAGCGAAATCGAAGCCGGTCCTGGCGGCACGGAAGGCTTCTTCCTCGCCCTGCCAAACGGAGCGACTAGCGCGGATCTGCCTCCTTCCATCGGCACCACCTCCCTCGCCTTCATCGGCATCCCAGGGATGGTCAGCTATGACGCCCGCGCTCTCTACGAAAGCGGATACTACGACGAGATTGCCAACGACAATCCAGCGTATGTAGCGAACAACTACGCCATCGGCGAAGACGTCTACACAGCCTACGCTCAGTTCGACATCCAAAGCCGTATCGCAGACATCCCCGTCACAGGTACCATCGGAGCTCAGTACGTACAGACAGACCAGTCCTCTCGCGGCCTCGCCACCAACGGTCAGACCACCTTCGAGAAGACCGGCGAGCACGACTACGACGACTTCGTTCCTAGCTTGAACCTCAACTTCGCAGTAGGCCAAAGCAGCAACGTCCGCTTCAGCGCGGCCCGCCAACTCGCCCGTCAAGAGATGGTCGATATGCGTGCCGGTTCCAACTACGGCTTCGATGAGCGTCTCGCGGATTCGACTGACCCGCAGCAAAGCCCATGGAGCGGCTCCGGCGGTAACCCAGCCCTCGAGCCATGGCGTTCGAACTCCCTCGACCTCACGTACGAAAAGTACTTCGAAAAGGGAATGGGCTTCTGGGCCATCAACGGCTTCTACAAGGACCTCCGCAGCTACACATACGACCAGCCGATCCTCTCCGACTTCACTGGATTCGAAACAGGTTCCGACCTCACTCCAGCGATCTACGAAGGCTACCTCACCGTTCCACAAAACGGTAGCGGCGGCAGCATCAAGGGTATCGAAGGTACCATCTCCGTTCCTGGCGAGTTCATGAGCGATTCCCTCAAGGGCTTCGGTCTCATCCTCAGCGGCGCTTACGTAGACAGCTCCATTCAGCCAGACCTCGGCAATCCTTCACAGCCGATCCCAGGTCTGTCCGACACAGTCATCAACGGAACAATCTACTACGAGAACGAGAACGGCTTCCAAGCTCGCCTCAGCTCCCGCTACCGTAGCGAGTTCCGCGGCGACATCGCCACCTTCGGCCCTCGCGGCGAAGTGTTCCGCAGCCTCCAGTCCGAAACCGTGGTCGACGCTCAGGTTAGCTACAACTTCAAGTCCGGAGCCCTCGAAGGCGCGAGCATCACGCTGCAAGGCTACAACCTCACCGACGAGCCGCTCTTCGCCACCCAAGGCGACAGCGACCCACGCCTGGTACAAGACTACCAGCTCTACGGAGCCCAGTACTCCGTTGGCTTCTCTTACAAATACTAAAAACTCTTAACCAGCTGCTCCGGGAGGCTCACTCCTCCCGGGCAGCGTCCTCCTCTACCTCGTAGAGAACCTGGCGGTTCGCACACAATCCCTCTTTGCACGGATCAAGCGGCCGTCATTTCACTTTCCAAATAGGACTGAGACCTGTCCGATCTGTAGTCGCCCCGCACGCTGGCGGGGCGGCCCGGACAGAGCGTCGAGCACCAGACTCCGCCACTCGTCCCAAAACCCTGTAATCATCACTCTCTACAAACTGCAACCATGTCGCTAGATTCCCCCAGTTGGCTCAAAGCCCGCCAATCCGGCGCTCTCATTCACGTGAGCTCGCTCCCGAGCGATACAGGCATCGGCAACCTCGGAGAAGGCGCCCGACGCTTCGTCGACTTTCTGGCAGCCGCCGGCTTCTCCCATTGGCAAGTGTGCCCCGTCGGACCTACCGGCTACGGAGATTCGCCCTACCAATCCTTTTCCGCCTTCGCTGGCAACCCCTACTTCATCGACCTAAACGAGCTCGTCGAGCAGGAGCTCCTCACCGAAGAGGAAATCTCAGGACTCCGCGAGCTCCCCACCGACCGCGTCGACTACGGCAAGATCTACTATACCCTCTGGGGCATCCTCGCCAAAGCCCATCGCCGCTTCGATCCCCAGACCTTCGCCCTAAACGGGGGGCAATCCTTCCACGAGTTTTACGAGTCCCAATCGTATTGGCTCGACCCCTACACAAGCTTCATGGCCCTCAAAGCCCGCTTCGGCCAACGCTCATGGGTCGAGTGGCCGCAAGAGTATCGCGATCCCCAGAAGGTCGCCAAGATCAAGCTCAGCCCAGCCGAACTCTCAGAACGCTCCCGACACGCCTTCTACCAATACGTCTTCTTCCATCAATGGAAGCGGCTCAAAGAGTACGCCAACGCCAAGGGAATCGAAATCGTCGGAGACATTCCGATCTACGTAGCCCTCGACAGCGCCGACGTCTGGAGCCGTCGCTCAAACTTCCTGGTACACGCCGACGGCGACCTCGATTCGGTGGCAGGCGTACCACCCGACTACTTTTCAGAAACAGGTCAGCTCTGGGGCAACCCGCTCTACGACTGGAAACACCTCGAGAAAAATGGATACAAATGGTGGATCGAACGCATCCGCTCCAGCCTCGAGCTTTTCGACGTCCTACGCTTCGACCACTTCCGTGGATTCGCAGATTTTTGGGTAGTACCTTCCCACGCTCCTGACGCATCAGAGGGGGCGTGGGAATTAGGCCCTGGCATCGGACTTTTCTACGCGATCGAACGCGCCATACCAAACGCAAAGTTCATCGCGGAAGATTTGGGCTACATCAACGAACGCGTCTTCAACCTCCGCAAGGAAACTGGATATCCAGGCATGAAAATCATGCAGTTCGGATACGGGCACGACGACAACAACGTCAACCTCCCTCACTTCTTCGAGAAAAACCAAGTCGTCTACACCGGTACCCACGACAACGATACAACCCAAGGCTGGCTCGACTCTCTCGAGGGAGAAAACCGAAAGTGCAATTTCGACTACTTCAACCTGCACGACAATCCAACCGCTGACCGGATCGTCGAAGCCGCTCTCGCCTCCGTCGCCCGACTCGTCATCACTCCCGTCCAGGACTTGCTCGGACTCGGTAGCTCGGCCCGCATGAACTGCCCAGGAACCTCCATCGGAAACTGGCAGTGGAGGCTCTCCCCGGAAACGTTCAAGCACATGACAGAGGATCTGCCCGCCCATTTCCGAGAGTTGAACAATCGCTACCACCGCATTGACGACAAAGTGCAGCGCGACTACAGTGCCCCGCCTGCTCCCGCCCCTCTCGACTTTCCTGAACCAAAGAAGCAGGAACACTCTACCCTATAAGTTTTACCAGTATCCCACTCATGAATACATCTCGCCTCTCTTTCTGGCAAATCTGGAACATGAGCTTCGGCTTCCTCGGCATCCAATTCGGATGGGGGCTGCAAATGGCGAACATGTCCGCCATCTACCAATTCCTAGGAGCGGAAGAGAGCGAGATCCCCCTTCTTTGGCTGGCCGCTCCCATAACCGGACTCGTGGTCCAGCCAATCATCGGTTACTACAGCGACCGTACCTGGACCCGCCTTGGCCGACGCCGCCCCTACTTCCTGGTCGGCGCTATCCTAGCCAGCCTCGCCCTCATCGCCATGCCGAACTCATCCACCCTGTGGATGGCTGCCGGCTTGCTCTGGATACTGGATGCCTCGGTCAATATTTCAATGGAGCCCTTCCGCGCGTTCGTCGGAGACAAGCTTCCTGAAGACCAGCGAAAGACAGGCTTCGCCATGCAGAGCTTGCTCATCGGCCTCGGAGCCGTAGCCGCGTCTTCCCTTCCCTGGGTATTCACCAACGTGTTCGGTATGGAAAGCGGCTCCGGAGCAGACGGAGCGATCCCGGACTCGGTAAAGATCTCCTTCTACATCGGTTCAGCCATCTTCTTCTTCGCAGTCCTCTACACCGTTCTCACCAGCACAGAAAGCCCGCCAGAAGACCTCGAAGCCTTCGAGAAGGAAAAGGCGGAATCCGCAGGGGTCGGCCACATGTTTGCCGAAATATTCGGCGGCATCAAAAACATGCCCACCGCCATGCGGCAACTCGCGGTGTCCCAGTTCTTCACCTGGTTCGGCCTCTTCTGCTTGTGGCTCTACTTCTCACCCGCCGTCGCCACCCAGATCTTTGGCGGCACCGCTGGCGAGCCGGAATACCAGAAAGGCGTGGAATGGGCAGGCGTCTGCCTCAGCGCCTACAACTTCGTAGCCTTCCTCTTCTCCTTCGCCCTCATCGCCCTCACAAAGCGATACTCCGCGAAAGCGATCCACACCGTCTGCCTCTTGTGCGGAGCTCTTGGACTGGTCTCGATCGCCTTTATCCCAACGCCACAGCCACTCATCGCTGCCATGGTCGGGATCGGAATCGCTTGGGCCAGTATCCTCTCCATGCCCTACGCCATGCTTTCGAACGTGATCCCGGCCAAGAAGATGGGATTCTACATGGGCGTCTTCAATTTCTTCATCGTGCTCCCTCAGATCGTAGCATCGCTCGGCCTCGGTCCCGTCGTGAAACACTTGCTCGGAAACAATGCCGCCATCGCGGTAGCCATGGGCGGAGTCTCCTTCCTCGTAGCCGCGTTCTCACTACGTTTCGTCGAAGAAAACAATTAGATTGCTTCAGCAACTAAGGGCCTTGCCGCTCCGTTCGCTTATCGCCAACTTGGGGATCCTAATCCTCCATGCCGGCAGTTAAGCAAATCATCATCATCACGTCCACGATCGCCGACGAAGCCCGACGCTTTCTACGCTCCATCGGAGCACAAAGCCGGCAAAAGACGCCATGGCGTATCCATTTGGACGAAAACCTCGAGGGACAGCCCAACGTCGATTGGATCTTCTCCAAACCTTGGGACGGGGTGATCACGAACTGCTTCGACCAGTCCATCGTCAAAGGATGCGTTGAACGTGGGATCCCATGCATCGACCTCAACGACGATACACCGATCGTTTCCGGAGTTCCCAAAATTCGTCCCGACAACGAGGCAATGGGTCACATGGTGGCTGAACATTTCAAGGAGAGAGGCTATACCAATTTCGCCTTCTGCGGATACCGAGGCGAGGTCTGGTCCGAAGAAAGGCGGAACGGATTCGAGGAAGCGGTGAAGCTTCTCGGCTCCGAGTGCAACTCATTCGAAACCTCCTTCCGCGACGAAGACAAAACAGTCCACCTCCTAAACGAACCCGACTGGGAGCAAAGCGAGCGGGAACGAATCAAGAAGTGGATCAGCACCCTACCGCAACCAGTCGCCATCATGGCCGCCAACGACCATCGGGCCACCCAAGTGATCGATGCCTGCCAGGAGCTCGACATCCAGGTCCCAAACGAGGCTGCCATTGTAGGGGCGAACGACAACACCGTACGCTGCGAGCTCCGTCACCCCAGCATTTCCAGCATTCCAGTCAACGCGAAGGCCAAGGCCAAGACGATCGCCGACACCCTCAACGCTCTCATGGCAGGAGGCGAAGCCCCCTTCGAAGAATACCGCGTCGAGCCCCTCGAAGTGGTTTGCCGCCAGTCATCCGACGCCCTCGCCATAGCCGATCCGATTATCGCAAGAGCCACTCAACTGATCCGTAAGCAGCATGGCATCGACATGGACGTCGCGAACCTGGCCCAGCAAGTAAGCAGCTCACGCAGCCAGCTTGAACGCGGCTTCCGCAAGCACCTTGGCCACTCCCCTCAAACCGAGATCCGCCAAGTCCAAGTCGCCTACGTCAAGCAACTCCTCCTAACCACCAACGTACCTGCAAACGAAATCGCGCTGCTAGCCGGCTTCAAGCACCCCGAATACATGAACGTCGTATTCAAGAAGGTCACCGGAGAAACCCCAGGCCAATTCCGTCACCGCATCTCGGATACAGCCTAGGAGGGCAACGCTCCGTCGTTGCCGTGGAGCCTAGATCCGAATTCCCCCCCCTCAGGTCAGCTTCGCCGTACCGAACCCTACGTCGAGCAATGCGAGACCCTGACAATCCCAAAGCCAAGGCAAAAAACTTAAAACCTAGTTCGCAAACAACGATCGCATCCGCTGCTTCATCTGCCGTACAACCGCTGCGTACTCCGGGTCGTCCACTACATTCACCGTCTCCATAGGATCCTTTTCGTAGTCATAGAGCTCGCGACTCACCACCGACTTCTTGTTGTACCGATCGTTCGTATTGCCAGCCCTAAACCATTCGACGTAGCGGTAACGTTCGTCCCTCACGGCATAGCCCATTCCGTTCTTCCCGTTCGGCCATTGGCTAACCGCGAAATCTTTCACCTGCCCCTTCGGATCCTCCATCATGGAAACGAGACTAAGCCCTTCCGGTGCGGCAGGAATCGTCACTCCCGCAAGGTCACAAAGCGTCGGAAACACATCTACAAACTCCACGGGACCTCCCGCTACCTGCCCCTTCGGCAAACCTGGAGCAGAAAAAATCAGCGGCACTCGAGTCGCCTGCTCGAAGTTCGAGTGCTTACACCAAAGCCCATGGTCTCCGAGATGCCAGCCATGATCGCCCCAAAGTACGATCACCGTATCCTCGCGAAGCCCCAATGAATCCAACTCCTCCAGCAGCCCGCCGATCAAGGCATCGATATACGAAACACAGGCATAGTATCCATGGATCAACTCCAACTGCTTTTCCTCAGGCATCCAATCGCTCGCATCATCCGAATAGCTATCGAATTTCGGAACACCATTGTAAGAAGTCAACTCGCCCGAACTATGGTACGCTTCCTTAACTCCATTTTGCGAACGCTTCTGATAAGGGTGAATCTCGAAATCCTCCCTGTCATACATTTCCCAATACTTTGTGGGAGCGATGAACGGCAAGTGAGGTTTCTTTAAACCGACCGCAAGAAAGAAGGGCTCTCCTGTCCTCTTGAACGCTCGCAAACTTCTCTTCCCTGCCTCGACAATCGCAGAATCGACATAGGCCTCATCGGGCACATCGGCAGACTCGACCACAGGCCAGGCTTCCCGCTCGAGAAGATATTCTTTCACCTCCCCATAAGCGGTCACTCCCTTCGCATTGGCCTCCTCGATCAGACGACGCGTTTCCGGATCTTGAAAAGCTGCCATCAACGGTCCTTCTACTCCCTCCGGATACGGCAGCTGGTAACCTAGCTTGAACGGCTGAGACCAGGATGGCTCATCGAGCTTCTTGTCCACGCAACGCGTATCAAAGATCTTCCCGTATCCAGCAGTCGTATACCCCAAATCCCGAAAATGCTGCGGCAAGGTCAACACATCGGGATTCCGGTCACGCATCCGCGTCTTCAAATCCCAGACCTGAGTCCGATCAGGTCGAAGCCCTGTCATGATGCTCGCTCGAGAAGGACCGCAAACCGCCTGCTGACAGTAAGCCCGAGAGAACAGGGTCCCCTGCGAGGCCAACGCATCAATGTTCGGAGTGATCGCCCGCTCGTCACCATAACAACCAAAACTCGGCTTCAGGTCATCGACCGCGATAAAGAGAACGTTTTTGCGCCCTTCAGCTTGTAGACAGGCCGCCAATACAAGACCAAGGGCAAAAGTCGAAAACCTGAGAACTCGAATCATCGATCAAAGAGCTAGAGATTGAAGTCGCCGGGCAGATCGTCGATATACGTCTGTAGCTCAGCCTTCAGAGCCTTGAGGCGACTCGCGTATTCTGGATTGTTCGCTAGGTTCACCGTTTCGCCAGGATCCGTATTAAGATCGTAGAGTTGGTCGATCTCGAAATAGGCAGGCTTCTTTCCGTAACTCCTGTTTTCGGCAGACTGCCCGCCTGGAACGATCGAGAAGTGACTGTAAGGAGCCGCTGGGTCATAATTAACAATCTCCATTTTCCTCATACGCCGTCCATCATTGTACTCCTTGAGAACAGCAGCCCGTTCTTCAGTTGAACGCGTTTCCGCGAACTCGGGATAGCGAATCGCATAGTACTTCAATCCATCCATCACAACGGCCCGTGCGTATCCTAGCTCATGATACGTCGACTTACGTGACTCCTTTGTCTTCGCATCGAGCACGCCTTTGAACGATCGCCCATCGAAGTCCTCAACCGGATAATCCGCTCCTGCAATATCGAGAATCGTTGGAGCGAAGTCGATATTCTGAATGTAAGCCTCACTCTCATTCCCCACTTCAAAACCACCACTTTTCCATACGATAAGCGGCGTTTCCGTGCCTCCTTGGTAGAGTGTGCCCTTCGCGTTCTGGCCATGGTCGTTGAAGAAAAAGATCACGGTATTATCGAGAATGTCTTTCTCCTCGAGCTTATCAAGCAAAGCGCCAATCGCGTCATCGAGCCATAAGACGATCTCCTTGTTGGGGCCTTTCACACCTGCCGCCTCAACTCGAGGGGTCAAGGTCTCGCGAGCCGGCAAAACATCAGGTTCGGAGGGAAGATACCCCATCGCGGTGATCAATGGGTCCGCTTTCCATGCGCGATCCGGCTCAGACGGAGCATGCGGAATGGTCGTCGCGAAATACAAAAAGAACGGGTCTTCCGCATTCTGATCGATGAACTCGACCCCTCCCTGAGCGATCCAATCCATGTTTTGGACCGCGAGCTGGCCCAATCCAATAAAGTTCGGGTTATCAAAGTAAATGCTCTCCGCATAGTCGAAACCTGCATCCAGAATCGATTGACGGGTCTTTTCGTAGTTTTCGATAACCTTCTCAGCAACGGCAGGCTCCTTAGGATCAGCCCAGTAGTCAGGGAATCGATACAGGTTCTTGACACCTATCACGTGGTTCTTGCCAACCATTCCCGTCTTGTAGCCAGCTTCCTTTAGATAATGTGGAAGTATCTTCTGGCCGGGCACCACAAAAGTATTCCACTGGATTACCGTTTGATTCCCTTGGTCCGCGGTCTTCTGCACGAATTCACGATTTGTCGCCCGGCTCGCATACTGCCCTGTCATACAGTTATAGCGACTCGGCGTGCACACCGGCGAAACCACATTCTGATTCACCATCACAGTCCCTTCCTCAGCAAGCCGATCAAGATTCGGAGTCAGGTAAAGGTCTTCCCCTTCGCCTAGGCAATTGAACATCTCCGGATACATGTCATCGGCGATGAAGAAGATGATGTTTGGCGGTCGCTCTTCCGCTTTTGCAAAAACGATCGCTGAAAACGCTACCAGTAGCGCAAGGATTTTGGATATGTTGTTTTTCATTCGGGTGCTAAATTTCGAAAGCGGGTAAAGGCGTTTAGACTCTATCTATCCTCCAAAACCCGAAAACGCAAAAACTGAACGGGTTCTTTTTCGGAAGGATGGGTGATTTTGCTATTTACTAAGAGATATTCCTCAAAACCAGTGACCTCGTCTTGAACCACCGCCGGATGCCAGGTAGTAAGGTCTGTCGAAGTTTCAAACTGGAGGGCAAGCGGAGAACCTGCATGCGGCCACTTGTGCTCAACGAAAAAGGCTCCCGACACTTCATCGAACGCGAGAGACTGAAAAGGCCCCGCTTCGCGCGTTCCACTATCGAGCTGGAACACGTATTCGATCTGGTTGGACAATCCGTCCCCGTCCACATCTCCGCTCGGGCCACTCAGTTCGGCGTCAGCCAGTTGATCCGCTGTAAACGTCGCCGTCGCCCAAGCATCGTAGCCACCGGACTCGCCAACAAGACTGACTGGCAAACTCAACACGATCTCCGCCCCATCCACGCTATGCTCAAAGCTGAGGGAATAGTCGACCCCGCCCACCGTAACAAGAGCCTCGTAGTCGCCATAAAAACCTCGATTCGCCATGCTCCCGGCACGAGACGTGTATCCAGTAAATGAAGTCCACCAATCATCGAAGACGAGTTTCCTGTAAGCCGCTCCACTCGGTTTCTCCCTCCATTCGTGGTCGTACATCGTCTTGGTCGCGTCAGGGCTGTTCGACCAAAATCCCCATTGCTGAATCCCGACCACCTGCGGATAGCTGAACAACAGGGTGTAATAGTCCCGCAAGTAGTCCGCCTGCAATTGCTCGTCCTTCGTATCCACGGTGAACTCAGTCACCCGCAGATCGAGCTCAGGAAAAGCGGTCGTGTATCGCTTCAAGGCATCCTCTACATCAGGGATTCCCGTTGGCGACGATCCATAGTGCCCCTGCATTCCCATGCCAGTGATCGGAGCGCCATTGTCCAACAGGTACCGAACAGTCTCTTCGTAGTGGTTTTGGTGAGCTGTATTCGTGGAGAGGATATTATAGTCGTTCAGATACAAAGCATGCTCTGGCAGATTCAGACGAGCGCGCTCAAACCAATCGACCATCACTTCTTTGCCAAAAGCATCCATCAGGACATGATTGTCGTATGGCTCGTTCAATACATCCCACTCCGTCACATAATCCTTGGTCGCCGTCGTAATCGCGTCGATGTGATCTATCGCAAGCTGCTTGATCGATGGATCCGCTCCCGCAGGATCTTCAGGAATCAAATCCTGGATGCTCTTCGGAAGGTGACTCCTTCCTGGCCAGACCAAAACATGCCCCCGCAAGCTCAAGCCCTGCCCCTTCGCCCACGATAAGGCTTCAATCAGTTTTTCCTCGGTCCAACTCGGACCAAAATCACCGGCCCAAGCTTTCCACTTCATGTGATTAAAAGGACCACCCGAGTTAAAGAGCTCCACCGTCTTTTGGCGAAGCATCTCCCCGTTCGACGAATCTTCCGTAATCGCGAACGTCGAAAACGCGCTCCCAAACTCAAAGGCATGCCGCGTCATTTCACTTTGGATACGGGCGAAAGGAATGCTCGCTCCGTCAGCATCGACGACCTTGAGCGTAAAGTCCCCTTTTCGGTGCTGCTCGATCCGCTCCGCAGCCGCAATCCGCCACGTCGCATCCAGTTCCCGTCCAGGATAAGTCAATGCAGTTTCCGGCAGGTCATCCACACTCAAGGACGTGCCGTAGTGGTACACCTCGAATCCCGCCAGCTCGTAGGTCTGGGCATGGCGTCCGGCCCCCATCCCGAAGTTGAGAGCGACCTCTCCAACGCCGTAATTCTCCGCAAACTCGAAGGGAATCAAAAACTCGGACCACTCCTTATCGGAAGTTACGGACCGCACCACAGACTTTTCATTCTGCGGCCCCTGAACAAAAACCGTGCTTACCGCAGTCCCAATTTCGGCGAGAGTCTTGATCGTACGAATATAGACTCGCACCAGGCCGACATCGCCCTTGGAGGCGCTAGCATTTATCGGCACTCGCCCCCCGCCCGTCCAAAAATTGCCAGACGGGTTATGCACCGTAATCCGAAGCGCTACATCAAAATCCGGGTGATCAGCCGCAACCTCCTCGTAGTCCCCCACCGGTTCCCCCTCGAACGAGCCCCTCCAGAAACCGATGTTCATGCCAGACTCGTACTTCGCCACCAGAGTCCCCCCTGCAGGCAATTCCGTGCGACCGCACACGCTAGCGGCCACGAAAAGCAGAAGTAAGGCTGATACGAAAGATCTCATTTTTGGGTAGAAAGCCGGATCGTGTGGGGGACTGATTCGGCTTGCAGGGAATCTACCTCAATCACGCTTAAATCATCAATTGAAACGCTTCCCTTTCAATTGAGTTATTTTTCGAAGACACGTTCTGCCCAAGCATTTACCCCTCTAGATCAAAGAGTAAGACCGGCCCGTCGCTCACCGAGACGAGCAACTCTTTCTTACCATCCCGATCCAGATCCACGAAATCCACCCGCTTTGGAGACCCAGTCTTCACATTCAATCCCGACTCCCAAGGCAGCACCGCCCGGAAATCACCTGCCCCTCCATTCTCGAGCAACAAAAGATGCCCCTTGTCAGGAGCGAGGGCGACCCATGGCTGAGGGGACAAGGGTTCCAAAACCACGACCGCATCGAGGTCTCCATCGCTATCCACATCCGCAAACGCAGCATCCAACATCCGCCCCGCCTGCGCCTCATGCGGAAGAGCTGTCGTCTCAAAGCCTCCCTTTTCATTTTGAAGCAACAACAACGAGCGCGTCTCCTCCAAGACCGCCTTCTCCAAGCCACCCATGACCTCTGGACCGAACGCCTCCTCCATGGTCAATCTCCCAAATTCCTCGTAACTCCCCGTCTTCCCCATCTCTACCGGCAGATACATCTGGTGCAGCGTTCTCGTTTCAGTCGGATAAGAGGACTCCCCTTCCCGCGTCGCTTCCAGAAACAGCCTTGGCGAAGCAAGCGGGTCCTTGCTGAAATAGAGCTCGCTCACCTCCCCTTCCTTCGCTCCCCAACGGGTATTCAAACCTAGGTTTCCCAAAATCAAGTCGTCTCGCCCATCTCCATTTACATCACCCGATTTCGCGCAGGACCAATACCCCGAACGCCGAGCCTCCTCCGGCAAACCTCCCGCAACAGCCACCGCTCCTCCCGCCGCCACCGACCAAAGATGCACCGGTCCAAATTGAGATGCTGCCACAAGCATTTCCCCAGCGCCCTTCTCGCCACCAACAACTTCGAGGTCCGCTATTTTCCCAGCCTGGGAAAACGCCTGAGCGAACCCGCTCCACTCCACTTCGAACCCCTGCTCTCCCTCAACCAACACCCGATTCAGCTCCGCCAACGGGTAGCTTCGAGCAATCGGTCCACCCGCTTGCAACAGCTCGTCCACGCCATCCCGATCGTAATCCCACCAAACGCTGTCCCCTGTTCCCAGAGCAATCTTCGACAACAAGGAATCATCCACTTGGCGAAAGCTGAACCCGTCAGCGTGCCGATACAATCGATCCTGCAAATCGGAGCTCCCTCGCTCCTGCTCTATCCCACCGCTAGTCACCAAGACCGATTCGCCAGCCAGCATCAGCCCCACTACCTCAGACTCAGACGTTTCGTCAAAAGAACTCGTATCCATCCGATCAAGACGCTCTCCTTCGACATTCCGAAACAATCTCAGCTCCTGCCCCGACGGACCTCCCAACATCAAGTCCAGCCATCCATCGCCATTCCAATCGCGCACCAGCAACGGAGCGCCTTCCCTGTCTTCGGAAAAAGGCAAAAGAGCTTGGTCACGGTCGACTTCCTTTTTTCTCTCCTGAACGAACGCCGTTCGATCCAACGCAATCTTCGAAGGCAAGAACCAGCGCGCTCCCTCGGAACGCCCCGTTCCAGATTTTCTTTCCTCAATGGAATAACGATGCCCGCACTCGAGACCTTCTAACACCTGCACAACTCCGCTCGGCCATTCGATGCGCAATTCATCCACCATTCGCGCCTCCGAAAACGAAAAGAAAACTGCCGGCTCATCCGTTGCCATGTATCCACGCATCGAGGTCAGCTCTCGCACCTGCACTTCCTCGCCCGCCTTAGCAGTCACTCTCGCGCCCAAACCAAACCGATTACTCTCAGTTCCCGATAGCTGAACCACCAGACGTTGCCCTTTGTCCGAGAGATTTCGATACACGCTCGGCTCCCCCTTCCAATTCCCCACCACGAGATCCAAATCCCCATCCTGATCCAAGTCGGCCGCTCCCGCCGCAAAGCTCACCCCCAACAGGTCCAGCCCCCAAGCCTTACCCACTTCCTCAAACTGGAATCCGCCCAAATTTCGGAACGCCAAATTTCGCTCCTCTAACGCAGCGCTCCGCGCGTACAACGCCACCTGCATTCGTCGACTCGTAGCATTCGCGACCTTCACCCCCAAATCGGCATCATGAAACGCTCGGGCCATCCCATTCGTGAAGAATGCGTCTAGCCACCCATCGCAATCGAGATCCAGCAACCGCGGAGCCCAAGTCCAGTCCGTAGCCTCCATGCCAGTCAGATGCCCAACATCAGCAAACGAGCCAGGCCCCACGTTCGCTACGATCGCGTTCTGCATGTATTGGCTGACACCGTTCTTATCGATCGAGAACAGCTTACTCGATAGAGGGCCGACCGTCTTCAAATAGTAAGTTCGATCCCGCGGCTTCATCTCCGCCACCACGAAGTCAACATGCCCATCGTTGTTCAAATCCCCCAAATCCGCCCCCATCGCCGAATAGGGAGCAAAGGGAAAGCTCTCCTTCAAAACATCCGTAAACGTCCCGTCTTGGCTGTTTCGATACAGGCGATCATCAGGAGTAAAGTCATTCGCCACGTATAGGTCTTGCCAGCCATCCTCATCGAAGTCCCACCAAATCGCAGCATGCCCCTGACCGAGGCCATGAATGCCTGCCTCTTCCGTTACATCCACAAAACGTCCCCCTCGGTTCTCAAAAAGAAAGTCCGGCATCCCCGCAGGATTCTCCGAGTCCTCCAAGTAATTGCACTGCAAATACAGATCCAAATCCCCGTCCCGATCGTAATCGCAAAACGACGGAGCGTTCGACCCCGTTTCAATCGCTAGACCAAGATTCGCTGCCTGCTCCTCAAATCGGCCTTCCCCATCATTCACAAACAACTGGTTCGGAGATCCGACATAACAAACATAGATATCCAAATCGCCATCGCTCTCGATATCCACCATCGCCACACCCGCCCCGATTCCCTTCGGTAAAGCGATCCCCGAACTATCGCTCGCTTCCTCGAAACGAAAGTCTCCACGATTTAGATACAGGGCATTCGGAGAGTCCTTCCCCACAAAAAAGATATCAGGCAACCCATCGCCATTCACATCCCCTAGAGCGATCCCCGATCCGATCGACCCGATAAAATACTGCCGCCACAATCTCCCCCACAGTTGCGGATTTTCAAAGCGACTCTCGAAGACGATGCCAGACTCCTTAGAATCAATTTTATCAAACAGCGTCGCCCCCTCTCGAAGCGGTTCAACCGGCGAGAGCCTTACAGCCTCCGCAAAGCTCGCAGCCGGAACGCACGCTAGAAGAAAACCGAAAACAAAACAGCGGAAAGCCATATCAAGAACACGAGCCTGTCGGGTCGGCGCTCGCGCCGCACCGCAAAGCCCCAATCTCCCGTCGCACCTTGCCAAGCACAACAGTCCTACAAGGACTCAACTCTCCAAAAAACAGTTTCATCAGGATCCCAATCAATCTCTATTGAACCAACTCCATTAGCCGGACCTGTCAACTCCCCCACCTTCTCCCACACAGCATCAGTCCCAAGCGTAGCGCTTGCCTCAACAGAATAGCCTTCCCCCTCGATCAAATTTCGAACGGTCAAAACAACCCTTTCTCCCGCCCTCGAAAAATCTCCAGCTCCCACCGTCGGGGCCGCCAAGTCCGCTGGCCCATAAACCGCATATCCACGGGCCGGAGCTCCCACCGAGACCGACCCATCTAAGCCGCACTCGACATCATCAGGCCGCACATTTTGACCAGTCGCATAAGAATACCAGGCATAGCACTTCAACCTCTTTCCGCGCAGCTGTAAGTTCTTGGTCACTACAGTGGCGCTCTTCGATTCGGTGGCATGGTCATTTATCGCCACCAGATAGCCCGGAGCGGAAGCGATCCCATGCACGCTACCGTAGATCAAAAGATCAGAGTCATCCCCCTTGAGCACTTCGATGTCCGGCTTCCCACCCGCCAAAGCGCCCCTAGCCCAAACCAGCGGCTTGATCCCATTGCCATCCTGACCGCCCAAGTCCGCCAGCCCACGATCAAAATAGTCCTTCCAGAAAATACAGGGATATCCCTCGAAGGTCAGGATGTACGCATACGCAAGTATTCGGTTCCGAACGATCTCGTCCGTATCATGATTCGCCGCAAACGTCACAGCGTATTCAGAATTCCTGACTGCAAGAACACGATCGCGATCTAGCAACGTAGAAATGTCCCCCGCTCCCGTCGCGCTGTTGAATACGTCCCTCATCGTGTAGTATCCAGGGAAGTCAAAAGCCGACGCCCCCGAGCACACGCGCAAATATGCCTCAATCATCGGTATCCCATCCCAGCACTCAATGATCCCGAAAGCGTTCCCCGTGCCCTCCCGAAAGTCACGAATCATAGCTGGCGAGAATCCTTTCACGTAGTCGAAACGCCACCCGCCATCGAAACCCGCATTATCCGGATCCATCAGCCAGTTGCCCCACTCGATCATGTCATAGCGAGGATTGCCGGGATCATTGTCCGTTCCGTAAGCGACATCCGGAAACCCAGCAAAAACGCCTTCATCGCTCCACTCGCGGCTCGACGGGTGGAAGTCGTCGTAGTCCCAAGTCATCTTGCCACTCGCGACCTTACTGAAATCCGTCCAGTAGCTGTCTCCAGAATTCGGATTCGCCTCCCAATCCCCACCACTGCGATGATTGAGAACGATGTCCGCCATACAGACGATTCCTTGCTCACGAAAAGCAGCAATCGCGGCCCTCAACTCCTCTTGCGTCCCGAAGCGCGTACGCACCGTGTTCTTTTGATCGTATTGGCCAAGGTCATAATAGTCGTAGGGATCGTAGCCCATCGAGTGCGGCCCTGATTCGCTCTTGCTCGGAGGCGGAAACCAGATCCGGTCGATCCCCTGCCCGCTTCCCATATTTCGCAGCTCCGCCGCCTTGCTCGCCAAAAGATTATACCAATTCCCAGCCGGAACATCCCAATAGAACCCCTGCAACATCACCCCTGCCCGACTCGCCGTTTCCGGCAACCGAGGAGCGTGCGGCAAGTCGTCAGGTCGCGCCGATAGAGCCACCTCCACATGCCAATCGTTGCTCGAGTTGTTATCCCAATTGTCGGCTCCATCACGAAATACGAAATCGAGCACGAAGGCCGCCTCCGGAACTTGATAGGTGAACGTGTAAGCCGATTCCTCCGCGTCCCAGGCCATCTTCTGGTCAGGCCCCGCGATCGCGGCCCAGCCATTGAAGCCTCGATACAAAAAGACCTCGCCCGAGCTCGCGAGAGGGCCGCCCGTCGGGTCATAGGATATCGTCACCATTTCCCCAGAAATGGGCTTTTCGGGAGCAACGGTGACAGTCGATGAAAACAGCGGGCACACCAGTGCCGCGGCGATGAAGAATGGGGCAATTCTCATGGGATGTAGGTCTGGCCACAGTATCCCATCTCCCCACAAAAACGCCCAAGCCCGCAGCCCAGCACAAAGCCGAAATCACTAAGACAAAGCTTAGATCCCCATCGCTTCGCTACTTCCGATACGACTCGCCCGCCGAATAATCCTCCCGATCGTAATAGATCGTCTTCGGCCGCGCCTCTTCCTTGCGTCGACGCTCTTCGCTCTGGGCTCGGTACTCCGCTGGCGACATATCCAGGAACTTCTTGAATACCCGCGCAAAATACGCCGGATCCGAGAACCCCGCCGACCAGGCGATCTCCGAAACGTACAAGGGAGTAGTCTGCAAGGCCAAGGCCGCTCCCTCTATTCGGATGCGCTGTATATAGTGAGTCAATTTCTCGCCTGTCTGCGTATTGAAAAGGTGCGACAAATAATCGGGCGAGCACTGCAAGCGTTCCGCCAGCATCTTCACGTTGAGCTCCGTATTCGAAATCTGCTCACGGATAATCCACTTCGCTTGGAACACCTTGCCGATGTCCTGATTGATTCCCTCGTTCCCATGCTCCACCAAATCGCGGATCATGGCAAAAAGAGCGATACTCAGCCCCTTCACGATGTGGTCACGCGTCGGACCCACCTTTTGATTGTTCTCCACCAAGCTGTTCGTCAGAGCCAAGAAGGTCTGCAGATTCGGAGCATCGTAGAACTCGATCACGTCGATCTCCGGCTTCCCCGACTCCACCTCGAATGCCAGATGCACGCTGATCGCATTACTGTAGAACCCGACCACCAAGTTCCTGAACGGATCCTTGGCCGATGAAATCTTCTCCTGATGCGGAACCCCCGCCGGCATGATACAGGCCTCGCCCGGCTTCACCGTAATCGTCTCGCTCGGCACCTTGAACTCCGTCCAGCCGCTGTTCTGCACGAAAATCTCCGGCTTGAAATGGTAGTGCATGCCCGGCCGCTTCTGCAGCCGCCCCTCCTCGTTAGGGATTTTCAGAGTGAACTGGTTGTACTCCGCCTCGCGAATACAACGGTCTAGCGTCTCGATGATCTCGATACGGTCAGATTTCGACAAAGGACTGCCAATGCTTTCCTTCGCCTGATTCGCTGGGGGGCGCTTCTGCACTTTTTGTAGTTTGGGGCAGAGCAGCCATAGGCAAACAACCTAAGATTTCGCCACTCTCATCCTCAAAAAGGACAATTTCTCCGCTTTTGCAATACTCTCTAAACGAAGAACTAATAACTCCGATTCAATTAAAGAGTAATTGGTCTTTTAATCTTGAAGTTTATAATTAGCTGAAATTCTCTTCTTCCAGTTGAAACTTAGTATTCGATGAACTAATTTTGCTGCCGATGTGAATTCGACCCCGGGCAATACGCCATGCAGTCAGATCCTCCCCCCTCTTCCTCCAACTCCCAATCTTCCCTCGCACGACTCTGCCCACCCGGCTGGCGACTGCCTATCCTCATCGGATTAGGCACCCTCTTCGGGCTAAGCATCGTGCTCCTGCGCGTCTCCAACGCCACGTCCTACCTTTCCGACGATCCCAAGGCCTGCGTCAACTGCCATATCATGACACCGCAGTTCGCCACTTGGGAACGAGGTAGCCACGCCCGCGTCGCCAGCTGCAACGACTGCCATGTCCCGCATGACACCCTGCTCAACAAATACTATTTCAAGGCCAAGGACGGCGCCCGCCACGCCTTCATGTTCACCTTCCACATGGAGCCGCAGGTCATCAAAGTCCACGAGCCGGGCATGGCCGTCATCCAAGACAATTGCATACGCTGCCACGAGCACCTGCTCGACGAAGGCGTCCACCTCGCCGTCTCGCTGCAGGAAGCCGAAACCGGCACCGGCAAGCTCTGCTGGGACTGCCACCGCGAAACCCCGCACGGCAAGGTCAACAGCCTCTCCTCCACCCAGTGGGCACGCACTCCAACCCTAGATCCAGTCATGCCAGAGTGGATGAACAAACAACTCTCCAAACAGAACGAATCCGAAAATGAACCAGCAGAATAAGACCTCCGGCCGCTCAACCTTGGGTTGGCTTATCTTCCTCTCCACCATCCTGGGAGTCGCAGTCGTTGGCTTCCTCATCACCTCCATCATGGAGCGTCGCGCCGAAGCCAAGCAGGCGAAGATGACCAACCCCATCGCCGATTGGGAACCGCGCAACGAAGTCTGGGGCGCCAACTTCCCGCGCGAATACGAAACCTGGAAGAAAACCAAGGAAATGAACTTCAAGTCGGCCCACGGCGGTTCCGCCCGTACCGACTACCTCGAGGAATTCCCAAATCTCGTCGTTCTCTGGGCTGGATACGGATTCTCTAAAGCTTACGAGCAAGGACGCGGACACGCCTACGCCGTCGAGGACGTGCGCAACACCTACCGTACCAACAAAGGCATGCCCGCCACCTGCTGGACCTGTAAGAGCACAGACGTGCCGCGCGTCATGCACGAAGAAGGTGTCGCCGAATACTACAACGCCTCCTGGTTCGACCGCGGCGACCAGATCGTCAACACCATCGGCTGTCAGGACTGCCATGATCCGGAGAACATGAACCTGCGCATCTCCCGCCCAGCCCTCGCCGAAGCCTTCGCGGCCCGCGGCGAAGACATCAACGAAGCCACCCACCAGGAAATGCGCTCCCTCGTCTGCGCCCAGTGCCACGTCGAGTACCACTTCCAGAAAGAGCCAGCCAAGTACCTCAAATTCCCATGGGACAAGGGCTTCTCAGCCGAAGACATGGAAGCCTACTACGACGAGATCGATTTCGTAGACTGGACCCACAAACTCTCCAAAGCCCCCATGCTGAAAGCCCAGCACCCGGACTACGAAATCTACATGACCGGCATCCACGGCCAACGCGGCGTCTCCTGCGCCGACTGCCATATGCCTTACAAAAACGAAGGCGGAACCAAGTTCACCGACCACCACGTACAAAGCCCGCTCAACAACATTTCCAATTCCTGCCAAGTCTGCCACCGCGAGTCTGAAGCGACGCTCCTCACCGACGTCTACTCTCGCCAGGACAAGGTCATGGAACTGCGCGGCATCGTAGAAGACGCGCTCGCCAAGGCTCACATCGAAGCCAAGGCCGCCTGGGATGCCGGAGCCACCGAAGCAGAGATGAAGCAAGCCCTCACCCACATCCGCCACGCTCAATGGCGTTGGGACTGGGTTGCCGCCGCAAACGGCGCTGGCTTCCACGCTCCAAACACCGCTCTCCAAGTGCTCGGCACCTCCATCCAAAAGGCAGGCGAAGCCCGTCAGGAAATCGCCCGCGTCCTCTGGAGCCACGGCGTGACCGAGCCAATCGACTACCCAGATATCTCCACCAAGGAGAAGGCTCAGCGCTACATCGGTCTCGATCCGGAAGCGATGGAGGAAACCAAGCACAAGCACCAGACCGAGCTCTTCCCAGAATGGGACAAGAAGGCCGCGGAACGCCAGGCTGCCATGGGTCTCCCCGCAAACGTCACCGAATCCAAAGCCATCTCCTACGGCGAATAACGCCAAAACGCTAAATTTTCCCAAAGGGCCGCTCGCCAAACGCGCAAGCGGCCCTTTTTATGCCCAGTCGCAATCATCCTCTTCCTCCTAATCCTAATCTTAATCCATCAACCTACCCAAGCGACAGACAGAGGATGATTAAGATTCGATGAGCCTAATCCAAAGGTAGGACGGTCTGGCCCAGACCGCCGCACTGCCCACCCTCAACAACCACTACCCAACGGTCATCAGACCGTACACAGCGCCCCAATCAGCATTCGCGAAAATTAGCGGCCATTAGCGGTTAAAAACAATGCCTGACCAACCACCCCAAGCCACTTTCACCTTCCGCTCCGACTACCTCATCGGCGCCACCATTTGCCTAGCCACTAGCCTCGCCGCCTCCACCGTATCCATAATTCGAGACGGAGCGCCCCTCACCGCCCCGCCCTGGCCAGCCAACGCCATCGTACTCGGCCTCGTTGCCGCCTGGCTCTTCTTCATCGGCCTCAAAGGCCAGCGCTTCGCCCCGACTCGCCTGCTCGGCGGCCTCCCTTTCGCCATCTGCGTCATCGGACACTTCTTCCTGTGGGTCCTCGTCGCCGGAACCCTCCCCGCCAGCGACGGCAGCCAACTCCCCACCCTCGTCCGCAAACTCGGGCTCAGCAGCCCCATCACCTCCATCCCCTTCAACGCCGCCCTCCTGCTCTTCCTCCTCAACCTCGGCCTCGCCACCGCCGGCCGCATCACCAAGCTCAAGAAGGCTCGCCTCAAATTCTACGTCAGCCACGGCGGCATGTGGCTGCTCATCGCCGCCGGCCTGCTCTCCTCCAGCGATCTCGAACGCTGGGAGCTCATCGTTTCCGAAGGCGACGCCACCGCCGAAGTCAGCAACGCGGACGGCACCCAAACCCGCTACCTCCCCTTCGGCGTCCTGCTCGCCGACTTCGACATCGAGTTCTTCACTACCCAGCTCACCCTCGTCGACGTCGACGAAACCGAAATCATCTGGCAAAAAGGCGAACCCCTCATCGACCTCGAAAAAGGCAACATCGCACGCATCCGAGGCTGGGAGCTCGAAGTTCTGGAGAGTTACGAAGCGGCCGTTCCCCTCGGCAAAACAGCCTACCAGCCACACGACTCCCCCTTCGCTCCGCCCGCCGCCCACCTCCGCGCCACACACCTGGAAACAGGCAGGACCGTACAAGGTTGGACCACCTGCGGCAACGATCACGTCCCCACCACCACAATCCTCGCCGAAGGCAGCGACTTCCGCTTCGCCATGGCCCTCCCCCGCCCCAAACGCTTTTCCTCCCAAGTCACTATCCTCAAAAAGGGCGAAGAGCCCTTCCCGGTCAAAATCGAGGTCAACAAACCCATCACCATCGACGGCTGGAAGCTCAACCAGCTCTCCTACGACGAAACCGCTGGCAAAGCCTCCCGCTGGACCGTCCTCGAAGCCGTCCGCGACCCATGGATGCCCGCCATCTACGTCGGGCTCGCCCTCCTAGCCCTCGGAGCCCTCATGCACCTCATCGACCGAGTCACCATCGAGAAGCTTACAAAAAACTAAATTGTTCTCACCCACGAAGGACACGAATATCCAAAAAGAAAAGTATCCTGATAAGCCTTCGTGTCGCTTCGTGCAATTCGTGGGCAAAAAAGCAGTGCAGGATCACCCAATATGAACCTCATAAACATCTTCCCCTGGGTCGCCACCGTCGCCCTCGCCACCTGGACGCTCGGCTTAATCGCCTTCCCCAAAAAACGACCCGTCGGCATCGCCCTGCTCGTCCTCGGCACCCTTTCCCTCGGAGCCTGCCTCGTCACCATCTGGATCACCCTAGAACGCCCTCCCCTGCGCACCCTCGGCGAAACCCGGCTCTGGTACTCCTTCCTCCTCCCCATCGCCGCCAGCATCGTCTGCATCCGTTGGAAAAT
Source organism: Pelagicoccus mobilis (assembly GCF_016595505.1). Classification (GTDB taxonomy): domain Bacteria; phylum Verrucomicrobiota; class Verrucomicrobiia; order Opitutales; family Opitutaceae; genus Pelagicoccus; species Pelagicoccus mobilis. The sequence continues at coordinate 55,247 of NZ_JAENIL010000011.1, read as the reverse complement.
GGTCTGGCCCCTCTACTACGCCATTCCGCTCGCCGGCCTCTTCATCACCATAAATCTCACCAATCCCGAAAGCTGGGACCGCACCCTCATGCCCGCCTTGCGCAGCATATTCTTCGTGCCCCATGTTCTCGCCTACCTGCTCGCCTACGCCTTCCTTTCCGCCGCCTTTGCAGCCAGCCTACGAGGCTGGCGCGCCTTGCCCGGCAGCGAACGCAGCGAGCAAACCCTCGAATTCGCCGACCGCTCCGTACAAATCGGTTTCGGCTTCCTCACCCTAGGCCTCGTCATCGGCGCCATCTGGGCCAAAGAGGCCTGGGGACACTACTGGGCATGGGACCCCAAAGAGACTTGGGCGCTGCTCACCTGGCTCGGCTACCTCGCCTACCTGCACTTCCGCCTGCAGCATCCCCTAGCTGCCAAACCCGCTTTTGCATTCCTAGGTGCCGCCTGGATCGTTCTCCTACTATGCTGGTTTGGCCTCAACATGATGCCCATCGCCGACCAAAGCGTGCACACCTACACACGCTAGGCCTAGGAGGCGTTTAGGCTTTAGGAATTTAGGCGATAGGTTCGAAATCTGTGCAGGATCACCTAAAGCCTAAACACCTAAGTTCTAATCCCCTTTTCATCTTAATGTTTGCCCAAAACAGACGATCCTTGTTTACGCTATCTTGACTCTTCCGCCGCGACGCATTCGCTGCCCTAATCCCGCATGAATACCAGTGTAATCCCAATCTCCGTGAAAGGCGTAATGCCAACCGTAAATGGTTGCGCGATCTTTCTAGGCAACGACGACAAGGTATTCGTGATCTACGTCGACCATAGCGTCGGCAACGCCATTTCCATGGCTCTCAACGGAGTCAAAAAGGAGCGCCCGCTCACTCACGACCTCATCTCCTCCATGCTGGTCGGTCTCGAGGCCAAGATCACTCGCATAATCATAAACGATGTCGAAGAGAGCACCTTCTTTGCCCGCATCTTCCTAGAGATGAGCAACGAGGTGGATACCAAGATCATAGAGCTCGACGCTCGTCCCAGCGATTCCATCGTCCTTTCGCTACAAAACAACGTTCCGATTTTCGTAGCCGAGAAAGTCTTCAACACCACCGAAGACATGAGCTCCATCCTTGAACGCGTCCTCAAGCAGCAGGACGAAGAGAAGGAGTAGCAGGAGAGAACACGCACTCTCCCGTGATCTCTGGATACTCGCGGCCAGTTCAAACCGAGCCCGAAACGGGAACGACGGTTCGACCTCGAATCTTGCCTTCCAGCATCTCCGCCGCGGACCCGATCACGCTCTTGAGGGAGACCTCGTTGATCATGCTTTCCAGTAGCTTCAGATCCAGCTCCCGAGCAAGCTGACGCCACGCGAGCGTACGCTTCACGCGATCGCACATAACGCTATCCACTCCAATGAGCGAGACACTCCTGAGAATAAACGGGGCCACTGTCGTGGGCAAATCCATCCCTCCCGCCAGCCCACACGCGACGACTGTACCACCATACTGGATACCCGCCAAAACGTTCGCCAAGGCAACGCCTCCCACTACATCCACCGCAGCTGCCCACTGCTCCTTCTGCAGAGGACGACCCGGTTCGCTGAAGTCACTGCGCTTGACGATTCGACTCGCGCCAAGCCCTTTCAAATAGTCCTCCTCCTCAGCTCTACCTGTCACGGCCACGACCTTGTATCCACGCCCAGCGAGCAAGGCTGTAGCCACACTACCGACACCTCCAGCCGCGCCCGAAACGAGAATCTCGCCATCCCCTGGACGCACGCCTCGCTCCTCCAAAGCCATCACGCAAAGCATGGCAGTGAACCCAGCGGTCCCGATCGCCATGGCCTGCTTGAGGTCGAGTCCGTCCGGCAAGGCAACGAGACATTCGGCAGGCACTCTCGCGAGCCTGGCCATACCGCCCCAAAAACGCTCGCCCATTCCCCAGCCAGTCATCACCACGCGATCTCCTTTCTTGAACGAGGCGCTGTCACTTCTGGATACGATACCAGAGAAGTCGATTCCCGGCACCATCGGAAACTGACGCACCACCGGAGACCGGCCCGTCATCGCCAAAGCGTCTTTGTAGTTCAACGTCGTCCAAGCGACATCCACGAGGACCTCACCCTTGGGCAGTTCACTCTCGTTGAGCAGAGCCCAACGAGCGGTTTGCCGGTCGCCCGACTTTTCGATCAATATTCCTTCAAACATAGCTATGCTGTTTTCGTGTTGCGTGTAATACCCTTCAAAAACCCGTCGACGAAGGCTCTGAGCGGTGCAGCACTCCGTTCTAATTTCGCCCTGAGCACCGCCCCCTCCCAGCCAATCCAAAAAAAACGGGCCCACTCCTCCGCGCTTTCCTCATTCGAGACCTGCCCCTCGGATTGAGCCAGACGCAGGCAACCTTCCACCCGATCCTGCCAACTCGCAAGGATCTCCAGCAGTTTCGTATCAAATCCCTCCGGCAAAACAGAAGCCTCCTGGCCCAGATTCCCCACAAGACAGCCGCGACGGAACTCGTGACGTGCCATTCCCTCAGCGGCAAGCTCGGCAAAAGCGTTGAACCGATCCAACGGCGCTAACGCCTCGTCTTTAAAGCAGGCGTCCAGCTTGCCAAGAAAGTAGCGATCATACTCCTCCATCAAGGCATCCACAAAATCCGACTTGCTGCTGAAGTAGTGGTAGAACACCCCTTTCGAAATTCCAGCCGCCTTCAAAATCTCATTCACAGCTGAGCCGGAGTATCCCTTCTCCGTCAAATGCGCCAAGCCCGAGCCAATCAGTCGCTTTCTTGCTTCCGCATCCTCTAGCGGACGCGCCGGACGCCCCCGCTTACGAGCGACTCCCGAGGGTTCCTTATGGATTTCGCGTGCCATCTTCATTTAATAGACCTAACGGTCTATTAAAAGCGACGCTTTGGTTGAATAGTCAAAGACATATCGCATAAATCCTCGTTCGTTAGCAGGAACAGACCACACGGCATGCCAGAATTTCATCACACGATCACGAGCCAGAATCTCGAAAACGAGCGTTCGCTCTGGGTCCGCGTCCCAGACACCCCTCCCGCAAATCTCGATCTCCTCGTCATCCTCGACGCCGAGCTCTACCGCAACCGCGTTCAATCTCCCAAAATTCTGGATACGCTTTTCGAAGACGAAACCCTAACCAATCTCCTCGTCGTCCACGTCTCCGCCGTCAACATGGAGACCCGCTTCACGGAGTGCCCCTGCCACCCGCCTTTCGCCTATTTCATCGCCCAGGAACTCATACCTTGGATACACGATAACTATCCTGCGACCCAGCGCGCAAATCGCCGCGTCATCACCGGCCTTAGCTATACCGGACTCGCCGCATCCTTCGCCGCCCTCAAGCACGACAGCCTCTTCACCCACGTCATCTCCCAATCCGGCTCCTACTGGTCAAACGACTGCTGGCTCACCAAAGAGTTCGACGGAGTCCAACCGCCCTCACCTCCGGCCTTCTTCCTCGATGTCGGCGACCAAGAAATCCAAACCAACGTCTGGCATCGAGAAGACCTCATCCAACCCATCTCCCAAATCGAAGGAGTAGAACGCTTCCGAGACATGCTAGAGCGAAACGGCTACAACGTTCGCTTCGACATCTTTCAAGGCAACCATTCCGCCGAAGACTGGGCCCAATCCCTCCCCAACGCCCTCAAGTGGGCATTCGCATAGAGCTTGATCGTGATTCGGCCTGTCGGCCTGCATGATCGACTTCGGCGAGCAAAATAGAATTCACTCTCCAAGAATCCTGCTGCGAAGCATCATGCTCGCACAGCGATCATCATCCTAAAACACATCTCAGTCCCACATCCCCCTTTAGTGTTGACAGTGTTTACATATTAATGTTCTCACTGTTTACATGAAAACGAAATCCGCTCGCTCCCACCTCTCAACGCCTCAAAGCATCGCCTACTGGGCAGGCTTCGCCGTTATGCTCACCGGCCTCGTCCATCTGCTTGCTTACCCCTTCGTAGAGAGCGCGGTTTGGTCCGGTCCGCTCGGCTACCGCAAGCTCGTCGTCTTCGGGCTTTCGGCCGGCTTCACCCTTGTGACAATGGGTTGGCTCCTAAAATTCTACCCACCCAAACCGCGACTCCACAAAGCGATGATGTCCGCCATGAGCGCCGCCCTCGTCCTCGAAATCATCATCATAAACACCCAGCACTTCCGTGGCTTGCCTTCACATTTCAACGTCGGCACCCCACTCGACACCCTTCTCTGGTCAACCATGGGACTTTCCATCCTTTGCTTCGCCATTGTCTCTACCACCCAAGCCATCCTCGCCTTCGGAAAGCTCGTCGGCTCTCCGGCGATGAAGCTAGCCATCCGCACCAGCATGGTCCTCTTCTTCTTCAGCCAACTGTCCGGACAACTAATCGTCATCCATGGCATGAACCACGTTTTGCAAGACGGAGCCTTCCTCATCGAAAACGTGGCCAGCTCAACTACCTACGGAGAAGCCGGAAACCTCAAACTCCCTCACGCGATTTCGCTCCACTCGATCCAAGCCCTCCCGCTGCTCGCCCTCATGATCATAGGCCTTGGCCTGAACAAGCGTCAGCAAGAACTGCTCATCTGGGTCAGCTCAATTGGTTTCGCCGGAGTTACATTCTTTTCCCAAGTCCATGCCTACACCGGGCGAAGTATCTTCGATCTGGATACTTTTGGAACTCTCATCATGATAGTCAGCCTAATCGGCTTTCTAACACCTTTCATCTACGCCACCACCGCCCAAATTTTGCGACTGGCCCAACCAAGCACAAACAAACGCCCCTCATTGCATCAACCACTCTCTGCGTAAATGACCAAGACCTCCTACCACCACGGCGACCTTCGGAACTCCCTGATTTCAGCAGGGCTAAAAGTCCTACGCGAAGACGGACTCGACGCCCTTTCCCTCCGCAGAGTCGCTCGTGAAGCGGAAGTCAGCGCCGCAGCTCCGTATCGACATTTTAAAGACAAACAAGCGCTCCTCGCCGCGATCTCTGAAACAGGGTTTCGAAAGCTACGCTCGATGCTGGTCGCAGCAAACGAAGACAAACCAGGCGACCTCGACAATTCAGGAACAGCCTACCTCGCCTTCGCTCAACAACATCCCGAGCAATACCGCCTGATGTTCACTCACAACCTTATGTGCGCAGATGATGTGGACCAGGAGCTCAAGGACTCTAGCGCCAATGCATTTGGAGCGCTCGTCGAAACCATCGAGGCCGGAATCAAAAACGGCCAAATCGCAAACACCTGCAGTCCCAACCTCGCACTCGCCTCCTGGGCCCTCATTCACGGGATCGCTATGCTCCTCATCGACGGCATCCTAGGAAACGGTCCTTACGGCGAGCTAACCCCAGAAGAAATCCGAAAACTCTGCCAGTCCTACTTCCGCAACGGCTGGAAAAACGTATCATGACACCCGCCTTCCTTTTCTCCGCTTTCAGCACCATCGCCATGCTCGGTTGGCTCTACCTGATCGCTGCCGCTCGCTGGACTCCCCAAACCCTCTCCGTCGTCCGACTCGCCCTCCCCTTACTCATCTCCGTCGGCTACCTCATCTGCCTCGTCCGCTTCTCACCCGACTGGCAAGGAGGCTTCAGCAGCATCGAACAAGTCCGCCTTCTATTCGCCAACGACTGGGCCCTCACCGCCGGCTGGGTCCACTATCTCGCCTTCGACTTCTTCGTCGGTTGCTGGATCCTCGAAAAAGCCAAACAAAGCAACCTCTCCCATTTCCTAGTGATCCCCATCCTACTCGCCACCTTCATGCTGGGCCCAATCGGCTTCCTCCTCTTCTCAGCGGCCAGACGCCCCGACCTAAAGGTTGCGCATTAAATCATGGTGGCGCAGCCATCATCATCCCCCAAAAACTAGCTCTGGTCCGGCGTTCCCGCCTGTCCCTGCGACTCCTTTGCTCCCTTCTCGCTGGCTTCCAACTCCTCCTGTCGCTTCATCTCTTTAATCATATTGCGACGAGCCAAAAGCACCACCACCACCAGCAGGCCCAATCCCAGCAAAGCGGAAAAGACAAACTCAACGAAATCCTCAAGCATCCCTCGACTCTGACGAGTCTTGCTCTGGAGTCGACTTCTCAATCGTCCAACCCTTGAGCCCCACAATCACAGATATCACCGGACTGAGAAGATTGAAAAACGCATAAGGCAAATATGCCATTGGGCTCACAAGTAGTACCGAAAACATGAATACCCCGCAGGAGTTCCAAGGGACAAGAGGCGACGTCACGGTCCCCCCATCCTCCAAAGCTCGCGACAAGTTCTTCGCCGCCAGCCCCTTCTTCGCATACGCTTCCTGATACATCTTTCCGGGAACGATAATCGAAAGATACTGATCCGGAGCCAAGAGATTCATCCCCAAGCAAGTCCCCACTGTCGCCGCCACGAGCTGCCCACCTGACTTGGCCGCTGAGAGAAGCCGTTCCGCGATCACCCGCAACATCCCGCTCGACTCCATCACTCCCCCAAACGCCATCGAGCAAACGATTAAGGAGATCGTCCAAAACATGCTTTCCAAACCGCCTCGCGACAACAGCTCATCGATCTCCGCCACTCCTGACTCCATGACAAAACCGCTCTGAGCCGCCACCAGCATATCGACCAAGGCTCGATCCTGTATCCACACGCCTAGCACAATTCCAATCAGCCCGCCACCCAGCACCGCTGGTAATGCCGGTACGCGCAACAAGATCAAGGCCAACACGCCCACCGGAGCCAGAAGCAACCAAGGCGAAAACTGATACAACTCGTCCAGCTTGCTCGCCAAGCCCTCAATCCCCTGCCCCTCTCCCGTCCCGACCTCTACGCTCAGACCAATAACGGTGTATAAAACCAAGGAGATCAAAATACTCGGACCACTCGTCCACGCCATATGCCGAATATGCTCGATCAACTTCGCCCCCGCCACCGCCGGCGCTAAGTTCGTGGTTTCCGAAAGCGGCGACATCTTATCCCCGAAGTAAGCCCCCGAAATCACAGCCCCAGCAACCATCGGCAACGAAAAGCCGAGCCCTTGCCCCACGCCGATCAGCGCCACACCCACCGTTCCCGCAGTCGACCAAGAGCTCCCCGTCGAAAGCGAAACGATGATGCAAATCACACAGCACGCCGGTAAAAAGACGGACGGCGACAATAGCTCTAACCCCAGAGCGATCAGATAAGGCACCACACCACTCGAAGTCCAAGTACCGATCAGAATCCCGATCGCCATCAAAATCAGAATCGAAGGCATCGCCACCGAAATCCCTCGCACCACCCCCTTCTCCAGCTCCGCATAGCTCGCCCCAAAGCCAACCGCAATACCTGCCGCCACTACCGCCGCTGTGATCAGCGAAATGTGAGGCGATATATCAAAAATTCGAATACTGAAATAGAGAGAGACGACCAAGGCCACAACCGGCACAAGCGCCAACCACAAGCTCGGCCTCACTTGCTTCATTGCGCCGGAGCCTCCAACTCAAGCTCACCGTAAACTTCCTCAAACGGAACCCACGTATCGTTCTTCAAATCCGGTTCGTTCAGACGCACCACATTCAAGCTAATTTGCAACTCCTTCAACGCGGTCTCAAAGCGACTCTTGCTACAACCAAATCGATCCATCGCCTCCCGCCTTACCTCCGCTGTAGTGCCAGGGCTGAGACGCACAATTTCATAGACCTGCTGAGCGAGCTCCCGACACGAAGATACCGGTCGAGCATGCTTCGGATAATGCGTCTCCCGAAAGTACTCCATGCTCATCAGCACCGCATGCCCTCCCTTGATCTTCCCATAGAAAATGTCGTCCGGGTAAAAGGTAGGAAGCTCCGTCTTCCACGCCCAAACCGCTTCCACTCGCTGCCCCCACTTCGTCTGTCCATCACTGTCCGGCAAGTCCACCGCATCCCACAGCGACTGCACATCCCGCGCCTTTCCGCTGAAGATGGTACAGATTCCCACCTCCTGCACAAAATCGAACGCATCCTCGATCGTCTTCAAATCCGCCATGACCAATTCACCCCAAACTTAAAATAAATTCGCCCACAAAGGACACTACGAATCTCGAAGCGACTCGCTTGATATAGAAAACATTCGTGCTTCTTCGTGTCCTTCGTGGGCAAAAAAATCACTCCTTGAGCACCATATCGATGCACATCACCGCCGCCACGATCAGCTTACGCAGCGGATGATCCGCCTCCAGAGAGGGATCGATGCTCAACATGTAATTGTCGGCGGAAGTGAAAAACTCCTTCCCCAAGCCCGACCACTGCTTGTTCACACGCCCAAACTCCACACCGTCGCGACCAAACGAAAAGTCCCATCCCGTCCAGCTGCCGCTCAAGGAACAAAGCACACTGCCGTCCGCCGCGTAGACATCGAACTTCCCGCCAATCGAGAAAAACTTCTGCTTGAAGCGCCCAAGCAACTGCCCCTCGCCATCCAGCACTTCCACATCCGACAAAAACAGAGAAACGCCACGCTTAATCTCGATCAAGGTGCGCCCGCCCGGCTCCCGAATCTCGATATGAAACGGCGTCATCCGCTTGTAGTCCGTAAACCGGAGCATCTTGGTAAAAACGCCCAGCTGGTCTTCCCGGCACTCCAAGACCTGCTCGCCCGACTCCGGATCGAACATATCGAAATTATTCGCGGCCTTAAACAAGCCCACGTGCTCCTTAACGACAAACGCGTTCTTCGAAAGCGGATTAGAAAGGGATTCCATCCCTCAAACAAAACCGCCCCCCGCATCCCCCTTCAACCAGAAAAGACCGCCGCCACTCCGCAAAAATAGTCGCGGCCGTTGTCCCCAACAGCCACAACGTTCACGCGTTCAACGCCACTAGTGGATCTAGCCGAGCCGCCCGCGTCGCCGGGACCCAGCAAGCCACAATCGCTGCCGCTCCGATCACCGCGACCGCCAGAACGAGCGGCGTCAGGCTCAAGCCCTCCATGCCAAAGACCATCGACTCCAGCACCTTGGCCAAGGCGAACGCCCCACCGAGCCCGATCGTTAACCCGATGGCCACCCAGACCGCGCCCTGACGCAAAACCAGTCGCGAGATCTCGCCTCCAGAGGCCCCCAAAGCTCTCCGCACTCCGATCTCCCGTGTCCGTAGCAAGATCGTGTACGACAGCGTTCCGTAAAGCCCGACCGCTACCAATCCGAGGGCAATTCCCATAAAGCTGTTCACCAGCCCTGCCATGGTCCGCTCCCCCTTCGTCGCGTCACCCACGACCTGGTCCATCGTCCGGATATTTTCCAATGCCAACTCTGGATCAACCCCATCGATAACCTCACGAAGCAAAGGAATGAGACTGTTTGCCGGTTGCGAAGTCCGTACCAAGACGTTGATGCGCCTCCCCCAGTGGCCCTTCGGCATGGTGAACATCTCAGGCTGCACCTCCGCATCCGCCCCCCACTGACGCGTGTCTTCCACCACGCCGACCACTGTCGCGGTGTACCAAGGGTCCTCGGGCACATTCGCCCGAATAACCTTTCCCAGCGGATTCTCGTCGGGCCAAGCCCGATCCGCGAGCGTCTGGTTAATCACCACTCCACGCAGTCCATCCTCTGTTGCGATATCCGATTTATCGAGATTCCGCCCCTGCAGCAGCTTGATGCCAAGGGATTCGAAATAGCCTTCAGTGACCGATGAAAACTCGATCTGGATTCGCCGCTGGCTCGGATCGTACACCTCATCGTTGATCAAGCCGTTTGTATTACTGCCCCCTTCGAGCGGCAGCTTGGTCGTGATACCCGCCGAGTTCACCCCCGGCATCGCCGCCAGCTTCTGCTCGATCTCCTCCCAAGCCTGGATCCGCGTACTCTCTTCCTTGTAGCGATCGCCTTGGAACGTAATGCGAGCAGTCAAAACGCGATCCGTTGTGATGATCTTGTTCTTGTCCAAAATCTCGTAATAACTCCCAGAGAAGATCACCGCGCAATTCGCCAAAACGAAGGCCAGCGCGATCTGGGCGATCACCAGACAACGCAGCAGATAGTTACGCGAGCGCGAGCCAATCGCCCCTCTGGCATCGTTGCGTAAGATAGTGGCGACCGAAGTTTTCATCGTCACAAACACAGGCGGCAGTCCCGCCGCCAATGCCACCAACCCGGTCGCTCCGAGAGCGAACAACAGCACAGGACCATCAAGCGCCATCGCCTCCTTGCGGGCGACACTTACCGGCGCGATCGACTTGATAATCTCAATCCCTCCGTACGCAAGAAACACCCCGAAGAACGCGCCTGCCAAGGCCAGAGCCAAACTCTCCGCAAACGCGAGGCGCAACAAATTCCCTTTGGTCGCCCCCAAGGCGACTCGTACCCCAAATTCTCCCTGCCGCTGCGCTCCCCTCGATAGCAGCATACTCGCTACATTCGAACACGCCACCAGCAAAATCACTCCCACCGAGGCGAACAAGAGCCAAACATACTCCCCGATGTCCTTAGTCATTTCGAAGTGCAAGGAACGCACGAGGAATTTCTTTCGATAGTTGGTGTTTGGATACAGCTCCGAGAGCTCCTTCCCGATAGTCTTGATCTCCGTATCCGCCCGCTCAGGAGTCAGTCCATCCTTCAAACGCGCTACCCCGCTTAGCCAATGGCTGCCGCGCCGATCCTTATCATTCTCCAACGACATCGGCATCCAAACATCACACTCGTCCGCACGGATCCACGGGCCAGCGAATTCGAAGCCCTTCGGCATGATACCGACCACAGTTACATTCCCTCCGTTTAAACGAATCGTATCTCCGAGCAAATCTTCACGGCCGCCAAAAAGACGCTGCCACAGACCATAGCTCACAACGGCGACAGGTTCGGCTCCCTCCATCGCATCCCCTTCTTCGAGCCAGCGCCCATTCATCGGCTTGATAGCGAAAGCCGGCAAAACGCCATGCGTAGCTGTCACCCCGCGAATAGCCTGAGCGTTTTCCGCTCCCACGTTAAAAGTCTGCGGATTGTAGACCCCAAAACTCTCAAACGACTCCGCCTTCGCATGCAAATCCAAGAAATCCGCTGGCGACAACGGCCACCCATCACCCGACCAAACCTGCACCATCTCGTGAGAATCCGGATAATCGAACGGCTCCAGAACCAAGGCGCGCAAGGCAGCAAAGATCGAGACCACCGCGGCGATCCCAACGGCGAGCGTTAATACGGCGACAATCGAAAACCCAGGCGTCTTCTTGAGATTGCGGAAGGAGAAAAACAAGTCGGACAACATCTTAACCAGTGCCTACCTCTCTCCCTAAGCCCGGTTACCAAAAAAAGCGAATTTTCCTCCCCCGTAGCGCGGTGCTTCAGCCCGCGACCACCGCCACCCCCGAATTGCTCTTAAAAGAAAACGAGCCCCCTAAGCAAAACAGGAGGGCAACGCTCCGTCGTTGCCAACAACCAAATCCATAAACGCGGGCTAAAGCACCGCGCTACAAACTCCTCTCACACGCCCCCAAGGCTTTCGCTACAAACGCAGTTTCCTCCCTCGTAAGTTCCCGCTCTTTCCAAGCGATCCCCACCACGACCGCCTCACCCGGCGGATCAAGCGGCACGATCTTAACTCTGCCACCGGCGACACACTGTATCGACTCCGTTACTACCGAAACTCCCATCCCGGCTTCAACCGCAGCCACCAAGCTACTCACGCTCTCGTGTTCCTCGGCTAGCTTCTTGCGAATCCCCGCAGGTTTAAGCGTCTTGGTGAACAATTCCCCGTACTCCGGATATTCCTTCAGGTTAAAACCAATCAGCTTCTCCCCCTTCAGCTTTTGAATAGGCACCTTCTCCAAGGCCGCAAACGGGTGCTCCAGCCCTACTGCCAATCGCAGGTCCTCTGTCTTCAGAGCCTCAAAGCGACAGTTGCTCGCAGTCCTAATCTTGCTCTCTGGCATCAGGACAAAATCCAAACTCCCGTCCCTGAAGCCCTCGAGCATCTCCTCCGACGACAGATCGTGAAGCTTCACCTTCACGTTTGGAAACTCCGCCTGAAACGCACGTATCGTCGGCGGCAAGATTCGCACCGTCAATGAAGGGGCATAACCGATGTGCAGTTCTCCGCCGCCTCCCTCTGCGGCAGCACGCGCCTTAACGACTCCCTCCTCCAAACGTTCCAGCACTTCGCTCGCTTCATCCAGAAAAACGCGGCCCGCCTCCGTCAGCGATACCGACTTAGCCGTTCGCACCAGCAGAGAAAATCCCAGCTCCTCCTCCAGATCCTTCACCTGGCGACTCAAAGCCGGTTGCGACACATGCAACTTCTCCGCCGCTCGCGTCACATTCTCCTCCAACGCCACCTCAATAAAATACCGCAAATGCCTTAGCTCCATACCTCAAATTCGCTTCCCTATTCAGTTGAAAGGTAGGGTCCGACCGCCGGGCGGACCGTTATACAAACCCTTTTTAGCATGCGCACAAGTTATGCTCAGGCAAGAATCATAGTCTTTCACGAATGCAAGGGTTTCATGGCATACTCTGGCCATGATCAAAATACGTAGAGCAAACGAACGCGGCCACGCCAACCACGGCTGGCTCGAGACCTACCACACTTTCAGCTTCGCCCATTACTACGATCCAGAGTGGATGGGCTACCGCTCCCTCCGAGTCATCAATGACGACATCGTCATGCCGGGAAAAGGCTTCGGCACCCACCCGCATAACGACATGGAGATTATAACTTACATCCTGAGCGGTCAGCTCGAGCACAAGGACTCCATGGGCAATGGCCGAGTGATCCAAACCGGCGATTTCCAATACATGGCAGCCGGCACCGGCATCATGCACAGCGAGTTCAATCCTTCCTCTGACGAAGCGGTCCATCTTCTACAAATCTGGATACAGCCGGATGAGCAAGGAGTCACGCCACGCTACGCCGAACGAGCGCTCGCCAACGCCGAAACGGGCACCTGGCACCTAGCAGCCTCTAAATCCGGTCGCGATGATTCGATGGCCATTCATCAAGACGCCAATCTCTATCTCGGTAGACTCGATCCGTCACAATCCATTGAATACACGCTCGAAGCAGAACGCCACGCTTGGCTGCACCTCGCCGAAGGACAGATCGAGCTAAACGGCGAAACGCTAAACGCAGGCGACGCAGCCTATCTCACCGGAAAAGAGCAGCTGCAACTGACCGCTAGCGCTGCATCACAGATCCTTCTCTTCGACCTCGGCTAGCGGGCATCGTCTTCGATGGCCAATTCCCAGAACCAATCACCCACAACCAATTACCAATAATAGAAAAATGAAATACATCCAACAGCTCCTCGCGACCAACAACAACGTCGCTCCTCTCATCGCACGCATTGCCCTCGCAGTCGTCATCTTCCCGCACGGTGCCCAAAAGCTCCTCGGCTGGTTCGGAGGCTACGGCTTCAGCGGAACTATGGGATTCTTCACCGAATCTATGGGCATCCCAGCCGTCCTCGCCTTCCTCGTCATCATTGCCGAGTCAATCGGCGCCATTGCTCTCTTCATCGGTGCTCTTAGTCGAGTCGCAGCATTCGGTATCGGAATAACCATGACAGTCGCGATGTTCATGGCGACCCTACCAAACGGCTTCTTCATGAACTGGTACGGCAACCAAGCAGGTGAAGGCATCGAGTATCACCTACTCACCATCGGCCTCGCTCTCATCGGAGTCATCTCCGGCGGAGGCAAGTTCTCCGTAGACGGTGCCCTCTCCAAGCCCGCCGCCGCATAAGTTCTTATTGAACGATGATTGCCTTCGGCAAGCGATGATGGCTTCGCCAACATGATAACAACATCATCGCTCGGCATAAGCCGATCATCGCTCCAGCCCCTGGCTGGATCATCGTCAATTAATCACCGTATCCGGTGCTTCCCTACCAACTCCATCCAGTCATCTACATTCTGATCGAACTGCTCCCTCATACGATCATTCACCGTTGAACGCATTTCCTCCGGGAAAACATCCTTTCCGTGAATCGCTCCCATGATCGCCCCCATCACCTGAGCGTAGGAGTCAGTATCGTGGCCAAACTCCATCATCAACTGCATCGACGCCATCGGGTCGTAGTCGACAATCTCCGCACAGGCAAACACGACCACGATCGGGACCCATGCTTCCCACCAGTAAATGGTGTCGCTTTCGCTTTCCAACAGCTCAAACAAGCGAGCAATATTCCCTTCCGAACGCTCCACTAAATCATGAGCTACATCCAACCAATGCGTCAGCTCCCGCCGCACATAAAGCACCTCATTGTAGCGATACGGATCCACCTCACGCATGGCTCTCTCCACACTACCCCAGCTACCATCCGATTGCAGCCCTGCGGCTAATCCAGCGACTAACGCTGAGTTCATGTCCTTGGCCACCCCGATATCGAAATAGCCCAACTCGTAGCACTTCCGGTAGCACCACTCGGGATTATCTGGATTCAATGCAGCAATCGGCAAAAAGGGCATCTGTCCTTCCATCGTAGCAATCCCGCCCCAAATCCGTTCAACCGGTAGCGCTTTTCCGCCGCGCTCTCCGAGTGCCCAACGGGTCGCGTACTCGATCTCAGGAATCCAGGTGTCATAGTGCTCCTGATACGCCGGACTCAAGGTTGAGCGAAAGTCCATGACCGCTTGGGCAAAGTGCTTCTGATCCAACTCCGCCCCGTGTTCCTTTAAGGCATTAAAGAAGATCAGCTTAAAACGCGTATCATCCGTCACCGTCCCTTCCGGACCATAAGCTTCCCACTGAGCAAACGGTTCCACGTCTTTGGGATAAGCACGCAGCTTGAAGAGTTTCCCCAACTCGCGAATCGCTTCGTCATCAACAGGCTCTGACCGCGTCGACCAAACACTTCGCTCCGGCGGAACAACGAACTCGACCGGACCTCCCGCCGCATCTCCAATCGCCGACCCAATCAAGAGCCCCTCGATCTTATCCTCGAGCGATGGGCTCGCCACAACACTCCCAACACAAACGATTGCTAACAGAACAACTCCCTCGATCCGCTTCATCATCTTGTTCATAATCAATAAAACACCAATCCTAGCGCTCTCCATTCAAACGAAGAGGCGACACTGAGACAAACCACCAATAACTGAGTGCCAAAAAAAGTGCACCCAACCCGCCGAGCCCCAAACTCCACACTCCACACTTCACACTCCCCCCTCGCCCCAGCCACCACCTCCCGGCGTGCGAATCTCCAAAACCTCTCCAGTCTCCAATTCCCAACTCCCGTTTCCGTCGAGGGCAGTCACAGAACCATCCGCCTTCACCAGAATCTGCTCACCGCAAGCTCCAGCGCCTCCGCCTTCCACACCAAAAGGCTGCTCGATCCGTCTTTGCGTCAGCAGGGACAAGGTTACCGGCTTGAGAAACTTAACACGCTTCACCACGCCATCCCCACCACGACGCAGTCCTGAACCGCCGGAATTCTCTCTAAGACCAAAGATCTCCACCTTCACCGGATAACGCAATTCCATCACCTCCGGATCCGTCATCGCAGTGTTCGTCATATGCGTATGCACCCCACTCGCGCCGTCACGTTCCGGCGTCGCACCCTCGCCTCCCGCTATCGTCTCGTAATAGCCAAAGGATTCCGTCCCAAAAATCAGATTGTTCATCGTCGACTGGCTGCAGGCGGCCAAACCGAACGCCTTCAATAAAACCGAAACAACCAACTGACTCACCTCCACATTCCCGGCCACCACTGCAGGACAAGCTTCTGGGTTCGAATCAAAAACCGGATTCAACATTCCTTCCGGTATCCGAATATCGACGACATCCAGAAAACCTTCATTCAAGGGCACATCCACCGAGGCAACCAATCTCAGCACATAAATCACCGCACTCGTCACAATCGCAGGAGTCGCATTGTAATTATTAGGCTGCACTCCCGAACTCCCCTCAAAATCAATCAACCACTTCCCGGAGACCTGCTTCGAGACCTGAACCTGCACAGCAGCTCCATCATCCAGACATTCTAGGTAGCGGCCGTTGTCCCAACGGCCACTCTTCAACGCCTCCCTCAACGCCGTCGCCGCTCTCTTCCGAAGCAGCCCCATAAACTTCGCGACCCTTTTCTCCCCCTCAGCTTCAGCCAATTCCTGCAACGCACGCTGCCCCCGTCGGATCGAAGCCAACTGGGCCGACAAGTCCGCCACATTCTCCTCAACCGAGCGACTCGGATAAGCACAGCCCTTCAGCAAATCGAGCAAAGGCTCCCAACATGTCACGCCTGCCTCAACCAACTTCAAAGGAGCGATCACCACGCCCTCTTCCGCCAAGGATTTTGCATTGGGCGGCATGCTTCCAGGGGAAATGCCTCCCAGTTCCGCATGATGCGCCCGATTGGCTACATAGCCCAGCAACTCGTCACCATTTTCCGTATACACAGGAGCGATCAAAGTAACATCCGGTAAATGCGAACCGCCAAAGGCTGGGTGATTCGTGACCACCACATCTCCCGGCCCCAATTCCCTAGATTGCAAAACCGTGCGCAGACAAACACCCAAAGCACCCAAGTGCACTGGAATGTGAGGAGCATTCGCTAACAGATAGCCATCTGCATCCAACAAAGCACAGGAAAAATCCTTCCGATCCTTAACATTGGTCGAAAACGCAGCCCGCTCCAACAGAGCTCCCATCTCTCCGACCAAGGCCAGAAAACGATTCGTGAAAAGCTCCAGTTCAACGACCTCAGCCAGTTCACTTTTCTCAATTGAAACCTCAGTGGATTCCATTCTCAAGGTACCCTCAGTTCCGACCTGAGCCTTCCATCCAGCATCCACATAAATCGTACTATACGGATCTTGGATCACCACCGGCCCCTCAATGGTATCCCCCTCCTCCAAACCGTTTCGATCAACAAATGCCTTAGTGGGAGCGTGCTTGTCACGCGATTCCCCGCGGAACTCTTCCAGCTTGGTCCCCACCACCTGACTCCGCGCAACCACACGAATAGCGACCAACTCGATAGCCAACCCACGCGGCACGAAACCAAACTGCGACTCATAGGCATCCCCGAAGCGTTCGCCCAGAGATTCGACCTCTCCCCCCTCCAGAACAATAATCGACTCCTGCCCTCGGTAGCGTAATTCGAAACGAGCAGGACAAAGCTCAGACGATCCCCTGGATACCCCATCCTCTTCCAGTTGCCTCAAAGCCTGTGCTTCCAACGCGCTCAGCCACTCTGCCACTTGCGATTCGCAGTCCACCAAAAGCTCTAGAACCTGCCGCTCTGCAAACTGCTCAACCTGGGCATGCTTTAAGCCATAGGCACTCAGTAGCCCAGCATCTGCTGGGAACACGATCGTATCCATGCCTAAGATACCGGCAATCGCGCAAGCATGCAGTCCTCCCGCTCCACCAAAAGCCACCAACGCATAATCCGCTGGATCAAAGCCCTCACTCGTCGAAATCTTACGAATCGCCTCCGCCATCGTCTCATTTGCAATCGCGAGCAGACCTTCCAAGGTTTCTTGCTCCGAAAGGCATTGTCCAGTCGTGCGCTCGATCTCGTCAATCAGCTCCGTCAAACGCTCCTTCGCAGCCTCCGGAAAGACAGGGATCCCAAACTTCGACGCATCCAGGCGTCCCAACAACAGATTAACATCCGTAACTGCCAACGGCCCACCAGCCCCATAACAGGCCGGTCCTGGGTTCGCCCCCGCGCTCTCTGGACCAACTCGCAAAGCGGTACCATCAAACCAACAAATCGAGCCTCCACCTGCAGCCACAGTCTCGATTCTCAAGCTCGGAGCGTAAACGCGGGCAGCTCCGATTTTTTGCTCAAACTTATAATCCAGCTGCCCGTCGAAACGAGACACGTCAGTACTCGTTCCACCCATATCAAAAGCGATCGATTTACCGATCCCAACCTGCAAGCCCGACCGCGACGAACCAACCACACCGCCAGCTGGACCACTCAACAAAGAGTCTTTCGGCCGATAATGCGAACGACTCACCAACCCACCCGCACTCGTCATCACTCTCAATGTAGGAGCCTGTAGGAGCGTGCTTCGCAAGTCCTCCACAGCTCCGGGAGCGACGGATGGGGTCACGCGATTTCCCCCACCCACAACCTCTCCCACCGAATCCAAGTACGCCTCCATGATCGGAGCGAGGTAGCCGTCCACCACCGTCGTCTCAGCACGCGGGAGGATTTTCGCAAAGGCAGCCAGTTCGCTCGAGACAGATACAAATGTGGCTCCCTCTTCCCTTAGGATTTCAGCCACCCGTCTCTCATGGACAGGATTCACATAAGAGTGCATCAAGGCCACAGAGAAGGCTTCCACACCCTGAGCCAACGCCTCCTTCGCAAACGCTCGCACCCCCACTTCATCCAAGGCTTCCAATTCATTCCCAGCCGCATCGATTCGTCCGGAAACTTCGAATACACTTTCAGGCAAAGGGTCGTCCTTCTGGATTCCCAACTCGAACAAGTCCGGTCTCTGCTGATTTCCGATCTTCAGCAAATCTCCGAATCCCTCGGTAACCAAAAACGCCAACGTCGCCCCCTTTCGCTCGAGCAGAGCATTCGTGCCCCGAGTCGTCGCCAAACGCATCTCAAGCGGCGGCAAGGTCTCTTCCAATCCAGTTTCTGTCAGTATCCGAACCGCCAGTACTGGAGGTTCCTCCGGCGATTGGAGTTCACACAGCCCACTCTCCAAGGATCCCTCCAAATCCTCCGCCAAAGTCAGAATACCTTCACTCGAATCCCAGCCAATAACCTCATTCCGATTCCCAATACCCAGCACCAAGAACCCATACCCCACATAAAACCCATCCTTCTCGCCAAAAGGCACATCGACTTTCACCCGCCGAGCATCGATTCGCTCCACGACATGCCCTCGAATGGCCGAAGAAGACAAACACTTTACCCGCCGGGTCTCACCATCCGGCCCTTCCGCGATGCAATCCGTAAACGTCCCCCCCGTATCGATCCAAAATTTCCACATAAACAAATGAACTCTGCAGCGAACTCTCTGCGGTATTCAAAGAAAAAAGAGAGTACTGCAGCCACGCCTCGTTTTTGAACGTTCATTCATCAACTCACACAAATCAAAAACGAGAAACGAACAATGAGCAACAAGATCGAAAACCAAGTCGCCTTCGTAACCGGTAGCAACCGAGGCATCGGACGAGCAATCGTCGAAACTCTTCTAGCCCGCGGGGCATCGAAAGTCTATGCAGCCGCCCGAGACATCGGGAAACTTGGAGAACTTAAAGACAAGCACGGAGATCGCCTGATTCCCGTTCAACTTGATGTCACCAATCCTCAACAAATAGCTGAAGCTGGAGAGGTCGCCCAAGACGCCACTATCCTAATCAACAACGCCGGCTACTTCGCAAACACGAGCCTCCCTGATGGCGATTTGGAAACCATCCGGGCCGAATTCGAGATCAACTACTTTGGCCCCCTCCAGCTAACCCAGACCTTCGCTCCGATCCTGAAAAACCAGAACGGAGGCACGATCGTAAACATCAGTAGTGTGGCTGGACTCTCCAACTTCCCAGCCTTCCCAACTTACAGCGACTCTAAAGCCGCCGTGCATTCGCTTACTTCCGCGACACGCCTCCTGCTTTCCGCTCAAGGCACCCAAGTCATCGGCGTGTATCCAGGACCTGTTGACACCGACATGGCCAAAGATGTCGATATGCCCAAAGCAACTCCTGAAAGTGTCGCCATTCAAATTCTCGACGGCATCGAACAAGGTACAGACGAAGTATTTCCCGACGAATTTGCCGAGAATTATAGAGCCCCCTACGAAGCTGGACAGAAGACTCTGGAGTCTCGGATCGCACAAATGCTTCAGCAACCTGCTTAAGTAGTTAGACTGTTATTCTAATCACACGCTCGGCTAGAAGGAGCCGAATCTCGGGCAATCGCCAAAACTTTTAGGTGGATCTCAGGGCTCAAACTCTTTGAGTTCCCCACCACCTATGAAGACCTTCGTATATTTTGGATCGCGCGCAAAAGAAGAAAAAGGAGGCATCTACTGCTACTCCCTCGACCTTGAGAGCGGGAAAATGGAGTTCCTCTCCCAAACTCCCTGCCCAGATGCATCCTTCATCAGCATCCATCCCAACAAAAAATTTCTATACAGCCTGACCAAGTCAGACCAAGCCAAAGGCCTCTCCTCCTTCGCCCTCGACCCCAACACAAGCGCCCTCACTCACATCAATACAGTCGAGACTCCAGCCGGGGCTCCCAGTCACGTCCAGATCGACCGCATCGGGGCCAACGTATTCGGAGCCAACTACGGTGCCCAATACGCTATACTCAACCCCGTCCGCGCTGATGGTGGACTCGACGAACACAGCGACCTCCACAAATACGAAGGATCCGGCCCGAACAAAGACCGCCAAGAGGCCTCTCATCCGCACTCCGTATTCACTTCCCCTGACAACCGTTTCGCTCTCGTCTGCGACCTCGGAACCGATTCGGTCTACGTCTACGAAAACGACACGATCAACCACAAGCTCGTCCCAACCGAGTTCGGCCAAGTTAAAACCGCTCCGGGAGCTGGACCACGTCATCTCGCCTTCCACCCGAACGGCCAGCACGTCTACGTGCTAAACGAAATGGCCTCCACAGTAGGCGTCTACGACTACACGCCTGCCACCGGAGCTTTGAGCGAAGTCCAAACCATCGACACCCTTCCCGCCGACTACGACGAGATTCGCTGGGCGGCGGAAATCCTTGTCTCCCCAGATGGCCGTTTCCTCTACAGTTCTAACCGAGGTCACGAGAGCATCGCGATTTTCTCGATCGATCAATCCACCGGTAAGCTAACCTCTATCGGCCACGAGCCGACCCGCGGCAAGCAACCACGTAACTTCGGGATCGACCCAACCGGCCGCTGGCTCATCGCCGCCAACATGGACAGCGACAACTGCGAACTCTTCCGCATCGATCCAGTCACCGGCACCCTCACCCACACCCGCAGCCTAGAAATCCCCGGCTGCGCCCGAGTCGCCTTTCTGTGATAGATACGGCCGTGTTGCTCGCCACGCCGAAGCTCAACGCGAAGGCGGGTCCCCAACGGCCACAAACCGAGAGCACTTTTCTTTTGAACAGTCGCACTTCACTTCAGGCATCTTAAAGTGGGAAGCGGCCTTGTGCCGCGATTCTCAGCGCCTAAACAAAAGAAAATTGCTCTAAACCTCAGCCACAAAGGCCTTCATCCACTTCACGTAAGCGGCTAAGGCCTCGTCCGGCTCTTCCAGATCCGCGTGCCAGCGTTTCTCGTGCTCGAACACATACCATCCATCGAACTCCCGTTCGATCAATGCCTTCACCGCTCCATCAAGAGGCAGCTCTCCGGTGCCAGGCAAAACGTAACGCCAGCCATCCTTCATCGCATGGGCATGCGACTTATCGAAAACCGCGTCCTTCAAATGCACACAGGGAATGATGTCCCCTAGAACCGAAAGCGTATGTTCGGCCGATTCACCGCCGACGCGCGTCGTGTGCCCAATATCCCACAAGATTTGAAAATTCGGACTCCCCACCGCATCGACTAGCTTCTTGCACACCTCTGCTTCCATCCAATGGTCATGCATTTCGAGCAGCCAATTGATCTGGTCCGCGCCATCGAGCTTCAGAATAGCTTCCATGCAACGGCGACCATACTCAATCGATTGATCGCGGTCCATTGCTGGATCTCCGTATCCAAATACTCTGACCTGCTCAGCACCTAGAGCTCGGGCAACAGGAATCGTACGACGAGCTTCTTCCAGGTTCGTCTCGAACAGGCCGACATCACAAATTCGCAAACTTGAGCTTACGCCACTGACCACCAATCCGTGTTCATCGATCAGGCTTCGAGTCACGTCGATGCCGCTCGTGAATTCCGGCTGAGTCGTGATATCCAGCCCGGATCCGGTCCCTCGAAAGTCGAGGCCATCAAAACCGTATTCGGAAGCTTTCTTCACAATTGTCCGGACATCCCATTCCGGACAGGCCAATGTCGTAAAAGATAGTTTCATCGTAAGATCAGCATTCCACTGTTGTTTAAATCGAGTCGATACACACGGCCATTGTAGCGGGCAACGCCTTGAACCGGATTCTCGACAGTAAAGTAGAGTTCCAAACCGTTCTCGCCGTTTCGCAACGCCAGCGTTGTCGAACCGTTTAATTCAAACTCCATGTCCTTGCCGATACGCAGCTTCGAGCAATCTACCGCCGCTGCTTGAATACCGTTCGCGCCCGCATTGAAGTACGAGAAAAGAGCATCGGTCTTCCAGACCGACTCCCCGATTTCCGCGCCGTTCGTATTGACAGAAATCCACTCAGCTCCGTCCTCGCTTTTGACGACAACCGCAGATTCAGACTTTCGCTCGTACGCATACTCAACTCCTGTTTCCTCATCAGAAACGGGATCGAGCAAGCTTAAGCCAAGCGCGTTCGCTCCTTGCAGAGAGTGCTTCAGATAAGGGAATGGAGCATAATCGCCTTTGATGTACGTCAACTCCCCTTCGTATTCCTTGGCTTTGAAGCCCTTGCCCCAAAACCACTGCCTCAGCCCTGCGGCCGGACCGTAGTCATCGTTCGAATACCTCCACTCGTGCAGAGCATCGCTCGAAGTCAACGTTGCTCGACCTCCATGCATGACGACCTCGATTTCTCCAGCCTTTGGCAGAGCGACGAAATCAGCTATCGCATACTTGTCGCCATCTAACATCGCAACCAAACGGCGATGCTTGCCGCCTTCCGCGTAAGGAGCCTCCTTTATCTCGCAAGAGAAGAATGGAGTCACAAATCGATGAGAGGAATACGGTGCGAGATTCGGAGCGACATCCACCGGAGCTTTCCCGTTCGCAAGCACTACATTGTGGGCCTCGTCAGTAAGATACCATTCCCTCCGCATTGGCTCACCATAACTCTTCCGCGTATAACCAGCATCCGACGACATCATCTGGTTCTCCGCATGCAGAACAAAACTCAAGTGATCATAGTGCTCGTGATTGTCCGCTTCCGCGACTCCGTGAAAGATAAGAGTGCGCGATTTGGGATCATTGAAATCCCAATCACTACGGAATACGCTCTGACCGGATTTCATAAACTGTACCGGCGAGACATCCGGTTTCGCCGCTGCGATACTCGGATCGTAACATAGGTACTCTACCAAAGCCTTTGCATAATCCCAGCTCGCTCCGGTGTAGTTGAATCCTGACTTCGCTTCCGATGCATCAAAGGCGGAGTAATCAGTTGCTTGATAGTTCCACTGCAACACTTCCGAAAGCGGCGCCTTGCTGTGAAGAAGAGTCGGCGTATCCAAGAACGCTTTTGCGACTAAGTGCGATGGATAAGGACGGATAAAGCTGTCCTCGAAATTCCACATCCAGCCCTTGCCATTTCGAGTAACAATCGGCCACTCGAACGCTGATTGATAATAGCTAAACGCATCGAACCCGGTCGTATTCTCGTAGTGGTAGAGAAAGGGTACAAAATTGATAAACGAGAAGATGTAGTAGTGAGACCCTTCACGGTACATGCCGTCACCAGCAAAGAAGTAACGAGTCGTCGCGTTCGCTGCCTTCACCGCGCGCGTCAGCCAATCCTTTGCTTCAGGGTGGTCCGATAGCACCAGAGCAGTACTCCCGAGCCCCCAGGCTGGCTTTGACAGGTGGTTGTGAGGACTGCCCGCCCAGGACCAGAGATTTTCATAGGTGTAGCGGGCATGCTCGATCAAATGTCCTCGGATGATCTCATCATCTTGCTTCGAAAGCCCTGGCTGCACCCAGTCGTAAGCGGCAGCAAAGTTCTGCGCCCAAACTCCTTGGTAAATCTCGTCAACCGCACTCCCCTTGATTATCGGATCGAGCTGATAGAGCGGTCCCGCGTATCCTCGCTTCAGGGCTTCAGTCGCTTTCGCGAGGTAGGCCTTCTTCTTGGCGTCATCCGAAAGCTGATACATCAGGCCATTGTAAGCTGCGACTTGAGTCAGCGTGCCGTAATACTTGTGAACGATCTTCTTGTCGTCCTCGAGCTTCGGCACCGGAGGCAGATCGGCGAGCAGGAATTCGCTCTCGTTCAGATTCTGCCAATACTCTTTCGCCGTCGCGTCGGCATCTTTCTTGGCCAGCACCTGCTTCACTTCTGAAGCGTCAAACCAAAGCGATGGATGCACTTCCTTCTCAGGCATCTGAACTTCCGTCGGTAGGGCGAATCCATCGTAAGTGTGATAGAATTCACGCTCATCAATCGCCAACAAACTGCCGACGATTCCGACGCTTGCTACTAGAACCGATGCAAACTTAGCACGCATAAACGCCTCCATTGATATCTAGAGTCGCTCCTGAGATGAATCCATCGTATTCGGAAGCGAGATACAGAACAGCACGAGCAACGTCATCAGGACTTCCCGCCCTTCCAACCGGTAAGCCCTTGATCGTCTCATCTGCCGACTCTTTGGTTGTATGCGTATTGTGGAACGACGTTCCGAGAATGAGCCCAGGAGCGATCGCATTCACTCGCACCCCCTGTGGGCCGAGCTCCGACGCCAATGACCGTGTCCAAGTAAGAATGCCACCCTTCGCCGCAGAATAGACAATCGATCCCGCATGGCCACCCTTTCGTCCAGCCAGAGAAGAGAGATTCACGATACTGCTTCCTTCGTTCGCAGTCAGCAATGGCAGAACCGCCTGAGTAACCAGAAAGTTAGAGGTCACATTGACGTCCCAAACGGTTTTCCAAAACTCGTCCTCGATATCGCCAAGAGAACGGCGGCCAATCAAGGAGCCTGCATTGTTAACCAGAATGTCGAGGCCACCGAGCTCTTGCTCGATCTCCTTCGACATCTTCTCAGCATCAGCACGGTTAGTAAGGTCACCTTGCAGAGCAACCGCTTTCACTCCTTTTGAGTCGGCATACGCTACCAGCTCCTTGGCAATCGTATCGCTGGAGAAATAGTGGACAGCAACACTCGCCCCTGCATCGATAAAGCGTCGCGAAATCGCCTCTCCAATTCCTTGCGCGCCCGCTGTTACGAGGACGCGTTTTCCTGAAAGTTTTTCTGAAATCATCTGAATATTCGTATCTGTTATCTGGACACTTCCGGGAGGGCTTCATCTTCAATTACCCAGCTTCCATTCTTTTCGTGACTTAATTCCCAACGCCCTTCGGCGAGCGAAACGAGTTCCCAGGCAGCGGAATCCGCTTCGTTCGTACCGGCCCAACTCAAACAAGCGAGATCGCGCGTTTCATCCGCGCTCACCTTCGTTTCGAGTAAGGCGGTCGAGTGATAGGCGGCCTGAATGTGGCGACGTGGTCCATCTTCAGCTGAGAGGCGGCTATCATACCCAGTAGAGTCAAAACCGCAAATGGCCTGCAGAGATGCTCCGTATTCACCAGAGCTAACAGTGACAAGCGGCATACCGCCCTTGTTCTGGATCTTCGCGCCGTCTAAGTCCGAAACGGAGTAACCTCCATGTCTCAAGGTCGCTGCATCCTTCGCGATCACGCGGTGCACGATGAGTTGCCAGTTCCCTTTCCACCAAACCCGCGTTTCCACAGAAACCTGAAACTGCTCAAGCTTGCCGCCTAGGCTATACAAGCAGCCCATGTGGTGCGGTTCGATAGCGAACGGAGCGGTGTAGTGACGTCCATAAACGACCTCGGATCCTTCCTTCTGCGCCGTCAAACCACCATCAAAGGGATAGGATGCGGGATCACTTGAAAGAGCAAAACCGAAAGCGCTCTTGTAGCTCAGGCGGCCCCACTTGTGCGGACCGAAACGCGTATTCGTCGATGCGATCTGAGAACCTGCATTGATGATTTCCACTTCGCCATCAACGCTTCTCGCAATGAGACAAGGTGCTTTCATAGCGATCGCACGGTCCTGGTTGTCAGGTTTGGCAGGAATCTCCTCCCCTTCCCAGAACGGGTCTTCTGGGGCCAATAGAAGCGGCGAGAAGGCCTTTGCCGCCCAATATGGGGATCCGCCGGTCGAGTACACCTCTACCATTGGCAAAAACTCATCGTACCAACCGAGCGAGAGACAGCCCTGCCCTTGCGAAATGGGCTTGTTCAAAAAGAATTCCAAGCTGCGCTGACAAATGGAACGAGCCTCTCCTGCAGGGACAGGGGACGCCCCCAACGCATGAGCTAAACCAAAGGGAGCCGTCGAATTGAAGCGATAGGAAATCGAGCGACCAAAGGCAGGATGTTCCCCGCTTTCGGCGAAGAAAATCGGATAGTCCTTCATGAAACGATTAGTCCGCTCCTTGAAGCGCTCGCAACGTCCCGGATTAGCTTCTCCATACAATGCCACCCACCACATGCTGTAGTAGTGCCACGCATACGCATTGTAGAAATCGAAGGCCTGATTCATACCATCCATGTACCAGCCTTCGTCAGCGTACATCCCTTCCAATTCCTCGAACCAACGATCCACCACACCGCGATACGCAGTGCGCAAGCGTCCTTCACGCTGGAGAAATTCCAGAACGAAAATACCGAAGAACATATGGTTGTTCCAGTGATGTCCGTTTCCGACATCCGACTCGAGCCACGACAAGACACGGGCTTGCTCAACCTCATTCAGGTCGTCCCAAAGCCAATCACGACTCAGTTCGAGCCCAATCACAAAGAGCCCCATCTCCACAGAATGTTGATGAAAGTTAGCGGAGTATCCAAAAAATTGATCCGACTCCGGGTCGCTTCCTAGCAGCAAGGCTTGGCGGAACCAGGCTTTGCACTTTCCAAGCAGCTCCTCGTCTCGCTCATCGCGGAAGAGATTCGTCGAACGCTCCCAATGGCAGAAAAGCACAAAAGGACGAGCCAGCGCTTCGAGTCGATCAGCGTTCTCATCATGGTCACTCGCCATCCCCTCGATATCGAGGTTCGCACGTCCCTCTTCCATCAAGTCGGCCAATGGTTCGATTAACGCACGGGCATAATTCTGCCACTTGCGGTAGGATGCAGGAACGTTCTCGCGAACGGGGCCCGCGTGATCAAAAAAGCGAGGGGTAATTTCTTTCGTATCCATTTTCTAAATCTTTCAGGTAGAGCGGTCGTAAACGTCCAATGTGATTGGCTCGGTAACAGGTTGGTTGTTCTGGAAGAGGCGAAGATTCTCCAAACTATGATCCGCCGCATCGCGGCGACGATCTGTAGAGGGACCTCCAAGGTGCGGCAAAAGAACAATGTTGCGGCATCCGCGAAATGCATGGTCTTCCGGAAGGGGCTCGATCGTGTAAACATCAAGCCCAACCTGGATGTCTCCTCGTTCCGCGATCGCCAGGAGTGCTTCTTCATCGACCAGAGCGCCGCGAGCGACATTGACGAATGAACCACCCTTCGGGATCAACCCGAGAAGCTTTTCTCCCACGATTTTCTCTCTCTCAGGCGTCAATGCTTCGGCTTCGATCACCACGTCGTTCTCGGAGAACAACTTCTCGAGATCCTTCTCCTGACGCACTCCGTAAGCTTCGAACACTTCTTCTGGAACGCCCTCCGTATACGTTGAGATCTTGTCGGTGAAGGGCCTCAACAATGGCAACAACGCTTTCGCCACCGCGCCAAATCCGTGGATACCGATCCTGCGATCAAAGAGAGACTGCGTAACCGTGGTCCCATTTTTCCAGCCTCCTTGATCGTGCATCTGATGCGACCAATACGCTACCCGTCTCATACAAGCGAGGCTTAGCAGTAGCGCGCACTCCGCCACCGTACGGCTGATTGACGAACTCCAGTTCGTCACAAGCAAGCCCTGCTCGATCAGTTCTCGCGGAACTAGTTTGCGAACGGAGCCTGGCATGTAGCACACGTAGTCGAGCGCAGGAGCGATCTCTGTTCGAGTGTTCGCTGGCAGTGGTTTGGTCTTCCATCCCGCCACGAGAATCCTTGGATTCGTTTCCTTCAACAGCTCGACCCAAGACTCTTCGGTACAGGACTCCGCGTCAACGACTCGGCAAGGAGCGATCAGTTCTTTCAACGCTTCGAGCCGGTCCTCCACTAGGAAGGTCTCGATCTCGAGCTGCGACATTACAATTAGGTTTGTCGATTGCATTTCTACAGTCTCACAATGCGGGTCCAGCGAGCTCTAGGAACTCTAGGCCTTCCCCTGTTTCAAAAGTCACATCGCCTGCCTCAGCGGCGATAAATACCCGATCAAAGCGATTCAATTGATAGCTTTGATCACCAACTTTTAGCGAACCCGATCCATCGGTCACGACGAGAATGTAAAAGCCATCCTCCCGCTTTGTAACTGATTTTTCGATACGGGTTGAGCGAGCTTGAAAACAATTGGTACGATCCGATCCGATCAAAAGCTTTTGCTCGGATCCGTCCTCAAACACGCGCACCACTCTGGGTTCGCAAACAAAACTCTCTGCGGATTTCGGCTCCAGGTCGAAAACCTGCAAGCAGAACTCCAAATCACGCCCCATATAGCGCGATTCCTCCGGCAGCACGAAACCGCCTCTCTCAAATTCAAAACGTACTACGAGGTCGCTCGCCTCCATCAGCTCGACCATCAGAATTCCTTCGCCCAAAGCATGCGGACAGGCTCCCGGAATCAGGAAAACATCACCCACCTTTACGGGGATCTTATCGAAACAATCTTCCAAAGCAGAGATATTCTGAGTCTCTATCCATTGCTTCAGCTCTTCCTTTGAAGGTGGACGTTGAAAGCCCGCATAAATGTAGGGCTCCTTAACATCCTCCCGGATTGCCAAAATGATGTAGGCCTCAGTCTTCCCCTTGTTCGTTCCCAAGTGCTTCGCAGAGAACGCAGCAGTCGGATGCACCTGAAAGTGCAAGCGAATCGCGGAATCCAAATACTTGGCCAAAATTCGCATATCCAAGCCGAAGCGTTCCACGTGAGCCTTGCCCAAATAAAACTCTGGATCCTCCTTCACCAAGTCCAACATCAGTAAAGAGTCACCGGACTCCGTCGTGATCTTCGACAGCCCTTCGTCCGCATCTTGCTGGTCCGGGTTGTTCGCAGTTGTCAGCGAACCCAACCAATCTTCGGGAAAATGGCTATCCGCAGGATCTTCAATTCCGGAAATTGTATCCAGAACCTTACCGCCTGTATAGGTACGCCAAACGCGATTCGGCGGGAGCGGTAAAACGCACTGTTTCGAAGCAATCACGCGGTCGCCTTCTCCTTTCCAGCCTTCGCGAGAGCATAACCGATTCCGAGCAATACAAGGCCACAGAACATGAATGCAAAACGTCCAAGCAATGGATTCGGTATGAGGGCGAGCAGGAAGACGAAGCCACCGTAAATCATGGAGAGAATTCCCAAAGCCTTCCCCTGCGAAGAGTCCTTCTCGACTGTTCCGGTCTCATCCGCCGTCACCGGCGTCTCTAGATTCTTGAAGAAACCATCTACTTCCTCCTTACGCTCGCCAGTTGGTTCCTTGTAGAAGAGGCCAGAACCGAGATAGACGATCGATCCGACGGTCAGGTTGATCACAACCCCGTAGATTAGCGAGAGATCACTCGCCTCACGTCCCGAGAACTCCGTATCCAGTCCGAGTATACTGTGAGTCCACTCGGGAGTCATCCAAGTCTTAACTGCGAACGATACGCAAAGTCCAATGATGATCGTGACCCAACTCGCCCAGTCCGGCACCCGCTTAACTACAAGTCCCCAAATCAAAGGCACTTGCATCGGAATGGCGATGTATCCACCAAACTTCAGCATCAAGTCGAAGAGACCGATTTCCTTCATCTGGCTGAACAAGATACCAGCTGCGATGATGCCCAATCCAAAGACAATCGTGGAGATCTTGCTCACCATGAGCAGCTCCTTTTCAGTCGCCTTCGGGCGCAGCAACGGCAGATAGAAATTCCGCACAAAGATACCAGCGTTACGATTAAGGCCGCTGTCCATGGATGACATTGTGGCAGCGAAAATTCCGGACATCAACAGACCGAGCATCCCCGCCGGAAGCGTCATAATACAGATCGCCACATAGGAGGCCTCCTCAGGTTTTTTCAGCTGAGGAAACATGCTACCGAGATCTGGATACAAGATCGCCGATACCATGGGAGGGACGAACCAAACCACAGGTCCGATGATAAAGAGAGCCGATGCGAGCAAAGCGCCTTTTCGAGCTTCATTCGTATCGCGAGCGCACAAATAGCGTGACGCATCCATCATGTTGTTGGTCGACGCAAACTGCTTAATCAGAATTACAACCACCCAAATCCAAATGAGAGCAGAGTAATTCGTATCGCCCCCGAACATTCGATCGGCAGGGAAACGCTCTATCATTTCGCCGACGCCGCCAACTTCCTTCAAAGCAAAGAACGCTGCAACAACGCTAATTGGCATCAATACCAAGACTTGCATGAAGTCTGACGCGACGACCGCCCAGCTACCCCCAGTCACCGAGAGAATGAGCACTACCAAACCCGTCACCAGGACGGTCGTCTTGATATCAAACCCAAACACCGCGGAGAAGAACACTCCGAGGCCGTTCAACCAGATCCCAGCATACAAGGTCCCGATCGGGAGCTGCAGCCAGGTAAATACTTGCTCCGCTGTCTTGCCAAAGCGGATACGCATCGCTTCGACCGCCGTCACCACACGAGACTGACGACACTTCGCGGCGAAGTACCAATAGTTCGCTACGAACCCAAGAGCGTTACCAAAGAAGATAACCAGCACAAGCAGACCGTCGTTGTAGGCCTTGCTCGCCGCTCCTGTAAATGTCCACGCGCTAAACTGAACCATGAAGGCGCTACTCCCAGCCATCCACCAGGACATCTGGCCTCCACCACGGAAGAAGTCGCTCGTGTTACCGATGAAATTTCGGAACAAGAGGCCGATCGCCACCATGAACAGGAAATAGAATCCGATGACTCCATAGTCAAAATTGGTCAATGATACATCCATACGACAGATAGTATTTGAGAAATGATTACGTGATTGAGGTCCCTTTCAGCGTGCCGAAAACCGGAACGGCACCTTTCATTCGAGAGCTCGCTCCCACATTAGAAATGCTCGAAGAGCGAAGAGTAAGTGGTTCGGTTTCCCCAGATACTGAATCCAACAAATACTCTCCGCCTTCAAATTCGATGGCTGTTTCACCATTCACCCCGGAGAGAACAGACGGCACTTCGACCAGACGTTCCCCCTCGAGATCTCGAGCTCCGGAACCGCAAGCGCGGTCGCACGAAGCAGAAAATTTAACCTCCCCTAATCCCTTTTCTCCGACACTAAGAAAATCTTCGCAATCGGCATCCAACTCTACGGCAACGCTCGGTCCGACAAACGAAGCGGCGCCGAAAACGATGGTCCGAAAAGACTGAAAATCCTGGGAGTAAAGTGACATAAGAGGGGTTTGCTCAGCCGGGTTGATCTTCGCTTTCCAGATCCGCCGCAGCAGGTCATTTCAAACAGAAACGATTTCCCGACTGTGACTAAACTTATAATTATTAGTTTTCATAAGTGTCAACCTATTTGCCCTTGGCTAGGGAAAGAAAATGCGGTTTTGAGAAAATTTTAGTCGTTTCTTTCCAGATAATCCTAATATATATAAGGAAGAAACTGATAATGCGGTTTCACTCCCTCACCTAGGTATGACCCAATCAAAACCCAAACGAATTTCACAAGCGCAGATCGCCAAGGAGATCGGCTGCTCCCAAGCCCTTGTATCGATGGCATTGAACGGCCGCACCAAGGGCATTTCCGAGAAAACTTACAACGCGATCCGCGAGCTCGCCGCCCGCGAAGGTTACACGCCGAAAGGCATGAAGATCGAAAGCGACCCTGCCGATAGCAGCCAGAAGACAATCGGCTACATTCTTCGCTCCCCTCTTCGACTGGCCAACAAGAGCAACTTCTTTAGCCACATCCACCAGGGACTGCACGAGCACCTTAAGGAGCACAAACTCAAGACGGTGTATCTGGGCTCTGAAGACGATCTCAACGAATCCGAAAACTCCTTCTCCTCCCACTTTCAGAATTCCGTGAAAGGAATCGCCATTATGGGAGAGGTTCAGCCGGCCTTTTTGAAGAAAGTAAGAGCCACGGGTCGACCCATCGTCTACATCTCTTCGAAGGCCACAGGCCAGTGCCATTCAGTTCTATCCAACGAGTTCGAATCGGCCGAGCTTCTCGTCGACCACCTCTACGAACTTGGCCATCGCGAATTCGCCTGGCTTGGCGGCGGCAACCCGCGAGGCCGACACGACGAGCGACTCGATTCCCTGGAAAAGGCCCTGCAAAGCAAGGGACTTGCCCTCGATCCGAAGGCAAAATCAACACGCGACGGATCCGATCGCAAAGAAGGATACGAAGCCGCCCAGGAAATCTTGGACAATGTGGATACAATTCCAAGCGCCTGGATTTGCCTCAACGCCTTAATGGCTCGCGGTGCCATCAACTATTTGCTGCAGCAACAGATCTCCATCCCGCAAGAAGTGAGCGTCGCCGCATTTGACATGACTCGAATCTGCGAAGAAGAACACCCGACCCTCACCTCCGCCGGAGCTAACCCCGAGACAATGGGACGTGAAGCTGGCAAAATCCTAACCCGCGCCATCGAAGAAGATTCAGCTGGACTCACGGACATAACCTTACCTGCCGGGCTCAAAATTCGCGAGTCAACCAACACCGCTCCCCGCAGTAAAAAGAAGCTCGTTCGAACCTAGTAGCTACAAGTATCCACAATTTCATAACAAAAGGCCGCACAAAAAAGTGCGGCCTTTACTTTTGCCCCCAAAAAACAGTAGGGCCGGCGCTCGCCGCCGCGCCGCACCACAGTAGAAAACTCCAACAAAACACAACTCCCACCAAACACAAAAAAGCGCGCGGCCCTACCTAAAGCCGCGCGCTATTGTCATTCTACAGTCCGCTGCCCTACAGAACCAGAACAGCGAACCTTTCTAAAACGGTCTAGAACTTACCCTTCACGCCGATCGCGTACTGCACACCGTATTCTTCGATACGCTCTGGAACCGCGATGCTGTGATCAGCGTTACGAGCGAACTGGCGTTGCTCTTGATTGAAGATGTTTCGTCCGCTGATGAAGATCTGAGTCTTATCGTTGATATCGAAGTCGATATTGATATCTACCGTTTCGAGAGCATCACGATAGAGCTTGAAGTAAGCGATACGATCGCCGTCAGAATTATAAGTTCTCAAGTCAGTGAAGTTGCCAACGAGTTGCTCGCCCTTGCTATTGAACTTAAGCTGAACCTTCCAAGGATCGCGATCGTAGGTCAGACCCAAATTGTAAGTCTCTTCAACCATGTCTTCCAACTCGTTGATGGTGTTACCATTGATCTTCTGCTTAACGTCGATGAAGGTTGCGTTCGCCAAGAAGCTGAAGCTGCTCAACCAATCCGGCATATTGCTGCCCTTGAGAGAACGGAAGTAGCTCAACTCGATACCATCAACCGTCGCAGTTCCTCCATTCTCATCGGTTTCAAACGCATACTGTGGCGTCTCGAGGAGGATGGTAGGCAGGCCATAAGCCTCGAACTCAGCAGGCGAGAGATCGCCGATCACTCCGTCATGACTTACGATATAGTCGCTTATCTTCTTGCGGAAGATTCCAGCCGAAATCGATCCGCCCATTTCCGGATAGTACTCGAGAGTGAAGTCGAAATTATCCGCATCCTGCGGAAGGAGACCCGTGTTGTTGAACTCAACCAAACCATCCGACTCCATTTCGTCTTCTGACGGTTGGTCGATTTCGATCTGCGGTACAACCGCGCTGAAGTTCTGACGACCAATTGTATTTGCGTAAGCGAAGCGCATCAGCAAACGGTCATTGATGTCGTAAGCGAAGTGAATGCTTGGGTAGAAGTCATCGTATGACGCAGTGGATACCTTACGCTGACTCCACTGAGCCTGCAGCTTTTCAACTGGGTCATCGATTCCATCACCAAGCGACTCATCATAGTAGCCACCTTCACCGGTAAGCGTTGTTTCTTCGTAGCGAACACCTGCTGTT
The DNA here is from genome assembly GCF_016595505.1 of Pelagicoccus mobilis. Lineage (GTDB taxonomy): Bacteria > Verrucomicrobiota > Verrucomicrobiia > Opitutales > Opitutaceae > Pelagicoccus > Pelagicoccus mobilis. Next base: position 21,366 of record NZ_JAENIL010000011.1, on the reverse strand, counting down.
ACCTTGAGGCGGGAGTCCATGAACTTGAGCTGAGCCATCATGTAGGCTGCGTTGATTTCTTCCTCAGCCTTGAACACATCATTGGCTTCACCCGTGATGTTGGATACATAGCGAGACGGGTGGTTGAAATCGAAGTTGTCCTGGTTCGCAGCGAAGTAGTCGTAGATATCCTCGTAGTCAGGCCACTGAATGATTCCAGATCCGATGTATAGAGCATCTTGTCCAGAGTAGTACTGCTCTGCTGGGAGACCAGTGTCGTCGTAATGGCTATCCACGTGACGAATACGAGTACGATTACGATCCGCATCACGCTCTTGCTTCTGGTAACGCACTCCCATCTTGAAGTAACCTGGAGACTCACCAACACGGATGTTGCGCTTCATGTCGAAGTTCAAACCGGTGAATTGATCCTCAGCGTCCTGCTCGCGAGTCTGCACCTCATCGAGGTCAAAGGTTGCCAAACTGGATACACCGTAAGTTGGGTCAACGTTGCCATTCTCATCATAAAGCGTCAGAGTTGGCGTGAATGACATTACACCAGCGTAAGGATCACCGATATCGCTGAACTCGAAGCGTCCACGGTAATCGTCATCGCCAATTACCGCCATGATCATTCCACGAGAGAAATCATCGTAGTAGTTCGTCGCAGTAGAAGAGAAACCACCAACCTCATAGGTCCAAACATCACCATAATGCGTGACCTTGAAATCTCCGTGCCAAGTGTCGCCGTATTTGTTTCTCCATGACCCGCCAAGGTCGATGTCACCACGACCAGGGTCACCGAGCATGTAGGTTGGAGAAATGACCGAGTCATCCTCATTGCCGTCGCTATCCGTAGTGGATGTGATGTTAGAGTCCCAAGTTATGTTACGATTACGGAATTCAGAACGGTAGTCGTTGAACTGAACACTACCGGAAACAACCGTGTTCTCGCCCCACTTGTAGTCAGCCTTCAGATGGAAAGAATCGCGATTCGTGAACTTTGGACCATCCTGGATGTAGTAACGACGCATGATCGGAGTGCCGAGACCTTCGCCCGAATTATCCGTTACCCAACGGGTACGCACACGGTGCTGTTCGTTGTACTGGTTCGAGTTCGTGTAGTTGAACATCACTCCCAGTGTTCCATCTTTGAATACATCAGCATAGCTGAAGTCGAAACCTGGCTTGATCTTCGAAGTCGTATTGTCTCCCCAGCCCGGCGTAGAACCTAAATCCAAGTTCTCGTCATTCGCGCTGATGTACACGCGATACTTGATCTCGCGACCATCTCGCTCGAACGCGTTCTTACTGACGAGATTAACAGCGCCTCCAAGCGAGTCCGCCGCCATGTCAGCAGTGGGAACCTTTGCCACCTCAACACGCTCGATGTTGTTGATGGAAAGCTGCTCCAGCTCGAAGTCACGGGCCTTGTTACCCGAGGCCGCACTCGCCATACGATTACCGTCAACGGTAACTGGAGTGAAGTTATCAGCCATACCACGCACCGTAATCGTACGAGCATCCGCCGCGACGTAGTTGATGTTAACACCAGGGAGGAACTTAACGAACTCACCTACGTTACCTTCAGTCACATCACCAAAAGTTCCGGAGTCCACTACGTTCACATTGTAGTCAGAGACGCGCTGCTTGTTGATCGCACGACTGAACGCATCCACCTCGTTGCGTACCTCAAACGCATCCAGCTCGAAGATTTCGTCATCATCGTCGAAGTTGTTCTGACTCTTCATCTGAACGGTGTCGACGACTGCGAGTTGTCCCGCTTGAACCTCCACCATGACGTTCTTTTCGAAGTAGCCGACGTGCTCGACTGTAAGTGAATAGGTTCCGGCAGATAGCCCTGTGATACGGTAGGTACCGTCTCCCACGGTTTGGACCGAATCTCCAGTCTCAGACACAGTTACAGTTACATCCTCCATGTAGCGACCGCTGATCGCATCCTGAACGCGGCCCTGCACTCGGCCATTGTCCTGACCAAAAGCAGAAATACCAGATGCCATAAAGGCTACTAGTAGAGTTAGATAGCGAGCGACCGATCTGCCTCCTGCAGAGCCTCGCAACATTCTCGTAAGAGAACTAAGTTTCATAAGTCGATAGGGTTAGGGTTCTTGGGGAAACCGAATCGCCGCCAATTGCACACAGGCGGCTACGGTTACGAGAAAACCACTCACCCCCACCTAGAGTCAATCACAAAACTTATAACTATTAGTTTTTAATAATAGTCATAACCTATTTACAGCTCTCCAAAAACAAAAAAGCCCCGCTGTAAAGCGGGGCTGAAAAGGATATAATTATCAGCTTTGATCAGGAGATGCCCATAATCTTGCGACCTTCCTCGGAAATCATCTGCGGATTCCACACCGGATCCCAAACGATGTCCACGGTCGCCTCGGAAACCGCATCAAGCAACTTCACCCGCGTCCGGGCGTCTTCGGCGATGACAGGCCCCATACCGCAGCCTTGGGCCGTCAGGGTCATCTTAATGAAAACCTCGCTCTGCCCGTCTTTGGCAGATTCAATCCGCAAATCATAGACCAACCCCAGATCCACTATATTAATAGGGATTTCCGGGTCGAAACAGCCCTTCAGAGCTTCCCAGACCTGTTCCTCCAATGAAGCGTCTCCATCCGTCGCCGGAACGGCCGCAGATTCGCCCAGATCAACTTCTTCCAGAGCGTCTACATCCGCGCTCGCGATCCGAAACAAGCCCCTATCCGTGCGCACAGTCACATTTCCGCCCAGCGTCTGAGCAATAAAAACCGGGGTCCCCTTCGCCAGCGTAACCGAATCCCCAGCTGGAATCACAGTCGCGCCGCAATCTCTAATCAGTACCGTTTCCATTCCACTAATAGATATAAGTTATTCAATTGTGATCGTATAGGGCAAAACCGTGTAAACCCCTTTCGGATCATTAAATCGCGATGTCATCTCGCTCGCTTCGCGATACAAGTCAACCAAGGGCTTCAGGGCAATATTCGTCGACGCATCCGCCGCTTGCTGCGACACGTCGGAAAGCAGCTCGTCGAGGAAATTGCTTGCCGCCGGCAACTCCTTGATCGCAGGCGAATCGCCAAGCCCAGCTTCCTGCCCCGCATAGGCGATCGCCTCACCCAAACCGCCAAGCTCGTCGACCAAGCCAAGATCAAGAGCGTCCACCCCCGACCAGATACGCCCTTCGGCTAGCGCCTTCACAGCATCCAGCTCCAGCCCACGCCCCTCTGATACCTTCTCCAAAAACGCGTCGTAGACAAAGTCCACCTGACGCTGCACCAAATCCATCTCGCGGTCCGTCTTCGCCCGGAACATTCCCATGAAGTCCGCGTGCTCCGTCGTCTTAACCGTATCGAAATTCACACCGTGCTCGGCCGCCAACTCCTCGTAGTTGAAGAAAACCCCGATCACGCCGATCGAGCCCGTTAGCGTATTCGGCTGAGCATAGATCTTGTCGGCGTATGCAGAAATCCAATACCCACCCGAAGCAGCCATCGTCCCCATAGACACGACTACTGGCATCTTCTCTTTCGCCAATCGAATCTCACGCTGGATCACTTCGCTCGCCAAAGCGCTGCCACCAGGAGAGTTCACACGCAACACCAGAGCCTTCACCTTATCGTCCTGGCGGATCTTCCGAATTTCACGAGCAAGCTTGTCTCCACCAATCTGCCCCTCTTTCCCCTCTCCATTAACGATAGACCCTTCCGCGTAAACAACCGCCACGAATCCATCGCTTGAATACTCAGGCTTAACCGCGTCCAACAAATAGTCGGAAAGGCTCGTCTGCACAAAAGACTTCGTCGCAGCATCCTTGCTCGATACTTCCTGCATCTTCGCAATCAGCTCGTCCGTGTAGAGCAGCCCGTCAACCAGGCCGATCGACTCCGCGTCAGACGCCGCCAGCATGCCAAACTCATTGAGTTTCTCCTCGTAAAGCGACGGTTCGATGTCCGCCCCAGCAGCCACAACCTGCAGATACTCCGCCCAAAAATCCTCCAACACCGCCAGATTCGCCTCTCTCGAAGGATCGCTCATCCCCTCCAGCACAAAATTCTCAGCCGCCGCCTTGTACTCGCCCGCTCGCGTTACCTGAACGCCCAAGCCATACTTCTCCATAAACCCGCCAAGATACGGATAGCTCATCGACATGCCCGCATCCGAAACCAAACCGTCCGGGTTCATGTAAACCGTATCCGCCGCAGCGATCACGTACATGTCACGAGAACTCGGATACACTGCGTAAGCGACAACCGGCTTGCCCGACTCCTTAAACGCCTCGATCGCCTCACGCACCTCCTTCAGAGCGGCAAAGCCAGACGCGCCTCCCTCCGTTGAAAACGACCCCGTAAGCAACAAGCCCTCGATACGGTCGTCCTCTCCCGCCGCTCGAATCCCACGCGTCAAAGTCCGCAGCGATACCTTCGCCTGCCGACTCCCACCGATCGCCTCGTCGATAAACGCGTCCCGAGTCATGCCTACGGGCCGATCCTGCACCGCCGTCGACATGTTAAACACCAGCACGCTCCCATCCGCAACCTGCGGAACCGGCTGGCTCATCGACGACAAAACGCCGATCAAAACCAGGATAAATACAAACAAACCACCCGCCGCGAACAGTATCGCCAGCAAGGACGCGAAAAACGTCTTCAAAAATCCCTTCATAACATTTGCTAGATAACTACCTCTAACCTCCCTCATCGGCCAAGAGTCGCAAACCTAAACCGACACCTCCCCAACTCCCTTGGCGAAAGCACAACAAAACGGCGACCAGACAAATCCAGCCGCCGACAACAAATCCGGAGTCCCCCAAAACCAGCTAGCAGGAACGCCCGCCTTCCGTGGAGGCGGCCCCCTTGTCCAAAGGCTCAAGCGCCTGCTCCAACACTCCCTTCGCCTTGGGCCAGCACAAAAACGCCTCGATCACCATCCAGACCTCCAAGGCCATAGTCGCGATCGCGATAAAAATGAGCGCCCAGTTCTTGTTCTCAGCCGCGAGCCAACCGCCCTCGCTGAAAAGCTGAAAGCTCATCGCCCAAGCCGGCATCACCAACATGAAAATCGTAGGGATCACCACGAACCACACCGGCAAACGGCGACGCCACATCCAAAAAGAGATCACCAAAAACGCCAACCCGCCGAGCAGCTGGTTAGTCGCTCCAAACATCGGCCAAAGCAGCATCCCCCCCTTGCCCACGTTCTTCCACTCCCAGCCCAATCCCTCAGGAGGAATCGCCGCCATCCAGAAAGCGATCGCGATCGCGAAAATCGTCGCCCCATGCTTGTTCGTCAGCCAAGAAAACGGATTCGCGGAAACCTGCACGCGACCGGAAGGCTGCTTCTTCACAAACGTAGCCGCCAACTCCTGGATCACATAACGCTGCAAACGGCAGGCCGTATCCAAAGTCGTAGCCGCAAAAGAAGCGACCAATACGCCCATCAACGCCACCGCGAACTGAGCCGGCAAACCGAGCGATTTCAGAAAATTCGCCGCCCCATCCACAAACGCGCCCACCTTGGCAGCCAAGCCGCCCGCCGCAGCCCAAGAAGAGTAGCGAGCCTCGTAAGCCTCCGAGCCAAGCAGCAATTGACCTTCGCTTCCCTGAATCCCCAAGCCCAGCCCAGCCACGCAAGCCAGGATCACCAAAGTTGCCAAGAACCCCTCCAGCAACATCGAGCCAAACCCCACAAACTGCGCGTCCGTCTCGCAACGGAGCTGCTTGCTCGAAGTCCCACTCGAAACGAGACAATGGAAGCCGCTTATCGCCCCGCAAGCGATCGTGATAAACAAAAACGGAAACATCACCGGCGCCCCCGCCGCATCAAGGCGAAACGCCGGAGCTGCGATCTCCAAACTCGGCCTCAACTCCGAATCCCCAATCGGCGCCCCGCCCACAAAGGCCGACACCAGCAAGCCCACGACCACGAGCGCAAGCGCAGTAACCAGCTGCAAGCTGTTAATAAAGTCGCGCGGCTGCAACAGCGTCCAAACCGGCAGCACGGACGCGATATACGAATAGACCAGCAAAAACGCCACCCAGTTCGCGATCGGCCAAGCCGCCAAAGACGCGTTGAAGCTATGAATGAATCCAGCCTGGTCTCCAAAAACCACCGACAAATACATCAACGCCAAAGCAATCAGCGAAGGCACCATCAGCCCCATACCCTTGCGATGCAGCCAAAGCCCGATCGCCACCGCCAGCGGGATCTGGACCAGACACGGGAAGATCGCCCCCGGGTAGCTCTTGAATACAACCGCGATCACCAAGCCAAAAATCGCTAGCACGATCGTCAGAGCCAAAAACAGGATAAACAGAAACAGAAAACGTATTCTCGGATTCAATACGCGACCCGAAACCTCCCCCACCGTCTGGCCTCGATTCCTCATCGACACCACCAGCGACCCAAAATCATGCACCGCCCCCATCAGCACCGAGCCGAACAAAACCCAAAGCAAAGCCGGCACCCAGCCCCAGATCACCGCAATAGCCGGCCCCACGATCGGCCCCGTTCCCGCAATCGAAGTAAAATGATGACCAAACACCACGAACTTGTCCGTCGGCACGAAATCCGCGTCGTCGTTGAGCGCCACGCTCGGCACCTCGGCGTTCCGATCGAGCTTGAAGATCTTCTGGGCCAAAAACCGGCCGTACGTGTGATAAGCGAGTAGATAGAGCGCACCCGCTCCTAGAGCGATCAGTAGGGTAGACATAGGGGAAAGTTTGCAAACGGTAGCGGCTATCGTCCCCGATAGCCAATTCAAGGCCCAGCGCCGGACGCAGCGCCAAGCCCAATATCCAAGGAGCCCCACGCCCCTAGGCAACCCCTTTCTCCCAAGTCAACGCCGGTCAACGCCACGAATTCGCCCCAATCGCGTATCCCAGTTTGACCTATCACTCCGCGGACCTACAACGTGGACCCCGAAAACTTCGACCCGAACAACCTTTCCATCAGGAACCATGGACACCAACCAGGAACCAAGCGAATTCCTCACCACCAACCGCAAAGCCCTCACCGTAAACCTAGACGCGATGAGATACGGCACCTTCGCCGAAATTGGAGCCGGACAAGAAACCTGCCGTAACTTCTTCCAGGCCGGAGGCGCCGCCGGAACCATCGCCAAAACCATGTCGGCCTACGACATGACCTTCAGCGACTCCATCTACGGCAAAGTCGGACGCTACGTATCCATGGAACGCGTCGTCAAGATGATCGAGCACGAGTACGCCCTGCTCGAAGAACGCCTCAAGGACGAGGTCGGCGACGAAAAAACCTTCTTCGCCTACGCCAACACCATGAAGGCGAAAAGCTACCAAGGCGGAGACGACACCCACGGCTGGATGGGCATCCGCTTCCAGACCACCCCAGGCGGCGAGCCCAGCGAAATCTACCTCCACTGCCGCATGTGGGATCCCGAAAACGTCCAGCAGCAACACGCCGTCGGCATCCTCGGAACCAACCTCATCTACGGCGCCTTCTACCTCTACGAAAACGTAGAGCAGTTCATCGAGTCGCTCGTCGACAACGTCGGAAACGAACGCATCGAAGTCGACCTCATCCACTTCAAAGGCCCCGCCTTCGACGGCGTCGACGAACGCATCGCCAACCTCCACCTCGTCCGCCGCGGCCTAACCAACGCCGTGCTCTTCTCGCCCGAAGGCGAAATCACCCAGCCCTCCGAAGCCCTTTACAAAAAGGCCATCCTCGTCGAACGCGGCAGCTTCCGCCCCGTCACCCAGGTCAACATCGACATGCTCAAGTGCTCCGGAGCCCAGTTCATCCAAGAGCCCTCCGTGCAAGGCAAAGACGTCATCGTCCTAGCCGAGATCACCATGAACAACCTGCTCGCGTCCGGAAAACTCGACTACGAGGACTACCTCGCCCGCATCGACCTGCTCGGCGCCACCGGAAACTGGGTACTCATCTCGAACTACTTCGAATTCTACCGCCTCACCTCCTACTTCCGCCGCTACACGAAAGAGATGATCGGCGTCTGCATGGGCATCAACACCCTGCTCGAAGTCTTCAACGAAAAGTACTACTCCCACCTCGCCGGCGGCATCCTCGAATCCTTCGGACGCCTTCTCAAAAACTCGGTTCGCCTCTACATCTACCCGATGAAGCAAAAGGCCTACCGCCGCTACCTCGAAATCCAAAAGGCCGAAGCCGCAGGAGAGCCCGTCGGAGCGCCCGTCGACTACACCGGAAAAAGCGGCGGCATCGCCGACGACCTGCTCATCACCTGCAACAACCTCCGCGTCACGCCGCAGCTCACCAACCTCTACCTCCACCTACTGGAAAACGGATACATCGAGCACATCCGCGGCATCGACGAGCAACTGCTCAACATCTTCTCGCGCGACATTCTCAGCGCGATCGCCGAAAACGATCCGATCTGGGAATCCATGATTCCCGCCGCCGCCGCCGACCTCATCAAAGAGAATCAGCTCTACGGCTACAAAGCCTAGAGCTCGACTCAAGTTTTCCACATTGAGCCCAAGCGACTTGGCAAGATCAAGTTGCCGACTACCTTTGCCCTATGCCAGACGCCGCCGATCCCTCGACCACACCTAGCTCCCCCAAGTCCGTCCTCAAAGCCCTCGCCCAAAAACTAGGCGTCGTGCAACGCGAAGCGGGCCGGCTCGGCATCCCCACCCTGGTCATCATCGAAGGACTCGACGCATCCAACAAAGGCAAGCTGCTCAACCAGGTCCTGCTCGAAATCGACAGCCGCTCCTTCAAAGTCTACTCCACCCACGCCGGCCAAAAGGAGCCCCGACGCTACCCGCTACTGCACCGCTTCTGGAACAACACACCCGCTCGCGGCAAAATCCAGTTCTACGACCGAGGGCCCTACTACCTCGTGCTCGACGCTTGGGCCGAAGGCAAAATCCACGAGGAAGAGCTCCCCGGCTACTGGGACGACATCATCAACTTCGAGCGACAGCTCCACGACGGCGAAGTCGAGATCATCAAAATCTTCCTCAACGTATCCAAAAAGACCCAAGCCAGACGCTTCCGAAAGCTAGAGGAAAATCCCAAGACATCCTGGCGCGTCACAGCTAAGGACTGGCGCCGACACCGCCAGTACAAGTCCTACCTCGAGCTCGCGGAAAAAGGCATGAAGTACACCAATCGCGAGTACGCCCGCTGGCACACTATCGATACCGAAAGCTTCAAAGGCGCCCTCATCGAAGTCTACAACCGCATCATCGACCACCTCGAAACCGCGATCGGGAAGAAAAAGCAGCAAGAAGACGCCCCCCAGACCCAAACCAAACGCGAAAACGAGTGGATCCCGTATCAAGGGCATAACTACCTTGCCGACACAGAATTCGATGTCCCCATGGATCGCCAGCTCTACAAGGCGACCCTCAAAGTACGGCAAGAAAAGATCCACGAGCTCGCCCACGAGATCCATACTCACCAGCTACCCATCGTGCTCGTTTTCTGCGGATGGGACGCCGCCGGCAAAGGCGGCTGCATCAAACGCCTCGTGCAAAGCATCGACCCGCGCGGCTACGATGTCATCCCCGTGGCCGCCCCCACCCGTATCGAATTTTCCCACCACTACCTCTGGCGCTTCTGGAAAGAAATGCCGCCACGCGGCAAGTTCGCCATCTTCGACCGCTCCTGGTACGGACGCGTCTTGGTCGAACGCGTGGAATCGCTCTGCTCGAACCAAGACTGGCAAAACGCTTTCCACGAAATCAACGAGATGGAAGAGCACCTCGCCAAATTCGGCACCTCCATCATCAAATTCTGGCTCCACGTCGACAAGGACACGCAACTCGAACGCTTCGAAGCCCGCCAGAACGATCCCCTAAAAAACTGGAAGATCACCGACGAGGACTGGCGCAACCGCGAGAAGTGGGAGCTCTACGAGGAATCCATCAACGAGATGATCGCAAAAACCGATACAGATTACGCTCCTTGGAAGATTATCCCCGCCAACTGTAAAATGCGGGCCCGCATCAAAGTTCTCGATACGGTCATCAAAACCCTCAAAAAAGCGATCAAGCACGCCCGCAAAGCCCCGCTTTGATCCCCAGATCAGGTGGGCAATGTGTCTTCACTTACGCTCGAGTGTCGTCATTGCCAATAGGAGAGAGCCGAAGCAACCCCGCCTCGGCTTCATCCATAAAACGTAGCGCGGCGCTTTAGCCCGCGTAAAAGCAGCAGGACGCGGGCTGAAGCACCGGCGCTACCTCCATTCCAGACATACCACCGCAAAGCTTCTTCCACTGCTTTTGCGGATGAACCAAAAAAAGCCGAGACGCGAACGTCTCGGCTTTAGTGTATTGAAAATGGTAGAAGCGATTACTTCTTCTTTTTCTTTGCAGCCTTCTTAGCGACCTTCTTAGCAGCCTTCTTAGCTACTTTCTTGGCAGCCTTCTTAGCTGGCTTCTTAGCAGCAGCCTTCTTAGCTGGCGCTTTCTTAGCAGGTGCCTTCTTAGCTGGCGCTTTCTTAGCAGGTGCCTTCTTCGCAGCTGGCTTCTTAGCCGCTACCTTCTTTGCAACCTTCTTAGCCGCTTTCTTAACTACCTTCTTGGCAGCCTTCTTAGCAGCTTTCTTAGCAGCCTTCTTAGCAGGAGCCTTCTTGGCAGCCTTCTTGGCCGCTTTCTTGGCAGCCTTCTTAGCTGGCTTTGGCTTAGGAGCAGCCTTTTCGATGCCTGAGTTCTTAGGAGCAGCAGGAAGCTTTTCGAGAGCTGCGCGGAGCAGTTCGCCGATGCTTACCTTCTTGCTCTTAGCAAGCTTCACGAGGCTCTTCTTTTGAGCGAGAGGAAGACGAACCGAAATTTGACGGTGGTCTTCAGATGCTGGTGCAAAACCAGCGTAGTCAAAGCCGGCGATCGCGTGGCGAATAATTTCGCTCTTGGATACGCCAAGCTGCTTTTGATACTTATCGAGGACAGCGATTAGGTCTGCCTTCAGATCGAATGTGAGAGGTGAACTCTCAACGCCTTTTTTAGCGGCCATAACTTATTATGGTTAGGATTAACGGTTTATTCGGTGGGAATTTTAAACCTGAAGTAGCGTTCATTTACCTAAAAACCTTAGTTTTTCAAACTAAAACGCGTTAGTATTTTTTGGGTACAGCCAGTTTTTACAATTAATTACGCTATTTTCGGCCTGTATTCAGAATTTCGGCATTGCTCAGAGCAACTTGAGCAAATCGCGTATCCAGATCATAAAACCGGATACGTGGGCAATACTCCCCAGAAACAAATGCACGATTTCATGAACCAAACAGGTACGAAATTCTTCGATACGACAACCTCGTATCCATTTGTAAGAACCTCAAGCCACGCATTTCGTTTAACAATTCGGACCCGATCCACCACCTTAGTCCGCTAAATACTAAGCGTTTGACAGCGCTTCGTTCGCGACCCCCAATCACTGCGAAGCCCGCACCTAATCCCCAACCAAGCCTTACTTGCCATGGCCACAGTCAATCTCGCCCAACTCGTCAAAGTCTACCCAACCCGGAAAGGCGAAGACGTAACCGCCGTAAACAAGATCGACCTCGAAATCAAAGACCGCGAATTCATGGTACTGGTCGGTCCTTCAGGATGTGGAAAATCCACTACACTGCGCATGATCGCCGGATTGGAGGACATAACGGATGGCGAAATCTCCATCGACGATAAGGTCATCAACCACGTCCAGCCCAAGGATCGTGACATCGCTATGGTCTTTCAAAACTACGCCCTGTATCCACACATGAGCGTCTACGAAAACATGGCTTTCGGCCTAAAGCTCCGGAAATACAAGAAAGCGGAAATCGAAAAGCGGGTAAACGAAGCGGCGCAAATCCTAGGTATCGAGGATCTCTTACAACGAAAACCCGCTGCCCTATCCGGCGGACAACGCCAGCGCGTCGCAGTCGGCCGAGCCATCGTTCGCAAGCCGAAAGTCTTCCTCTTCGACGAACCGCTTTCGAACTTGGACGCCAAAATGCGCGTATCCACTCGCACCGAAATCTCCAAACTGCACGCACGCCTCGCCTCCACCATGATCTACGTCACCCACGACCAAGTGGAAGCGATGACCATGGGCGACCGGATCTGCGTGATGAACGGAGGCGACATCATGCAGGTCGACGAACCGCTCGAAATCTACAACCACCCAGCAAACATGTTCGTCGCGAGCTTCATCGGCAGCCCGCCAATGAACCTGCTACACGGCAAAATCGAAAACACCAACGGCTCCCTCTTTTTCCAAGCCAACGATTCTCCGCTGCGCGTAAAGCTGAACAATCGCCTCGCCGAGTCGGCCTCTGGATACGCCGGCAAAAGCATCGTGTTCGGTATCCGCCCGGAAAACATCCATAGCGCCCAAAAGCTGGACACCTTCGACCAGGAACAAAGCGCAGAAGTCAGCATCGACGTCGCCGAACCAATGGGCAACGAAACCATCCTCTACCTCTCGAGCGGCCAACAAAGCCTGATCGGACGCGTAAGCAGCGATACTCCAAACAAGATAAACCAATCCCTCACGGTTTGGCTCGATCTCGAAAAAGCGCACCTCTTCGATCCCGAAACCGAGCTCAACATCACGCGCTAGCGCAGCTCGCCAAAGGCTGTTGCTCCGACGTCGAACAAAGCGAAGAGCAAGCCTTCAAATCGAGTTTGCCTGTACCCAAAACCGGCAGACGCTCCACTTCAACAATCCGCTGAGGCACCCAAAGGTTCGGGAGTCCAGCCTCTCTCAAGCGAGCTCCAACCTCCCCAAGCTCGCTCGCGCACGTCGTCAGCAGCACCAGCGCCTCCCCCTTCTTTGGACAAGGACGAGCCCCAACAAAGATCGCGCACTCCTCTCTCGAGCAAAGCTCTGGATACGCCTCAATGATCGCCGCTTCGACGCTCGCGTGCGAAACCATTTCACCTCCGATTTTGGAAAATCGAGACAAACGCCCCTCGATCACAAGAAACCCATCCTCATCCAGGCGCCCAATGTCTCCAGTGTTCAACCACTGATCCTCCACAAAACGGTTCTCCTGAACGCAATCCAAGTATCCGCGAAACACATTAGCCCCCTTCACCAGTATCACACCGGATTCACCCGAGGGCTTCAGGAGCGACGTATCCATCTCGTCAACGATTCGAATCGCGACTCCCGGCATCGGACGCCCCACGCTACCTACCTTCGCCCCCACTTGCTTGAGTGCGTACCGCCCGATCCGCTCACGGCTTTGCAAACAATTCGCCGCGATCACCGGCGAGCACTCAGTCATCCCGTACCCCTCCAGAATCGGTAGTCCAAATTTGGATTCCCACTCCCGCGCCATCGCAGCAGGCAGTTTTTCCGCGCCCGCGACCACCAGCCTCAAAGTCGCAAACGCTTCGACCGTGGCTCGTTTCAGATAAGAGCGAAGAAAGGTTGGCGTTCCCAACATCACGCTCACCGACTCATCCTTAACCGCTTCTATATTCTGCTTCGCCTGCAACGGAGAAGCTACGGACACGATTCTCATCCCTTTCAACAACGGCAGCCAAAGACCGCCAGTCAGTCCGAAACTGTGAAATAAAGGCAAGTTCGCTAGCAATACGTCCGTCGAACGCATGAGATAGCACTCCGAAAGCTGAGTCGCGTTCGCCACGAGATTTCGGTGCGAGATCGGGATCGCTTTGGGTTCAGCCGAACTCCCGCTCGAGAAAAGCAAGGTCGCCTCGCGGTCGCCGCCTGCCCCAGAAATCGAATACACGCTCGCCAGCAACCGACTTGGCAAGACGCAGCTTGCCAATACATCCCGCCACACCCTCGGCCCTCGAAAAATTGAAGCGATATCTTCGACGCAGACCAGTCGAGCTTCCGAAAACTCGAGCTCCGGAAACCGAGACAACAGCTTTCTCGAACTCAAAACCAAGTCGACATCCGCCTTCGCCAACATGCTGGAAAAACCGCTAGAACTCACTGTCGGGTTCAGGTTCACGCTCGATTTCCCAGACCAGATAGCCCCGAGATTGGCAGCAAAGCCAGGCAAGCCCGGAGGAAGCAAAATCCCAACACGCCCCTTGCTCGTCCCTGACTTTAAAAAACGACTCATGGCAAGCCCGGCCACCAAAAGCTCGAACCCGCGAATACGCTTTCCGCCCAATGAACGATCGACCAACGTTTCCGAAAACGACGCTCGCTTCAAAGCCCGAAGCGCCATCCCGCCAAGAGACGCGTTCAATTCTCTCCGCGCGCTAAACGACCGTTCGCTCAACTCCATCACCGACCCTCGAATCGTTTCCGTGGAAACACGGTCGCAGTCGATTTTCTCTCCAAAAGAAATCGTCAAAGGACGACGCAACGGCATACCCGCTCGGTAGCGAAACGGCTTGTCAGAAAAGCTGAATACCGAGCCCCACATGCCATCGATATAGGCAGGCAACACGGGACATTTGGACATGCGGCTGATCAACTCAGCCCCCTTCTTGAAAGGCATCAACATACCTGTTCGGGTCAACGCGCCTTCAGGGAACACACAAACCACGTTCCCCTCCTTCAAAGAAGCGACCGTCTTCGAAATAGCCTCTTTCGCCCGCTTCGGCGCTACCGGGATGACGTTGAACTTCCGATACGCCCAACGCATCCAAGGATAACGAAGCATCTCATCCGTCCCAATGAAACGAACCGGTCTCGGTGAAGCCACCCAAAGCAAAACAGCATCCGCATAGCTCACGTGATTCGCCACCAGCAGCACACCACCGTCTTTCGGCATATTTTCGATGCCACGCAGTTTCATTGGATACACGATCTTGGCGATCGCCAGCAAGGCCAGGCGAACCAAACTCTCCGGCACCAGCCAAAGCATAAACCCAAGCACCACAAAACTCGTCGCCGCCACGACCCAAAGCTGAAGCTGAGGCAGCCATTCCAAATACCCCATCCCAGCCGCCAACAAAACGAAAACGCCTGAAACCAAATTGATCACCAAGTTATTGGCAGCAATCGAACCAACCCGAACCTCATCTCGAGCCGAAGCAACAAACAACGCGTTCAACGGAGCCGAAAAGAGGCCTCCCGAAACACCGAGCAGAAAGATACCGGCCACAGCCCAATCCCCTGCGTTCCACAGCAAGGCGGTCGCCGGAACCAAAACCGCCAACAGGATCGAGCCCAGAAACGAAAGCCCCACCTCGATACGCTTTCGGCACACGAAGGCCGCTACCCCACTGCCCAAGGCGACCCCCAAACCAAGCAACGCAGCCATCAAGCCCCCCTGGCTCGCCGATCCCACGCTTTGCCCATGATCCAAGCGGCTGTCTTGCAACAAGATCATCACCAGCATCGCGCCCACGCCATAAAACCAGGCAAGTCCAAGCGACGACCAACGCAATACCGGACGAGAGCCCAACTCTCTCAAAATCGCCCCAAAGGCGACTTCATCTTCGCGTTCGCTCTCCTCCTCCCGACGTATCCCGTTTGTAACTACAAACGCGAGCGCCGCAATTGAGGCGGACACTCCGCCCAGCACACTAGCAGCCAACCAAGGAGACCCCACAAACTCCCAGACCCGATCAAACGACCAGCCTCCGATCGCCAACCCTGCCAAAGTCGCGCCCACTCCTGCCAGCCCAAGCAATCCCATCATTTGCCCGATCCTTTGCACCCCGCACAAATCCTTGAGCAACGCATTGCGCGAAGGAGCCAAGAAGCTCGACTGGCAAGCAACCATCCCCAGCGAAACGATCACCCCCACAAAAGAGTGCAACCAAGCGCTAAAGGCCAAGCCCGCCATAGCCACCGTCTGCAAGAGCAAGCTTCCCTTCACCACAGACAGCTTCGAGAAACGACTCGTCAAACGACCCGCAATCGGAGCCAAGAAAATGTACGGCAAAACGTAGAGAGCGGAAACCACTCCCACCCAGATCGCCGCTTGCTTCTCCGGAAAGGTCGCCGCCACCAAAGCGGAAGCGGTTATTTTCGCCGCATGATCGCCGAAAGCGTTCAGTCCTTGAGTAACGACCAATCGGTAGGAGGAGGAAAGAGGTACGTTTGCATTCATACCTTTCCCCTTTGCTCACCTCGCGCCAAGCATAACCAATCAAGAGCGGGCTACTGAATATCAGTCACTTACACAACAACACGTTCAATCAAACAACTCAGAGAGCATTTCCCGTACATCCACTTCGTACATTTTCTCCCCTCAGTTTCCTAATCTACACCCACAACGTAACGCTTGGCCGTACGCCGATCCACCTGCATCAACCGAGCTGTCTCCTCGTAGCTGCCACAACGCCGATAGAGTTCCTGAGCATAGCGACTGAGCATCTGGTTCGCCGTCAACGCCCTCTCCGCAGCCTCTTGCACGCGCTCCGCATCACCCCGGCTCATCCCCAAATCCTCCGCCTCGTAGCCTCCGTGTATCATGATGTTTCGTACACACTGCTCGAGCTCCCTGAAATTTCCCGGCCAACGATAGGCGTGCCCCAGATTTTTTCCGATCCAGGCAACCGCCTCCTCAGCCAACAACTCCCCATCCGCCGGCCCCGCGATCTTTTGGGAGATATGCTGCACCAACAGCTCCAGCTCCCTTCCTTTCCCTGAAAGAACCTCTCGCAAAGAAGGCGTCCGGATCCGGTCCGCGCACAAGCGGAAGTAAAAGTCTTCACGAAACGTCCCCGCCGCTATCTCCTCCGGCAAATCGCGATTCGTCGCCGCCATCACCTTTCCAACGAAAGGCCGCAAATTCGTATCGCCCAACCTCTGGAACTGCCGCGTTTGCAAAACCCGCAAAAGCTTCACCTGAATCGCCGCATCAGTCTCGCCGATCTCATCCAGAAACACCGTGCCAAACTGCCCGCACTCCTCCAGATACCCCTCGCGATCTTGCAGAGCCCCGGTAAACGCGCCCTTCCGATGCCCGAACAATTCAGACTCGATCAATGTCGGCGAGAGGGCCGAGAGATTCAGCGGGTAAAACGCCGCCCCAAAATCCACCGCGAATTTCCCAGCCTTCAAATCAAAGGGCACGAAGCGAGACATCCCAACCGCTCGGGCCACCAACTCCTTGCCCGTCCCGGATGGTCCCGTAATCAACGTCACGCTATCCCCCATTCGATTGTATAGGGATCTTTGATACCGCCGCATGTCATGCGTGAAGCAGCTATTCCAAATTCGAGCCCGCAACGCGCAGATCGCCTCAGACCCGCCTACCAAGTAGCGATAGATATTCAGCCAAGCCCGCCTCAGTTGAAAATAGAGAGCGAAATACAAACTCTCCTGCTCCGGAGAAAAACGAGTCGCCGCATGAGCCGAGAAAAAGTACCGCTGCCGATCTCTGTATTCATAATAAAACGACACGCCTCCCGGTAGCGGTTTTCCAGATAGCGAAGCTTCAATCAGCTGATCGAACCTCGCCATAAACTCATGATAGACCAAAAAATGAGTCAGGTTTTCGTACACGATCCGCTCCGCCTCAACCACTTCGTTCACTTTCGCCAAACGGGCGCGAGCCGCCTCCATCAACTCCAAGGCCATCCCCAAACGACGTTTCAGATTGGGAGCCAAGAGTTCCTCAGCTTCTCCCGGAACCACATAACGCGAACGCTCTTGGTAATCCTTGCCAAGTACCTCCCGCTCCAACGCCCAACGCTCATCCTCGAAAGGATTGCTGTAAACGATCGCCGCCAACTTCTGAGCCAACGGCCATTGATCCCGAGAAAATATCTTTTGAGGCATTCGTGTACATTATTTGTACAGCAGTATCCGTCAATCACTGCCAACTCTGAAACCGCCCCACTCTCCTGAAAAATCCCACTCAACCTAACCTATTGCTAATCTGCCCCTTACCAAATCAACTACCCAGTTGGCACCGCCCCTGCGAATAAGCAGACATGAACAGACTAAAACGCAGCCATCGCCAAACCTCGCTCCGCCTGACCAAAATCTGCCTCAGCTGCTTCGGCATCGCCGGAACAACCTTTCTCGCTTCCGGAGCCTTGAAACTGAGCGTTCTCAACAACGACCGAAAAATCGATCACGCCTTCCGCTTCCTCACCCCCATCAACGAAACACTCCAACAAATCGTCGAACAGGCTCTGTATTGATCAGAGGTAGGGTCCGACCGCCGGGCGGACCGTATGCAAGATCAACGCAGGTACTGTCAGTCCTCTGAGAACTCCGCGGCTCGCCGGGCCGTCGAGCCCTACCTCGGAGCTTACTCAGTCTCCACCTTCTGCAGCTGAGCCACTTGAGTCCCGTACACGCTACGGTCCATACCCCCGATCTCAAAAACCCAATCCGGCGCATCGATTCCAATCGAGGCATCTTTGATACGTAGCAACGCCTTATCCTTGGTAACCATATTCTTCACATGCACCAAGCTCGGCACCGCCTGCCCGTCGACGAGCTTAAACGCGTCCACCCAAACCGCCCTCACCAGCGTCTCCTCAGCATCGAACACCTCGAACCGGTCGATGTACTTGAACTCTACATCAAGAAAGAGACGCACTTTGGAGATTTGCTCGACCAGCTTTCCTGAGTCCTTCGGCGGATGCAGGCTAAACACATGCATTGGCCGCCCACGCCTTGTGGTCCGCCCTTCGTACACCGAATTCTGCCAAAAGGTGAAAGGCATCAGCAAGTCGAAGACGCTGAAATCGCTTCCGACCACCCCATCCAGATAATGCTCCGGCTCTATCAGCCGCGCCTCCTTGCCCTCTTCGGTCCAGCTATCCGACTCAACCGCATTCGCGAACAAGCCATTTTGCAAAAGCAAACGCTTCACTTTCGCCGGGATCAGCTCGCCCTTGTCCGTCACATCAGATGGCTCGACCGCGATATCCACTCGCGACAAAGGGCCATACTCGGACTGGGTCCCAATCAACACTCCCGGCACACGCCAGCTTTTGCCCGATCTCGGCCGAACCTCCAAGTTGAAGCCTAGCCGGTATTCTCCCGCGATCCCAAGCCGACGAAACTCGTTCAGAATCTCGAGCCCCTCAGCCTGACTCACCTTCTTCCCAAGCGTATCGAGCGGACTATCGCCCAGGCGCCGCTGCGCCTCAAGCGTCGCCAACCCCAATCCCAAAACGGAGGCGACAAGCAATACTCGGCTAAAAGAAGACACAAAAAAGGCCGGGCGTTTTCCCATGCATTGGGTAGACCCGGCCATTTGAAATTGTTTCCGTTCGCGACCGCCTATTCGGCAGGAGCTGGAGCTGGGGCAGATTCAGCCGCTTCTTCAACTGCCGCTTCCGCTGACTCAGCAGCTTCAGTCGCGTCCGACTCAACTTCTTCCGCTTGGCTCATCAGCTGTTGCAGCGCGTCACTAGCTGCGTTCGGATCGCTTGACTCGATTGTGGGCAAGGCGCTTTCCGCTTCGGCCTTCGAAAGCTCGTGCTGGCGTAGCTTGGACAAGTAGAGGCCAAAAGTCAGAACGAAGAAAACGATAGCGGTGTTACGGGTCCACTTGGAGAGCACGCTGGTTGTCTCCGCGCCCAAGGCCGATTCAGCCATGCCGCCACCCATCGCAGCACCAAGGCCGCCATTCGCGTTGCCGCGCTGCATCAGGACCAAAAGGATCATGAAAAGCGACAGAAGGACGAGTACTACAGTTAGAAAGCCGTTGAGAAAATCCATAATTAGAGCCGAGGACAGTCGAAAAAGGAATTTGCCTTGTCAAGGACGGAAACGAGCGAGTCGAAAGGTAGGGTCCGACCGCCGGGCGGACTGAGCGGATCGTAACCTGCGGTTTGGCGTGCCCGGCGGTCACGCCCTACCATTACCCCTCTTCGAGCCCTATCTTCTCCAAGATCCGTTGCAGGTCGTCGTTACCCGTGTACTCGATCACGATCTTCCCCTTCTTGGGAGCGTGCTTGAGAGCTACCTTCGCGTTCAGAAAAGTGACCATCCGCTTCTCGATGTCCTCGATGGCCGCCGCCTCCGCCGGCGAAACAGCTCGCCCGCTGCTTTGCTTGCCCTTGCCGGAACGCTTCATCGAGTCGATCAAGCTCTCAGTCCCGCGAACACTGACCCCCTCTTCTATAATGCGGCGCGCGATGAGCGTT
The DNA here is from genome assembly GCF_016595505.1 of Pelagicoccus mobilis. Taxonomy (GTDB): domain Bacteria; phylum Verrucomicrobiota; class Verrucomicrobiia; order Opitutales; family Opitutaceae; genus Pelagicoccus; species Pelagicoccus mobilis. Next base: position 1,372 of record NZ_JAENIL010000011.1, on the reverse strand, counting down.
TGCTCGGGCTTCGCTTCCAAACCGAGCAACACCTTCGCGTGCCCCGTCGAGAGCAAACCCGTGGAAAGATAACCGCGCACTTCCTCCGGAAGCGTCAGCAAGCGAAGCGAATTTGCAATCGTCGCACGCCCCTTGCCCACGCGTTCAGCCACCTGCTCCTGAGTCAGGTCGAAGTCCCGCAGCAGACTCGCGAAACCCATCGACTCTTCGATCGGGTTGAGGTTCTCGCGCTGCAAGTTCTCGATCAAGGCCATCGAAGCCGACGACGAATCGCCCGCCTTGATGATGCGGGCCGGAATCTTGCCTAGCTTGAGATGCTTAAACGCGCGCCAACGACGCTCGCCAGCGATCAGCTGATAACGCCCGTCCACCTCGCGGACCACGATCGGCTGGATCAGCCCCTCGCTGCGGATGCTCTCCGCCAAATCGTGCAGCTGGCTTTCCTCGAACTCGCGTCGAGGCTGAAACGGGTTAGGCTGAACCTTAGAAACAGGGAGTTCCAAGAAGCTAGGATTGCCCACTGCCTCTTCAGCGCTCGGCTTCGCTTTCGCAGCCGCTTTTTTCGCAACCGCCTTCTTCGCCGGAGCAGCTTTCTTCGCGGCTGGGGAGGCCGACTTTTTTGCTGTGTTGCCGGAAATGAGGCCGGCTAGCCCTTTACCCAAACGGGGTTTCGCTTTCGCCATGTGGTGTGGATGAAGTTCTTATTCTTGAGGAACGAAAATCGTTTGCCCGACCTGGAGGAGACGCGGGTCGGAGATCTTGTTGATGTTTTGGATCCAATCCGGACGGGAATTTAGCTTTTTGGCAATACTCGAGATGCTCTCGCCCGGCTGGACCGTGTAGGGGATTCCGTTCTCGGGAACCCCAGACGTGTCGAACACCGTCTTCACATTCTTATCAATCTTCGGCGCCGCAGTGATACTGCCCAACGACTTCTGCACCTCCTTGGCGAACTTCGACAACTCGCGATTCACCATCGCGGTCACTTCCTTTTGCACCACCTCGTCTCGCGCCTCGAGCGAAGCGACTGTCTTGCGAACCAACTCGTTCACCTGAGCGACGGTTGCATAATTGCCGGATTGGCGGCGAGCATCGGATTCGAAATCCTCGACCAACGCACGTAGACGAGCGTTTTCGCGGCGCATCTCGTCCATCTCCGCGAGCAAGCCTCTCATCTGCTCCATCATCAAACGCTGGTCCTCCACCATGTTGGCCACCTGGTACTGAAGGTTCGAAGACTGGGCATTGAGCGATGCGACGAATGCCACAAGCGCGAAGAAGAGAGTGACGACATAACCTGAGAAGCGAATCATGATAGTAAGCTGGGTAATTCTGTTTTCGAAAACAAGAGTTTAGACGCAGTGGGAGCGTG
>NZ_JAENIL010000119.1 GCF_016595505.1 Pelagicoccus mobilis | reverse complement strand
ATCAAGAAGCCACCAATCACAAAGTTGATCACAAACGCCGCCACTCGTTTGTGGTATGATGATGGTTTAAGCTGGTTCATTTATTTCTTCCGAACGACTAGTGCAGGCGGCGAGCGCTTGCGCTCGTTGCCTGGCACGCCTGGTTGTAGTATTCTTTCTTCACTAGTAGTGATGTACCTCCCAAGTGTCCTCAAACTTAGCGTAGTATTCACGACTCGCAAATCGAAGTGATTCGTCTTCGTAGACCTTGATGAGGTATCGATATTTTTCGTTCAATCTTTGGGGTAGAAAACGTGTAGTTACCAAACGGTACACGCCCTCAGATTCCTCGATGATTTCTTCGATCTTTTCTATGTCGTAGCGTGGGAAATTCGAGAAGGCGTCTCCTGTGAGTTCACTGTCTCCTTCGGTGCAAAACTGTTCTCTTATCTCATTGGCTTCGACTCGAATGAGGTTCCAAGCTTCGTCGCTCGTGAGATCGCCAGCATCGACCAATTCCAACCTTTCCGAGCAGTTGGTCTCCCACTCACACATCCGATTGAAGAACTGCGTAGCGAAATCTCGAACTCTGGCTTCTTTATTCATTTCTTCTACAACGACTAGCACTCACGGCGTGCGCTTGCGCACGTTGTGAGCTGCGCCTTGATATGCTTCATCTGTTTTGGTTTTAGGTTCATTCTGGGAAATCGGGTCGAACCCAAAAATCGGGCCAATCATCGAAATGGATAATCTCTTTCTGTTCGATGATCAAAGTGTAAAGTGGTTCGTCTGGAAAATCATTCAATCTAATCTTCCATCGTTTCTTTTCTTCGTTTGCCTCGAATTCGATGTGGTCATTCCCGTCGCCAGTTTTCCATGACACCGGTTTCTTTAGCTCCGGATGATCTGTCCAATTGTTTGCGACTGAAAATGGTAAGCTCATTTTATCTGCATATCGCCGAGTACAGGCGGCGAGCGCTTGCGCTCGTTGCCTGCTACGACTGGTTATACTCTTCTTAGATACCTTTCTGCATCCATTCTGTTTTCGTCGTAATCAGTGATGGAAACTGACTCCCTAGAGAAAATCTCTTCATCTAAGTTTTCTAGTGCGATCATGATCTGGTAGCTTGATTCCATATCTCTCTTCAGTTCTTTTTTCAGAGAATTTCGAAAGAAGGGTAGCAAGCCACTGTCGAATCGCTTCCCAAGAGCCCAGTAGCATGCGTTTCTGTATCTAGAATCTGGTACATTTCTTTCTCTCTCTAATTCTGCTCTGAGACATTTGACCAGCAATTCGTGGTCAATCGTTTCGAAGCCGTGCTTTTCTATTTCTTCGATCTCGTGTGGACATAGCTCATTCCCGTTCGCCCTTTCAAAGACGAATACAGCTGCTGGAATCGCATCTTCGGAGAATCTCATTTTTGTATAACGTCAAAGTGAGGCGATGCCGACTTCGGCTGAGGTTCCAAGTCTGTTGAGGTTAGTATCCATGGGGTCGTGACAAAAAAGGCGAGCGTTTGTCGGCATTGCCTCGACTGCCTTGTTCTGACTTATTAGTAATCTTCAATTTCTGATGCGTTTAGTTCAACAATCCGATCTTTTATTTGATCTCTTTGCTTTCTGACCTTTGCCCCTAGCCAATCGCGATAACCATCGTCTTCGATTCTGTGTTTTTCTTCTTCTGGGATCTGCACGTGAACGCCGTACATTGCTATGCCACCACAAAGGACTGTGGCAAACATGTCACCCGTCGCTTCATCCAACCGGATCGACATCATTTGGTCCTGATCAACGAGTACCTTTTTTAGTCTTCTTTTCATTCATTCAGAACGCCGAGGTGTCACGCGGAGGGGGCGCAGCCCCCGGAGTTGTGACCACCGACTTGTTCGGTGGTATGTTCTATTAGCTTCGTTGTTTTTCCTGTCTGATCAACAGACTTCTGAACGAAGACTCCTTCAGTATCTTTCAGGCCGACTACACAGAAAGTCGCCCAATCGCTCTTGGGATCGGTGAATCCAAATCGAATAAATGCTTCTTTGATTTCTTCGAACTCAGAATAACCTTCGGATACTAGGATGTCCTTCAACTTGTCTTTTAGTGCTCCGAGCGAAAGTCTAAGTGGCTCGATAGTTCTGAATTCGTCCGGACAGGGGTTGGATTCGAGTAGATCTATAACGTATCCATTCTTTCCTTCTTTACGGCATGCCTTGCTGAGGTGCTGTGAGACATAGCAAAGACCGCTCATCGCGTGATGAGCCGTGCTTTGGGCAACGCTAGTTAATCTCTTTTTTGAAGGCATCTATTTTTACCGAACGCCGAGACCTCACGATGGAGATAGGCGGAGCCTATCGGAATTGTGAGCGTCGACTTGTTCTGTATTCATTCTTTTAGTTCTATTAGTTTTCCAGTCTTTGGATCCAAAGCAAAGCTGGAACCTACAGGAGCACCAAGGTGCTGGATGATTTCTTCATCATAGTTGCAGATGGTGTTTACTGTGTAGATGCCAGAGTTCCACTGATCATCGAGGTACTCATCTGTTTCGTCCCCAGCCATAAAACGCCAGCCACTGTCGGAATCGAAATCTTTTTCTTCCTTATACATGTATCCAATTCGCATGCCATCTATCAGGATGCGATCCGTAGCGAAGCAGCCTTCAGTTCCTTCGATCTTCCGTTCGATTTTTTCTCCGGAAATCTTGAATGGCTTTTTGGTTTTGTCGCCAAGCCTTCGAGCTTCTTTCATTTGGTCGTCTGGATTCATGTTATTTACAGAACGTCGAGTGCATACGCGGAGGCTAGCGCGGAGCGCTGGCCGGAGTTGTATGGCACGACTGGTTATACTCTTTCATTCTTTTTACTCCATTCGTTCCAGTACTCTTTACAAAGAATATCTAAGTCATCAATAGTCCATTCTCTCCCATCTTCGTCCAAGACAATTGCTTGTGAGCAGTTTAAGTGAAGCTCGCCTCCACAGAAGTCGCTATCGAGGTCTGCAATGTTGCATATTACTTCGAAGGATTCTGCTTTTTCGTTCGACTCCAATATTTCTAGGTTCGTAGAGAATATCTCATCGAAACTGAAAATCGCTTCTTTTTCTTTTCTTTCGAATTTTCGCGGCCAACCAAGGAATTTGAGGATGCTAGCGTTTTCCAGTGAAACTCTGAAGAAGGTGTGATCCTTTTTGATTCGGTTCGCTAGGTATGGAATCTGAACCTTGAACGTGCATGTGCCTTCTCGTGTATGCACATCGGTCATCGTTCCATCGTGAAAGATGTTGAATATGTCTGGGACGTCAGAACGAGAGATCATTTTTTGTATAACGTCAAAGCCACACGATGTCGGCTTCGGTTGAGGTTCCATTAGTTGTGATGCTGATTTTCATACGGTCGTGACGAAAGGGGCGAGCGTTTGCCGACATTGTGTGGGCTGCCTGGTTGGCATAGTTTTTCATTTCTCATCCAATTCCAAAATCTTCCACGTACTTTGCATCCACATGATAAATACGCTTATCCAAATTCAGGATGTCGATAGTTAATCTCTTTATCGATTCGTCTATTTTTTCTCTTTCGATAGGTCGGTTTTCTAATCTTAGGAGTTTTACGATTCCCTCGGCAGCAAGTCGTGGCGTAAGCATTAGCTCTGCCTCTTTCTCGGGGATTCTTATGTTGAATTCCTCCTCGTATGCCATCACTAGTTCTACGCTTTCTAGTCCCATCTATTTTTTGCCAACGCTAAGGTGATACGACGGCGGCTTCGGTCATCGCATCCACGTCTGAGTTGGTTGATTTCGAATGGTCGATGTGAAAGAGGCGAGCGTTTGCCGCCGTTGTATCGACCGTCTTGTTAAGCTCTTCTTTAATCACTATCGCCACCTCCGAAATCACTGTATCCAGAATCATAGTTTCCGTAGTCTTCACTGGAGGAACTGGCATCGTTAATCTTTGCCGGATCAAGACCGGGTGAGATGTATTCTTTGTAAAAGTCAGAAATCGCGTCTGACAGTGATCCTTGGTAACCTTCAGGAACAAGA
>NZ_JAENIL010000118.1 GCF_016595505.1 Pelagicoccus mobilis | reverse complement strand
TTTGAGGAGAGTCTTCTTATGCTTTTTTAGTACGTTCATTTTTAGTATTGGCTTGTTTGTTTTATATAAATGTGAGTGTTCCTTTTTTTGTGTGTGTTAGAGATTTGTTCTCTTGTTGTTTGGAACTATACGCTAATCGGGAAAAGGGGGATATAGGACTTTGGTCGTATTGGATTTTTGGGGACCTGACTTTGCGTTGAGATTCGGGGTGGCGAGTGATGGCCCTATCGTGGGATGAGGTTGTGTATGTGGCCGTTGGGGACAACGGCCGCTACCTTATGCTATTGAAAAATAAACGGCGGTCTCTGTGAGACCGCCGTTTTAACTACCCCTATATATAACCCTGAATTATGAAACTTGAAATTGTGCGATTCGGTTGGTGGCGTGTCCGCCTCTTTGTTTCTGAATCTGGATACACTGTATCATGGGGTTGGATAATTGGATATGGGACTTTGGTCTTATGCGGGTGACGGGGAGCTTTGCGGCGAGGGCTGATCGGGGAGTTGTTTTTTTCCACGAAGTGCACGAAGGACACGGAGGGATTTTGCAGTGTTGTTGGGGACCACCGATGGGTCCGGTTTTTGTGGAGGGGTTGGGCTTGTTTTTTGTGGGGACCCGCTGAAGCGGGAACTCCAACGGGGGTGCTGGGAGGGGAATCGCGTGACGAGCACGCTCCCACCTGGGGATGCGAAAAGGGCGGTCTCTTGGTGAGACCGCCCTTGGGAGTGGAAATTGGGTTTTGGCTATTGGTTGCCGGGGAGGGTGGTGATGATCTCGGCGATGAGGGCTTTGAGATCTGCTTGCTCCATGGGCTTGCTTTTCTTGCGGCCGGTGGCCCAGCCGACCCAGACGAGTTGCTTGGTCTTGTTGTCGAAGAGCTCGATGACGATGGTGCCTTCGTCGTAGGAGTCGACGTCGATGTCGCGGCCCATGCTGTAAGGGTATCCGCGTCCCCAGTAGCCGCGGCGGCCGTAGTAGCCGTAGTCGTAGCCCCAGTCGGTGATTTCGATTTTGGGGACGAGGCTGGCCTTCAGGTGGACGGCGATGTCGGCTTGGGCGAGTTCTGCTTCGGTGTAGCCTTTGCCGGTGAGGGCGTCGCGGAGGCCGTCTTGGGCGGCTTTGCCGTAGCGTAGGATGGCGCCGGGATCGGCCCCTGGTATGTCTTTGGGCAGGGGCAGCAGGGCGAAGCTTTGGAAGGCGCTGAAGTCGGTGTCTGGATTGAGCTCGTCGGAAATTTTGGGTCCTGTCTGGCAGCCTGTGAGGAGGCCGAGAGCGAGGAGCAGGAGTCCGGAGATGAGAGTCTGGATGGTTTTGGCGCGCATTATTGGCAGATGGTTTCGATTGCTTTGATGAGTTTTTCCGCCTCGTAGGGCTTGGGAATAAAGCCTTGGGCGAGTGTGAGTTGGCTTTCGCTCATCTTGTGAGCTGTGATGAAAATGAAGGGGGTTTTGTTCCCGTCTGCCCTGATTTTTTGCAGGAAGTCGTAGCCGGTCATTTGTGGCATGTGCATGTCGGTGAGCAGGCACTGGTACTCGGGATGGTCCTGGTGGGCGAGGAAGTCGACGGCGGAGGGGAAGCAGACTACGTTGTAGCCGAAGACTTTGAGGAGTCGCTCCGTTGCTCTGGAATACGAGAGGTCGTCATCGATGATGGCGATGGGCTTGGTGTTTTTTGACTGTTGGTCTGAGTCGGTCACGGGAGGGGGAAATTCTTAAGATGCGGGGATTATGCACGAGCCCCTCGTTTTTGGATATGGGACTTTGGTCTTATGCGGGTGACGGGGGCGGCTTGCTGCGAGCGAGCGGTGCTGCACATTGGCGTCAACTTAAGCGCTTAAAAGGCTCTTCGTCTTCTTCTTCATCCGCTTCTACTTCTCGCTCGGAGAGCGGTGTTCTTGGGCTGGAGTTTGGGTTTTTAGATGATGATGAAGATTAAGATGATGATGAAGATTATATCGAAGGGTAAGTGGGCGCCGATAGGCTCTGCAGGGGAATTAGGTGTGGGCTGGGGGGAGTTCGAAGGTGAAGAGGCTGCCGCCTTGGGGGTGGTTGGTGGCGGTGATGGCGCCTCCGTGGTCTTCGATGATGGATTTGCAGATGCGTAGCCCCATGCCCATGCCGTCTTCTTTGGTGGTGAAGAAGGCTTTGAATATTTGCTCGAGCTTTTCTTCGGCGATGCCGGGGCCGGAGTCGGAAACTTCGCAGACTAGAGTGGAGTCGGGCTTGGTCCGGGTGCTGATCTTGATTTGGGCGATGCCGTTGGAGTCTGGGAGGGGGGCTTCGGTGGCGTTTTTGACGAGGTTGAGAATGACTTGCTGGATTTGGACCTTGTCGCCGAATGCGGTGGGCAGGTCGTCTTGGAGCTCGAGGGTGAGTTGGGTTTGCTTGATGATGAGGTCGCTTTTTGTGAGGGCGAGGGTGTCTTGGATGAGTTCGTTGAGGGAGAATTCCTCGTGGTCGGGGAATTTCTTTTTCATCATGGAGCGTAGGCGGCTGACGATGGATCCGGCACGTCGGTTGTCGGCTACGATGTCGGCGAGGATCTCTTTGATCTCGTCGAGGTCGGCGTTGCCGTTTTCGAGCATGCGGAGGGCGGCTTGCGCGTTGCCCATGTTTGCGGCGAGGGGCTGGTTGAGCTCGTGGGCGAGGGAGCTGGAGAGCTCGTTGAAGATGGAGACGCGGGCGAAGTGGGCGAGGTCGGACTTGAGGGAGTGGATGTTTTTCTCGGACTGGATCTTGTCGGTGATGTCTCGGCTGCAGATGATGTAGCCGAGCGGGGTGTCGTGCTGGCCGCATTCGAGGCTGACGCGGGTATCGACGAAGAGCTCTTCTTGCGACTTGCGGTGGTTGGCGATTGAGAAGTGGACGGAGGCGTTGGGGCTGGTCCGTTTCTCGAGGGCGGACTGGATGGCTTTGAGTTCTGCGGGGGGGATTATGAGTTCGATGCTGGCTCCGATGGTTTCGTTTTCGCGGTAGCCGTAGACTTCTTCGGCTTGGGCGTTCCAGCTGTTGATCCGCCAGTGCATGTCGGTGGAGATGATGCAGTCGTGGGAGGCTTCGAGTATCTTGGCTTTTTGGAGGAGGGCGCGTTGGGCGGAGCGTTGCTCGGTGGCGTCGCTCATGATGCAGACGAAGTGGGTGGTGGCGCCGGACTCGTCTTTTACGGGGGAGATGGAGAGGGTATTCCAGAAGGGGGTGCCGTCTTTGCGGTAGTTTAGGATCTCGGTCTTGATCTTTTTGCTCTGGCGTACGGCTTGGCTGATTTGATCGGCGGTGTGCGGATCGGTCTCGGGGCCTTGCATGAAGCGTGGGTTTTGGCCTGCGATGTCTGAGAAGCTGTATCCGGTGAGCTTGGTGAAGCTTTCGTTTACGTAGATGGTTGGCTGCTCGGTTTGCTGGGCGTCGACGATGACGCAGGCTTCGCTGGTGGCGTCGAGGGCGGCGAGGCGGAGTCGCTCCTGGTTTTGTTCTTGGCGGTAGGCGGTGACGTCGTGCGTGATGCCTACGATGGAGTGGAGCTTTCCGTCTTGGGCGACTCCGGTGAAGCTGTTGTCGAAGATTTTTTTGCTGCCGTCTAGGGCTCTTTCGATGCTTTCGAGGTGGGTGGTCTTGTAGTTGAGCTCTACGACTTTTCGCAGGGTGGGCAGGGTGCTTGGGTAGTCGAGGGGCATGACCTCGATGAGCTCGAGTCCTAGCATGTCTTCGGCTTTTTCGAAGCCGTAGGTTTGTGCGATGGCTTCGTTGGCGTAGGTGAAGCGGGAGTCGTAGACGAGGGAGCGCAGCTGTTCGTCGGCGGGGGCGTCGAGCGAGATGGGGGGATCGATGGTGATCTGGTAGACGAGGTCGTTCGAGCTTTCGAGTACGGCTAGGATGGCTTTGCCGACTTTGAGGTGGTCGGGCTGCTGCTGGAGCGAATTCGCGGCTGCCGAGTTTTCGGGGGATTCTGGCATAGGGGCGCTAGCGGGTTGGCGAGCGTTGGGGAGGCGCGGCTCGCGTTTTAGTCGCTTGCTTGGGCGGCTTTGACGCCGGCGCTATCGGCGAAGCGGACGAGTTCGACGATGGAGGTGACTCCGATCTTCTTCATGATGCGTCCGCGGTGGACTTTGACGGTCTTTTCGGAGGAGCCGAGGGCTTCGGCGATGGCTTTGTTTGGGACTCCGGTGATGACGTGGGTGAGCACTTCGTACTCTTTTTCGGTGAGTTCGTGGAGCTTGCGTCGGGTGCGGGAGGTTTGCTCCTCGGATTCGGTGAGTTTGCGGCCTGCTTCGAGGGCTCGTTCGAGGGCTTCGATGAGGGCGTCTTCTTCGAAGGGCTTTTGGAGGAAGTCGACGGCGCCTGCTTTAATGGCTTGGACGCTGTCGGGGATCTTGCCGCTGCCGGTGAGGAAGACGATGGGGGTGTTGATCTTGCCGAGCTTGAGTTCGAGCTGGAGCTCGAGGCCGCTCATTTCCGGCATGTTGATATCGAGCAGGATGCAGTCGGGGCGCTTGATGCTTTCTAGGAATTTGGCGGCGGACTCGAAGCATTCGGCTTCGTAGCCGTGGGCCATGAGGAGGCGCTTGAGGCTGCGGCTGACTGTGGGATCGTCGTCTACGACTGCGATTAGGGAGCTCATAGGAAAAGGCTTAGGTAGGAAAAAAGCGGGACGAGGGTGGTTTAAAGGATGGAGGGGATTTAGCGCAAGTCTTTGGGTGGGAGGGGGGA
>NZ_JAENIL010000117.1 GCF_016595505.1 Pelagicoccus mobilis | reverse complement strand
GCACCGCGCTACGTTCGAGATCTGTGTTATCTGCGTCATCTGTGGTTAAAAAATAGATACAAATTTAATACGTCCGGCTACCCAGCGAAGAACCAGAAGAGCGCGAGACCGGCGACAAACCAGTAAACGTATTGATGAAGGCTACCGATGTGCAGCGCCTTGAGACCGATACCGATCAAGCCAGCGACGCCTGCTGCACCGCGGATGATCAAACCCGAGAGAGCGATCTGCTCGGCGAAGTGAATCGTCAGAGCAATACGCTGCTGGATCTTCGCCACGTAGTAATCGTAAGCATCGTCGAAGAAGAACTTCTTCTGCAGCACCGCGTAAATTGGACCACCGAAGCGATCTTCCTTCGCGCCAGCACCATAGAGTACCCAAGCGAGAGCGAGGCCGATCAACCAAGCGGCACCACCGAAGGTAGCGACCGTTGTATGGTGTTCGCCGTGAGCGATCGCGTCTCCCATTTCAACGAGTGGAGCCATCGCTGCCGGATAGACCGCTGCGAAACCACCGATCACTGAAAGCACCGCGAGAAGCATGAGCGGCACAGTCATCACGAGACCGTTCTCGTGAGCGTGGTCTGCATTGTCTGAATTCGCCTTACCGAGGAAGACGATCTTCCAAAGGCGGATCATGTAGAAAGTAGTGAGGAAGGCGCCAAAGACCAAAAGGTAGAACACAGTTGTGTTTTGCTCATACGCCAGTGCGAGAATCGCATCCTTCGAGTAGAAACCGGCTGTGATGAATGGCGTACCAATCAAAGCTGCTAGACCGAGGGTGAAGCAGATGAAGGTAATCGGCATCTTCTTCATCAAACCACCCATCTTGAAGATGTCTTGCTCGTGGTGGCAGGCGTGGATGATGGAACCGGAACCTAGGAAGAGCAGAGCCTTGAAGAAAGCGTGCGTGGTTAAGTGGAACATCGCAGCAGCAACACCACCGGTGATCACTGCACTCGCTGCATTTCCGCCGTTTTCATCAAGAGCAATGAGACTTCCGAGACCGAAAGCCGCTACCATGTAACCGAGTTGGGAAACGGTGGAGTAAGCGAGGATCTTCTTGATGTCGCGTTGGGCGATCGCGGTGAGACCGGCAAAGATCGCTGTCGCAACGCCTACCCACATGATCACGGTCAAGGCATCGGCTGTCATGAGGAAACCAGTACGGCAGAGCAGGAAGACACCCGCAGCAACCATGGTCGCCGCGTGGATGAGAGCGGAAACTGGAGTCGGACCCTCCATCGCGTCTGGAAGCCACACGTGCAACGGAATCTGACCGGACTTACCAACGGTTCCGCAAAAGAGCAGAAGACCGAGGGTTGCAGTACCAACGACAACTTCACCGGATACAACTGCTTCACGCATCTCGGTGAGGCTAACTGTACCGAAGAGAGCGATGGCGAACGCGATACCGAGAAGGAAGCCGAAGTCACCTACGCGGTTAGCGATAAACGCCTTCTTCGACGCCGCTGCAGCACTTGGCTTGTCGAGGTAGAAGCCAATCAGCATGTAGGAGCTGAAACCGACGAGCTCCCAGAAGATGAAGAGTGTCACCAAGCTGTTGGCCATCACGAGGCCAAGCATGGAGAACATGAAGATTGAAAGACCGCCGAAGAAACGCGCCTTGTTCGGATCGTCCTTCATGTATCCGAGGCTGAATACGTGAACGAGAAAACCAACGAACGCTACGACGAAGAGCATGAGCTTCGCGAGGTCGTCGATGAGAAATCCGAAGTCGAGCGACAACGGTCCGAGCTGTATCCAGTTCACGGATTCCTCGAAGTTATCGAGGCGGAAAATAATATGACCCGCGGTGGCGAGGATAAGAGCTGCAGCGCCAACCGAGACGCCCGAAGCGAGAGCACCGTTGCGACGCATGCCGAAGGCGATAGCTGCCGCCGAAATCAGAGGAAACGCGAGGAGCGCGTATGCGTAAATTGCAGGATTCATCGGTAAGCTAGTTCTTCAGAGCGTTGAGTTCTGGCACCTGGACCGTCTGGCGCTTGCGGAAAAGTGCCACGATGATCGCGAGTCCGACCGCGACTTCCGCCGCCGCCACCGTGATGATGAAGAAGACGAAGACCGAGCCGCTCATGCCTCCGTGGAAACGGGAGAAAGCGATCAAGCCGAGGTTGCAGGCGTTGAGCATGAGCTCGAGGCACATGTAGATGACGAGCGTGTTCTTGCGCCGCAGCACGCCAAAGAAACCAATGGCGAATAGCAGAGCGCTCACCGCTATGTATTGTTCAAGTCCGACGGTCATCGTTTGTGGAAAGGAGTTTTTCTTGAGAAAGAGGAGTTACGGGAGGGCTAGTCTGTCTTCACGCGCTTGCTGAGCACGATGACACCGATCATGGCGATCAGGAGAAGGAAGCCAGTTACCTGCATGGGCAGTTGGTAAGTGGTGAAAAGTTCGTAGCCGAAATTCTTGAGAGTCGCGCCAGCCGCTTCGGGAAGCGCTTCCGCTTGAGTCTGGATGTTGTCGCTAGAAGTAATGCCGACAACTCCGACGATCAGGAGGGCTAAGCCAACAAAACTGGCGATCCAGGTAACGAGCTTGGTACGCACTCGCTTTTCTTCGCCCACATCAAGAAGCATGATGATGAAGAGGAAGAGGACCACAACCGCTCCAGCGTAGACGAGGATCTGGATCACCGCGAGGAAGTAGGCTTCCAGCAGTACGAAGAGCGACGCCATGCCAATAAAGGTTGTGATGAGGAACATCGCCGCGTTGACCGGGCTCTTCGCCAAAGTAACACAAAGAGCGCTACCAAGCGTGAGAGCTGCAAAGATGTAGAAAAAGATGTCAGTCATGGGAGAGGGAAAAAGGTGGTTAGGTTGTAGGCTGAAGGCTTGATTCAGCAGAGCTCGGGACGCTCATATTTTTAACCTTTTCATTCATTAAACCTATTATCCTAAAACCTATAGTCTAATAACCTAAAAGAATCAGTGGTGGCCGCCGCCATTCTCGGCCGCTTCCTTCTTCTTGTTCCACTTGAAGTGTTCGTCGGGGAGCGTGCCCCCGAGTTCGTAAAGCTTTGCCTTGTTATTGACCATCTCGGCACGGCTGTAACCAGACATCGAATACTGGTTCTGCAACCAGATCGCCTCTTCCGGGCAAACCTCTTGGCACATGCCGCAGTAGATACAACGGAGCATGTCGATATCGAACTCCTTTGGTCCCTTCTCGACGTGCGCGTACTCGCTGTCTTCTGAGATTTCACCTGGCTGGATGCGGATTGCCTTTGGCGGGCAAACGAACTCGCACAGCTGGCAGGATACACACTTCTCGCGACCTTCGGGATCTTTGACCAAGGTCGGTACTCCGCGGTAGCCAGCAGGGATTGGTGGGCGTTGCTCTGGGTACTCCATGGTCACCGTTTCACCGAAGAACATGCGGCGGAAGGTGACCATGAGACCGCGAGCGATCTCAGGAATGTAGAGCTTTTCTAAAAGGGTGAGTGGTTTTCTCTTAACTACGATAGCCATGGCTTATGTAGGTTTTAAGACTGTAGGTGTTTAGGCTGGAGGGAGGCTAGGCAGTGCATGATTTCTTTTCCTAAATAGCTATAGACTAAACTCCTAACAACCTGCGTCCTATGGACGCTCGATGAAATAGATTAAGAAGACGTAGATGAACAGGTTCGCGATGGAGAGCGGCAGCAACATTTGCCAACCGAGCTTCATTACCTGGTCGTAGCGGAAACGTGGAAGCGTCCAGCGAATCCACATGAAGAAGAACATGAAGCCGCAGAGCTTTCCGATCATGGTAGCGACCGAGAATACGCCAGCCAGCCAGCCGTGAACTCCGAGGTCCGCCCAAGTCATGAACGGAAGCGGATGCCAGCCTCCAAGGAAGAGGATCGCGACCACTGCAGAACCAACGAGCATGTGAGCGTATTCACCCACGAAGAAGAGACCGAACTTGAAGGAGCTGTACTCAGTGTGGAAACCACTGACGAGTTCGGTTTCGGATTCCGCCATATCGAATGGCAGACGGTTGGTTTCTGCGAAAATACAAACAACGAAGATGATGAATGAACCTGGCATCCACATCGCGTTCCAAAGTGCCCCACCCTGCGCGTTCACGACGTCAACGAAACTGAGTGAACCTTCGGTACCAGGAGCATTCATCCACATGAAAACCGGTAGGATAGAGATACCCATCGCGAGCTCGTAAGAGATCATCTGAGCCGAAGCACGAATGCCACCAAGGAATGGATACTTGGAGTTTGAAGCCCAACCACCGAGAACAACGCCGTACACTCCAAGCGATGAAATCGCCAAGAGGAAGAGCATCGCCACGTTGAGGTCAGCGAGAACCAAGTTGACCACTTCACCTGCTGCGTTTTCGAAATAACCGAAAGGAACAACAACAACCGTCGTGAGGGCCGGCACCAAGGAAAGGACCGGCGCCATTATGAAGTAGAACTTGTTAACGTGGTCGGGAGTAACGTCTTCCTTGAAGAGGAACTTCAGACCATCCGCCGCTGGCTGGAAAACGCCGAGGCGAGTAAGGAAGCGGCCGATGTACGGGATCGATCCGATGATCGGAAGCGTCGTACGGTTCGGGCCAACACGACCTTGAATCCAACTGGAAATCTTGCGCTCCGCGAGAACTGCGTAGGAGCAAAAGCCCATCAGCACGCTCACGACGACAATCGCGTAGATCGATTTGATTACGATATCAGTGAGTTCCATGACGCTAGAAAGAGTAGCGCGGTGCT
>NZ_JAENIL010000116.1 GCF_016595505.1 Pelagicoccus mobilis | reverse complement strand
TCTATGTTGCCACCTGCGAACCTGAGAAAGATTCCGACCTTAGCATCCTGACAATGCAGCGAATCGATTCTCACGTGGGAAGGGTTGTTCCACACCACACAGGCTTGGTCGGTGAGATTAATACCTGTAATCATCGGTGGGCCCCCTTCACCATATGCCGTCAAACGGATCGGAGCGTCTGCCGTCCCCTTTCCAATCAGCTCTAGTTTAGCATTTTCCCAAACGTCACCACGCTTCAAATACACCGTACTTCCCGGAAACAGTTTTCGTTCAAGCAAATTCGAAAAACTCCGCCAGGGCTGGTCCGGGGCCGTGCCTCGATTCGAGTCATCTCCACCACTTGAACTTATGTAATAGTCCACGGCATTCGTATTCGGGTCCTGGGGATCCGATCGGATCAAGTACTCATCGATATTGGATATTCCATCCCCATCTGAGTCCAAGCCAGCATCCGATGGATCAAGCAAGTTCAACCCATTAGCTAGCTCCCATAGACTCGGCATCCCGTCTCCGTCTCGGTCGGCCGGCAAGCCCACATCACTTGAGGCGACACCTTCACGCGGATCCGCGACTCCATCGACTAGCACCTCCAATCCTCCTGTGTCAGCCAACTCCCCTACGCTCCAATCCAAGCGATACACCACATCGCCTTCGGCTGTGAGCTTTGTAACACTGTCAGGATGCACGGATAGATTTCCACGCCCCTCACCATCGATCCGATAGTTTCGTGGATCCATGACACCACCCGTTAAAAGCATCGCCTGATTGTACTTCACATCGAGACTTCTCGTTGAAACCAAGCTTGCCCCCGCCAAATAGGGAAGGCTACTCGTAGCAAAAGCATCGATCTTAAAATCAGCCCCCTGTTCAATCGAGGGATCAATACGCCATTTGGTAATGACTCCCCGATAGGTCTCGATAGACCCCATATCCACGGCGTACTCACGAACCTGCCCATCGTCGATTACTTCAAAAGCCACCGCTTTCTCGCCCGAAAACCAAGGCTCCACTTCCGTCTGAAAGAAAATCAGAGCTGCCTTACCTTTCGTCGAGCTCATGCTCACCTTAACAGTGCGCACTTCCCTAGCATTCACCCACGTATCCGGACTTTCGATATACGGATCAAGGCCACTCGAGCGCCCCACGATCGCACCGTCTTCGACGCCCAAACCATCCCACTGCTGCGAGTTCCCCCATCCTTCAAGCGTTGAGTCAAAGCTCCAAGATGTCGGTCGATCCTTCACATCCGACCAAGTCTTTCCGCTACGCACCTCATTCGGAGAAAAGTCGTTCAGCCAATTAGCTTCCACATCGTAAATACCAGGCACACCATCCCCGACATCCTCTCCTCGGTAGATGCCAATATTGCTTAGGCTCCCATAAATATCAGGATTCCAAGCCCCACCCGCATATCTCAACTCGGCATTGTCAGTGACATGCATTTCCGGGGAGGACTTCGTATTCCGACAGTTATTCCAAAAGGTGAGTCGCTCGAGCACGAGTCCCTCATTCCAGCCACCCGTATTCAAAACAAGCAGACCACCGCCGTCGTTATCATGAATCACGCAATCCCTAACCGTCACGTTTTCGCAGTGCCCTTCGATATCGAAGCCTACTCCATCATGACTGATTCCCGGCCGGATGTTACCACCGAACTCACAATCCTCGATTAGGAAGTTTTTGCAGTCCTGAACAAAACCGCCAGTCGTGCCCGACGAATACTGATCGTCACCACCAACCCAAGTATCGATACGCTTGGCATGACCTCCATCTACGAAGAACAGAGCGAACGATCCATTCACACACCCCGTCACCCAAGAGTCCTCAAAACGGAAATTCGTGAATCGACTGCGGTACGGACGCGGGTGATAAAAGCCATTCCCCAAGCCGGTATTCACATTCTTGAAACCACAATGAGTTACGGAAAAGTCATTCAAAATCAAAGACCGTTCGGAAGGCGAATACCCATGAGGAGGCGGGATTGCCGGAATCGAGCCCCCTAGCCAAATCCCCGCGCCCCAAGACATCTCCCAGGGATCCATGACAGATATCACGCCGTTTTCATCACCCCAGTTCTCATCCATGTTCTCAAAGTAGCAATTGGTGATATGCACATCCTGATTGTTATACATGTCGCCCGTGCCATCCACTGATCCACCCGTGAAACGAAGATAGATGCCGATCTTCGCATCTTCGCAGTGCAACGAATCGATCCTCACATGCGAAGGGTTATTCCAGACAACACAGGCCTGATCTGTCAGGTTTATCCCCGTGATCTTAGGGTGAGCCCCTTTTCCATATGCAGACAACCGTATGGGAGCTTCCGACGTTCCCTTGCCTCTAAGCTCAAGTTTAGCATTCACCCAAACGTCACCACGTTTCAAGTACAGATGCGTCCCCGGAGAGAGCTCCATTCCCAGCAAATTTTTAAAACTCCGCCACGCCTGGTCTGGGCTTATGCCCGAGTTATCGTCATCCCCTTCGCTCGAACTGAAGTAATACTGAACACTTCCTAAAGACTCGCCGTTCGAACTAGCCTTTTGAGGCGTCACAAGACAGCATCCCAGTGCAACAAATAAAAGCAAACACCTCATCGAAGTAGAAGATTCACACACCGAATACGCCTCTGGTAGATTCTTATTTAGTCAGCGACATACGAAACCGGCGTATCCTTTATGCTTTCAAAGACGCAGTCCAAAACATGCACCCCTTGATTGGAGAACAGGTTTCCTTCTCCATTCAGAACCTGAGAAACCGTGCTGAAGTAGACTCCGACTCGAGCATCGCTGAGGTGGAGAGAATCAATTGAAACATACGTCGGATCCTGCCAAAGAACGCAAATCCCACTATCCGAGTCGGTACCGGTGATAATTGGCAACGCTCCCGCTCCGTAAGCTGAAAGACGCACAGGCATATCTTCAGTACCACCCCCTTTTAGAGCGAGCATTGTGTTCGTCCAAACGTCACCGCGGTTCAAATACACGGTTGTGCCGGGGAGAAGAGATAAGTCTACGAGATTATCGAAGCTCTTCCAAGCTTGGCTCTGGCTAGTTCCCTTGTTTCCGTCATCCCCCGAACTCCAGCTCACATAGTAGTTAACCTCCTCGATATACCCGTTATTCGGGTCAGTCCCAAAGTCGTACTCATCGAAATTCGACCGACCATCCTCATCTGCGTCATCGAGTGCATCCAGGGGATCACGCGGATCCAAACCATTGATAAGCTCCCAAACATCCGGAATCCGATCGCGATCCATATCTAGCTCATAAGCGGAGACAAAATTCCCACGTGGATCCATTATCGAAGTCGCGATGAGGACCAAATCCTCTAGGGCACCAATCTCCCCACTGTCCCAATCAAGTCGATACACCGGTCCCGTTTCAGTCGAAATTTGACTCACGAAATCGGGGTAGCTGGACAAACTACCTTTCCCCGTCCCACCAATCAAATAGTTGCTAGGATCAAGTACGCCGCCGTCTATGTGTACCGCTTGGTTAAATCGGACATCAAGACGGGTCGGCGTAACAACTTCCACGGAAGTAACATAGGGTGTCTTCTCAAGTGAAAATTCGTCAATCTGCATCACAGATCCAGCCTCTATCGTAGGGTCGATTCGCCATTTCGTGACAACACCACTGTAAGTCTCCACACTCGCCATGTCCACGACATAGTCATGGTACTGTCCATCGTCGGTCACCCCAAAGCTAACTGACTTATCAGCACTGAACCAAGGCTCTACCTCAGTCTGGAAGAAGATCTGGGCAACCTGACCTTTTGTCGAACTCATCCGAATCTTCAGCCACTGACTCTCTCGGGTGTTAACCCAAGTATCCGGACTTACAACAAAGGGATCCACATCACTCGAAGTGCCAACCAAAGCTCCGCCACTTGCTCCAAGACCATCCCAATGATTCTGCCCTCCCCAACCTTCGGTGGACACCTCAAAAGTCCACGATCGTGGACGTCCGCTTACTGCCGACCACGGTGTGCCTGAACGTACTCCGCTCGGAGAGAAGTCTCTCGCCCAATTACCAGAAACATCATAAATGTTAGGAGTTCCAACCCCGATATCGCTTCCCCGATAGATACCCACGTTTGAAAGCCGTCCATACAAACTGGGATTCGGGGCTCCACCCGCGTACCTCAGTTCCGCATTGTCAGTAACTGCCATTTCGGGGTCCGCCTTGGGATTGCGAGCGTTGTTCCAAAGAGTCATGCGCTCTACCAGCAGCCCCTCATTCCAGCCTCCTGTATTCAAAACGAGAAGACCTGCTCCATCGTTATCGTGAATCACACAATCGCGAATGCTCACGTTTTCACAGTGTCCCTCGATGTCGAACCCAACTCCGTCCGCACTCTTCCCAGGGCGTATATTTCCGCCAAATTGGCAATCTTCGATCAGGAAGTTCTTACAGTCCTGAACAAAACCGCCGGTAGTGCCGGAATTGTATTCCACAGTGCCACCAACCCAGGTGTCGATCCGCTTAGCATGGCCACCGTCTACAGAAAAAAGAGCAAACGCCCCATTCACGCAGCCCGTCACCCAGGAATCCTCAAAACGGAAGTTCGTGAAACGACTACGGTAGGGGCGCGGATAGTAGAAACCTGTCCCCAAGCCTGTATCCACATCCTGGAAACCGCAGTGGGTCACTGAAAAGTCATCGAGGAGCAAGGACTGTTCCGACGGCGAATATCCTGCCGGTGGGAGTACAGAAGGAATCGTGCCTCCCAGCCAAATTCCCGCCCCCCAGGAGAGTTCATCAATAGGAAGACCGAGAATGTCGCCATTCTCACCCCACATTTCGTTCATGTTTTCGAAATAGCAATTGGTGATGTGTACATCGCGGTTGTTGAACATTTCGCCTGTACCGTCTATGTT
>NZ_JAENIL010000115.1 GCF_016595505.1 Pelagicoccus mobilis | reverse complement strand
CGCCCCCCTCCTTTCAAAAAGCCAGCCGATCGCCCCACACACCAACTCGCATCGATTGACCGAGCCCCCTACGACTCATGATCTCACTTAAAAACCTAAACCTGAAGAACTGCTTTCGCTTCATCAACGGCGCCCTCGCCATTCTGGCCGCCCTCATCGTGATCGAAGGCATCTACATGTTCCGCTCCACCCGGACCGGTTCCGAAATCGTCAACGATTTCCAAAGGGAGAGCGTTCCCAGCCAAAACCTCCTACAAGAGCTCAAGCAAACCTCCCTCCAGTTCGAGATCGCCAACCTGGGCTACATCTTCGGCCAAACCGAAGAAGTAAAAGCCGCCAAGGAAGCCGAAGCCAACCAGCTCGCCACCGCCGCTCGCGAATCCATCGACAAGCTCGAGTCCATCACCTCCACACCAGCCGTCAGCGGCCACATCGGATCCATTCGTACCGCCTTCGTCGCTTACGCCACCAAGACCGAAGAAATCCGCAAACTCCTCAAGCAAGACATGTTCTTCGAGGCAGTCGAACTATGGGACAAAGACATCCCCAAGCTAAACGCCAACCTCCGCTCCGCTGTCGAACAAGGCGAAACAGCCGTCACCACCATCTACAACGAATCCGTACAAACCACCACCGACAGCTTCGAGTCCCTCGCGTCCCACATCTCCCTCTTCAGTATCGTAAACGTAGCCCTTGCCCTCGTCATCGCCATCTTCTCCGGCTTCGCTTCCCTGAAGACAAAAGGCATCCTCAACCGCTCCCTCGAATCACTCAGCGGCAGCGCCGATCGCGTCAACCAGACCTCAAACGAACTCGTCTCCTCCGCCCAACGCTCCGCAGAAGCAAGCATCAACGAGGCAAACGTGCTCGCCGCCACCCGCGAATCCATGCTCCAGCAAGCGAGCATGACACAAACCACAGCTTCCAATTCCCGCTCCGCAGACGACATCACCGGCGATTGCTTCAAGAAGTTCGAAAGCACACGCGACACCATCCTCGAACTCGACAAGTCGATGGCCCAAATCTCCGAATCCGGAGCGGAAACCCAAAAAATAATCCAAACCATCAACGAGATCGCCTTCCAAACGAACCTCCTCGCCCTCAACGCTGCAGTAGAAGCAGCCCGAGCTGGCGAAGCAGGAGCCGGCTTCGCCATCGTCGCCGACGAAGTTCGCAACCTCGCCATCCGCTCCGCCGATGCCGCCAACAGCAGTTCCGAGCTCATCGAGAAATCCGCACAAAACATCTCCTCCGGTACCCAGATCGTACGCCAAGCCTGCGACTCTTTCGACGAAGTTTCCGGCATGATGCAATCCGTCAGCAGCCACATTCGCGACATCGCAGAAGAGACCGACAAACAAGCGGCCAGCATCCAAGAGATGACCGCATCCATAAGCGAACTCACCGCCAGCACCGAAAACAACAAACGCTTCGCCAACGAAACCGTCGACTCCTGCAAAGGCCTGCAAGACCAGTCCGCCACACTCGACTCTGTAGTCGGTGAATTGCTACACCTAGCCGGAAACTCAAATCACCAAAGCACTAAACCTCGCCCGGTTGCACCCGCGAAGGAAAGCTTCGCAGTCAACCGTCCTCAACAAAGCTTCGCCAACCCCGTCAGCAAAGCGGAAGCCACGCTCGACGAACTCTGGAACTAGCAAGCAAGCCGAAGGTAGCGGTCGTTGTCCCCAACGACCACAGACCACTAGCCGATTCTCCGCAGCAATAATACGCCCGCCCCATCGCGGGCATCACGCCAAGGCAAGCTCACTTGAGAACTCTCAAGAGTGAAGTGCTTGCCTTTTTCGCTTTCCAGAAACGCTGAAACTAAACTCTCATTCTCAGCAGTATCCACGCTACAAGTACTGTAGACCAAGACACCACCATCCCTCACCATCCCAGACGCCGCTTCGAGCAAACCTCTCTGCAAACTCTCCAACTCCCTCAACCCCTCAGAGGTCTGACGCCAGCGAGCATCGATCTTATGCTGCAAAACGCCGGAATTGCTGCACGGAGCATCCAGCAAAACGCCTTCGAACGAGCCTAGCTTATCCGGACTCAGATCCATCACATCCCTCGCCTCCGCCCGCAGCCGCTTCGCCCCATAACGAGTGAAATTGCTTTTCATCCTCTCAAAGCGCGGGCCATCCAGATCCACCGAAACGATTTCTTGCACCCCTGCACTCGCCTCCGCTTCGAGCAACAAACCCTTCCCTCCAGGAGCAGCGCACAAATCCAACAAACGCCCCTTCTCGACCGACTTCAAAAGCAGACGCGGAGCCAAACTCGCCGCCGGATTCTGCACGTACAGACGACCCTCTTCTATATACGAGAAGACTTCGCCCCACCCACCTGCTCTCAATCGGAAAAAACCCTCGCACCCCTCAATCCGTGACAAAGCTTCGAGCTCCTGCGAATCCCTTTGCCAACGAGCAAAAACGCCCGCTTCAGACTGGTTCCACTGCAAAAAAGCGATCGTGTCCTCCAAACCAAACTGCTTCAGCCAGCGCTTCACCAGCCACTTCGGATGACTGTAGCGCCACGCCAAATCCGCCGGCGTGCGGACCTCCATCTCCAGCAACTCCGGTAAACGACCCGCCACCTTGCGCAAAACCGCATTGGCCAAGCCCTTCTCAGGCTTGCTAAACCTTCCGCCAATCCGAGACACCGCGTGATGCACCACCTTGGCTGCCTGTTCCGGCTCATCCATCAACTCCCAGCTGGCCACCAACAAAGCCGCCCAAAGCTTCGCCTTCGGCCGCCGCTTCAAGAACGCGTCCAACGCCTTCTCAAGCAGCCGAATGTGCCGCACCGTACCGAACAGCAGAGACTGACAAGCCCGACGCTTACCAGAATCCCAACCGTCAGGCATCTTCTCCAGCAAGTGGGACATCCGAGCCGGACGCTGTAAAAAATCCGCCGTCAAATCGACCGCCACACTCCAAGAATCATCACTCATAATCAAAGCAGCTTATAGATGATCTGCCTGTCTCATTGACAAGTCCCTAAAAAGGCTCCTGTCTTAATTCTTTAGTCTCTAAACACGACGATGAACGAAGAAGCCATATTGGAAGTCATTTCTAGAAAGCCAGAGCTGAAGGCAGCTCGGGCCAAACTGGAGGCGATGCAGCCAGGAAACTACTGCATCCACCAAAGCTGGGGCTTCGGTCAGATCAAAGACTACGACGCCGAAGGCAATAAGCTGATCATCGATTTCGAGGGCAAGGAAGGTCACCGCATGGACCCAGGTTTCTGCGTGAACACCATGCAAGTCCTCCTCCCAGATCACCTCCTCGTACGCAAGGAGCTCGACCCAGCAGCAGTAGAAGCCCTCATCGCAAACGAGCCAGCCGAACTGATCGTAGAACTGCTCAAGCAGTACCCGAACACCGCGGCCAGCACAGCTGAAATCGAAAGCGTACTCGCCCGCGTCATCGGACCGATCAAGTACAAGAAGTGGTGGACCGCTACCAAGAAACTTCTCGCTAAGGACCCACGCGTTTCCGTTCCTGCCCGCAAGACAGGCATGTACATCCTCCGCGACGAGCCAGTCACTCTAGAAGAAGAGCTCATCGAAGACTACAACGCGACCCAGTCCGCCAAGCGACGCGTAGTGATCGCCGAGCAACTGCTCGACACCGTAGCCGACAAGCTCGAAGAGCACCGCGACGCCCTCGGCCTCATCCTTCACACGCTCGCAACCGCAGTTCGCGAGTCCAACCAGCTCACTTCCGCCGAGAAGCTCAAGGGCGCTTGGATCCGCAACGACATCGCTCGCCTTCTCGAGATCGACGTCGAAACATTCGAACCATCCGTCGTACAGATCCTCTCCGACATCGAAGGTCTCGACGCTCTCATCGACGAGCTCCCAACCAATTCCCAAGGCCGCGCCCTCAAGGCGATCAAGGCCTCTCACCCAGCTGACTGGAAGGAAATCTGTTTCTCCCTCCTCAAGAACAGCTCCGGCAAGTTCACCACCGACAGCGTCAACTTCCTCGTCGAAAACGGCTTCGGCGACGAGATCAAGGAAACCTTCGTACGCTGGCAGACCGAGCAAAACCTCAAGGAGCCAGTTCTCCTCTGGATCGTTAAGAACCGTAACTCCAAGAAGTACACGGATCTCGTCCACGACATGATCCAGCCACGTCTGCTCAACTCCATCTTCTTCGCGATCGACTACGAAGCGCTACAGTCATCCACTTCGCGCCGTATCCCTCTCGCGGATATCCTCAGCGACGACAAGGAGCTCATCCCTGACCTCCTCGCAACCGCTGACGCAGAAACCGCTCGCGACCTCGCGAACAACCTCCTGCTCAACCAAGGTTTCGAAGAGCTCACCAAGAAGTCGCTGCTCGCACGCTTCATCAAACTCTTCCCAGGCGTACAATCCCTCCTCGAATCCGAAGACACTCAAGAGAGCCAAGGCCTCATGGTATCCAAGGAATCTTACGAGAAGGCAGTTGCCGAGTTCGACGAAATCGTCACCAAGAAGATCCCAGAGAACTCCCAAGCCATCGCCGAAGCCCGCGAACTGGGAGACCTCAAGGAAAACTCCGAGTACAAGATGGCGAAGCAGGACCAACAAGTCCTCATGTCTCGCCGCAACCTTCTCGAAGCCGACATCAAGCGCGCTCAGATCACAGACTTCACCTCTGCGACCAACGAGACAATCGGCATCGGCAACATCGTCACCCTCAAGGACGAGAACGAAGGCAAGGAAGTCACCTACACGCTCCTCGGGGCATGGGACGGCGATCCAGAAAACTTCGTCATCTCCTACCAGACGCCACTCGGCAAGAGCATGCTCGGCAAGCGCCTCGGCGACGAAGTATCCGTCACTGTCGGTTCCACAGAGAACAAGCTCACCATCACAGACATCACTCGCTACGTCGACTCCCTCTAGTCCAAATCGAGTTAAACACTTTCCAAACGCCGCTCCTCACCGAGCGGCGTTTTTTTTACACCTCCCCACCCC
>NZ_JAENIL010000114.1 GCF_016595505.1 Pelagicoccus mobilis | reverse complement strand
CGCTCCCACTGGCTCTGTTGTGGGGATTCAGTGGGAGCGTGCTTGTCACGCGATTATCTGTCTAACCATTCAGGATAAGGGCAGTCTTTATCGAGAAGAGGTTCGAACCATTGCCACTCTTTAGCTCTGAAATAGAGATACGGCCAGGTCGTATTGATTTCGGTGAGTTTCGCTCGGTAGGGATTCATGTAGATGTAGTGAAGAATTGGATGCAGCTCACTGTCGTTTCTCAGTTTGTGATCGTAGTATCCTGATTGCCAATAGGTCTTTGCTGGTTCGGAAGTTTTGCGAAACTGGAATTTTAAGCGGGAGATAGACTTCCCTAAGTCTAGAATTTCCCCGAGACGAAAGAGAATGTGGACGTGATCTGGCATGAGCACATGAGCGATCATCTCAAAAACGTTATCTCGCTCGAGTTCTTCTATCGTGAGTTTGAATGCTCTGTGGGTTTCTGGTTCGCAAAGTGAAGAGCTGGGCGGCTTTGCCTTGAACGTAACGAAGTAACGGGCGTTGGGTTCGGAGTGACGGCCTTTCCGGAGGTCTTTGGAATGGGGTGGGCGTTTCATTGCTGACTGGCTTGTTTATCGCGTGACAAGCACGCTCCCACCTTATTATTTACCGCCGGTGGCGGTGATGCCTTGGATGAAGGTCTTTTGGGTGAAGAAGAAAAGCACGATGAGGGGCATGATGATCAGGGTGGAGGCGGCCATGAGGTAGTGCCATTCGGTGCCGCCTTGGCGGGATTGGAAGGCTTGGAGGCCGAGGGCTAGGGTGTAGTTTTCCTGATCGTTGATGAAGATGAAGGGGGCGAAGAAGTCGTTCCAGCTATGCATGAAGGTGAAGAGCGCGATCACGAGCAGGGCTGATTTGCTGAGTGGGAGAATGAGCTGGAAGAAGATGCGGAGTTCGCTGCAACCGTCTATGCGGGCGGCCTCTGTAATGGATTTTGGGATACCGAGGAAGAATTGGCGGAGCAGGAAGATGTTGAAGGCGTTGCCGAGGAAGAAGGGGACGTAGAGCGTCTTGAAAGTGCCGATCCAGTCGAGCTCTCGGAAGAGGGCGTAGGTGGGGACCATGATGACGGGAAAGGGGATCATCATGGTGGCGATGCAGAGGTAGAAGACTTTGTCGCGTCCGCGCCACTCGATGCGGGAGAAGCCGTAGGCGGCTAGGGCGCTGGAGAGGACGGAACCGATGACGGACATGAAGGCGACGAAAAGGGTGTTGCCGGCGTAGCGCCAGAATTTGCCCATGGAGGCGATGGCTTCGGTGAAGTTTTCCCATTTCCACTCGGAGGGTATCCAGACGGGAGGCAGGGCCATGGTTTCTTCGAGCGGTTTGAAGGCGGTGGAAACCATCCAGGCGAAGGGAGCGGCGAACTGGATAGCGAAGAGCGCTAGCAGCGTGTAGAGGAGGATCTTTCCGAGGAGACTGAGTTTATGGGTAGGCACAGTTTAAGTGAAGAGTTAAGAGTGAAAAATGAAGAGTGTGTGGTTGCGGCGTTTTTAACTTTTCGTTCTTCGCTTTTCACTTCCCGGCGTAGTGGACGCGGCGTTCGGAGATCTTCATGAGGGTGAGGGTGAGGGTCACGATGAGGATGAAGAAGATGAGGGCCATGGCGCAGGCGTAACCCATTTCCCAATCCTGGAAGGCTTTTAGGTAGATGTAGGTGGCGGCGAAGAGCATGGAGCCGCCTGGGCCGCCGGGGGGCTCGTTGACGCCGTCCATCATCACGAAGGGGACGGCGAAGACTTGGAAGGCGGCGATGAAGCCCATGATCATGTTGAAGAGAATGTAGGGAGAGACCATGGGGATGGTGACATGGCGGAGCTTGGACCAGAAGCCGGCACCGTCGAGTTGGGCGGCCTCGTAGAGCTCGACGGGGGCTTCTTGCAGGCCGGCTAGGAAGATGACCATGGCGTGCCCTAGACCCCAGACCGAGGCGACGACGAGGCCGAGTTTGGTGAAGCTTGGGTCTTCAAGCCAGGCGGGTGTGGAGAAGCTGGTGCCGAGCACTGCGTTGGCGAAGTCGGCAAAGGGGCCGATGACTTGGTTGATGAGACCGACCTCTCCGTTCAGCAGCCAGCGCCAGATGACGCCGAGGCAGACCATGGGCACGAGAGATGGGAGAAAGAAGGCGGTGCGGAAGAAGCTTTTGCCGACGACGTTGAAATTGAGCAGGATGGCGAGGAAGCAGGCCAGGGCGGTGTTGAGAGGGACGGAGATTGCTGCGAAAAAGACGGTGTTGAACACCGCTTTCATGAAGTTGGTGTCAGTGGCGAGTTCGGCGTAGTTTTCGGTGCCGATGGGGACGGGGGGGGCGAGCACCGAGTAGTCCATAAAGGAGAAGTAGAGTGTCGCGATGAGGGGGTAGAGGGCGAAGGCGAGGAACCCGAGGATCCAGGGGGAGATGAAGAGGAGCCCTTTTGTTGTATTTATTTTTTCGGTACGGGTCACTGGGGTGAAGTGTAGAGTGTCTATTTTGATCCTGCAGTGCGGCGGCCTCGGCGATGCCGCCCTACCTTGATGTTAGTGGGCGTCGATCTGTTCTTGCCAGAGTTCTTGGTAGTTCTCTTCGACGCGTGACCAGCGGAGTTGCTTTTTGTCGAGGGCTTTTTGCTGGCGTGATTGGATTTGGGCGAGGCCTTCTTCGGGGGTGACGAGCCCGTAGAGAATGGAGTTGGCGGCTTCGTTGGTGTCGGTGAAGTAGTTTTGGTATTGGGCGATTTGGGGACGGGCTTTCGCGTAGCCGGAGTTGGCGATGTCTATGTGGACTTGCAGGTAGGGGTGATCGTGATCGTCGTAGAAATCTGGTGACACGTTCTTGAGCGAAGTGAGCTTGCCGTGGGCGAGGGCTAGTTTTTCGAGGCCGCCTTGCTCGAGGAGGTAGCGTAGGAAGGTGAAGGCTTCCTCGACATGATCGGCTCCTTTGGGGATTACCGCTTCGTCGCAGTCGGCGATGGCGAAGTATGGGATCTCCGCGTTTTGGGAAGCGGGGAAGGGGGCGCAGCCGTATTCGAAATCATCGGGGGCGAAGGTTTCGATGAAGCGGTTCATCCAGATGCCTTGTAGGACCATGGCGACTTTTCCGTCGAAGAGCGGATTCTGTGGAGAGGAGAATCGGCCGAAGCCGGAGCGAAGTTTGATCAGCTCGTCCTTGCCGAAGCGTTGATTGTAGGAGGCGAGCCATTGGGCGGCTTTTTGCCATCCTTCTTCTTGGTAGAGCATTCGGTTTTCGCCGTCGTAGGATCCCATGCCGAACCAGTTGCTCCATTCTGGTCGCCACCAGCCGGGTTCGAGGGGGAAGTGTCCGATGCGGGCGATGGAACCGTCTTCTCGTTTTTGCGTAATCAGGTCATTGATACGTTCCAGTTCTTCGAGGGTTTTCGGAGGTCGGTCGTAGCCGACTTCGCGGAAGATCTTCTTATTGTAATGGAGAGTGGTGACGGAGCAGGTGAGAGGGATGGCCCAGGTGCGGCCGCGGTAGTTAGCGGTTTCCCAGAAGGTGGGGACGAATTGGTCGGCGGTGATGCCTGCGGATTGGCAAAGGCCGTCGAGGGGGGTGAGGGCATTGTTCTCGGCGTAGGGGGCGATGAACTGGTTATTCATGATGGCGATGTCGGGAGGGTTGCCTCCAGCGGTGGCCAGCATGATTTTTGTCTGCGGGTCGGTGATGTTGAGCGAGCGGACGTAGATCGCGCCTTGGGACGCGTTGAAGTCCGCCACTACGGAGTCGATGCCCTCGCGTTCGGTCCCCGCCCAGCTGGTCCAAAGCGTGACGATGGTTCGTCCGTCTTCGGTGCGATCGTTTTGGATACGGCTGCAGCTTGTGAGAAGCGTGGCAGCGATAGCTATAGTCAGGATTTTATGAACCACTGAGGACTCTGATTGGCGCTGATGTTCTTGGTGTGTGGGGTTGTGGTATGGGATTGCCCGAGAGGGATGCTGTCAAGGGCGTTGGAGAAGGGGTTGACGCATTCTTATGAGGGGGCTTTTT
The DNA here is from genome assembly GCF_016595505.1 of Pelagicoccus mobilis. Taxonomy (GTDB): domain Bacteria; phylum Verrucomicrobiota; class Verrucomicrobiia; order Opitutales; family Opitutaceae; genus Pelagicoccus; species Pelagicoccus mobilis. The sequence goes on along the minus strand of NZ_JAENIL010000114.1, from coordinate 1,002 downwards.
GGAGGTGATGAACATCGTTTTGTTTGAGGAGAGTGAAGTGGGGGGGATTTTGCCAGTGGGGGATGAGCGGGCTGTTCATGTGTTGAAGGTTTTGCGGCGTCAGGTGGGAGATTACTTTGACGTGGGGTTGATCAATGGGCCGAAGGGGAAGGCGACTTTGGTAGGGGTGACGGACGAGGGGCTGGAGTTGAGTTTTGTGTGGGGCGATGAGGAGCCGCCGCTTTTGCCGATCGATCTGGTGGTGGGCTTGAGTCGGCCGCAGACGATGCGGAAGCTTTTGAATGAGGCGACGACGATGGGGGTGCGAAGTATTCGCTTCGTGGAGACGAAGCGGGGCGAACCTTCTTATGGGGAGTCGAAGCTTTGGTCGACGGGGGAATGGCGTCGCCATGTGGTGGCGGGCGTGGCGCAAGCGTTTACGACACGGATGCCGGAGGTGAGCTGGGGGATGAGCTTGGAGGCAGCTTTGGATGATCTGGAGGAGGTGAGGTTTCGGGTGGCGTTGGACAATTATGAGGCTTCGGTGAAATTGGGGATGGCTGTGGGTGGCCGGAAGGAGTTGGCTTTGGCTGTGGGCAGTGAGCGGGGCTGGACGGGCAAGGAGCGGGACTTGTTGCGGGATCGAGCTTGGGTCTTGGCTGGAATGGGGGAACGTGTCTTGAGAACGGAGACGGCGACGGTTGCCGCGGTGGCGGTCGCTCGGGAGATGATGGGGGGCGGTTGAGGGATGAAGTATGAGGGGGGGATCCTGCAATGCGCATCGGCGTCAACTTAAACGCTGAAAGGCTCTTCATCTTCTTCTTCATCCGCTTCTACTTCTCGTTCGGAGAGCGGGGCTACAGGCTTGGAGTCTGTATTTTTAGAAGAAGATGAAGAAGGAGAAGCCGAAGAAGAACATTTGGAGACCTTTTTCAGATAAGTTGACGCCGATGTGCAATGCGGCGTGCCGCGGCGGGCCGGCCCTAGCGGATCCTGCGATGGAAATGGCCGCTGGGACAGCGG
>NZ_JAENIL010000112.1 GCF_016595505.1 Pelagicoccus mobilis | reverse complement strand
ATTGCCGCTACGAAAAGCGCAAAAGACGCAACACTTTGGAGCGATGGGACAGACTCGTCACCCAGATGGAGAACTTAAGTTGACGCCAATGCGCATTGCAGGAGTCCAAGCTGAAGGGAATTGCGGCATGCCGCAAGCGGCAGCCCTACGCATTATGAATCCACTGCTGAGGAGACGAACCCAATTAAAGAGATCGACTATAAGCTACAGACAGGAAGCATAGACGAAATAAACACCGACATGGATCAACCAACACCCACCAAGGTTTTACGGCACGTTGTGCTCTTCAAGTTTTCCGATGGCGTCACGCCGGAAGATGTGCGCGAAATCGAAAGCGCGTTCATCGCCCTGCCGGGCAAGATTCCGCAGATCCTAGATTTTGAATGGGGAACTGACGTGAGCGTCGAAGGAAAGGCAGATGGTTTCACTCACTGTTTCTTTGTGTCGTTCGCAAGCGATGAGGATAGGGCGGTTTACCTGCCTCATCCGGAGCATAAGAAATTTGGGCAGATCCTCCGTAAGAACGATCGCCTCGATAAGGTGCTGGTATTCGACTATTGGGCTTGTTCCTAAATGGATCGACTGGCTGGCCAATCCTTCTGGTGCTTACGGGTAGCGATCGACTAAATTGACTTCTCGTTACTTTCGCCGGTATTGCCCGGCGTGACCTTAGGGTTGCTTTGGATTGGGGGATTCCTTTTCTTCTTCTTCGGAATTCCAACCAACTCGTATGCCAGAGGATCCATCTACCACAGAAGAAGAGAATCCGAAAGAAGCGAAGAGAGAGAATAGCTCTTCTTCGTTTTGGATGGAACTGAAGCGTCGAAAGGTAACGCGAGTCGCAGTTACCTACGCTATTGTAGCGTGGTTGGTGATACAAATCGCGGTGGCGACCTTCCCGAGTTTGTACATTCCGCAGTGGGCGTTGACCCTGGTGATCATGTGCGTGCTCCTGGGCTTCCCAGTCGCTTTGATTCTTGCTTGGGCCTTCGAGTTGACACCGGATGGCATCAAGGTCACCAAGGCTGCTAGGAGCGATAGTGGAGCGGATGTCGCTGTCGCTCCGCAAGGGAAGCGGAAATGGGCGCCGATTGTATTCGCAGCCTTGTTACCGAGTTTGATTTTCGGAACCTTGGCCGTTTTCTTCTATTTGAAGAGCGGTGCAGACTCAGAAACCTCGGTCGCCGCCGATCGCCCTTATCGCATTGGGAGCGTGGCCGTCCTGCCTTTTACGCTCTTGTCAAAGGACGACTCCATGCAGGTTACTGCCGACGGTTTACAGGAGGAGATGTTGACGACCTTGAGTGAGTTCGGGGCTATAGACGTGGCCTCTCGTTCGTCGACCTTTCAGTATCGGGAGGAGCGTCCTTCCATGCCTGAAATAGGGCAGGTGTTAGGGAGTGACTACATCATTGAGGGAAGTCTGCAACTAGCGGGCACGAAGCTCAGGGCGACTCTGCAGCTCATTGAAGCCTCCACGGATACACACGTCTGGGCAGAGACCTTTGATCGAGACGTAGCGGAGTTGGATAAGCCTTTGCGCTTTCAGAAGGAGTTCTCGTTCGAACTTGCGATAGAGTCCTATCTGCAAATGGAGTCTCTTAGGTCGCCAAACCCTGATAGCGTAGGACGCATGGAGGAAATGATCGCGACCTTGATGGCCAAGGTTGACGATGTCGGAACGCAGATGGAGGTCAGCAAGGATTACCGGGGCCTGGATACGCAGATCGAATTGCTCGAACGCATCTTACGCTTGGATCCCGATAACTTGGATGCCTACCGGACGCTATTGTGGAAAATCGGTAACAAAAGCTATCGGAAGCTCGTGAGCTTCTATGACGCAGCGTGGAATGAGGACTACTACTTGCATATCCGGCGTGCAGAGACGATCGGTTCGGATGACTCAGGAATTCTCACTCACTTGGGAAACTACTACCGAAGCCACTCCAACCAGCCCGTGCTAGCGGCAGCAGCCTATAAGCGGAGTATCGAAAAGGACAGGGCTGAGGGATTGGATATCCATCCCACTCGGCTCAAGCGCCTAGCCCACTCCTACCTGTTGGCGGGACGATATAAGCGGTCTTTAGAAGTTTTAGAGGGAATGGACACGTCCGACGACGAAATTGTGTTCTACATGGGGCAGGCTCGCTTAGCGCTGGGGCGGATCGAAGAACACGTGCTCCTGTTGGATCAATTGATTCTTAAAGCAGAGAAGGGCGATCCTAGCTTTCTCGCGTACCTGAGGTTCACGCGAGCTCGAAACCTAGTGCGCATGTACGGATCAACCAAGCCTATCGAGGAGCTCATGAATGATGCCGAAGCTACGAAGTATCTGAGAGATCATTTGAAAGTCGTCGCCCACTACTTCATGGGGGACTTCGATGCCCTGCCTGGTTTGCTTGCAGAGACAGAAGGAAGCACCTCAAGATGGGGAATTACCGAAATGGGCAACGTTACAATGAAAGCGTATGCCCACTTTGTCGCCGGCAACAACGCTCTCGCCGAATCGTACTGCCGCGAGGTCTTGCAGGCACTCCAGAGTTCCGAAGAAGGGCTTTGGATGCAGGAATATCGACCCGACGTGCATGCCTCCTCCGTCGCGAACTTGTATGCATTACTTGGAGACAGAGAAAACTCGATAAAATGGGTGAATATCGCTCGGACGCATTCAAATCCGTCCCGACGCTATGCCGACTATTGCGAGTCGGTCTACTCGATGGCCGAAGGCTACGCAACTCTCGGCATGGTTTCCGAATCGTGCTCAATGCTCGACCAACTCTTTTCCAGCCCGTCGCCCTATCGCCTAGGCTTCCTGCTCATTTCGCCCAGTTTTAAGGCCTTCCATCACGAACCCGACTTCAGGGCGGTAGCTCGAAAGCACGTCGAACAATTGAAGGATCCCACAGTTCTCGACGAGCTTTTCGGAGAGTGAGTAGAGTAGTAAGGTAACCCATTGAGGGTGACCAAATGCAGCTCGGAACCATGCCAACAGTAGAGAGAAGAGGGCTACGCAGGTCTCCTTCCAGAAATTCGTTCTTGTTGTAGGGGGCGAGGTAGAACCGAAGTCGCATCTCGCAGAGTGGTCTTTGTTTTTCCGGAATCCGCTCGTTCGCAAGTTTCTCTCTGAACGGACCTATGACGCCATTTGGCCTTTTGATCATAGGATATTATCCAAATGTTTGGATAATATCCGAAAAGGGATGTTTAACGACTGGAATTAAGCGTAAATACCTAGAATGTGATTGCCTCTGATCGATTCGGTCAGGATGTTATCCACAAATCTTACAATCACTTGTTCTACAATCATGAAAATTCGAATCTACGCATTGGTATCTTCATTCCTTCTGGTCTCCGCTTGTTCGACGACGAGCCAAGTACAACAAGACGCTGACACGAAGTCAGCACGAACAGAATCATCCCAAAAAGAGGAAGAAGAGAAAGCCAAAGAAGTTATATATCGATCATTTTGGAGACCTAATCTTCCGGAAGAATTAACAGCCTTACTAAAAGAAAACCCGACTCCCTCAGACCTAAAAAAACACATAGAAGAGCAAGGCATCAAAACAGAAAACACCCTAATCGATAAAACCGAGGACTTAGTTACATACGAGTTCCTACCGCTGGGCTCAAGCGTTTTCCAAATCTCCAATAAACTTTACTATAAATCTAGTACGGGTGAGTTCTGGGTATCCATATACAATCCTTTTCTCGGAATAAGATTCTATGGACCAGGAAAAATAAATTTTGATGCAGAAGTAAACATTGGTGAACAATCCGATTAGAACAACCAATTTTTAATTGACCATAAGCAAAGACAGCTAGCTCGAAGAAAACTAATCGTAGAACCAGTCAGCCCATACAACTCCGGCATCGCTCCGCGATGACCTACGCGTAGGGCTTCGGCGTTAAAAAAAATGAACGAACGACCAACTCTTACGCTCACTCAGTTTTTTGTATTTTCGATCATGATACCGTGCAGCATTCTGTTCTTTTCCTCGTTGTCCCATCTTCTTGGCTCGAAATCGATGTCTCAAGAGTTGATTCAGGTTTCCGAAGAGATCCCCTCTGGCGAGGCCAAGAAAGAACTGCTAGCCATTTCAAAAAAAGCAGAGAGGAATAGTAGATTCTCAATGTTCATGCTCGTTGGAGCTATCGCGATAATGTCTATATTCACGATCCTAGCCTTGAAGTGGGTGAAGGAGAAAGAAAAATTCGCTAATCTTTCAAGTGGCGTCGATTCGACAAAGTTAGCAGCAGTGCTCGACCTAAGCGATCAACTCTCGAAGCATCTCAAAGAATTAGAAGAAGGAAGACAATTGTAACCATTTCATTGAGGCAACGGCCTACGGCCGCCGCCTCATGAGCACGTTGAAAGAAGATAGATGATATGGATAGCAGCATATTTGGCAGTCGGAGCCATTCTCTATTTTTGGACTGTATTCAGGTATTCAAAAGACCCCGACGACTTGCTACTTCCGATTGTTACGTTTTGGGATCCGATCACTTGGTTGCTCTGGCTTCTCTGGCCGATAACGATCTGGGACGTTAAACGGAGAGTTCACGTTCAGATTGTAAGGAAGAGAAAAGAAGAAACGATTGATCCTTCGATAGGCCGAGTCGGCAAGACTCTTACCCCAATGATTCCATCAGGAAGAATCAGACTCGACGAAAAAGATTATGAAGCAGTGTCAGATGATGGAAAGTTAGATCGCGATGAAGAAGTCGAAGTACTCACCATTTCGATGGGAACGTTGAAAGTAAGAAGATCCCAACCAGACGCTCCAGGCAACCGCGGCAAACGCCCGCCTCTTTCACAACGACCCCATGAAAACCAACCACCCCAGAAATTTAAACGATAGCTTAGGCCTTGTCGCCTGAACTCGACGTTCAGTAAATAAGTATGGAAAAATGCCCACATTGTAATGAAAATGGAATTACAGCTTTTCGAAAGTTTGTACTGGGTCCATCTAGACCAGCTACTTGCTTGTCTTGCGGAAAGAAGATCGGGATGAGTCCGAATGCGATGGCATTCTACTTTCCGTTTCTTCTCGTCGTCCCGGTAACGATGTGGATGGAGTCATTGACCTTAAAGCTTACATTATGGTCTTTGGCATTTGGGGGAATTAGCATCGTCCAAATGAAACTGCCGTTAGTTCGGGTAGAAGATGGTGAAAGTGTAGAACAAAGGAATGAAACCAAATTAGAGGAAGCGACCGACTTGAAACCAAGAGAGCCTTTCGAGTACGAAAGATACTCCGATGACGAGTTGAAGGACGTTTACAAGCACATCGACAGAGAAGCAAATTCAGAGCAATTTCAGAAGCTCGTAGCTGAAATGGAAAAAAGAGATCAGGCTGGACAAGGCGCTTGTCACAACGCGGACAAGTCCGCGTCGTGACAGCTCGGCGTGTGTGCTGGGCATGTTATGAAGCTAGCATAGTGAAAGTCTATGTATCAGGTATTCGCAGAGCCGAAGATTAGGAGAAGGGCAACTGC
>NZ_JAENIL010000111.1 GCF_016595505.1 Pelagicoccus mobilis | reverse complement strand
GGGGGGGAACTATGATTACACCTCTGTCGTTAGCGGTCTAGAAATCGATCCAGCTGGTAGTGACTTCTCAGTACGTTTTGACTTAGACACGAAACAACGTGGTCCGATGTTCAATGTCCAGAAATCTGGAACACTCAATGAGAGAGATTGGAATTACATGCTACCGCGTAGAGTGGCGACCGAGGTAGGCGTGGAGACATGGATGGTCGAGACCGGTGGGGCGGTCGACCAGCTATTTATTAAGATCAATGTTTGGCCATAGCCCAATTGCGAATCACTTGTTGAGCAGCTTCTGTTGTGGAAGCGAATTTCTGTCATCCAAGGTTGGAATTTGATAGGAACCGTAGGCCACAACTTTAGCCCCTTAAAAAGAGCCTTGTTTACTTAGCAGAAGTATACAAGGGGGAGCAGTGGATCGACTCGAGTTGAGTATCGTGTCGGCTCGCAGTTGCTTTAGTGTGTGATGGTTTCGTCAATAGATCATTGAGTCACTCGAAAAAACACTGGGACCGTCGTACGCTCTAGCACGATCTCGTTGCTGTCGCCGAAATTGACATCCACATTCTGCCAGTTGATCAGATCTCTGCTCTCCTTCAGGATTGAACCTCCTTCGGAGTTGATGGAGAGATTCAAGGAGAGCGCGTTTTTTGTATGATCGACTCGTAGGCTTGTTATCGAGAACTTGTTCTCACTGGAATGGAGTTGTTGTTCAAACATCCAATTGATCACCTTGTCAGTGCTGTAAACACGCGGCCAAATAAAATGATCCCCATCTGGGTATTCCGTGTACTTGAGCTGTTTAGAGGTACTGGTGTACTCGAAATTCCCTGTATTCGAATATTCGGGACGCGGCTGGTTTTGGGAATCCAGTATGCGATTTATTTGAGTTCGGGTGTTCGAGTAGGAAACGATGCTGTCGTTGCGGGCATGAAATGCCCAAATGGGTCTGCCATGAAGCTGCGAAAGGTCACTTCCGCTACGGGGAGAGATCGCGCAAATAGGGATTGCTGCGGCAAACGTTTCTGGATACGCTTTGAATAGATCCCAGGTCCCACCTCCTCCCATCGAGAAGCCAGTCAAATAGACGCGCGTCGAATCGATGTGATGTGTTTCGATCGCTTGTTTGATCATATCTATAATCGCTTGATGCCGTCCTTCGACCCACCAGTGAGCTGTCACTGCTTGAGGGGCGTAGATAAATGCGTCTCGGTCCCTTGCCAGGATGAAGAGTTCGTCGAAATCATAGACGTTTTTCCAGTTGTAGGAACCGATTGCCCCGCCTCCATGCAATGCGACAATGAGCGGTCTCGGGTCCTCTTCAGTTCCATTGTAGCCGGGGATATACAGACGCCCCGGAAGTGTGTCGGCGCTAAAATCCGAATACTGTTCAACGAACCTACCCTGACCCAAGCAAAAGGAGAGGTGGAGCATCGCGAATGCATGGAAAACTATTATTCTATTCCGATAAATACGATGGAGTAGCACTTGGATATCTACGCCATCAACCGTTTACTCCCTTCAGGCTAAATCGACTATCTAGGATCTGCGATAAGGCCTTTTGGGTGTTCGTCGAATCGGCATGAGTAGTCCCTATACTAATACGAAAGAGTATGGCTTTTTTCTAGTGCAGCTTGAGTTTGGAGAGACCCATACTAGGTTCAACGCTTCGTCTAGTTCGCCAATGTAATGATACTTTCTCCTTATTTCTCGGACGCGTTGCCTTCGGATTCCGAACCTTTTTCTGGAAAGGCCTAACAGGCTCTAAATCCAGCCCCTAGTTGTATGAACGTGAAAAACACTTTTGCTTGTATGTTGTTGATAGCCCTTCTGGCTGTTGCTGGAAGGGCTCAAGAAATCAGTCCGTTTCTTTTAGGACAGAATCATTGGATGGCTGATGGAGATGAAGGACGGGTTGGTTACTTGCACGAACTTTGGGATAAAGTGGGCGAGAGCGGTGTGCAGACGATCCGCATTGGGGGCAATGGCTACCAGCAGCTTTTTCCGGAGAGTCGCGAACTTGATGAGATGATCGACCGTATCAAGGCGGCGGGGGCGGAGCCGATTCTGCAAGTTCCGAGCACATTCACGGAATTTCAAGCGAAGGCTCTGGTGGAGCGTTACTCGAAGAATGACGGAAGGGATGTCATGCTTTGGTCGATCGGGAATGAACCGTTTTTGCACGAGGAATTCACACTTGAAGAAGTACACGCCTATATCGTGCGGATTGGCACCGCTATGAAGGAGGTCAACTCTGAGATAACGCTCTTCGTGTATGATGCTGCTTGGATGCAGAGAGAGCAATTTCAATCCCTTGTGGGCGGGGAGCTAGATGTGTGCGGATTGAAGGTGGGTGATGCTTGGCTTGTGGATGGCCTTACGTTTCACTCGTATCCAAACGGAACTGAGTTTGGGCGTGAAGATGTCACCCTCGGCGGGCCAAATAAGATCGAAGGTGATATGGTCGCGTTGAAGGAGATGGCCTCGGCGGCGGATGAGCAGTTTGGCCGAACGGGCGAGGACAAATTGCTTTGGGGACTGACCGAGGTACATGTGACTTATGCGAATCCCGACCGAGAGATCGCAGGGTATGGAAATACCTCTTTTCTGGCAGGGCAGTTTATAGCGGAGGTATTCGGAAACGGAATGAAGCACGGTGCGACCTTGGTAAACCAATGGTGTATCAATGAAACGGATGCCGTTAAGACGGATTTCGGCTACATCGGATTGCCCGGTGAATTTTATCCGCGATCGACCTATTATCATATGCAGCTGATGAGTCAGCACATGAACGGCATGTATTTGAGTAGCGAGGACAGTGAGGAACTGCTAAAGGTGTTTGCTACTGAGGGTGATGATCGGGTTGCTGTGTTGTTGATGAACCAGGAGTTGGGTCGGACGATTCCGTATTCGTTGCGTTTCGATGGCGATTCGGCGGATGGAGAAGGAGTGGCGATTCGCGTCCATTCCGATCTAGCCTTTGATTACGAAGACACGATAGAGGCTCAGATGACTGAGCTCCTCGTTTTTGGAAAAGAAGGAAAGCTCTTGGAGCGCTGGAGGTATGGTCTCTCCCATGCTTTGACGTATCAAAAGCCGGAACTGGTGGAGTAGATTGAGTTTCCCTTACTGATTGAGTCGTTGTTTAACGAACTCGCCGAAGACGGTGGGGGATCCGTCTTCTTTAAGCAGGCTACTGGGCTCGTCTTTGTCTGAGATGGCCCAAGCGCACCAGGAGATTTGGTGGGAATCTAACCAGTCTAGCCAATCGCTTCCCGACATCCCGGTTTCGTTTACGTAGAGCGCATTGTCGGAGTCGCCCCAAAATCCCCATTCGGACACGAAGATGGGTAGCCCTTTCTGAATGGCGTTCTTAGCGTGTTCGCGGACGCTTTCTCCATGTGAGGCAACGTAGAAGTGTAGAACGTAGGCGATATTTGAATACTGTGAAATCGGGTCTTCCGCCGCTTCGTCTACACGTTGGGACCAGGTGCGGGTACCGACAAGGATTAAGTTGTCCGAGTGCTTACGAATGACGGGGATTACTTCTTCCGCGTAGGCCTTGATGTCTTGCCATGGGATATCGTTGAGCGGTTCGTTATAAATCTCGAAGATGACATTGTCGTGTTGCCCGTACTTCTGGGCCATTTCGTCGAAGAAGGACTTCGCGGATTCCGTGTGTTTTTCAGCGTGGTGGGAATGCCAGTCAATAATGACGTAGATGCCTGCAACGATGGCGGCGTCGATGACGGTTATGAGTCGCTCCTTGTTTGAAACGTCGATCAGGTATGAGCCGTCCTCCTGTACATTGAGGTAACCTCCACCATCCTCCACGCCCATGGCGGCCCGGATGATCGTGATGCCCCAGTCGTCAGCGAAGCGCCTGACGTTCTCGGCCGTCCACTGTTTCTCTTGCCCCCAGCCGCTATTGCCCCAGAAGAGGCTGAGGCCCTTGACTTGTACGGGATGGTCGACCTTTGCCGCAGTGATTTTCCCCTCGCGGGCTTCAAGTTGTCCGTATTCTGTGACAGGAGAGCCCACGAGAGGGTTTGAAGTGAAAAGGCAAAGAGCGAAAACTAGTAAAATGGGGTGATGTCTCTTCATCTAGTTTATGGTTATCGGGAGCTTTAGTCGAATGTCCGAGGACGAGCTACCAACGTTGAGAGTAAACACCCCGGGCTCAATTTTCCACTCGCTTTTTTCGGGGTCGTAGAAGGCAAACGCGGAAGAATCCAGGCTGAGGGTTAATTCGGTAGATTCGCCTGAATTTAGAGAGACCTTTGCGAGTACGGAGGTAGCTAGAGTAACCATAACAAAGAGGGTTTGCGTGATCTTCATGAAATTTTTGCTTCTTTCCTGGGAGTTGGTTGAACGTACAACTGTGTGGGCGGAGAAGTAGCCTGTTTATAATATATTTGAAGGGGTTCGAGTGGGATTGGTTTTTAAATAGTCCGATTAGAAGCGATTTTGTCCGCTATGGCATTCTCGATAGAAAACTACCGAATTGAAGAGTTGTTCCGGTTTGAAATGGAACGAGGAGGGCAGCCCTATTGTATTGGGATTCCAGCTGGGGTAGTGCGCGTGGAGGTCATGCTGGAAGGCGGGGGGTGGATACTGCATGAGGATCGATCGGTACGGGTGGATCCTGGGATGATGATAATGAACCAGGCGGGCGATGAGACCATCTATCGCGCTTATCCGGAAACGGGATATGTGTGTCTGGCTTGCAATATCAGATTAGGCGACGGGGTTGAACGGATCGAAATACCTCGCTTCTGTCGATGGTCCGAATCTGTTGAGCATGCGAAGAGCTTTACAGAGCGCAGCATCTACCTCTTTGGACTACCTGGGTATGACCAACGTACCCTAGTAAATCGCGTGCTCGGGGAAGTGTTCTTTCATGTGGAAGAGAGCACGTATCGAGAGGAACGCGATACGACTCCCCTCCCCATGAAGTTGGCCTTGGAGTACCTCGAAGCTCATTTCATGGAAGGGGTGACTTTGCCGATGTTGGCGCAAGTCTCCGGCTATTCTCGGTCGAGATTCCATGAGTTGTTTACGGAAACCTTTGGAAGCACCCCCCAGCAATATCAGATGGATCTAAAAATGAGACAGGCGAAGCGCTTGATCCTTCAATCGACTCACCCGATTAAGTGGATCGCTGCAGAATGTGGATTCTCCTCGGCTTCGAGCTTTAGCACCACTTTTAGCAAGGAAGTGGGAATGGGACCTAACGAGTTTCGTCGGGAGAAGGGGCAGCTTCTCGATAAGCGAGCTTCTTGAGATTCGAAGGTGAAGAGTCGGTTATTGCTGTGCTTGTTTAGATTTTTCGGATACGAATTCGAGTAGCAAGGGGAAGGCTGGTTCGGTCATGCCATGACCGTATCCGTCAAGTTCGTACAGTTGGATATCTGAATGACCTGCAACTTTCATCATGTGGTAGAAATAGGCGTTTTCTTCATAGCGTCCGAGGAGTTCCCGCTCTCGGTCTCCTGTGATTAGGAGGGTGGGGGGCACGTCGGCACGTACGAAG
>NZ_JAENIL010000110.1 GCF_016595505.1 Pelagicoccus mobilis | reverse complement strand
CGCGGCGCTTTAGCCCGCGTACCGCCTCGCTAAAGCGCCGCGCTACAAGCTTGCCAGCCACAGCTCCAATATCCTCCCTATTCCCCATGCCGAATCGCACAAAACTCTTCTACCTTGCTGTCTCCCTAGCAGGAATCGCGTTTCTGGTATTCACAGTTTGGATCATCCACGAAGCCAACATCGGGCGAGACAACATCCTCTTCAAAACCGTCCGAGCCACCCCTCACGGCGACAAGATAGGACACGTCCTACTCGCCGGCTTCCTCACCCTTGTACTCAATTTCTTCCTACGCAATCGAGCCTTCACCCTGCGAAAACTGATTCTCCCATGGGGCTCCCTCGCCGTCTTCGCGATCGCCGTCATCGAAGAAGCCAGCCAGTACTTCCTCCCCACCCGCAGCCTTGATATCAAAGACGCCCTCGCGAACCTGCTAGGGATCATCCTGTTCTCAATTCCAGCCATCCTCTCGCGCCGCCGGTCTCACCAAAAAAGGTAGAACACCGCCCCACACCTCGGTTAGTTCGACCTTAGCTCATAACCGCAACAATCGCCACAATCAGCAGCAAAGCTCCGATCAAGCGGCGTCCCAAGACATCCCCACCCAGCGCCTTTTCATCGTTTGAAAACCAGTGCCCAACCACCCAAACCAGCACCACACCCCAAACGCCACGAGAGCTGTAAATCACGTTGATCACCGCCGCCTTCCCGTAAACGCCAACCGCATAGGCCATCAAACAAGATTGAACCGCCCACAAGGCAGATCCCGCTAAGAGCCACGACCAAGCCGTTCGGGAAATCTCCGAAACCGGGCCTCGAAACAAAGGGATCAACACCAGCGACCAAGCCATAACCACCGAAAAGGTCCCCGCTATCAATTTCTCATATCCAAGCTCTGAACCAAAAGCCTGCATCGCGGAGTCTCCCACCGCATAGGCGATGGAACACCCGAGCCCCAGCACCAGCGAGTAAACCACACGTTTCCGCTCCGCCTCCGATCTCCCCCTCAAAAGCAAAACCGCGATCGCGCTCAGTACCGCGGCGACCCAAACGAGCGGCGATAGATCTTCCCCTAGCCAGATCGAAACGACGAACGCCACAAAAACAGCCTTCGTTCCCATCAAAGGAGTGAGGAGGCTAACGTCCCCTTTATGGATCGCCAAACACCAAAGCAGCTGTCCGACAAAAAAGATACTCCCGATAAACAACGGCATCCCCAGAGATTCCCACTCCCGGATCGGCTCCCCAAAAAACCAGAACGGGGCCGCCATCAAGAAGAGCACCAGATTCGAGAAGAAGGTAGTACGCCACGGCCCCAAACCAAGCGTAGTTGCTCGCTTGATACAAAGAGCTCCCACCGCGAAGCAAAGGCCCGTCAGCAAAGGAATCACATGATACGCTTCCATTCAGCAACGACCTTCGGCCCATTGCAGGTCATCCAGCAATCAAAAAGGCGCCCAGCTCCAAACGAGATTTACCAACTCTTTGCTGGCACCCATACCCAAAGGCCTATTCATTCAGAGACAGAAAAGGACCTAACAGTCCTTTGCTAAGATTTTCACTACATGACTTACACGATCGAAGAACTCGCTCAAATCGTTAACGGAGAGATAGTTGGAGACCCAACCACCTCGATCGAGTCCGCTTCCACCCTCGAAGCGGCCGTACCCGGCCAAATCGCGTTTCTCGCCAACCGCAAATACCGCAAAACCGTCGCCACCAGCAAGGCCTCCGCCATCGTCACCCGCGAGCCTCTTGAGACGGAAGCCGCCCAGATCGTAGTACCCGATCCCTACTTCGCCTTCCGCGAAATCGTCGTCCACATCCACGGCCACCGCGACCACCTCTTCGAAGGCATCAGCCCCGCCGCCCACATAGCCCCTACCGCGCAAATCGGCCAAAACGTTCGCATCGCCCACGGAGCCACCGTCTCCGAAGAAGCGAGCATCGGCGACGACTGCGTCCTCTACTCCGGCGTATTCGTCGGCCCCCGAGCACGCATCGGCAGCGGCTGCATCCTCTACCCCAACGCCGTCGTATTCGACACCGTAGAAGTAGGCGACCGAGTGGTGATCCAATGCAACGCCAGCGTCGGCCACGACGGGTTCGGTTTCGCCACCCATCAAGGCTCCCACCACAAGATTCCCCACATCGCCAAAGTCATCCTCCAAGACGAGGTCGAGATCGGAGCCAACGCCTGCATCGAGAGCGGCGCCTTCGACGACACCATTATCGGAGCCGGATCCAAGATCGGCGACTCCGTCGTCATCGGGCACGGCACCAAGATCGGCAAAGGCTGCCTGCTCGTCCCCCAAGTCGGCATCGCCGGATCCGCCGAACTGGGCGACTACAGCCAAATGGGCGGCCAGGCCGGCATCACCGGTCATACCAAAGTCGGCCCACACACCGTTATCGCGGCCAAATCCCTCGTAAACCACAACCTTCCCGGCAAGCAAGGCGTCCTCGGCTTCCCCGCCTTCGACATGGCTCAAGCCCGCAAATCCGTCGCCATCTACAAAAACCTGCCCAAGCAACGCGAGAAACTGATGGCCCTCGATCGTAAGGTAAAGGAACTGGAGGAAACCATCGCCGCCCTCAAGCAAGCGACCGAAGCCTCCTAGGAACCGCCCAAGGCAGAGAGCGGACACACAATTTCCACTCATGAAACGACATCTAAAAATCCAATTCACCGACGGCAACGTCATGCAGTTCGAGTTTTCCCCCTCCATCGAGGAGCATCGCATGGGCAGCTATCTCGATCAGATGATGTCTCTCTCGAACCTCATCATCGAAGCGGAAGGCAGAGTCATGCTCTTCCCCACGCAAAACATCAAGTTCATCGAGGTCTACCCCGCCCCCCAAAAGCTCGGCACCAATATCATCCGAGCCGCAAAGATCGTCGACTAGACGAGGGCAGCCACGCCTGCCCTTCCAAGTACGACCAAGGTCTCATTGGCACCCCATCCACCATCAGGTAGACTGGGGCATCCTGAAATAGGATCCAATTCCTCGGCTCCACTTCAGGAGCCAACCATCCAATGCCATGACGACCTTTACATCTCACGCTTTCCGTTCAGCCCAGCCGAACGCCCCTCTTGCCAAGCTCAGAACAGCTCTGCTGCTCCTGCTAGCACTTCCCTTTCTAGCCTTCGCTGACGAGTGGGAATATCGCGTCGGCTCCACCGCCACCTCCAAGTTCACCGAGCACTGGAAGGGCACCGCCACCTACCAGTCACGCTACAAGGAAGGCGGCGACCACTATCGTCGACACATCGACCTCGGCCTATTCTACGGCGGCATCACCAAGCACATCGACCTCACCGGAAACTTCCGGGCCACCGAGCGAAAAGACTTCGAAACCGGCAAGTGGAACGACGCCGACTTCTACTACATGAACGCCACTTACCGCCACAAGATCAAGGACACCGGCGTTTCCCACCGCCTACGCTTCGAATACGAAGAATTCGATTGGGACTACGACGTCCTCTATTACCGCATCGCCCTCAGCCCTCCCTACGAATTCGAGCCGCTACGCGAAAACCTGATCCTCGATCCCTACACCATCAAGCCCTTCGCCAGCTACGAAGTCGCCCTCGACACCAACGAGGACGTGCTCTCGCACACCTACCTCCTGGGACTCTCCTACCTTTTCTCAGACAAGGTCGTCGGCAACCTCACCTACGAGTTCGCAGACAATCGCGGAGACCACAACCCGCCCAACGTCAACATCCTCTCGTTCGACCTCAAGTTCCTCTTCTGAGGCTATTTACAAGACCTTCGTCTAGAGCAAACGCCCCAGATTGAAGCCAGAACACCTCTTTCTGCACCATTCGAGGCAACATTCGCCTCGAACGTCGATCAAAGCAGAATGCAGTGAGAACCAAACAACAAATTCCAGACACGCAACCATGCTCACAAGCTGTACTTTACATCCGTCAGGACCGATGACGCCACAGACCTACGTACTCCCTTTCGGCAAGTACACAGCGTTTCAGAACGTCCTGATCGGAGAACCTGTCGAGTCTGTAAACATGGGCATCCCGCAAGCACGCCAGATCATCGACGAGATCGCCCGCCGATTCGAAGGCAAATGGAGCTATATCGGCAACCGGATCAACCGACACTCCGTAGACCCCATGGTCTATATTTTCGCCAAACAGGAAGCCCCAGGCTTCCACTCAATGGCAGTCGTCAGCTACTCCAGCTACACCGAGAAGTTCGCCAAAATCGAAAGAGAGATCGCAAATTCCGTGAATCTCGATTTCGAGACGTTCAACGACTTGGAAGCAGCCCAAAGCTGGACTCAGCAAAGACTCGCCCTCGCCAACGCGACCGAAACCACCGCATAGTCCCGCCCAGGAGGCCTCATGAAGGCTGTCCCCCGAAGCGACTGCAGGAGAAGCAGCGCGGCGCGACACGATCCTGCCAAACCATTACAAACGCTCAACCCGAGCATTTTTCTTTTGTTTGGTCGCATCTCGGATGTCGCCTGACCGCGTCTACCTACAGAAATACGGGACTCTTCATCTGTAGGTCCGGGCGTTGACCGGACATGTCCCATTTGGGTTGGCGCGTAAAACACAAAAAGCTCTAGCCAATCCCATCTAGACGGGGAACACCTCAAGCCGTTAGCTGCCGAGATAGATTACCACCCCCCCCCCGCCCCTGCCCTTCTCAAACCAGGACCGCGCACCTCAAATCATGCGCATCCCCAAGGTAGAGCCCGCTGTACCCAGCGGGCACCCCTCAAAGCAAATGTCCGTTGGGACAACGGCCGCAACCTTCTCGAAAGCAAAGATATCAACCCCCTTTGCGGATAGCCTCTCAATCGCCCATCCCCAAAACACAAAAGAGGCGAGCTGCACTCTCGCGCAAAACTCGCCTCAAATGAAAGAGGCCGGAGCATAGCGCCGGCCCCTGTCTACCCGATTTAAAAACTCTTCATGAAGGAGAGGAAGACATGGTCACCATCCATACGGTTTTCCGAATCGTATTCATGGATCCACTTCGCGACAAACGCCGCTTCCCCGCCGAACTTCTCAGGCACCCACATCACTGCAGGACCGACACCAGCCGCTTCCGCCTTGAAGTCGCCCAGCTGAGCCCCAGCCCCACTGTCACCACTAAGCTGCTTGAAGAAGTAGCCATGCACTCCCAGAGCCAAAGTCGGCGAAACGAATTGGTTCAGCACGAAGTCGAGATGGATTTCATCCCCACTCTGATAGTCAGTATCATCGTTCTCGGTATTATAACCGTAACCTAGGATAAAGGAGTAGTCCTGCCCCTTTTCCTCGTTCATGTAAGTGGCAGAAAAGTCCGTCTCAAACGTCCAGTAGTTCAGGCCAATGTTCGCCACGTCATTCACGTCGTAGTCCCCCACTGGCGCCACCACATAAAACGCCTGGTTGAAGTGCCAATTGCTGCCGTTGTTCCAATAGAAGGAACCAGGCACCAACGTAATGTCACCATACGATGTCTTATCGTCCGCAACCCTCAAAGAAGTCTCCCCAGCGGTAAGCTCCGCCTCGATATCGGCCTTACCCGCCACCAACGTTCCTCCGAAGGCATACTGGGCTCCGAAAAGCTCGATCCCCGGCTTGTTGATCAAAGAAAAATACGCCAACGACAGCTCGAGGTCCGCCGAGACTTCCAGTTCCCCAGAACGCACATTCTGCTCACCATCCGCGCGATAGAAGTACGCGTCCGTTCGCATGCTCCACCCCTCGGCCGGCTCCAAAGCCACTCCCAAGTCACCGTAAAAGCCGGGAACGTAATTCGAGTACCCTCCCTCTGCGGCATGAAGCGAAAGCGGAGCGGCAATTAAAAGTCCGAGTGATGCGAGTTGTTTTAATTTCATCGGTTGTAATCTCTCGTTTGAGTTAAAGTGAATCGGTATGCGGAGATTATAACCGCCCCCACCCCATCCATCCATGGCACTTAGGTCCTAGGTGTTTCCCCGAAGCCCCAACACCCACTCAACAACCGCCCCCAAACACCCCTCCAATCCCGCTCAAAAAAATCTCCCAAGCGCCCTCAAAGATTGGTCGCG
>NZ_JAENIL010000010.1 GCF_016595505.1 Pelagicoccus mobilis | reverse complement strand
TTTCCTCGTTGGCACTCCTCAAGTGTCAGCCTCCGGCTTCGGTAGGAGGAGCACCAGCGCGACGAAACATCATCTGCTGCTCAGTTCACTGAGCATTATGTTCCGCGGAGCGGATAGAGCGACCGCGGGGAGTGGTGTTCATTAACATCTGCAGCTTTGCTGCCTAGTGCCCTTCGGGCAACATAGTGCCGCTTTGCGGCAGCATGTGATCAGTTTTTTCTTAACCGCTAAACTTACTCAGATTTGGGGTTGGGCAGAAGAATACCTGATGCGAAGCCAACCTGCCCCATTTCGAATTGTTTGTTGTCAGGATGGGCGTTCCGCCCATGCAGGTGTCACTGAAAACGATGGTAGGTTGTGGATGATGGCTGACTACCGATTGCGGATCACCGATTACCGATTGAGCGGATTCGAGGTGTTTTTTAACCGCTAAGTAAGCCAAGGTCGCGAAGCTTGATCGTGTTGTGGAAGCCAACTTTGTCGAGTTGGCGAATCCTCGATTACTGATTACCGATCCGAGCGGCTTGTCACGTCGTAGCGTTCTGCGAAGACGGACTTGTCACGGCACAGCGTTTTGCGAAGACGGACTTGTCACGTCGTAGCTCCACGCGAAGACGGAAGCGAGGTGCTTGATGTTTTTGCCCCTGCAGTTCGACAGGATTTTAGGTTGGGAGTATATTTGTATCCCTCGGATCGTCCGGTCTCTATTCTGGCCCATTCGGGCTGATGTGATCCTCTCGTTCTCAATGTGTGAGTTAATATGCATCTTAAGTCTTTATCAATCAGTAGTTAACGTTTCTAGGTTAACATCGCAGAGCTATGTTTTGCAGGGTGTTAAATAATCTTACAAAATCCTGTAAAACTTCATAAGTCACTGATCAGTAATGGATAAACGGCAATTGGTAATCTCCCTCCGCGGATTTGTAAGAAAACCCTACAGGTCTAGTGGATTGGAATTTCTGAAAGAGAAAAAAGAAATTAATTAAGAAGTTCGTAAGTAACTCTATATCAGTCTATAAACGGTGGTTAGTAGTCGGTAATAACTCTCCTTTTGCCTGTCTTGGCGCGGCTGTTGCATTGTCACAGATCCAAACGCAGAATTTCTAATCCATTCTCAAACAAACTTAATCATGAAAAATACACTCAAAACACTCTTCGCGGTTGCTGCCCTTGGTGTCGCGTCTCTGGCAAACGCTCTCTCTTACAACGGTGAAGTTGAATTACTAGATACTGACCTCGATGGGGATCTGTTCCCTGGTGGCGGTATTTTTGAGGCCAATCCAGTCGGTGGCGATTCATTCTACACGTTCTGCCTTCAGTACGGTGTGGATATCAGCCTACCAGGAACTTATGATTACTCCATCCAGGACAAGACTGGCGGCCTGACAGCCAATTCGAATAATGCTATTTCGAAGGGGACTGCGATACTATACACTAAGTTTGTATTCGGTTCGCTGTTTGATCCAACCGACATTGCCAATGATAACCTTGCAGGTATGTTGCAATTGGCAATCTGGCATCTCGAAGGACAAGGCGCATTCGGTGCTCCAGGAAAGGACGCTCTCGGATTCAACATCTTCGTGGATATGGTTGATGATGTGGCGGGATACTTGGACGACTACTCTGGTGCGGCTGTTAAGGTTTTGGTTTTGACAGACGAAAATGGAAATAACGTACAGAATCAGATCATTTACGTTCCGGATTCCGGCACAACGCTTGCTCTTCTCGGTCTAGGACTTGCAGGACTCGCGGTAGCTCGTCGTCGCCGATAGTCATAGGTCTCTTTAGAATTTCGAAGCGAGCCGCTCTCGAGCTGCTCGCTTTTTGCTGTTTAGATTACGAGCTCAAATTGATCTGATTGTTTGTATTGCATGGATTCGTCAAAGCTTCAGCTTTTAATGAATAGGCCGATTAGGCATCATTAGAGTTAGAATCCAATGCAAGATCTTGAGCCAGCAGCTTTTCAGTTTGTCGTAAACAAACCTTACCTCCCTCCAGTCGAGGAGTATATGAGGTACCTGCGAGAGATTTGGGATCGAAGTCATATCACTAATGGTGGCCCTCTTGTTAAGGGGTTGGAGTTAAGGCTTCAGGAGTTTCATGGGGTGTCGTATCCCATTCGTTGTGTTTCGAATGGTACTCTAGGTCTCCAACTGATTTTCAAGGCGATGGGTATCAAGGGTGATGTGGTCACAACTCCTTTCACTTATATTGCTACCTCCTCTAGTGCTCGTTGGGATGGTTTGCGTCTTAAGTTTGCGGACATTGAGTCGAGCAGTTTGACAATTGATCCCGAAGCTGTGGAAGCTTCCATTGATTCTCGTACCGAGGCGATACTCGCGACTCATGTTTATGGCAATGCCTGTGATGTTGAGGCAATAGAGCGTATCGCTGCCCGCCACTCGATTCCCGTGATCTACGATGCAGCCCACGCGTTTGGGGTAAACTACAAGGGGAGGAGTTTGCTAGAATGGGGCGATGCCAGTATGGTTAGTACCCATGCCACGAAAGTGTTTCACACAGTCGAGGGGGGATTTGTATTGGCGAGGGATCCCAAGGTTGATGAACGTATAGAATGGATGAGGCGCTTTGGGCACAATGGGCCAAACGCTTTTCATGGAGTGGGAATCAATGCCAAGATGAGCGAATTGCATGCAGCGATGGGAGTGTGTATGTTTGAACATATCAACGAGCTCATATCGACCAGGCGGGAGATATGGAGTGTTTATGCGGCTTGTCTTGCTAACTCGGATTTGCCCTTGAACAGGTTGGAGTGGCGAGTGGGCACGGAGCCGAACTGGGCTTACTTTCCAATTTTGTTTGGATCTGAGGAGGTTCTAGTGGCTTGTGTTCAGTATTTGACGGAGCGTGGAGTAAATGCGAGGCGCTATTTTTATCCGAGTCTCGATCAGCTCTCATTTCTTGCTGGATCGACTTTTGACTGCCCGATTGCGAGTTCGGTGGCGGAGCGGGTGCTTTGCTTGCCTTTGTCTGCAGGTATGGCCATCTCTGATGCGGAACTCGTTTGGCGATATGTGGAGCACTTTTTCAAGGAGTTGCACTCTTGAGTCTCGCTTCTGAGCTCCGAAAGAAGCAATAACTTGAATGAGCACGCTCAGTAAGTCTGCTACTGCGGGGGTCTTTTGGAGCTTCGTTGATAGTGCTGGTACACGAGCCGCTCGATTTGTTCTCAATGTATTGCTAGCACGGCTGTTGCTACCTGAACAGTTTGGTTTGATAGGAGCTGTCACTATTTTTGTGAGTACCGCAACCATGCTCGCTGAATCTGGAGTTGGCTCGGCTCTTGTACAGAAGCAGAATCCCAGAGCTGAGGAAATTCGTGCTCTATTTTTCGTTAACCTCCTGTTTGGAGTAGCTTTGTCGCTGTTATTGTGTCTTTGCTCACCTTTGGTGGCGAGTCTTTATCAAGCTCCTGAACTTAGGGAGATGACTCCTTGGATGGCTTTTGTTGTTTTTCTCAGCTCGGTGAGTTTTGTCCCCGCAGCGTTAATGGAGCGAGAGTTGTCTTTTCGTCCTCTTGCTGTAGCCTCGCTTCTTGCCGTGCTGCTCTCCGGGGGCTTGGGTTTGGCGCTTGCATTTTGCGGATATGGAGTTTGGGCCTTGGTGTGGCAACAAGTTGCTGGAACGGGAATTAGGACCTTGATGGTAGTGGCTTTGTGTCCCGACCGAGGACGTTTTCTGCGGGGTGAAGTAAGGTTGAAAGCGGTCAAGGGATACATGCGGTATAGTGGGCACATGTTGTTTGCCGGCGGGTTGAACTCAATTTTTGAAAATGCTTACGGATTGGTCGTGGGGCGACTTTTTGGATTGGACAGCTTGGGGTTGTATTTCAGGGCGAAGGCAATGTATGAGCTTCCATCGCAAGTTCTTTCGAGGGTTGCTATTCGGGTAATGTTTCCGTTGCATTCGAGGTTGCAGGATGATGTCGAGGCCCTGAGGGAAAGCGTGGGAGGGGCGCTCAGGTCTTTGTGCTTTGTTTCGTTTCCGATGACGATAGGGCTGATCGTCGTTGCCGAGCCTTTGGTTGTTTTGCTGTTAACTGAGAAATGGGGTGGGATGGTCATATTTCTGCAGCTCTTCTGTCTAGCGGGAGCGCTTTACCCCTTTCATTTGGTAAATTTGAATGTGCTCAAGGCTCTGGGACGCTCGGATCTTTTCTTGAGGATAGAAATAGCCAAGAAAGTGTTATCGGCCCTGGCTTTGTCTATCACCTGGATGTTTGGGATTGAGGCGATCATCTGGGGGCAGATTTCTGTTTCTGTTTTGTCGCTCTTCGTAAACGCTCATTATGCGAAAACGTTGCTGGGGTATTCGCTGAGTGTCCAGTTTGCTGAGACGTTGCCTTCTGGTCTTGTTTCTTTGATAATGGGATTATCTCTCGTCCTTTTGAAAGGCCAGCTCGACATCGATCATGTTATCACCGTTCCTGTTCTGGTTGCCGCGGGAGGTACTATCTATATTGGCTTGGCTGCAGCTTTGCGATTGAAGGCTTTTGTGGAGCTTTTATCTAGCTGTCGCTAAGTCAGGGCAGGGGGCGGGGGAATGCTTCTGCTCGGTCTTAGCTTCTGGATCGATAGTAGTGTTTTAGCCTTAAAATTAGCTTGGTAAGCTTTCTAATGAGGGGGCGATGCATTGCAGCTATGAGAATTCGGTCAGAGTGTCTTTTGTTCTCTAGTTTGTGGGCGATTTCTAGACCTCTGACGTAGTCATCTTCAAGGATCGCTAACTTGAGTTCTTTGTGAGCTTTGGAATACGAAAGAAGCTCTCTGCGATCTTTTAGTATATTATATTTTTCGGATAAGTATTGAACCATCTCAAGGTTCGAGATCCAAAACTGAAGAACCTTACGCTCGTCTTTGCTGCGGGTCGCAGATTCGTGATTCATTGTTCGAGTGGCGAGCGACTCTTTTGAGAAGTGTATCTTTCCCTTAAGTGAAAGTTCGGCCCAAAGCTGGGTGTCGCCCATTTTGAAATGGCCGCTCGTGTGCAAGAATGGGTCTTCACTTCTAATTTGACGTACCAAATCTAGTCGCGAAAGTGTAGTGCAGGTAAGTATCTGATTCTGGCCGCTTAGTATTTCTGAAATAGACTGATCTTCTTTAATAGAGGAGTTTAGCCGGTTTTTTAAATAGCTTTTGACCGTTTTTTTGGAATGGATATAGTACTCATTATAGTCAGAGCACGTTAGCACGTATTCGGGGTTCGCTTCTAGGAATTCTGTTTGTTTCTGCAGCTTTCGGGGGTCGTGCCAGAAATCATCTCCTTCGCATAGGGCTAGGTATTTACCTCGCAGTGCCGCTAGGGTCCGAGCACTGTTTTTTTTTGCACCTACGTTCTTATCGGACTGGACGACTCTAATTGTGTCAGGGTGCAACTCTTGGTAGCTCCTTACTATTTCTTTCGTTTTGTCAGTTGAACAATCTTCCCCGATTACGAGTTCGTATGGGTAATTTGTTTGCTGGTCTAGGACTGAAACTATCGTTCGTTCGATTGTTTCTTCGTGATTGTAGGCAAGGGTCATTACGCTCACAAGAGGAGCTTTTTTTTGGGGGGGGTGCATGCTGATGGATGGGAGGAATGAATCGAATAGCTATAGTATTTATTTGTCGGGCTATCTGATTTCGAGTTGGACGTTGATGTGCTTATCAATGATGGACATTATTGAATGTGAGTCCTGTGGGCTGTCGAATTTCAGTAGTAAAATTCCGAGGGAATGATTTGCTGATCGGAACGGTTCGACTTGGTCGCCTCTTTTTTTTAGCTGTATATAGTTTGATATGTGTCTGGATAGTTTATCGCTAAAAGTTACTTCCTTTAAGATGCCTGCGTCATTCGTATGCACGGCGTAGTATGCAAGGTTCTGGTCTCGTATGTTTAGTTTGAGGGGGGCAGGCTTGTTTCCGAGTGCGGTTTCGACGCTATTTCCGGCAAAGTCAAATCCTGTGCCAATCGTCGCTAATTCAGGCAATAGATTGCCTCCGGTGCGTGGGCCGATTTCGATGACGATTGGTTCACCTTTTTGGTCTATCAAGAATTCGATGTTCACGCCGCCGGATGAAAAACCAAGCTTGTTCACAATAGTCTCTACTGTATTCAGAACCTTGAGCTGGATTTCCGGTGGCCGTCTAGTGGGAAAAATCATTCCACAGGGAGTGTAAGGAGCTAGCTGGGCGTCGCATAGTTGGTCGCCGAGGAAAGAGGCTAGGCGTTTGCCGTTTTCAATAAAGACTTCGCCGCCTAAGATAGGCCCTATTTTATCAATGAACTCCTCGATGATTACGCTGCCGGATCTAGAAAAACGTATCGATTGGTCGAATGACTCGGATAGTTTATCGGGCGAGTCGATTTTGATAACGCCTTTGCTTCCGGATGAGTCAACGGGTTTTATAATTAATGGGTAGGATAGTTTTTGAACGTCTTTTTCTATTGTTTGAAGGGTTTTTATGGTAACTGTTTTCGGAGTTCTAAATCTGTTCTTCTCCAGGAATTGCCTGAACTTTGATTTGTTTGATAGTATCTCAACGCTTTCGATAGAGTTTCCGGGGAGTTTCAAACCTTGTGCAACACGTGCAGCGGTAATTGCCGCAGGGTCTGATGCGTAGGCAACAATTGCGTCGGCCTGTATCACTTTCGCTAGGCTAAGAACTCCTTCAATATCGGTTGTACTAACGTTGTGGTACTCGTCCGAGTATTTGTGTCCTGGATTGCTAGGGATGTAGTCGCAGGTCACAGCCCGGTATCCTTTTTGTTTGCAGTACTCGATAACGGGTACTTGGTACATGGTTCCTCCTAGTATGAGTACTGTTTTCATTTGGAATATTGTGTACTCTGGCGTTGCGCTACGCTAGCTGCCGCTACTTGCTCCTGTTTCTTCAGGGGTGTGCACATACGGCGAGTTTGTTATTAGGCTTAGTTTTTCCTAGATGCCTTGGCTCCTGACGAGCTTGTAGTCGCTAACCAGCTTCATGCAATCAGCTCGTGAATTAAACATTAGGACATCGAGTATCGAGAGTTTCGCCTCGAAATCAAAGGGCCCCTGTTGGTATGTCCTGGCTGATGGTCTAAGAAATACCAATTGAATGCCTCTCTTGGCGAATTCGTTTGGATCGAGGAAGCCGATGGAGTTGCTGGAGGCGACGTACGATCTCGCTCCGATTTGGTTGCAAATCTCTACGGCCCACATGTTTGCCGCAGTGTTTAGGGGTGGCTTCTTTTCGAAGTTGGAAAAACGTACTGGGTTGAATGGGATTTCGAGGTAATCGCAGATTGTGGCTAGGATATGTTCGTTGAGGCTGGTTAGTTTGGGGTGCGGGCAACTAAATGCACGGGCGGCTAGAGAAATTGTTTCGTCGTAATTTTTCGCGACTTTGCGGTAGTGCCAGAGTTTTCTGAGCAGCTCCTCTTTCAAGTCGTGTCCAGAAGCGACTTTTATTTCGTTAAAAGGGGTGCTTTGGGAATGTTTCTGAACGGGAACGGTGATCCACTGTGGTGTTCCGTCTGGTTTCAGGACTCGATTCCTGTTGTACCAAGATTTACGAACATACTGAGGTGTGTCGAAAGATATCCACTCCGAGGAGGCGTGGATTAATGAATAGTAGTCAAGATAGGGGAAAAAGAACGGCTGTTGGATTGCGAGGGGCATGCTGGACGGGTAGGATGTTTTTTTTTGGGGGGGCTCTAATGTCGGGCGCCAGGACGATTAATGGGGATAAATATTTCTTAGCTTATTGAGGTTTAATTGCGAATTTCAATGTTCGTTGAACATTATGACCGCTTTTGTTGAGGTAAGATATATACATATGATATGCAGGAGACTCATTCTCTGCCTATTTTCGGTGTCCCTTACTTCCTTTTTAGTTTCGATTTTGCTATGGACACTGCACTTCGAAGTGTGTCGATTGTGAAAGTTCGCGAACTTTTGAACAAAAAAACAACACACGCGTAGAAGGCCGTAGCGATTGAGGACTTGGCGATTGCCGTTAGCACGATGTTCTCGATGGGTAATGACCTTGTGGTAAGGAAAGTAAAGATTACTGCAGTTAAACTTGCTAAGACATAAGGGGTTACTGAATGTACTGTTTTTCTTGTAGATATATTTACAGTTTTTGAGCAATATATCATCATAGCAGGTGCTCTTATGAGTAAGCTGGATATGGCGAATCCGGCTGCCACGCCAGTTGCTCCCCATGGGAGTCCAGAGGTGATGCCAACTACAATAATAAGGCTGCTGAAAATCTGCCAGTATATAAGTTTTTTGCTGTTACCTGTTGCGGCCATTAGGTTCCAAAGGAGGGAGAAACATGGCTCTATAATGCCAAAGAAAGCCAGTATAGATATTATGGGGGCGGCAGGAAGCCAGTCGCTGCCAAGCATGATCGAAACGAGCTCTTCCGATGCTGTTATGCATATGGTAGCGATGATACTGCCGGACAGTGCTAGGGTCGATAGGGCTTTTGTTACGGCTGCTTCGAGTGCCTTGGAGTCGTCGGATTTTCGTGCGAAGGCGGGGAGAACTGCACTCATAATCGGGTTCATGACCTGGCTCAGCGGTTTTGCAATGAGGTGTTGGGCTCGATTGTACAGACCGACCTCGGTAGCCCCTTTGAAGTATCCAAGCAGGACGCTGTCTAGATTTCTGGCTCCGTACCCTATGAGGCTGCTGAATGTCAGCTGGCCTCCGAAAGTGACGAGGTCTCGGGTTCCTTGTTTTCTTTGTGGCAGGGAAGGTCGCCATTTGCAACCGAGCCAGAGAAAAGCGGTGTTTGCGATGGCGGTAGAAGTAGCCATTACTAGCAGGGCGAAGGGGCCGTATCCGCGGTGGGCTGCTATTATCCCAGCAGTGCATCCAATTGTGATGCTCATTAATTCGATGACAGCGATTCTAAAAAAGTTCATTTTCCTCTTTAGGATCGCAAGGTGCTGTGCGCCAATGCACGAGATTGGAGTTAGAATAGCGAAGCCGATTACGAGACCCTGCAGATCATTTCGGCCATAAAAAAGGGCTATTGCTGGTGTTGCGCACATTATCAGGGTCATTGCCAGAAGTCCTGCACTTGTGTTTAGCCAGAAAAGATTCGATATCTGTTGATGAGTGATTTCCGGCCTTTGTATTGTTGCCATCGAGAGGCCCATATCCTTGATGACAATGACTATACTGAGCAACGATGCAACCATCGCAAACTGACCGTATTCTGCTGGGGTTACTAGCCGCGCGAGAATTACGGTACAAGTTGTCTGTATCAGTAGCTTAAAGCCTTGCCCCGTAATGTTTACCAATGATCCATTGATGGTGCGCTTGGTTAGGCTGACCGTGGGGTCATTGTCTGGGGTGAGGTTGTACGGTTCTCGAGGACCGGAATTTGGCATGCTAAACAACCTATGGTTTCTGGTTTTGTGTGATCGTTGCTTTATGCCAGTCACGAATACTGTGTTGGTACACGGCCTCTAGTTTCGAGTATCCCGTTTGGTGGATGTGGACTTCTTTATCTAGCAGTGTGGCTAGGATCATGCAGTGAAGTCTGTTTGTGTGTACTCGCTTTGCCCTTCGAACTAACTCTAGGAAGCTCTGGAAGTCATATAAGGATGCATCGTGAGTTTGGGTTGGAGCATCAGGGTGCTGCTGGGCAATAGATCGTGCGGTTGCCTGTCTTGCTCGTCGCAGAAACTTGCGATCGAACGGCTCATTGAATGGTCGAGGTATCAGTTTTGTAAACAGAGGTGGTTCCGTATATGATTCGTGGTCGTTGCGGAGGCATATAAGGGTGTATTCTTCTGTCGCAGATACCCGATGGTCGTGGAGCCAGTCTGCTTTCATTAGGTAGAACGCGGGGTCATGACTAAGCCCGATGCTCTTGGTGGACCCACTAGTGGCGGATTTGAGGTTCTGGTAGCTGGCAGGGTCGCGTGCGAACGCCGCAGCCAGTTGGGGGGTGTCTTTTATGAGTTCCCGCCATCCGAAAGAGCCTCCTTGGAAGGTGGCGGGGCCAACCACAAATTCCTTGTCCGGCCACTGAGTCCAGCATTCCTTCCAGGTGGCAATGTTTGTTTCCCACATGGTTGGGTTTCCTCCGGGCCATAGTATTACATCTGCGTGTAGTGGATTTAGCGTTTGCTGTATGCCTAGTGCGCTCAGAAGTTCGACTGTTCCGAGGTGTATTAAGGAATCGCCGCTGTTTCCTATGTAGGATTTAACATAGACGGTTTTATCCCCTAGTGTAGTCAAATATAAGAGGTATGGATCCGTTTCGGCGTAGGCTGGAGGGTTTTCGAAAAGGTCTTTCGTAGACATTGATTTATATGCGTTACGGCTCGTTATCGTAATTGAGATAATCCGCGCAGATTGTATCGGCGTGTTTGGTTTTTGATCGAGGTATAGGATTTTAGCTTATTTATTTGTACGTGATATGACATCTCCCATTCAGGGCAAGAGGCGTCGCCCCTCCGGTTGACGCTTGTTATTGAAGAGCGGAGGATAAGTTTTAGGTGTGCGTAGAGTTGTCTCAACCGTGAGAAGGTGTATCTTTTGTGTAGCCAGTGGTGCTCTAAATACGCTACGGAAGCTCCTCTTCGTATTGCTTGATCGATCCACTTGTTTCTATCGAGGCGGCTCAGGTCTGGGTAGTGGATCGCTTGGGCATTCTCTGCGAGGTGGATGGTATATCCAGCCTCGACCAACTGCATGGCGAATAGTTGCTCTTCGCAGAAACCCAAAGCTCCTGCGCCAAGAGATTCGTCGAATTGCGGAACTTTTTGAAGCACTCGGCGATGGAACGCCATGCTGGCTCCAATAAGCCATTTGTTGTTTGGTGAGTCGCTGGTAGGAGATGCGAGCCAGTGGAAATGAGTCTCGGTCATCCATGGACGAATCAAATGCGGAGCTAGCGTGATGCGGCCTCTTGCGGCATCGGCTGCTCCCAAACGAATTGGGCCAGTCAGATTGCAGAGCCAATCTGCCTCAGGGGCAACGTCGTCGTCGGTAAAAACGATAATGTCGGATGTGCTGTTCCTTAACCCCGTATTGCGAGCTACACTCAAGCCTGGTTTGGGCTCGTGCACGCAACGCACGTTAAGCTCTTCGCTCTTGAAATCGCGAACCAACGTTTCGTAGAGCGGTTCTGAAGAATTGTCGATAATCAGCAGTTCCGCTTCGCAGCCTGGGGAAACTCGCAGGCTGGATATATTCTCTAGGGTTTTGCTTAATGAGGCAGTGTTGTCTCTTGAGCAGATGATGACAGTGATTGTGCAATTCATCTCTTGGGGTTCCCACGTCAATCTATCGGGATGTATTTCGCGTTGGGCCAGTACGGCGACTTTTGTTGTAATTTGCTAATTGCATCGATCATGAAAATCAGTGCTCGTCCAAGTAGTTTGGTGTGAGTGCGAGTCGAATCTAGTGCCGTTAGGGCTTTGGATTCCCAGAGCGTTTTCGCAAGTGAACGGCGGAGCTGCCTATGGTCTCGTTCTGTTTTGTAGGCGATATCGTCGATAAGGAGCTGATATACTCGCTTCTTTGCCTTATTGTGCGCTTTCTTGTCTTTCATAGCGAGTACACCAATGCCATCGGTGCTGTTATCCTTGATTGTCAGCGGGCTGTTAACAATTCCCCAAGGACCGAGTTTCGCTAGTCTGACCGCAAGATCGTAGTCTTCGAGGAGTCGTATTTCTTCACGGAATCCTCCGGACTCGATAAAGGCTCTTTTTCTGATTGCTACTACTTGGTTGAAGAGCACGAATCTAGTTGCTAGTACCTCGTGTGGGTTGAGCCACAGCGCTTGATTTGAGTCGAAGCTAATTTTTGCATTTTGAAAGGATGTTCTCGCCCCGATGCCCGAGGTCGAATCACATATACAGCAAGGAACGTTGCTGTGGACCTTCTGCAAAAGGACTACTTGTTCTTCGATTTTAGTCGGTAGCCAGTTGTCATCTGAGTCAAGGAATGCGAGAATTTCTCCGGAGGCAATTTTCGCCCCCAAGTTTCTAGCGGCTGATGGTCCTGCATTTTTCTGCTTTTTGTATATGAGATTGGGCTCCGCTAGTGAGTTGATCAATGACTCTGTGTTATCGGTCGAACCGTCGTCGATTACTATAATTTCGATATTATCGTATGTTTGTCTTTGGATGCTTTTGATGGCACTCAGAACAGAGCTCGCACGATTGTATGTTGGTATTATTGCAGATACTCGCATCGGGTTGTTTGTATAGTGGAGGGCAGTGAAGATTACTGAGAGCGCACCGCGATAATGGTTACTTCAACTTGGTGATTCTCTTTTTGATGATGTTCTTTATTTTTCTTGGTATTAATGAAGTAATTCCCCTTGTGTTTTTACAAAAAGGGAACGTGCCCACTGCTGGCCAGAGTTCTTTTGCCAAATCTTCGAGTAGCAGCCCGCCGATTTGCGTTTTTATAGGCATGCTACAAATCGTTTCTACTAACCTCCTTGAGCAAAATAAACTTGTTGGTTGATAAAATAGGGATGATGCGTTTTCGCCTGGTCCCATCCATCGGCCTCCCCGCTGTTCGAGGTACATTAGATTGTAAACGAAGGTTGGCCTTAATCCAGTGGGGACTGTGTTGAGCCAATCGACGACGCCTTCTTTAATGCAGGGCGGCTTGGCGATGAATTCTTTTAGTAGTGCGGACACTTTCACCGAATTTGGGTTTTTGTTGTGCCAAAAAAAAGATTTAGTTATCGCACCTAGGTTTCCGCTGATGTGGATGAAGTTTTCGGTGGATAGCTGCTTGCAAGTTGATGCAACTTCCCGTCTTGCGCCGATGGCTAGTCCTGCGGATATTTCGTCGTAAAAAGAAAGCGTTTCGGCGTCGTTCTCTTTGACCGGTATGACAAGATGATTAAGTTCAGCGATGGATGTCAGGGATTTGGGTATCTCGACATCGCACGATTTGATGCTAGGTGAAGCGAGCGTGAATGTCGTTATGGAATGTGCGTGGTCTACCATGCTTGCTAGATTGACTCTACTGTCTCTACCGCCAGTGAGTGACACCAATACTTTTCCCAGTCCAACGTAACTGCTTGCTGATTGCTTGAGTATTGAGCAGCATTGCTGAACCCCTTCTTCGTGGGAAAGTTCGCCGCAGTCGCGAGTTGGCCAGAAACGCTCGATTGTGCCAGTTTTTAGATTGAGAACGTGGTTTGCGAGGAGATACTTGACACCGATGAATGGGGTTGTTGATCCGGTGTACCAGTCGTCCGTGTCTCTAAAGTCGAATGAATCGACGACGGTATTGTCATATTGAATGTCGGAGAGGAGGTTTATTGATGAGCCAGCTTCGCCGTCTTTATAGTACGTGCCCATCATACCCCCTGGGTCAGTAAGTATATAGTCAGTTTCCTCGGTGGAGAACACAACTGCATAATAGCCGGCTAGATTTATCGTTTTATTTATAGCATCGTTCAGAGTCGACGCATCCGATAGGTCAATTCTCTGGTTTGGGCGAGTGTCGTCAATAGCTACACCTAAGACTGCAATTGTCCTCATCTCGCTCGTATGTATTTGGATGCGTAGATCTCGGTGTGTTAATAGATTGTTTCCGCTTTTTAGGGGGGTTTTGATCCACAAGTCTGAATCGACGCTAGGTTTTCTGTTGATGACCCATTGTCTCCTAAATCTCAATTCGGATTTTCTCACACTTCTTTTGCTCATCGTAATTCAGTTCACGGTTTCGAGGTTCGAAGGGTTTTCCGGAGGCTCGGTGTGGCGGTATAGGAGCCACATGTCGCTGATAAAGTTTGAGCCGGTGTTGCCTGAGCTTGGGGTGATGGAGTAGTCAGCTTCCTCGATAAGTGGTAGGAATTCTTCTGGTTTTTCATTCATCCACCTGTCGGCGTACGCTATGGCAGCGTCGTCATTCCAGAGCTCGGTCTTGTTTAGGATCTGCGCACACAAAATCATACCAATGTGAGGATGACTGTCGCAACAATGTCTGTATCTCTCACTTTTTCCGCCTCCTCCATTGTCTGCTAGGTGCCATTCAGACGGGTGGAGGTGCTCGTATTCTGAGTTGCCTATTTGCTTCCGAAAGAATACCGTTTCACCTGAGTAGGTTTGCCCAGGAGGAACTATTTTGGATTCGATAGTGGACTTTTTATCTTTCCAGAAGTAAAACAATTTTTCTGTTCGCCCAGGTGTTTTGTTTCTGTCTTCAATGAAGACGTTTTGCATGCTCTCATCGTTAAGAAGGAGGCCTGTGAATATCACTGGCCACTTAAAGAATGATGAATCGCCATATCCCTCTGTTGAGGTATGGTACATGTCTATTCCCATTTGGATGTAGCGTATTAAGAAATCATCTGTTGCTTTATCTGTAAGTGCTAGACTACTCGCCTCGCTCAGGAACATCCCAACGTATTCGTGGTAATTTTTCATGTTTTCAATTGGATGCATCCTTCTGCATGTCCAGCCTGAAAGGTGGGTAAGCCAAGGCCTCTCAAGGCCCCTCGAAAGGTACTCTATCTTGTCTCCGGTAATCAAGGGAGAAGGAAGTTTTGGCAGGATTGACATTCCTATGTCAGAGAATCTGTATATCTTCTTGTTTTTGCCTACGAGAGGGGGGCGAAATGAGTCTTTCGGTGGTGCTTCGGCTAGTATCGTCAATACAGCGGCAGTCTTCAGCGCGGCTTGTGATTTTGAAATACGATCTGAATTCCAAGTGGGGTAGTAGTATCCGTTCTTTTGGTCTGAATCCGTTAGGCTTACCGTTGATACTAGGGAGTTGCCTGCCAATACTACTGTTGGGAAATTGAGGGTATCGTTAGTGTCGTAGTTTAGTATTGAATTGTCGTATCCTTGTGTGCCACCCACTTGTGGGTTGAGCATAGATCCGTTTTTGTTGTTTTCTGGTTTGGGTGAAACTGACTGTATCTGAATTCCGGATTCAGGTGCTATAACATAGTAGTCCCCGTTGATAAACTTGCCTACTTGGTGTTCTTCAGAGAAGTTCCACGTAATCCCGTATTGCGTGATTGAAGTAGCAGTAGTATCTTGCCCGTTGGTGGTCCATGATATTAGTGCTGATATGAAAATTGTATATAAACTTTTACTATTCATGATTGATTTCGTCTGTTTTTATTTTTTTCACAACTCTTGCTGGTGAGCCAGCGGCGATGTGGTAGTCTGGAATGTTTGATTTTACAACGGAGTTGGCTGCTATTACGCAATTGCGTCCGATGGTGACTCCGGGGCAAATTACACTACTCTGACCTATCCAGGAGCCGCTGCCTATTCGTACGGGAGAGGGCTTTGTTATTCCTTGGTTTTTTATTGGGATTGATTCTAATTTGTACTCATGCGAGTGGTCAGATATGTATACGTATCTGGCTATGAGGACCTGATCCTCTATTGTTACATCGCTTGCTGCGGTGATGGTGCAATGGCCGGATATGCATACATTTTCTCCAATGTTGATTGTTGTCCCTCGGTGTATCGTTTTGCCAGTCTTTCCCGGGATTGCGGCAATCCAACTGTCGCTTCCGATAAAACTGTCTTTCTTTAGGCTTATGAACTGTCCTCCCATTATTCGAACAGGGGATTCGATTGCTGCTTTAAGTCCTATATGGTGAAAGGAGCGAGTTACGATCTTGGTGTGGATTTTAGTTTTT
Organism: Pelagicoccus mobilis; assembly: GCF_016595505.1. GTDB lineage: Bacteria > Verrucomicrobiota > Verrucomicrobiia > Opitutales > Opitutaceae > Pelagicoccus > Pelagicoccus mobilis. The sequence continues at coordinate 129,272 of NZ_JAENIL010000010.1, read as the reverse complement.
AGTCGTCGGATCCAGCTCATTGCGAATTAGTTATAATTTTGCTTCTGTCTTGTGCTGTTAAAATTGCTGGTACCATTGCTATAGATATGTAAAAAAATACATATATTTGGTCATAGTAGGAGATTGTAAGGAAGGTTATTGCGTGGGTTGTTACCGTTGCTGTCAATATCCATGAGATGTAGCTAGTTTTGTCTTTGTAGTTAATGCCAATGCTTGCTAGTTGTGTAATGGCTTTATAGTTGATGAATGCGAGGATCAGTGCAGCAGGCATTCCTGCGATGACTCCGAGGTGGATGTAGTAGTTGGTTAAGTCGCAGTGGTTTGGTATGGATGGTAGGCTGTAGGGCATCCAGTTGGCTGTGTAGTCTGTGCCTATTAGCCACCAATCTTTGAGGTGCAAGAAGGCTTGGTCGATTAGTCTAGAACGGTGCCAGCCTGTGGAGCCTCCGACGATGTCAACGAGTGCAATGAGGTACCAAATTGGCCTCTCTTTGACAAAGTGAAGTATGACGAGCAAAACGGTTCCCGTCCAAATTAATCTCTTACAGTGCTTTCTATGTTTATAGAGCAGTGTGATAGTAACTAATATGAATGCTGCTCCGAAAGGGGTGCTTGAGGCTGAAGCTAACATTATCGATATGCACGAGCAAGCTGCTACTATCGCAAGTTTTCGGTTGCCTTTCCAGAGGATGAATACTGATGCTAGGTTTAGGGCTCCGACCGTTCCGGTTAAAATAGGGGTTCCGAAGGGACCGGCGGCTCTTATTTTTCCTAGACGTTGTATAGAATCAGTGAGGCGTGCTCCAACTATTGTGTAGTAATTGCTTCCCGCTGCGGACTCCATGAGTAGCAGGATGGCAAAAGGGATTAGGACTATTGTTGTTGCCTTGAAGTAGTTATAGATGTCGTCAGTTGTTCTGATGTAGATGCGGCCATAGAAGTAGGTTGCAGTTATGTTCAGGATGAGCCCCATTCTGTACTTGAATGGGTTTCCGTATGCATGGTCGTGCCCGATTCCGCTTATGAGCAGTACAGCCCCCATTATTATGATGAGCTTGTCAATTTGTTGCTTTTCTTGAAATAGCGATGGAACTAGGGAGAAACTGCGGATTATTCCTGCCACGAGAACGAATCGAACTGTTGTGAAATCTGCTATGTTGGGTATGTGCGAGGTGTGTATTGCGGCAATTAGAAGTGGTACGAATGCCCATTTTCTTTTGATTGAAAACTGAAGAATAACTAGGGCTAAAGTGATAAAAATGGCTGGTCCGTTCATCTTTTTTACAGTGAAAGTGTCGCTAGAGTTTGACCGGCTAGATCCTTTAGTTTGGAAGAGGTGCTTTTCTAGTCACTATATTATTTTTAGAACTATTACAGCAGGCTAGGTTATAAGCAGACGAAGCTTGGTTTTTGATAAAATGTAGGCTCCGAGGAATGAAAGGATTGCAGAGAATGCGAAGACTGCTGCAAAGTTAGAGCTCGCGCTTGGAACTACTTTGTTTAACGCTTTAATGTAGATTGAGTGAGTGACGTAAACCCCTAGGCAAAGGGAGCTGATTTGATAGATTTTTGCGGATTTGAATTTTTCTAACGAAAATGCTATTGCTGTTGCGCTGGTAGCGATGGTGTAGGTCGTAGTTAGGCTTGGTGCTAGAAGGGTGCAGGACAACGCTGTGAATGCTGTGAGTGAAGCTGTCGGTATTGTTTTCTGTTTTTTGAATTGTGTCAGCTCGTAAGTGATTAGGGCTAGTGGAATGCTGGGGAGTGCACGGAGCCATTGGGGCCATGGCGTTTGGGTTGTCGCTTTGAGTGTGCTGTATAGTGTTAGGAGTAATAAAGTTGATGCACTATAAAACGCGATTCTGATTGCAGAATTAGTCTTTGATAAAGAGCGTATTATTGGAAAGATTGTTATCGATGTGATAAGGATAAAAGGGAAGAACCAGAGCCCGATCCATGGACCTGTTAGGATATTGTTTACGATTCCGTGAGATTGCGGAAATAATGGTTTTTGTGTTGAAATGTTTATTATAAGGTAAGCAGTGAACCAAAACAGCCAAGGGTTTGAGATTCTTGTGATTCTTTTACTATAGTAGTCTCTTGCTGATGTTTTGTTGGCAGATTTAGATTGAAAGACGATAGAGATGATAATGAAGCAAATTAGTCCTGAGTGTGAAATGTTTTTGTAAGGACTTTGATCTATGTGGAAGAGCAATATAAATAGAGCGGAGATGATTCTCAGAACTTCGATTGAACCTTGTCTGGCTTTTATGGCTTGCTGTTTGCATGTTGTGCTGGAAATGTTCACATTATTTGATTGTTTTGTCGGATATTGACCAAGTTAATACTGCTTTCCATTTCTGAAAGGAGGGTGTGCAACGTGTATTCTTTTGTGTGAAAATGCACATTAGTAAGACAAGTAAACAGCGAGTTAATGCACTGATAGCTTGCCCGAGTTGATACAGCTTTGCTTTCAGAGGGCCATTGTTGGAAAGCATGTATTGTTTGAGTGCTTGGCGCATCGCTGTAGTAGAGAATTCACTAATTTGCTTGTTGGAACTTCCCCCTCCATGGTGGGTGACCTCAGTATCGGGGATGTGATAATTGAGCAGACCGGCGCGACGAATCTGTAGGCAGAGGTCCATGTCTTCGGCGTACATGAAGTAGGCGGGATTGAAGCCACCGACGGATTTGAATGTTTCGGTGTGCATAAACATGAAAGCCCCGCTGACGGCTTCCACAGAGGTTGGCGGGTCTCGAAAATAGGCTGGGTATGTGCCCCAGAGTTTGGACTTTGGGAAGTGCTTTTGCAGGAATTCGCTACCGAGGGCCTGGTTGAGGGGAGTAGGGGCGGCTTGCACGCTACTGTATTGCAGGTTGCCGTCGGTGAGGAGCAGACGGGGGCAGAGGATACCGGCTTGAGGCAACTTTCGATGCCAAGTGATCATCTTGTCGATGGTTGGGGCAATGAACTCTGTGTCGGGATTTAGAAGAAGTAGGTAGTCGGAGGTTGCTTGCTCTACCCCGAGGTTGTTGCAGCGTCCAAAGCCTATGTTTTCGGGGGACTGGATGAACTGTACGTAGGGGAACTCTGATCCGAGAAGCTGCTCGATGCCGTCGTAGGAAGCTCCGTCGACGACTATGATTTGCAGATCTTCGATTGTTTCGTGTTTTTCCAGTGATCTAAGACAAGCTGCGATGTAATCCTTGGAGTTCCAATTTACGATGACGATGGAAGCTTTGGGGCTGGCTGCGCTAGATCGGTGATCTGTGGTCGATAATCGCGGATCGGGAACGGAACTGTGTGGTTGGTCTGACACGAGAGAATGAAATGGCTAATCGCTGATTACTAATTGCTGGTCCGCGATCCGAATAGGCGTCGGAGTTGTTCTTGGCGGATGTAGTTTACCACGTCTTCGGGGACGATTCTGGTGTTTCGTTTCAGGGCTGCTACGAGGTAGCCGTAGAACCAGGCGAGAGAGGCGAGGAAGTAGGGGCGCTCTCGTAGGACGCGTGAGCTGCATTTAACGACTTCGAAGAAGGGATGGTAGCCAGCGGCGTAGTCGCGGGTGCCCATCTGGTATTTTCTTCTTAGAGCTCCCCCTTGAGAGATGTTGCGAGGTTTGTGGTGATCGACAACGAGGTCTGTGCACAGTCTGGTCTCAAAACCGGACATGCGAGCCATTGCGGCGGTCATGCCGTCCCAACCACCCTCAGGGATTGGGATGAGACCGCCGATGGATTCGAAACACGAGCGCCGGAAGAATTGCACCGCGCCGGGGACTTCCTGCTTGTTACGGGGGAATACGTCACGAGGTGTGCCGATGTCAATTACGACGCCGCCAGCGAGTCCTAGCTGGGGGCTTTCCTCAAATTTCGATTTCAAACGTTCGAAATAGTCTGACTGAAATGTGACGTCTGCATCGAGTAGCCCGAGATATTGGTAGTTTTTGCATGAGAGGCTACGGATGCCTGTCTCAGTGTTTGTAACGACGCGAGCGAAGCCCTTTTCTTCGTTATCTTCGATACGCAGTAACTTCAGCCAAGGGTGCTGTTTGGCGTATTCTTTGACGATCTCATCGGTACGATCGGATGAGCGATCGCTGACGATGATCCACTCGGCTGGCTTGTGACTCTGAGCGATAACGGACTCGATCGTTTTGTAGATGAGTGCTTCTTCGTTGTAGGCAGGTGTGACCAGAACGTAGCTGGCTACGCCAGATCGGTGATCTGGAATCGGTGATCTGGAATCAGTGATCTGTGATGGGTGATCGGACGCTGGGCTGTCGGGTTGGTTTTGCACTGGGAAGACGGATGGCTGATGATGGATCTGATTTGATTGGTGATTGCAGATTAGCGATCCGAGTGAAACGAGGTGATAGGCGGAAAGCCTTCGTTGGAATGTACGAAGGCTTTCTGCTGTTAATCGGCTTTTTGAACTATGGATTGAATCGTTTAGGCCTTCGTTACTTGGCCTGGTTGTGTGGAAACACCAGAGAGGGCGTTACGCGTATCGATGATAACCGGACAGGTGGCTACAAGCTCATCATAATCGACTTCTTGGTGGTTGGTGGAGATGATCACAGCGTCGAAGCTGGCGAGGTTTTTCTTGCTCCATTCGATGGACGGGGTCCCTGTCCATTTCGCGTGCTCGCGCGTCATTGGAACGACGGGAACGTGGGGGTCGTAGTATGAGATCTCGGCACCTTTGGATTGTAGTTTTTCGAGGAGAATGTAGCTTGGGGATTCACGATCGTCGTCGACGTTTGGCTTATAGGATAGTCCTAGGATAAGGATTTTACTGCCGTTGATCGATTTCTTTTGGGCGTTGAGAGCATCTGCTACCTTGCTGATTACGTAATCAGGCATGGAAGTATTGATTTCGCCAGCGAGCTCAATAAAACGGGTGCTGTGTTCGTATTCGCGGGCTTTCCAAGTAAGGTAGAAAGGGTCGATCGGGATACAGTGTCCTCCAAGTCCAGGACCTGGGTAGAAGGGCATGAAGCCGAAGGGTTTGGTTTTGGCCGCATTAATAACTTCCCAGATATCAATATCCATGGCGTCGAAGATCATCTTGAGTTCGTTAACGAGGGCGATGTTGACGGATCTAAATATGTTCTCGGTGAGCTTGGTTGCTTCAGCCGCACGGCAGGTCCCGACGGGGATCATTGTGTTGATCGCTTTTGAGTAGAGCTCGATGGCTTTTTCTTGGCATTCCGGTGTGTACCCGCCGACGACCTTCGGAATTATCGCTACCTTACTGTCTGGGTTGCCCGGGTCTTCGCGCTCAGGAGAATAGGCGAGGTAGAAATCGGTGCCGGCTTTTAGGCCTGACCCGTTTTCGAGTACCTCGCGGAGTTCGGTGTCAGTAGTGCCAGGGTAGGTCGTTGATTCAAGGGTGACAAGTGTACCTGGCTGTAGGTGTGGAGCGATGGCTTCTCCCGTCCTCAGTACGTAGGAGATATCGGGTTCGCGGTTTTTGTTGAGAGGGGTTGGAACGCAAATGATCGCCGCTTTGCATTCTTTTATTCGGCTGAAATCGGTGGAGGCTTCGAAGAGACCGCTCTCTTTCATTTGGCTGACTGCTTCAGTGCCGATATGCTTGATATAGCTTTCGCCTCTATTGAGGAAGTCTGCCTTTTTTTGATCTATATCAAGGCCGAGAACCTCGACCCCTGATTTAGTGAATTGGATAGAGAGTGGTAGGCCAACGTAGCCTAGTCCGATTATTGCAGTTTTCATAGGGATGTTTTGGAAGATTCTTTTATGAGAGGGAGAATGAGTTCAGCTTTTTCGTTAGTTCATTACTTGCCCACTGGGGAATGTCGCTGCTGGAGGCGTTTTTGCTAAGCTTTTCGAGCTTCTGTTTTAGTTCGGTTTCATCGAACGCCACTTCTATTATTCCGAGTTCTAAAAGGTGGTTGGCTGTCGCTATTTGATGATCGTTGCGCGTTTCTCCAAGAGACCCATGTCTCGGGAGCGTAAGTATGGGCTTTTGCTGCCTAAGTGCGCTCAGTATTGTTCCCATACCGGTGTGGGCCACGACATAGTCGCAGTTCGATAGGCGGGTTTTGAATTCTGATGGTGTTAGAAATTTTGTGTATTCAAAATATTGGGGCGAATAGTCGGAGTTACCGACTTGAGCGAAAATTTCGACCTTGAGTTTGGTTGAATCCGCCCACTCGTCCATCGCCTTAAGTAACCGGTCAAAGGGGACATCGCTACCAACGGTGACGAAGATACGGAGAGGTTGATCCAATGGCTGATGGCTGATGGCTGATCCGCCTTCTTTTTGCTCCGGCGTGACAAGTTGCTGATCTTTGCCGCTAGGGACAGTGGCCGCTACCTGATCTCCGAGGACGTTGCCGTAGAAGTGTGGACCCTCGGGGTGGGCCAAGTGTTTCCATTGTGTGAGCCAGAGGGTCGCGTGTTTGCCAACTTTAGTCCCGGAGAGGGAAAGTTCCTCTGCATTTGCGATGCTATCGATCCAGACCGTTTTTTTTCTGAGGAGCTTTCCGATGCGAATTGCGAAATAGCCGGGTGCTGCTCCCGTTGTTATAATTGTATCTGGCTGGATCTTGAGGATCAGGCGAAAAATACCCCAAGCGCTCTTTAGAAGTTTGATTTTATCCCAACGTGTGCCGTCTGGAATTCGGTAAAACTCTTCGCTTACGACCTCTGATTTGTAGTCTTCTTGTGTGGTTGCGTAAACAATACGAGTACCCTCAAACGCAGGGCGGAGACGCAAAAGCTGGACCCAGTGACCTCCAGCTGAGGCGATGGCCAATACGGTCCGTTTGCGGACCTTATTGGATGGCTGATGGCTGATGGCTGATGGCTGATGTTGGCCTTCGGCCAAGGGCTCGTTGCTCATGGCTGACGACTCATCATCTGCTTGACTGTTGGATTTTACAGGCACTGATTTATTGAAAATGGCTGATGGCTGATGGCTGATGGCTGATGGCTGATGGCTGATGGCGATCTTCGATCAGCGGAGTGCAAGGTGCTATTGCTTATCCTTGTTTTGTAGATAACGCATTAGTCCAGCTATCTGTGCGGAGAGGTCCTTGAAGGACTCGTTGAGTTCTATTTGTTCTGATTCTGTTATATAATCGATATCAAGTGCGACGTACAGTTGCGCGCGAACCTCACCTGCGGAGCCCTTCGCTATACTGAGGAAGTTAATGAACTCCTTGTCTGATTTACGCTCAAAACCTTCAGCTATATTTGAAACTATCGAAACAGAAGCACGCTGGATTTGATCTTTTAACCCACGGTCATGGGCAAACTCACCTGCTCTCGTCTTCAAATAGATTGACGCAGTCAGTTTTCTGGCGAGCTGCCAGATCGGTAAGTCTTCAAACGTGTCGTAGTGTGCCATGGTTTTATAGATAAGTCATTAGCCATTAGTCATCAGCGATCCGCGTAAGTTATCAGGATTGCGAAAGCAGGTCTTGTTCTAGCTTACGCGGGACATGGCTTTTGGTTTTGTTCAGGATGCCGCCGAGGTGGGCTTTGGAGTCTGATAGTAGCTCTAGTGCTTGGTTGGCGACGTCGCGGTTGGTTTGCTCTGACTCCATAACCATGAGTACGACGTCCATGAATGAGGCGAGGCGAGGGGTGGAGCTGATAGGGCTCACGGGTGGCATATCGAAAATGATATAGTCGAAGTCGCTCGCTCTGAGCTTTGGCATCATTTTGTTAAAACGTTGCGGCATGATACGTGGCAGTTTTGTACCATTTGTACCCTCAGCTACCACGTATAGATTGTTTTCTACCTTGGCTTCGTTTTCCGAGTCTTCCTCCAGGACTTCGTCTAGGTTCAGAATGTTTTTCCCGTTGTAGAATTGCTGGGCGGTTTCGTGACCGAGGGTCATGTCTACGAGCAGTACGTTACCTTCGCCGATCTTGGAGAGACTGCCTGCGAGTCCAGAAGCGATAGTTGTAACGCCTGACTCCTGACCCAGTCCGGTCATGGCAATGAGTTTTGGCTTATGGGTTAGGTTTTTGCTTTCGAAGTAGGTGATTACCTTGTCGCGCAGAGCGTCGAAATGTTCGTTGAGAGCATGTTGGTCATCCCAAGGGGCTATGGTGTCGACGGTTGGACCGTCGCCGTTCCCGTAGGCTTCCGGCTTTGAAATGGCTGCTGCTTGCAAGGTGGGGGACTTGGGCTTGTACTCTTCTTTTTTCTTACTGGCTTCTAGTTGCTTGATTTTGCCTGCCTGGAGAAGGTGCTGGCGATTTGCCTTCTTACTCGCCTTGCGGAACCGCTTATCGTTGAGGTCGGGCATGCTCATGAAGAGCGGGATGCCGAGGTTCCGCTGAATCTCGGTGGGGCGCTTGATGGAGCGGTCGAGGAGAAGATCGACCAAAAGTGCCCAAACGAGTCCGATGACACCGACACCTCCCGCCACGCCAGCGGTGAGCTGCAGTTTCTTTTTATTCTCAACTTTGCCCAGCGAAGGTGCTTGGATGATGCTGATATTGTTGGTCTTGCCCGCACGGAGATCGTCTTCAAGACGGGCACTCTCTAGGCTTACTACAAGGTTCTTGTAATTCGTTTCTTCCAGCTCGCGACGTCGTTCGAGCTCATTGATCTCGACTTCCGCAGAGTCGATGCGTGCGGCCTCTTTGCGGAGTTCTTCGAGTTGCGACCGGAGCACATCGGAGCGAGAGGTCAGGGCGCGAATACGGATTGATTGGGCACGGACCTCTAGCTCTGGGTTCAGACCGGTCTGAGTACGCGTGTCAGAAGTAATAGCAGTGGCGCGAATATTTGGGTGTTCATCGACGAGTGTATCCATCTTTTCTTGCGCATCACCGATCTTGGCTTGAATCGCTTTAACGCGAGTATTCTCCGGCGTGAACTGAAGAAGTAAGGCCTGCTCTCGCGAGCGCATGACGTCCATTGATGCACGCAGGTTCTCGTATTCCTCAATCGCTTTTGACAGCGCGGCCAGTTCTTCGCTGCTTTGCTGTTTTTCTTCTTCAGATTCTTGCTCGTTTGATACGTTGCCGAGCCCTGTTGTTTGTAGATCCTTGAAAGACTCGAGGGCACTTTGATATTCAGCCAACTCGGCGTCTGTTCGGAAAATGGCCTGTCGAATACGAGCAATCTCTTGGGAGAGAGTAATCTTCGCGTCAGTCAGATTGATAACGCCGGCCTTTTGGCGGGCCCGTTGGAGTTCTTCCTCTGTTTTGGCGAGGCGAGTTTTCAGTTGGTCGGTTTGTTGTATCAAGAAGTTGTTGAAGTTCTCGGATGATCGGTGCGTTTCGACGTGCTTCTCCAGGTACTCTTCGATTGTAGCCTGGAGCACCTTTTGAGAAACTTCGGGGTCGTTGTGAGAATAGCTGAGTTGGATAACGCTGCCTGTACTTTTGATACCCATGCTCCCGGTAATTGATTGAGCTGCTGATAGTATTAGTTGCTCATTAGTACCAATTACATCATCTCCGATTATTGTGTTAGGGGCGAGTTTTTCTACTACAGAAAAAGCAATATCCGAACTGCGTAGAATCTCTAATTCCGCACTCATTACCCGATCGCCGCGTCCACCGGGGCTGACGGTGTTTGCGTTGTCGAGGGTGACGAAGTCCTTGCTCTCTGTTACGTAACGTACCAGTAGTTTCGCATTGGATACGTATGGGAGCGGCATGAGCTTGTAGACTGCCGCACCCGCTACCAATCCGAGCACGAAGAATAGCACGATCTTCTTCTTATGGCGAAAGATCGTATAGATGATATCGCCGGGAGTTATGTTTAGGCCGCTAGATTGTTGTGAGTTATTGCTCATGGGATCTGAGATTGAAGATGGAAGATCTAAAATTGAAAATTGATTCTAAACCGCGGAGTGCACGGAGGACACGGAGCTTTGATCGGGTTGTGTTGTGTTATTAACCACGGAGGACACGGAGTTTTGATTAGGTTGTGGTGGCTGACTTCGTCGGATTACTGATTATCGGTTGTAGATTGAGCGGCTTGTCGCGGCGTAGCGTTTAGCGGAGACGGAAGCGAGTTTCTTTACCGCTAAGTTCGCGGAGGTCGCGAAGTTGTTTGGTGTTTAGATTATCGATTTGAGCGATAGCGAATGCTATGCAATATGTTTGTATAATATCGTTCCGGCGAGTTGGGCTAATGGGCGGGGGAGTTTTGAGAACACTTTGTTGTGCCAGCCGTAGACGTCGTCGCTCATGGGGATGGCTTTCTCTTGTTTGAGATCGTAGCGGTGGTAGTAGGTGAGCCGCTCCTTGGAACCCCAGGTGTTTTTGTATTTTCGGAGACCAGCGTTGTTGAGGGAGTTGCGGCCTAGATCCATTGATTGGAAATTGCGTTCCGCATAGTGCTTCATGGCTTGCCACATCACGTAGTTGTTGCAGCGGGTTTCCTGGAAGCGGGTGTCGGAGGCACCGTACTTGTAATGGACATTTTCTCCTTGTTCGAGGTAGATGCTGCTGGCGGCTAACTCGTCTCCGACAAAGGCGGAAACGATCGTGCCTCGTCCTTTCTCGATGAGGGCTTGGCGGAGGTTCTCGAAAAAGCAGTAAGGCTGGGGAGGGAGACCATGGCGCCTCCGCGTGATGCTCTGGAGAGCGTAGAAGCCTTTGAGGGCAGCGGGTGAGCTTGAGAACTCGATTCGGACTCCCGATTTCTCGGCTTTGCGAATGGCGCGGCGCGCGGAGGAGGCCATACTGGCGAAGACTTTGTCGGGGCCACCGCTCAGATCGACGACGTGGTTGTAAAAACTGAGTGAGGGTGTCTCTATGTTCAGTTTGCGAATGTCCCCTCGGAGCTCAATGTAGTCCCAACCTTGGAGTTGTCCTTCGGCTCTTAAAGCTTCGTAAAGATGGGGAACGTCCTGCTCGTTTGGCGCGTAAGCACGGCAGATGTCGAAAAACGGGAGGGAGATCGCTCGCGTGCCGGTCAGGAGCGATTTAACGATCATGAAGGGCATGACTGCCTCGATTTTGCCGCTTCGTTGCAGGATGACTAATCGTTTCTGGTAGCCGTAAGTCTTCTCGAGCAAGTCTTGCCAATCTTGGCAGAGAAAACGTGAGGATTCGTCGATGCTAGCTATAGCGTCACCCCAAAGCTGTTCATCTGCCGGGCTAGTAACGCGGCAGTCTGTCTGGGATCCTAGATGAGGCGAACGAGCGTTAGTCGCGTCTGAACTCATCTGGTTGACTGGAGGTAGAGGACGCAAAGAAGAATAGAAGCTAACCCCGCTTTGCTCGTGGAGCTTCGAGGGACAGGTGGTTGTTGATGAAGTGAGATTGGCACAGAATATGGGGGAGAGTGGAGATGGATGGCTAATGGCTAATCCGCCTTCGAATTGATACGGCGTGATAAGTGGCTCATGGAAGATGTCGGATGGAGGTTGTGTTCAGTTTTTTTGACCACGGATTGCACAGATGGACTCAGATGTTTTGGGATCGGTGTGCGTGTGTGATGTTTTTCTTAACCGCGAAGATCGCGAAGGACGTGAGAATATTGATGTTTGGATTGTTTTTCTTTCGTTGCGGCGTAGATGTGTCGTCGGACTCGGTAGGGATTAGCGATTAACGATGAGTGATCCGCAGCAATAGATGCGGCGGCTTTATGAGCTTTTTTACGGAGTCCTTGAAGGAAACTTGAGCGTTGGTGTTGGATTGAAGTGTCAAAAAACTTGTCACTTTGCGATTTGCTCGAATTTGGGCGGCCTCAGGAAAACTTTGCAACTCGGAATGTGAAACCCTGCAAGCGATGAGAGAAAACCTGAGGCCGCCTTGCGGCCGAGATCGGGAAAAAGTTGTTAACCGCTAAGGACACAGAGATCGCTAAGTTTGATTACACACTTGGAACATGTTGGAACCGCTAAAGGACGCTCATGATCGCGAAAGGGGATGGATTGAGGGTGTATTGTCAGGATCGCCTGTGGCGATATAGGTGTCGCGGGGCGACGGCAGGTTTTGTTTTAAACCACGAAGGGCACGAAGCTCGGTAAGGGGGCTTGGTGGCTGAGTCGTGATCGGCGATTCGGGGTCGCTAGCGGGGGAGGTGGTCGGGTTGCGCGCTTTTCGCCATTCGTTCGCGATGCTCACTGGAGAACGCGGAGTTTTTTTGGGGGCTGTGCTTTCTGAGCGGGAGTTGGGGCGAAGCGACTGGCGAGGAGGCGAGCGGAACGATCCGAACATACTGGAGGGTAGGACGGGATTGTTTTTATTTTGGGCACCAAGAGGTACCAAGAATCGGGGTGGTGGAGGACCTTCGTTTTGACGAATGCAGACAGTGCAAGAGCTTGGGAGCTTTATCGTGGCATAAATTTTAGGTTCATCACCAAATACAGTGGAAAGGCAGTAGCGTGAAGCGGTCGATTGGCTGCACGGTTCCAGCCAGATGACCAGCAGACTGGTCCGCTGCGTCGAAGAACTTTGCAAGGTGCTGCCAATCAAGCATGTATCTACGTTAGTCGGCTTGTCTTGGAACACGGTCAAACGCATCGACAAGGCGAGGCTGATACGCGAGTTGCCTTCGATAGCATGGGGCGAGGTACGTCGCTTGGCCATTGACGAGTTCGCGCTGCACAAGGGGCATCGCTATGCCACGGTTGTCGCCGACGCCGATACTCGGCAAGTGCTGTGGGTTGGTGAAGGCAGAAGCCGCCTGGACTTGCGTCCCTTCTTCGAGCAGCTCGGCGAGTATGCCAAGTCGATAGAGGCGGTGGCGATGGACCAGAACAGCGCCTTCGACCTGGAGGTGAAGCTTCATTGCCCGCAGGCCGAAGTGGTCTACGACCTCTTCCACGTCGTGGCCAAGTACGGCCGCGAAGTGATCGACCGTGTGCGGGTGGACCAGGCCAACACGCTTCGATCCGACAAGCCCGCCCGTCGGGCGGTGAAGCGCAGCCGCTGGCTTCTGCTCAAGAACAGGAGCAATCTAAGCGGCAAGCAAGAGGCTAAGCTTGAAGAGCTTATTGCGATCAACCAGCCGTTGGCGACGGTCTACGTGCTGAAGGAGCAGCTCAAGGAGCTGTGGCGTTGCCGCAACGCTTGGGAAGCCTTCAAGCTTTGGCGGCAATGGTGGCGAAGCTGCCGGGAGTCCGGGCTGAAGCCCTTGATGGACTTCGCCCGCAAGTTGCTGCCTTACCTTCGCGGCATCCTAGCCTCGGCGAAGTACCCGCTCAACACCAGCGTGCTGGAAGGGATGAACAACAAGATAAAGGTGATCAAGCGTATGGCCTACGGGTATCGGGACATCCAATACTTCTTCCTGAAGATCAAACACGCGTTCCCCGCAAAATGGTGATGAACCAAATTTTATGCGACTGTAGGTTTTTTTAACCACAGAGAGCACAGAGAGCACAGAGAGCGCAGAATACGCAGAGGGGGCTTGGTATTTTTTCTGCGAAAATCCCTGAGAATTCGCTGAAGAGGCGAGCATTGCGTTACCGAGGAGCTTTTGGTGGCTAAAAATTCCAGTTCAGGAGAAGACCTAAACGCCGCTAGGCGCCTATTTGCCAAGCCAATCGGACACGCATTCTCATCGTGTTTGGCTCCGTGAACTCTGTGTCCTCAAGCGGAGCGGGCGGTTGATCATGTCTGATTTCAGTCAACTGCGGATGGTTCAGCGTTGCTTGTGCCTAAAAAGGAATTGCCGTGTTCTGAGTGGCTTGTAGCTTGGGTGTATGCAGAAAGCTCGTGTTAGGGAGACAGTCGATGCCTTGGGGCGCGAGGAGAGAGTTTACCTTGAAGCGTACCTAAAGGTTAAAAACCTTACCGAAGATACTGATTTCAAAGGTAAGTCTGCAGAACGATTGAAAGCGATGAGAGACGGGGAGGCATTGAGTTCTTCTGCTCTCAAGGAGTTGAGCCAATCTCTTGCAGATAAAGGTCTGTGAGTTACGACTGGGATGTTTCAAGGCAGGTTACGGAGCGTATTCTTGGCCTTTCAAAGTCGTCGCGAGATAAGGCGATAGCATTGTTTGATTCATTGGCAGCTAATTTGGAGAATGCTGCCGAGGCGAGTTTCGAAGATGTTGATGGTGTTACTCATTACGTTGTCACTTTCGGACCTTCAGCGGTGACCTATGTGGTCGACCATGCGGTAAAGCTTGCCCATGTTGTTGCCTTCGAGTGAGTTGGGACAGTTTGTTGATTTTTTGGGAAAGTGGGTCGTTTTCTATCTGAAATCTGAGGCAGTGAGTTTCTTAACCGCTCAATGCTGCTTAAAGGGGGGGAGCTATTGCCACTTCCGAGTGCAGGCGACAGGAGGTGCCGTGGGTGTACTACGACATGTTTCGTCATCAATTCCTCAAGTGCCAGCCTCCGGCTTCGGTACGAGGAACGAAACACGATAGTGACGAAACAAAAGGCGCCAAGAATCGGACTGTTGGAGGACCTTCGTCACGACGAAGGCAGTCAGTGCAAAAGCTTTGGGTGGCTAAGGATTCCTGCGCAGGAGAAAACCTAAATGCCGCTAGGTGCCTATTTGGAGAAGCCAACCTGACCCACTCTCATCGTGTTTGGCTCCGTGAACTCTGCGTCCTCGAGGGAAGCGGGTGGTTGATAATTCCATTGCTGGATCATCTGCTGCTCAGCGTGCTGAGCATATTGTTCCGGCTTCGCCGGATTGTTAATTTTAACATCGGCAGCCTTGCTGCCTAATGCCGCGTGGCGGCAACATTGTCCTGCTTTGCGGGCGCAGGTGATCCGTCTTCACTTTGTTTCCGCCTTCTCTTCGATTCGGCGAGACTAGCCGCCGGGACAAGTAGGTGTGTGCGGGAATTGTCAGGCCCGAGCGTTGCTCGATGTAGGTGTCAAATTCGCTGACGCTAGGCCTTAGGACCTTTTGCGAAGCACCTCTTTGGCGGGAGCCAACCTGACTGTGTGTTTCCTTAGCAGTGTGAGTGTTGAAGGTGGAGAGGTGGGGATTGGTCAGGTTCGCCTGGGGCGAAGTAGGTGTCGCGGGGCAACGGTAGGTTTTTCTTTAGCCACTTCCGAGCAGAGGCGACATGAGGAACGATAGTGACCAAACAAAAGGCGCGAAGAACCCAGCATTTTGATCCAGTCTTATAAGACTGGAGGGGGGGCGCGGAGGTTGGTAGAGAGCAAAGTGGAGAGAACTGAGCTGGGGGCGCTCTTCGTGGTAGATGTGAGGGGCTGATTCTATTTCCTGTGCGGAGGTGCTTGTCATTTTTTGGACCGCTGCCTGTGGGCTCTTGATTTTACAATTTATTGCCCACACGGGACGGGTGGCGTAAGTCCGCATGGGGGCGTGGGAGTGGCGCCTAGTGGGGTTGCGTAGCTTTTGCTCAGGAGGGAGTGAGGTTCCTCAAATTGAGGCGGGTGCCTTCAGTGGTTGGGTAGAGAGGCGAACTGTGGGGCATCATGAGAAGCCCACATATCTCGCAGTTCAGAACCTTTCGCCAGCCGTTGTGTTTACTGAGTTTACTCCTTCTGGGAGTGGTCGGGGCGTGGTCTGCTAGCGCGGGGCAATTATCACTCACTTGGCAGGACAATAGTGATAACGAAGATGGTTTTGAGGTTGAGAGAGCGTTGGTGGGAGAATCGTTTGGATTGCTCTCTACAGTGGGGCCGGATTCGGAGAGCTATGTGGATGACGCGGTTGTTCCAGGGCTTGAGTACGAGTATCGGGTGAGGGCTTTTAACGCGTTTGGCTACTCCGGATATACTAACGTTTCGGTTGGGGCGGCTGCTAATTCTGCTCCGGAAATAGGGGAGATTGATAATGTTTCCATGTTGAAGGGCGAATCGGCTCCTGTTGCGGAGTTCTCTTTTGCTGATGCTGAGTCGTCTGCTTCCGATCTGTTGGTCGAAGCGATTTCTTCGAATTTGTCTGTTGTACCCTTGGATGGGATCTCGGTGGAGTTGAGAGACGACGGGAGAGGCCACGTTGTTGTTGAGCCTCGGTTTACTGCTGGGGCGGCTGACATCACTGTGATTTTGAGCGATGGGGCTGAGGCGGTGCAGCGTGTGTTTTCTTTCGAGGTCTTGAACAATTTGGCTCCGACTATTTCCTCGGTTTCTGCGGTCGAGACGTTTGATGGAATGTCGGTCGCTCCGGTTGGATTTACTGTCTCGGATAAGGAGTCTGATGCGTCTGAGTTGCTTGTTACGGCTAGCTCATTGGATGAGTCGCTTGTTGCTTCAGATTCGATAAGCATCGGTGGCTCGGGTAGCAACCGTACTGTGGCCTTCGAGACGCTGCCTGACGTATCTGGCACTGCTACCATTAGGCTTACGGTCAGTGATGGCGTGAACCAGACTCATGGGGCATTGCAGGTTGCAATCACTCGAAACCGGGCTCCTGAGCTGAATGGGCTTGAAGAGCTTTATACGATCGAATCGGGCGGGCGTTTGTCTGGTGTTGCTTTCGATGTCGCTGACGTTGAGACCGCAGTTGGAAATCTCGAGGTAGATGTTCGTTCCTCCAATTCTGCTATCGTGGGGCCGATCGGGCTTCGCTTGGAGGGTACTGGAGCGAATCGCACGCTGGACGTGACTCCGAATCAAGGCGCGTATGGATCGGTTGAGATTACGGTGTCGGTTTCTGATGGCGGTAAAACGACTTCGCATACCTTCACGCTGCGTGTCCTTCCGCCTGAAGCGATTGTTAAGATCCTCGGTTTCTCTATCGAAGAGCGCCTTGCGGTGATCGAAGTGGAGAACCGTCCTAACGCAACCTTCTCACTCTGGAAGATCCACTCTCGGGATGGTGCCTGGGAAAAGGTGGATGCTGCGGAGATCTCTGCTGACGCAACGAGTACGATCATCATCGACCTGACGCCTGTTGAGTCTGCGGTTTGCTATCGTGTGATCGCGAGCGAGTAGGGGCGTTTCTTCCCACGAATGCTTGATTAAGCATGTCCGCCAAAATGGGGCGGACATTGGTGGGATCCTCCTTCGCTGATTGCTACGGCGAGACGAGAGCGTCTGATGACGCTTGGAGTAGGAGGCATTTTGTGTGTCAGGATCGCCTATGCGATTTAGGGGTCGCTTCGCGACTTTGGGTCTTTGGGATGTTTTTCTGAACCACCGATGAAGACGATTGGAGACGATAGCTTTGGTTTGGTGCGGCGTGGATGTCGATGGGTGGAAACTGTCTTTAGGTTGGTCGGATTAGAGCTTTTTGTTGTTTTCCTGAAGTCCGTCGTTGACAGATATTTGCCGCGAACTATCCGTAGCTCCTTCGACTAACGGAGTACCGAGCTCTTACGAGCGACACTCGAGCGAAAGCGAGACAATGGCAGGTATTTCAGAGGTTGAAGAACGCAGGGTGGAACTTCACGGTTTCGCCTAGACCAACGGAGAGATGGCAGAGTGGTCGAATGCGGTGGTCTTGAAAACCATTGAGCCGAAAGGTTCCGGGGGTTCGAATCCCTCTCTCTCCGCCACTTTTGAAAACTCCCAATCAACGATTGGGAGTTTTTTTTGGGGCTCGTTCGAGGGATTGTATCTTTTGTCTTCGCTTCGAGTGTCGTCACTTTGTTCCGCGGTGCTCTCTGCCGCTTTTAGGCGTCCCTGACACGGGGCGCCTTTTTAGTGTCTACTTTCGAGGGATTCGTGAATCCTTTGCCTCCTCGCTCACCGCTTGTCGGGTGTCGTCGGCGTTTGCTTCCTCGGGTGCTCTCCGCCATTTTTAGGGAGGTCTTTTTGTGGATCCCGCCTCGGATAATGGGTTCTGTAGGTTTTACGCGGGCTGAAGCACCGCGCTACGGTTCGTGCAATCGGGGGGATGGTTCGCCGCTAGTGATGGGACGGCGAGTTGGGGCGTGGCCGCTGGGATAGCGGCCGCAACCTGTTGGTGACCTACTCTGGGGGGGCTTGGTATTGGCAACGACGTTGCCCTCCTGGGTTAGCTCCAGCTGAGGTCGGTTTTGGATAGGGGGAGGGTGCGGACTCTTACTCCGGTGGCGGCGTAGATGGCGTTGGTAATGGCTGGTGTTGTTGGGGGGAATGCTGGTTCACCGAGTCCCGTTGGGGGATTGTCGCTTTGGATGAAGTGAGCTTCGGTCTTGGGCGACTGGGAGATGCGGAGCATGGCGTTGTCGTCGAAATTGCTTTGGCGGACTTGGCCGCCTTCGATGGTGATCTCTTGCTGCCAGGCGGCGTTGAGGGCGTCGAGCATGGAGCCGTGCACTTGGTTTTCCGCTCCGGACATGTTGATGACGGGGCCGACGTCGACTCCGGCTACAAGTTTGTCGACCTTGAGGGAGCCGCTTTGATCAACTGTGACCGAGGCTACGACAGCCACATAGCCTCGGTGGCTGAAATGGAAGGCAATGCCTTGTCCGCTGCCCTTGGGGAGCTTCTTGCCCCATCCTGCCTTTTCAGCGGCGACATTGAGGACGCCTTTCATGCGGGCGGTGTCGTAGGGGACTCCTCGCTTGCCGCTGGGCTTGACGGGACGGTCGGGGCCGAGGAGATCGAGGCGGAATTGAAGTGGGTCGGATTTGGCTTCGACGGCGAGTTCGTCGATGAAGCTTTGGATGGCCCAGGCGATCGAGCAGCTGCCGGGGGCGCGCCACCAGCTCATGGGGACGTTTGTGGGAAGGATGGTTTGGCTGAGGCGGGCGTTGTCGACGAAGCGGTAGGGGAATTCGTCTCCGCCCATGTTGGCTCCTCGGCCTGGCTTTTCATCGGTGTTGAGGCCGAGGGTGACGAAGTGGTCGGACCAGGCGGAGATTTTGCCGTCTTTGACTGCTCCCTTGAAGTGGTGCCAGCCGGCGGCGCGGTAGTAGTCGTGCTTCATGTCCTGCTCGCGGGTCCAGGTGAGTTTGACTGGGGTGCCTTCGAGTTTGTGAGCGATGGCGGCGGCTTCGCACATGAAGTCGGAAACGAGGCGCCGGCCGAAGCCTCCACCGATGCGGGTCATGTGGATGACTACGTTGTCGTCTTCGAGGCCGTACATTTCTTTGATGCGGCCGTGTCCGTCGCCAGGGTTTTGGGTGGGGCTCCAGATTTCCATGACGCCGTCTTTGTATACAGCGGTAGTGTTTTGGGGCTCGAGATTGGTGTGTGAGAGAAATGGATACTCGTAACTGGCTTCGAGTACTTTTGAAGAGTTGCTGAGTGCAGTGTCTACATCCCCGTCGGAGCGACGTTGCTTGCCGGGTTCTGAGGCGAGGGCTTGGGCTTTTTCGCGGTAGAGGAGGGAGTTCTCCTCGTTGGCGGCGGGTTCGTCCCAGATAATTTGTAGGCTTTGCTGGGCTTTGAAGGCGGTCCAGGTATCTTGGGCGATGATGGCGATACCGGGCACGAGTCCGAAGATGTCGTCGCTACCTTCGACTTGGAAGGCGTCGACGACGCCGGTCATTTGCTTGATGGTATCCAGGTTTGCGGTACGTGGTTTCCCTCCGAATACGGGACAGCGAACGTAGCTGGCGTAGAGGAGCCCTTCGTGTTGTTCGTCGATCCCGTAGATTGGGGCTCCGGTGACGATGGAGTGGTTGTCGACGCCGCCGATGCGTTTGCCGAGGAGCTTGAAGTTTTTGGGATCCTTGAGTTTGACGGAGTCGACGGACGGGGCTTCGAGGGTGGCGGCGATGTCGACTAGGTCTTTGAAAGCGAGTTTCTTCTTGGACTTCGCGTGTTTGACGTAGCCTTGGTCCGCCCGGCATTCGTCGACGTTGACGCTCCATTTCTGGGCGGCGGCTTGTTCGAGCATGGTGCGGCCGACGGCTCCGATTTTGCGAAAATTCATGTAGTGCCCAGGAGTCGCTCCACTGCCGCCAGCTCCTTGCCAGCCGGGAAGACCCTTGACGAAGCCTGCTTGCTCGATGCTGACGTTTTCCCAGGGGGCTTCGAGATCTTCGGCGATGATCATGGGAAGGGACGTTTTGATTCCCTGACCGATCTCTGGGTTTTTGGATACGAGGGTGATGAGGCCCTGGGTATCGATTTTGATGAAGAAGTTGGGCTTGAAGACTGTTGCGGCTTGGGTGGCTGCGGAGGCCTGGCGAGTGGGGAAGAGGGCGCTGAGGAGGAGACCGCCACCGGCGAGGGCGCTGGCTTTGACGAAGTCGCGACGGGAGGTCTTTTGATTATTGATGGAAAATTGCTGATTGCTGATTGTCATGGTGGCTTGAGGAGTTCGGGGTGTGTTTTGGCAATGACGGAGCATTGCCCTCCTATTTTGAGGCGGCGGTGTGGATGGCTTCGCGGATGCGGGTGTAGGTGGCGCAGCGGCAGAGATTGCCAGACATGGCGGCGTCGATGTCTTGGTCGCTGGGATTCTTGACGGCGGAGAGCAGGGCGGTGGCGCTCATGATCTGGCCGGATTGGCAGTAGCCGCATTGGGGGACGTCGTGTTCAACCCAGGCTTCTTGGACTTTGCTGAGTTTTCCGTTTTTGGCGATGCCTTCGATGGTAGTGATTTGTCCGGTGGCTGCCGCGGCGACTGGGAGTTGGCAGGATCGGGTGGCGACTCCGTTGAGGTGCACGGTGCAAGCGCCGCAAAGGCCTTTGCCGCAACCGAATTTGGTGCCGACTAGGCCGAGGTGGTCGCGAAGGACCCAGAGGAGAGGAGTGTCGTCGGATACGTCGACGGTTTGTTTCTGTCCGTTGATATCGAGTGTGTAGCTGCTCATGGATTGATTGGGTTCCGGGGCTCAGGTGCCGGGTTCCCGGGGGATTAGGTTGGGAGAGGCTTGGGGGTAGTTGGTTGAAGGGGAGAATGTTGTGTTGTGTGGTGCCCGCAACAGCTGAGGTATGCACGTTTTGATTTGGTACGTTTCAGATGTGCTTCCTACTTCATCTGAATGCAAAAAAGCCGCCTGTTATTTAGGCGGCTAATTTGGATCGTCTGTTTTAAGAATCTCTAAGGTCGGAAATTGACCTCGAGGCTTACGAGGGTTGGTACGTTTTTGCCGTTCTTTTGGCCTGCTTGCCACTTTGAACGGGTGACGGCGTCGATGGCGGGCTGCTCGAATTCGCGATGCGATGACCCGGTGACGCGTGCTCTGGAGACTCGTCCGTCTGGTCCGATCACGAATTGTACGACTGCGTGGCCGGAGGTCTTTGATTGCTGGAGCGAGTAGGGGTAGAGCGGCTTTACTGCCACGAGGACTCGAGGCTGTTTGTCGAGCTCGCTCGGTAGGAAGTGAGTGATGGCGGTCGCTCCCTTGTCGAGAAAGGACTTTCCGGCGTCCACGGCTACTTTTACTCCTCCATCGGTAGCGTTGATGATCAGGGCGAGCTGATCGATGGTCATGGGAGGAGGTGGTTCCTCGATGACGGGTTTTTCGATTTCGGGCTCAGGGGGAGGAGGGGGCGTCTTTTCGAATTCGATCGTCTGAGGGGGATTGTCGTGAGTGGTGATGGGAGTCGGTGGTGGTTCTGGAGTTAGCAGTCCAGGAAGGGTGCTGAGGATGGGGAGGATCGAAAATACCGCGACGACGCAGGCGGTTCCGAGGGCGAGAGCTTTGAGGTGGTTTTCAGCTCGTGGGGATGCGGGGGCGTAGACTTCGTTCATACGATTCCTTTGTTTTGAGGTTCGGGGTGAAGGTTGTGTATTACAAGTGTAGGATATGGGGCGGTTTGTCAATCCTACGGTTGTAGGATTTGGGGAGTTGTTATGGGCACACAAAAAAAACGGCCGCTCGATTGAGCGGCCGTTTTGGAAAGTGGACTGACTGGTCTCTATGGGGAGAAGTCGATTGGGATACGAACCTTACAGGCAACGGGCTTGCCGTCTTTCTGCGCTGGGTTCCAGGTGGAGCGCTGTACACACTGGATCGCTGATTCTTCGAACTCGCGGTGAGTGGACTTGGTGGCGCGAACGCGGTGTACCTTGCCATCCGGGTCGAGTACAAACTCTACCACCACGCGGCCCTTGGTCTTGGACTGCTGCATGGAGTAAGGGTAGAGCGGGGTCGACATGACGAGAGCACTTGGCTTTTTGTCAACGTCGGCGAGAGAGAAGATCTGCATGCCTTCGAGGGCGTCGATACCGGTGTTGAAGTCGCCAAAACCGAAGTCACCTACCGCGTCGCCAGAACCTGGGTTGAGGGCCATTTCCAGCTGGGCGAGAGTCATTGGAGGAGGTGGCTCTTCCATTTCTGGCTCTTCCATTTCCTGCTCTTCTTCTGGTGGAGGCGGTTGGTCCTCAGGAGGAGGAGGGGGAGGCTGGACTGAGTTGTCCTCGGTGCTTACGAGGACGGCTGGTTTCGCGAACTTCCCGAGGTATTGCATGAAGGGGAGAACGGCGAAAACGGCGGCTGTGAACACGATCGCGACGACTGCGTTCGAAAAGAAGTTACCGGTTTGGTTTGAAGGTGTGTAATTAGAGCTCATAGCGGCTGTAATTTAGATTTTGTACGGGGCTCGCTGGCGTTAGCCTTTTTGGATGCCGCTGAAGTGCTGCAGTGAAATGCTCTCGAGGCGAACGAGGAAGCTTTCGTAGTCCAGCACCTTTTGCTTGAGGTAGTAGGTGAGGAAGTAGCCTGGGATCGCGAGAACGAGACCCATCTGAGTGGTGATGAGGGCGACCTGGATACCGCTTGCCACGATGGAAGTGGTGCTCTCGGAGCCGCCGAGGGCGATACCGTAGAAGGTCGTCAACATACCGAGAACGGTACCGAGCAGACCCATGAGCGGAGCGGTGTTGATCATGATCTGCAGAAAAGTGATGTTTTGCTGAAGGCGTGGGATCTCGGCGATGCGGATTTCGGAGAAGCGGTCCTGGATCTCTTCGACCGAGTTCACGCCGTCCTGGGAGTAGCGGATGATCTCGCCTACGGTTCCCTGGGCCTTGCTTGGGTCGGAAACCCACTGCTCGCAAGTGGTGATGGAGGTCTTCTTGTGATTTCCGCGGGAGAAGAAGAGCAAGAGGCGGCCTCCTGTGTAGAATGCTACCAGCCCTAGGAGAAAGAGCGGAATCATGACCCAGCCGCCGGAATAGATAATTTCCCAAGCGTCGATTAATGTATCAGTGAATGTGCTTTCCGAATTTTGCATCGAGGTAAATGAGATTTACGAAAGGGGGCGTCGGTTCCTTCCAATTCGGGCTTGAGGGGAAGCAAGCTTTGTAAGGGGAGGGGTTGAACGTTACTTTTCGGGTGATGGTTGAAATATCCTTATCAAGGTGAGTCAAGGCGTAACCCCGAAGATTGCTCTGACCGGTTAAGGAAGGCGTTCAGGGGCGCTTGGATGGGTTCGAACTTAATGGGACATGGCCTCTATAAACCTGTTTCCTACAATTGTACGTCAAACCTATTTTTGAAAACTTTCCCTTAACCAATGAATTCACGGGAGTAGGCCGCGCTTATCGTTCGAGGCCGGTCACCTCGATGGAATCGAGCAGCTCGAAGAGCTCGATGAGAGAGTCTGGGGTATCGAGGTCGGGGGCTTCGATGATGTGGGTGACTTCGAATTTTTGTCCGTAGGAGCTTTCGTTTGCCTTGTTGTCGGGCAGGAGGAAGCCGCCCTCGAAGGATGCGCCTGCGTAGTAGCCTTCAAATGCGGTGTAGGCGAGCATGTCGGCGTCTTGGCCGATACTCGATTCGCTGTAGGCTCCGGTCGGGCCGCGTACGATGTTGGCGTCCACGCCCAGTTGGAATTTCTCTTTCTTGAGCATTTCCAGGGCTCGGTCTTTTACGACGAGCAGGACGACGTTGAGCTTTTGGGCTCCGAGTTGGAGGCCGCCGCTGATTTCGCCGGTTTTGAGCCAAGCGGGGGCGCCCCAATAACCTTCTGGATCGCGTTTGGCTACGATGCCGAATCCGCCGGAGGCGCCGAAGATTACGCCTGCCTCGTACTGTTTCAGTACAATGACGGCCTTGGCTTGGCGCATGATGTCAGCGGGGATTTGCGAGCGCTCGAGGGATTGGATGTCGCGAACCGAGGCTGCTAGCTTTTCGCCCCGGCGATCGAGTCGTTTTTGTTCGCGTTCTGTAGGGGCTGCGAAGGCGGGTAGCACGAAGACCTGCAAGAGGATGAGCCCAAGTGCGAGGATTCGGAGGGAGCTGTAGCAACTGCTTCTCAATGAAAGGGAAAGGCGAACGTTTCTCCTCTTATTGAGTCTCCGACTTCGGCGATCCGAGCAAGCTCCTATTTTAGGGGATGGTCCCTAGGTCTGTTTTGTTGGGTGGTTGGGGTGCTACTACTTGATCGGGGCTCTGCGGTGCGGTGGCGAGCGCCGACCCTACAAATTGATCAAAGTAGTAGGTCTGGATGTTGTTTGGGTACAGAAAACCCCGCTGGGATGTGGGGTCCTCAGCGGGGTTTCTCAAAACAAGAGACTTAAAGGGAGAGGCCTCAGGCCGGCATGGTGTAGGCGGCTGGCTTGCTTTGGCTTGGAAGTTCGATGATGCCCAGTTCGAAGGCGCAGCGGGTGAGTTCCACGGCGCTACGTGCGTCTAGCTTTTTCATGAGGTTCGCGCGGTGGGCCTCGATCGTCTTGACGCTGACTTCCAGCATCTCGGCGATTTGCTTGGTGCTGAAGCCTTCGGCGACGGCTTGCAGGACTTCGCGCTCGCGGTTGGAGAGGCGGTTTTTCTTTTTCGCTACGGCGCTGCCGACGAGGTGAGACTCGCGGAGGAGGCTGGCGCAGAGCGGGCAGAGGTAGCCGCTGCCGCTTTTAACTTCGCGGAGGCCTTCCTTGAGCTTCGAAGCGGAGGAGGCTTTGGAAATGATGCCGTGGCAGCCGAGTTCGAGCAGCTCTCGTATGGCGTCCGGCGTGAAATTGGAAGAGATGGCGACGAAGCGGGTGTCCGGGTGCTTCGGTCCGTATTGTCGGAGGATTTCGATGCCGTTCAGGCCGGGAAGGTACATCTCGAACATGACGATGTCGGGCTTCTCGTCGTCGCAAAGCTTGAGGGCTTCGCGGCCTTCGGAGGCTTCGCCTACGACCATAATGCCTGGGATGGTAACGGCGAGTGAGGATAGGAGGTCTCTCAGCATGAGTTGATCCTCCAATACGACCATGCGACTTGTCTGGTTGGTGGGTTGAGTCATGGTAGTTCGGGTTGGTTGGTTAGTTTGCTCGGCCTTGTGGTTGGATGGTGAGTGCCTATCTCAGCTTTCGCTTAGGGAGGATCGACGTGCTCTCCAGAACGGAGGGTAAACGCTTAGACTCTTGCCCAAACAAAAGGCGTCACGGTCCCTTAAGCTGCTCCGTTTAGGCTAGTTGTCAAAGGTGTTTAACATTTTTTTTAAATTTGAAGAAAATTGCGAGTCTTTTGCTAAAAAGTCGCAAAGGGTCGATAAATCAGGAAACAAACCTAGTGTTTTGCAGTTGAAAGACTTGCGATGAGCGAACCTTCGAAAAGAGACGCAACGGGACAGAACGAGGAGCTGCCAGTGGACTGGCGGCTGTTTTTGGTGGATAGCAGGCTGAAGGTCGTTTCGGCGACGGGCCCTTTGTCGGCGGATGATCCGTCGGAGGTGCTTGGCTACGATCTGGCGGACGTGCTGGAGGTGGAAGGCTTGCCGTTGGCGGATGTCGGGGAGTTGCTGGTTTGCTTGGAGGACATGCCGACGGAATGCGAGTTGAGGCTGAGGCTGGGGGAACCTGCGATCAGCATCGTGGCGCGGGGATTTGAGGAGAGTCGGGGGATTTGTTGCGTGGTCTTGCGGCCGAAGGCGGACCCTAGGTCTGAAAAGGTTTTGCCGGCGGCTTGGGATTGGGCGGTGAGGAGCGTGCGGAAGATGGGGTTGACGAAGCGGGATCCGAGTGACGCTCCGCTGCAGATTCTGGTGGTGGATCAGAATCCTGAGGTGGTGGAGTTCGGGAGAACGCTTGCCCGGAAGTTAGGTTGCCGTTCATTGGGGGCGTCTTCGGCAGGGGAGGCCTTGGCTCAGGCGAAGGCTAACTGTTTCGACCTGGTGCTGGTGGACCATTTGATTCCCGGAGTGGGGGCTCAGGTTTTGGAATCTCTACTAATAGAGAGAGGGGAGCGTGATTGGGGCCGGGCTCCGTTAGTGGCGGCGATGGCTTCGGATGTAACGAAACTGTCGGGCTCGGGGCAGATCGCGATCGAGAAGCCGATTTCGATGGGCGAGCTGGGCGAGGTGGTGCAAATCGCCAAGCGGCAGCGAAAGGAGACGGCGGAGCAGGGCGGAGCTTCGGGTGGTTTGCCTGTCCTGGATATTGGAGCGTGGAAGGATGATCTTCCTTTGCTGAGGCGTTTATCTAAGGCGTTGGTGGCCCAGGGGGCTGAATTGTCGCTCAAGTTGGGAGAGAGCACTGTTTTTTCCGAAAAGAGCCAGTTTCTGGAGGATTTGAAGTCGCTCAAGAACGGGGCGGATATTCTGCGGGCGCGTCGTTTGTCGGCGATTTGCGGGGAGATTCTCGATTCGGTTTTGCTGCTGGGAAGGAAGGCGAGAGTGGCGAAGCTAGACAATTTGCTGATCGAAATCGAGGGCTTCCGCCTATTCGCTGCTGGTCAAGGGCTTTTGCGCGATTAGGTAACGAAATCCGCTGAGCATGAATTTTGTGGCTCAAATAGGCGTTTAACCCGCTAATTTGGGTTGATTCGCACACCGCCAGTCGTATCCAAGGAATCCTTATGGCAAAATCTTCTTCTTCAAAACCAGCCAACGCGGCTTTCATGAAACCTGTTACTCCTGACGCTGCGCTTTCTGCAGTGGTAGGTGCTGACCCTCTCCCACGTACCGAGCTTACCAAGAAGCTTTGGGACTACATCAAGTCAAACGACCTGCAAAACCCAGAAAACAAGCGTGAGATCATCGCTGACGACAAGCTCAAGGCTGTTTTCGACGGCAAGGAAAAGGTTTCCATGTTCGAAATGACCAAGTTGGTTTCTGGCCACATCGTTAAGTAAGGCGAAACCGAAGCACTTTAAAAAACGAGAAGCCCGGGGCGTACGCTCCGGGCTTTTCTGTGGAAACTTGACTGGTATCGACCGGTGTTTGTTTCTCTCGTTCTTATTGGGGTGTAGGGTTCCTTTTTCGGCCTAGGGACGAAAGGGATTCCGCGGCGTCCGGCGGGTAAGGGGTAGGCCATTCGCTGCGTGTTGATTGGAGGGATGAGTTAAGTGGATTCCTGCGTTCAGGTCAAGAACCCTTCAGTTCTGCGGGAAAATGCCCCTAGCTGAGCTGAGCCTACTTTGGGCTGTCGGGGCGTCGGCCGCTATTTCCGTTAGATGATCGAAGCTTGTTAGGTGGCGGTTGCCTCCTGAGGGGATGGGCTCGGCGTTTGAGTTGGCCAGTGGAGAGGGGCTGAGAGAGTCGTTAAGACCGGTAGGTGGTCGGAGGCGAGGCAGCGGATGACCTCGG
Source organism: Pelagicoccus mobilis (assembly GCF_016595505.1). Classification (GTDB taxonomy): domain Bacteria; phylum Verrucomicrobiota; class Verrucomicrobiia; order Opitutales; family Opitutaceae; genus Pelagicoccus; species Pelagicoccus mobilis. Next base: position 102,038 of record NZ_JAENIL010000010.1, on the reverse strand, counting down.
TCGTTTTGGCCTCGAAGGGGGAGGCGAGCAGGATGAAATCCAGTCCGCGCGAGGGAAAATGGGAGGGGAAGGTACGTTCCCGCTTGGGGTAGTAGTTGTAGTCCTCCTTGTGGGCGGAGCGTTCGATCAGCTGATGCAAGGCGTCGCGGGATGAGCGAGAACTCGTATTGAAGTCGCCGCAAATGATGGGAGGAAGGTGGTAGGGGTCGGCTAGGCTTCGCTGGTGAATGGAGGCGAGCAGTTTGTCGACCTGTTGGAGGCGGGTGCGACGTGACCGGAAATCGAGATGAAGGTTGATCACGTCTATTTCGCGGCCGTCGACGAGGAAGCAGGCTTCGAGGAAGCCTTTCTCGCCGAGCTTCTTGGAGCCGAAGGTTACGACTTTCCAGTCTTTGCATTCGTGCTTGGAGAGGAAGGCGTTTCCGTATGCGAGCGGCTTTCGTCCGTCTCGCCGATTGTGAATGCCGTGGAGAGAGACTGGGTATTCGGTGGCGGACTGGAGGTAGTCGAGCAAGTTGATGTGACCGTTCCAGTGCGAGGACGCGTCGATTTCTTGCAAGGCGACGATGTCTGGCTGGTGCTCGCGGATGATATGGGCGATCCGGTCGAGGTTTTTGAAAATGCTCCGAGCGCTGCTGAAGCCTTGGTAGAGCGAGAGCCCTCGCCCGTGGGCGATGTTGAAGGTCATCAGTTTGATCTCTCGTGTTTGCGACTGCATCAGCTAGGTGTTTAACGCTTTAGACAGTCTATCGAATTCTGCGAGCGAGGAAAGGTCTTGCCCGTTATTTCACCAGAAGTTTATCAGTCTGCAGACTGACCTGAACCGCGTCTTGCAGTGAATTCCTTTGGCGAGCTCGATATCCACCTGAAAATCCCCGACCTGTGGCAGCAGGATGCGCTGCACCATATCAAGGCGGGGGAGGATGTCGTGGTGAATGCTCCGACTGGGGCGGGCAAAACGTATCTGGTAGAGCTTATCGCGGAGTCGAAGCGAAGCGGCCAAATCGTGCTAGCGGTGCCGACACGGGCGTTGGCGAACGACAAGCTACGAGAGTTTCGGGCGAAAGGCTGGCGCGTGGGAATCGTGACGGGAGATGTGGCGATCGACCCGGATGCTCCGATTGTGGTGGCTACCTTGGAAACGCAGAAACCGCGCTTTCTGAGGGGGCAGGGACCGCAGCTTTTCGTGATCGACGAGTATCAGATGATTGGAGACGAGGCTCGCGGGGTTAACTACGAGCTTTGTGTGGCGCTTGCACCGCCGCAAACGCAACTCTTGCTGCTGAGCGGTAGCGTATCCAATCCGCAGGACATGGTGGACTGGCTCATGCGGTTGGGACGAAAGGCCCAGTTGATTTCAGTGAAGAAGCGGCCTGTTCCTTTGGAGGAAATACATTTGGACGCGTTGTCGTTTAATCCGCCGCGTACGGTGACGGGATTTTGGCCGCGGCTTATCGCTCGGGCGTTGATGGCTGATTTGGGGCCGATTCTGGTATTTGCCCCGCAGCGAAAAGGAGCGGAGTCGCTGGCTCGACAGTTGGCGGCGGCATTGCCGATCGAGAATCCGTTGGCTCTTAGCTCGGAACAGAAACGCCTGGCAGGAGGGACTCTGGAGAAGCTGCTGAACAAACGGGTCGCTTACCATCACAGCGGTTTGAGTTATCAGCAGCGAGCGGGGCTTGTGGAGCCACTCGCGAAGGCGGGGCAATTGCGTATCGTCGTTTCGACTACAGGTTTAGCTGCTGGGGTTAATTTTTCGATGCGCTCGGTTTTGGTGACGGAATCCCAGTTCACGCTAGGCAGCGTGCAGCAGCTGATACAGCCAGACGAGCTGCTGCAGATGTTCGGACGGGCGGGACGGCGTGGTTTCGATGAAGTGGGCTATGCGCTCGTAGCTCCTGATCGACCTCGGTTAAGGGAAGGTAAACAGAGGCCAGTACGACGTCCAAAGCTCCTGGATTGGCCGAGTTTGATTGGAATCCTCGACGTGGCATGCGAGCAGGGGATAGAGCCTTTTTCTCAAGTGGTTGAAGCCTGTCATCGTTTGCTGGGTGAGACGCCAGCGAAAGTCGGGGTAGAGCACGGTATACGGTTTCCAAATACGCCTTGTGGACTGCAGGTGGATGCGGAGCGGGCTCGCTATGCGACGGCGAATAGCGAAGAGTTTTTAAACTCTCAAGGAGCGTGGGAGCCGCGACGGGAGCGTGTCAGTCTTCCTTTGTCGAAGCTTCATGTGTTGAGCGAGGGGGCTGTGGTGCCGGCTTTGGAACGGCCTTCGGTGATCAAAGCGATCGGCGGCGGCAAGCCGTTTCGGATGGGGAAGCGATTGGGAAAAAAGAGGTTGATCGGATTCTTCGATAAGCGAAAGAAAGGACGTGTGCAGTTGGCGAGTTGGCTGCTGGACTCGTTTGCTGAGTGTGGCTCGGAGGTGTCGAAACGTTGTGATTTGGACGCTCTGGATTCTTTGCCTTGGGAAATGGTCCCTGACTGTGGTGAATTGGTGGATACGAAGCGGGAAGGATTCCGCTTGTTCGGCGTGTTCGATTTGGCGAGTTTGGTTTTCGAGGCGGATGTGGACGTGTTTGGCGTCGCTCTCTACGAGCCGCAGACGCGTCGAGCTTATCCCTTGGAATGTCAGGGGTGCCCGCAAAGGGCTGTTTGTGAAGGGGAGTTAAGTTCGGCCCGTAGCCCGGCTCTTGCTTGGAGGCAGTTGGGACTGGTTGAGGCGGATGGGCATCCGACTTTGCGGGGAAGAATTTTTAGTTTTTTCCAAGGAGGTGAGGGGCTGGCGATCGCTGCAGCGCTTGAGGACGAGAGTTATGCGGTGGATGCGATCGCGCGAGATATCGCGAATCTGAGGGCTGGGTATCGGTTTGATGACTACAGCTCCTATAGTCACCGGATATCGAGGGCTTGCCGTGTGGCGTATCAGGATCGCAGCTACGATGGGTATTTGAGGCACGGACTGCCTTTGCACTACGGGGATGGAGCGGCCGAGGTGATCGCCGAGTGGGCGGACTCTGTGGGCAAGGGGAAGAAGCTGTTGGGCGATAACCTTAAATTCGGTGATGTACAGCGGGCTCGGCAGGAGTGGCTGAGTTTGTTGAGGCACATCGTGAACGCTCCGAGTTTGGAGTTTGAGCGCTGGATCGAGTTGCAGGCTTGCGCTAAGGCGATTCTCGCGGTGGACGATCAGCGTCTTTTGGCGGAGGAGTTGCCGAAGCTAGAGCCCTCGCAATTGGGACGGGTGGAGCATCGGCTGCGGTTTCCGCGGAAGTGGTGAGTGAGGAGGGTGACGTGTCTGTCATTGCCACTCTCTAGGTCTAAGGAAACGACGTTTCCCTCCGGTTAGAGGGCGGTGACTTTCCAGGTCCATTTGCCGGGTTCGGGGAAGCGAAGCCAGGCGAAGCTGCTGGCGGATCCGTGGCGGGGGCCGGTGATGGCGCCGGGGTTGAGGATGCGGATGCCGTCCATCGTTTCGTCGATGGGGCGATGGAGGTGTCCGAAAAGGATGGCGTCGTTTGAGGGGATGGCAATTGGAGGGGGGCGGTGCTGCAGGTGGAAGGTGCAGCCTTCTCGCTCGAGCTGTCGGGTTTCGGGCCATGTGCCGCGTGGATCGCAGTTGCCGTTTACGACGATGAGGGGGCGACCGAGGTTTTGGATGGGGATGAGGATGTCGGGGCGGGTGACATCTCCGAGATGCCAGATCTCGTCGGCTTCGGATAGGTGGGTGAGCAAGCGATCGGGAACGGTCCCGTGGGTGTCGGAGATGACGGCGATGTTTCTCATCACGGGAGTTCGTTTGCGCTTTCTTTTTTTCGCAAAAGGTAGGCGAAGAGGGCGACGAAGAAGACGAGGACGATGCTGACCCAATAGCCGTCGGCTACTCGGGTGGTTCCACTGAAGGCGTTGGCGGATTCGGTGGTGGAAAAGGCGTTGCCGAAAAGCTTGATGGTGAAGACCCAGCCGGAATGGATGGCGATGCTTGCCCAGAGGTTGTTGGTGAGAAGGAAGACCTGATGCAGCACGACTCCGACAAGAGTGATGGCGAGCAGGTATTTGAGGTCGAATTCGGTGAAGATCGCGATGGCGGTTCCCAAGGCGACCTGGGTGGCCTGGGCGATGCCGATTTCTGAGGGGGCTACGTGGTCGAGCGAGAAGGCAGGCGTTTTGAAGTGGAGGATGGCGAAGAAAAAGGATGATAGAGCGATTGCGACCACGGGGGGGAGGGCCGTGTAGAACATTCTGAATACAAGACCTCTGAATACGATTTCCTCGAGCGTTCCTATGAGGAGGGCGGCGAGAATGGCGTCGTCGATTTTGGAGAGTATGGTGGCGGTATCCCAAGTGAAGGAGAAGGCTCCGGTGGCGGAGTTGAAACCGTAGATGATGAAAATCATCAGGATGCCGCTAGTGAACCAGCGAGCCCAGGTCATAAGGACTGGGCGGGAGAAGCCGATGGCTTTCCAGCTGGTGATACGGCACTGGATGAAGAGGTAGGGGAGGAGCAGGACTACGCTGAACCAGCGGGCTCGGTCGAAAAATTTTGGATACGGTTTGTTGGCGAGGTAGCTGCTGGTGTCGGGATCGACGTAATGGGTGATTTTGAAGGCGATCAGGCTGAGTATGGCTCCCGATACGAGGGAGCCGAAGTAGAGGAGGCAGAGCAGCCAGATGCCTTTGAGGGATCGTTCTGCCGGATTGAGCCCGTAGAGGATGTGCTTGGGATCGCGGTTCATAGGTGTGGTTGAGAGGTGGCCGGTCGGCGCCCGGCCCTACTGTTTTTTTTGGGGGGGCTATTGGCTCTCGTATTCTCCTCCGTCGAGTCGCTTCAGGACTTTGAAGCCGGCTGCCTTGGCGTTGCTGACGCTTGGCTTGACGTTGATTTTAGCTTCGGGAGCGATGCTGGAGGGGCAGGGCTCTATTTCTTGTCCGCATTTGGGGCATTCCTTGGGTGCGGATACAGTTGAGGCGAGGTGGAGTTCCACTTCGCCTCGGCAAAGCTTGCAGCGGCCGGATATCGGTCTGAATCGCTGCAGCGGCATATCAAGTTCCGGCTAGTTCGCCGCTGGGGCGAGGCCGATGCGTTGCATTTCCTGCATCATCAGCGTCTGGATGTACTGGTTGGCTGCGAACTGGCCGTAGAGGTTTTTGAGCTGTTGCTCGACTTGGGCGTATTGTGGATCGTCCTTGCTGACCTCTGGGATATCCTTGGAAATAACGTAAACGAAGGCTCCTTGGTTTTCGATGCCAGAGGTGCGAGCGAAGTCTGAAACCTGGCCGGCTTCGAGTTCTACGAAAGCGGAGAGGAGTCGAGGGTTGAGGCCTGCTGCTGGCTCGGAAAGAGAGAAGTCGAGGAAGGACCCAACTGTCATGCCTGCTTCTTCGGCTGCGGCGCCGAATGATTCTTCGCTAGAGGAGGCTTCTTTGAGTTTCGCCTTGAGCTCGATTGCGTATTCGGAGCGTACCTTGCGGTACTCTTCCGCCTGCAAGTCGGCTGCCACGCGCTGGGCGATGGTGTCGAGCTGAGGCAGGGTTGGCTCGATGATTTGGTTGTAGAAGAGAACGACAGCCTTGTTTCCGTGTTGGAATGGCTCGGAGAAGTAGCGGTCTTCGCTGAGGTTGAACGCTTGCTCAACGATGTCGCGTCCCCAAGTGGTGCCGATAGGTGTTTCGTTGGCAGCGAAGGAAGCGGAGGTTCTGGCTTCGACGTTGTGGTTGGCGAATGCGGTTTTGAGGCCTTCTGAACCGCGTGAGTATTCCTTTTCGATGATTTCTACGACTAGGTCGTGGGCGCGCTCTGCTGCGACTTCGCGGGCGTTGCGGATACGCAGATCGGTGCGGACTGCGAGGCGGACGTCTTCGAAGGTGACGGGCTCGACTTCCTCTTCGCTGTCTTCCGCAGGAGTCGGCTGGTAGCGGTCGATGTTTTCTTCGAAGAAAGTGATGAGTTCGTCTTCGGATGGCTTGATATCTTCGACGAATTGGCCGGCGTCGATTTCGATGTAGTCGACGATGCGGCGTTCGGGAGTTTGGTACTGGAAGCTGTATTTCTCGTAGTGAGCCTCGATCATTTCCTGGGTGAGGTCGAGCTCGGGAGAGTAGGTGGAGAGGTCGTAGTCGGCTACGAGCACGGACCACTTGGCGAGGCGTTGGCTGAGGCCATCGAGGATTTCTGATTCTTCGACAAAGCCGGTGCCGCGGAGGACGTTGTAGACCTTGTTGATGCGGTAGTCGTCTGCCAGCACGCGGCGTAGATCGTTTTCGGTGTAGCCGAAGAAGGGGAGGCTATCGATCATGCGGTTGTAGGCTTGGGCGTCGAACTGGCCGATGGGGCCTCGGAAGGCTGGAATGGTTTCGATGTACTCGCGCAGCTGCTCCTTGCTTGGCTCCGGGATGGAGTGGAGGTTGGCGATGTAGCGGACGGTGGCGCGTTGGTAAGGGAGGCTCTGGTCGGCTTGCTGGTTGCCGTTGAGCATGGCGCTGAGCTGGGCGTCGCGTCCGAGTTCGGCCCGCGCGGTCTCGGTGTTCATTGGCGTATCGTAGAACTGGAGATCTGCGGTTCTCTCGTCGCGACCGCTCATTGGACCTTGGTTTCCAATGGTGAAAACGAAGGCGATGATGATGATCGAGAAGAGAATGAATACGATGAGCAGATTCTTCTGCAGTTTGTTTTGTAGCCAGGAAATCATATAGGGATACGCAATTTAAGGCGGCTAAACTAGGCTTGGCGCCTAGGCTGTCAATGGACAAAACCGGCGGTTTTCAGAGGGGACTAGCCCTCTTGCTGGGTGGTGCTGCGTTCTGCTTCGTCTTGCTCGGCAAGGGCTTCGAGGGCTTTGGCGAGCGTGAGATTGTCAAAACTGGCGGCGCGCGCTTGGTCGATCAGCTGATGATAGCGGTGGACGAGCGGATCGCGGGAGTCGAAAAGATCGTCGTCTGGGGTTTCGCCGAAGGACTCGAAGCGCTGCTTGAACTCGAGCAAGGGGATTTTGTCGAGGGGGCGGGCCGGCTGGTAGCGAAGGGCGTTGGCGGTGTCTTTTTCTTTGGCCGGGAGGGCGGATGCCAGCTCCAGCTCGGCGAGTCGGTTGAGGGCGGCTTCAGCGAGCGGCCGCGGGAGATTGTTTCGCCTGGCGAGTTCGGAGCTCGAATAGGGTGGGGCGCAGTCGAGGAAGCGTCGGCTGATTTGGGAGAAGAGGAGCAAGGAGAGGCTTTCTTGCGAGGCTTGGCTGAGCTCGTCCCAGGCGACTTTGCCGCTTTTGAAGCGGGCGTTTTGTACGGCGAAGGAAAGTCGGCCGCCCAAGAGCAGGCAGATCCAGAAGGAGAAGAGCCCGATCATGAGCACGGGCAGGATGCTGAGCGATCCGTAAAGGGTGCGTTGCATGGCGACGCGTTCGACGTAGAGGAAGGCGAATGCGTTATTTGCTGTGAAGCAGCTCATGGTGAAAAGGCCGCCGATGAAGGCGGCTTTCCAGTCGACTTGGGTATTGGGGATGAAGCGGTAGAATGCGGCGAGCAGGAAGGATAGGATGAGGAAGCTGCCAAGCTTCGCTCCGTAGGTGCTGACCCAGCTGTTGACGGTTTCTGAGCCGGGGATGCCTTCCGTGAGGTGTGCGATTTGCTGGTTGAGTTTTATCAGTTCGGAAACGGCAAATGCCAATCCCGCGAACATGATGGCGGTTCCGAGAGTTAGGATGGTCCAGCAGAGGATCACGCGTGTGAGCAGGTTTCTGCCTTTGGAGACTCCCCAGATGTCATTGAACGCGTCCTCGATCGAGGTGAAGAGCTGGATCGCGATCATGGCGAGTATGAGCAGGCCTCCGATGCCGATCGCGCCTGATTGGCTGGCTTCGATAGAGTCGGCGATGATCTTGCGTAGGCTTCCTTCGTCCGATCCGGCTTCGGACAGGGACACTTGCGGGGCGATGTAGGTGACGATCTTCTCTATCGTCTCTTGGGCTGTTCCCGGTTCGGTTTGGTCGAGTACGAAACCTGAAACCATCACCATGAGAGCGATGAGGGGGGCGAGGCCCAACAGGGAGCTGAAGCTCAGCGCGGCGGCCCGCGCGAGAATGCGGTTTTCTTTGAGGCCGGAGAATGTGATCGCGATCACGCGTCCGGTCGCGAAGGCCGCGACTCGGCGTTTGGAAATCTCCCCGTCGTGGTGCCGCCACATCTCTCTGAGAAGTATACGGATATTGGATACGATCTCTTGGATGCGGGAGTTCATGTGCTGTGGGTGGCGTTCCGACTCTTGTTTGTTTTTGGGGCGGCAAGTCGGTTGATGCCCCGGTGTCTTAGCTAAGGAAGAAGGCGTAGACGTAGCCGAGGATCCCGGCGAGACCGGCCACTCCGCATCCGATCAGGAATCGGATTTTGATGATGGCGCTGGTGAAGTAGATCGCTGCCATCAGCAGGAGGTTGGAAAGCAAGGGGATCATATCTCCGCTAGAGGCGAAAAGTAGGGTGAGGAATCCTGCTCCGATCGCCGCTCTGAATCGAAGGAGTGGATACACCTCTGTGACTTGTAGCAGGAGAGTCACTAATACGATGGCATCGAATACAGCGACGATGATAAAGGGGCTTTTCGCCATGGCGATGGCGTCCGCGGTCAAGAGCAGATCCTTTTCGATATAGGCCATTGCCAGGATCGAGCTAAGGAAGAATAGGGCGAGGAGACGGAGTCCGATGAAGGCGACGGCCGCTTGCTTTTCCCTAGGAGATTTCCCGCTTGGGTCGTCGGCTCTGCCTTCGGCGAGGGCGAGCATCTTGGTGACTTCGAGCTTTTTGCGTTCCTCCTCTTCGTCGCCTTTTTTCTTTTTGCCCTTTTTCTTCTTAGGCTCTGGCTCTTCCTCTTTCGCTGTGGTGGCCGTTTCCGGAGAGTCCTCTGAATCGGAGGCGCTTGTGCCTTCCTCGGACTCGGGTTGGTCGCTTTCGGAATCGCCCGTCGCTTCCGCGGCTTGTTTTTCCGCTTCGGCAGCCGCAGCGACCTTGGCGGCTTCTTCCTCAGCCTGGCGTTTCTTTTCAGCTTCTACTTCAGGAGTGCGGAGGGTGAGCTTTCGCTTTTTAGGAAAGAGCGTATCCATTAATTCCTGATTGGATGAAATCAGGAGCCAGGACTCGGTCTCGATGTCGTAGTAGTAGGCGTTGGCATCGAGCTTGTTTGCCTCGATCAAGGAAGAGATTTGGTCGATGTCGAACGGGCCGCTCGCATCTTCGTCACCTTCGCGTCGGATATAGTACTCTCTCATAGGCTAGGGAAGAGCTCTATGAGACACTTGCTCAAGGGGCTTTGTCAAGGCGCGGTACGGGTCCGCGCCTTGTATTACATACGCTCGAGCGTAGGAATGCCTAGCAGTCCTAGTCCCGTTTCCAAAACGTCTAGGGTACGTTGGCAGAGCATTAGGCGCCGCGACTGTATGTCTGCCTCGGGTACGATCACCTTGTTGGCGTTGTAGAAAGAGCTGTAGGCCCCAGCCAACTCGAAGAGGTAGGTGCAGAGCAAGTGCGGGCGTAGCGTTTCGACGGTTTGCTGAAGCACGCCGACGAATCCGAGGATCTTGCGGGCGAGGGCGAGCTCTTCGTCCGTCTCGATGTTGCTTGCTTTGTCGGCGAGGTTTTCGAGGTCGGCCGCTTCGAAGTTGCGGAAGATGCTTTTGATACGGGTGGCTGCGTAGAGTAGGTAGGGAGCCGTATTGCCTTCGAAGCTGAGGAGCTTATCCCAGGCGAAGACGTAGTCGCTAGTGCGGTTTTGCGAAAGCTCGGCGTATCGGATGGAGCTGGTACCGATGACCTTGGCGGCGGCGACGATTTCCTCTTCAGCGAGGGCGGCTTGTCCTTTGGCGATCTTCTCGTCGTTTTTCTCGCGTACGATCTTCTCCGCGCGCTCGATGGATTCGGCGATGAGGTCTTTGAGGAGCACAGGCTCGCCGGTACGGGAGGCCATGGCCTTGCCGTTTTCGCCCATGATGGTGCCGTGGAAGACGTGGCTGAACTTCGGGAAGGTTCGGCCTGTCTTTTCGAACCATTTCTGGGTAGTGAGCTCGAGCTGCTCGAAGTGGTCCTTTTGACGGAAATCGGTTTCGATAATGATGCTGGACGCTTTGAAGTGCTCAGCTCGGTAGAGCATGGTTGCCAAGTCGGTTGTCGCGTAGTTGGACGCGCCGTCGGACTTGCGGTACATGAACGGCTGGGTGGCGTAGCGCTTGTGTTCCGGGTGGAACACGACCCATGCGCCTTCGCTCTCTTCGCCGAGACCGCTTTCTTCGAGCTCTTTATATACCTGCTCGACCATGTTGCGGTAGAAGCTTTCGCCCAGGTAGTGGTCGAAGCTGATGTCGAAGAGTTCGTAGACGCGTTTGATGCCGTCGATGGAGTGGCCGTTGACTTGCTCCCAAAGAGCCATGGCTTCAGGATCTTCGCTCTGGAGTTTGACCAGCTCCTCGCGGGATTCCTTGACGACTTCCTCGTCTTCGGTGGCCAGTTTGCTGCCGAGCTTGTAGAGTCGCTCGAGTTCGCCGAGTGGATTGGCCTCGAGGTTTTCTTCGTCCAGGAAGCGTTTGTAAGCGTAGAAAAGGCGTCCGTAGGCGGTGCCCCAGTCGCCGATGTGGTTGTCGCGGATAACCTTGGCTCCGCAGAATGCGAGCAGCTTGCAGATGGATTCTCCGATGATGAGCGAACGCAGGTGCCCGATGTGCATCTGCTTGGCGGTATTAGGAGAGCTGTAATCTACCACTACCGTCTCATTTTCTTGGAGGTGAGCGGCGGCTTTTTTCAGCTGTTCGGAGCCGGAGAAGGTTTTTAGCCAATCTTGGAGGAAATCGGCCTTGAATTTAAAATTGATGAATCCTGGGCCGGAGAGGGTGATTTCGACCTTGCTGGTGAGGTCCTCGTTTTTCTCGAGGAGATCGACGATGGACTGGCCGATTTGGCGTGGGTTAGCCTTGTTTCGCTTGGCGTAGGGAAGGGCTCCGTTCGCCTGTAGATCGCCGAAGCGAGGGTCCGCCGTACGGATATCAGCCGTAAAGGTGTCTTCCAGCCCTGCGGTGGCAGCTGCCTCCAGCACGAGCGAGTCCATCTTTTTTGCGAGGTCGAACCAGTCTTGCATAAGGCCGCCTAGAAAATCCGGCTCTGACGCGCTCGCAAGCCTCTAATCCGGACAAAACTCTCTGAATTGCGAAAATCGCCCGTGATTACCCTAAAAATGGCTGAGCGCATTACGGGGTCGCGGTATTCCGTTAGGGGCTTGACACGTGTGGCATAATACGCTCTTCAAAATTGCCGCTTGGGCGGTCGAGGGGCTTTGTTCTGGTAGCGAGATCCTTCGTAAGTCCAAGAGCGTCAATGGTGTGGGTGATACCTTCCTAGCGGATGGACCGCGGGTGTTGTCCCATCATGGCCGCGAACGGCACGCACATACGTATTCGTTCAAATCCATATGGTTAGAAAAACCTTAAGCAGCCGTCGTTTCATAAAGCCAAGCTACGCGTATCTTATCGAGAAGAAGCGCGAGGGCCAAGAGTTCACCAAGGAAGAGATCAGGTATATAATAGACTCCATTTTGGATGGAGAGATGCCGGACTTCCAAATGGCCGCCATGGCTATGGCTATCTACTTCCAAGGCATGTCTGCCCAGGAAACGGCGATTCTCACCGAAGAAATGATGCTTTCAGGCGAGGTGATCGATCTTTCTCACATCGCTAAGCCAAAGATCGACAAGTACTCTACAGGCGGAGTAGGCGACAAAACCTCTCTCGTGCTCGTACCGCTCGCGGTCGCTTCCGGTATCGTTATCCCAATGATGGGTGGCATCGATCAGGACTTCGCGATCAGCTCGCTCGACAAGCTCAGCGCGGTTCCAGGCTTCAATGCTGACATGGACATCGATCCATTCATCGAGCAGCTGGAGAAGATCGGTGGCGCGATGGTTCGCCAAAGCCCAGAGCTAGCACCAGCAGATGCCAAGCTTTACGATCTCCGCAAGAAGACAGCGACGATCCCAAGTCTCCCGCTTATCACTGGCAGCGTTCTCTCTAAGAAGCTCGCCGAAGGTGCGGAAGGTCTCGTGATCGACGTCAAGTGGGGCAATGGTTCTTTCATCCGCGATCTCGAGCAGGCGAAACAGCTCGCTCGCAGCATGACTCGCGTTGGCCGTTCAATGAAGCGTCGTTGCGTAGCGCTCGTGACCGATATGAACCAGCCGCTAGGCGACACGGTCGGTACAGCTCTCGAACTGAAGGAGGCGATCCAGCTTCTCAAGGGCGAGGGACCGGAAGATCTTCAGGAGCTCGTTCTCAAGCTCGGTATGGAAATCGTGCGCCTCGCAGGTGTTGCCGGTTCTACGCTTTCCGCGAAGCAGACGGTTCAGCGTCACATCGAGGACGGAACTGCTCTCGCGAAGCTCAAGGAGATCATCGCAGCTCAGGGCGGCGACACATCTTACATCGATGATCCGGATAAGTTCCCGACCGCTCAGCACATCCGCAAGCTGCCAGCTCCAAAGCGTGGATACGTTCACACGATCAATGCGGCTCAGATCGCCAAGGGAGTTCACCTCCTCGGCGCGGGCGCGGACGAAGATGGCAAGATCGACTACGCGGTTGGCGTTTCCGAGATCAAGAAGGTTGGTACCCAGGTCAAGCAGGGCGAGCCGCTTATGATGATCCATTACAACGACGAAGCGAAGCTCGAAGCGGCGTTGCCTTACTTCAAGGAAGCTTATCGCCTCGCTCCAAAGCGCCCAACGCCACCGCCTCTCATCGTAGAGCGCGTCGCGTAAGGCACGCCCGACATCGTTTCAAATTTTCAAAGCCAGTCGCGCCTGCGGCTGGCTTTTTTGTGGGTGGGAACGCGCTTGTCACGCGATTCCCATGCCTATCGTGTGACAAGCGTGCTCCCACGTTCTCTAATTCCTTGAATTTCTGTCACATTGCTGGCACTAAGCGAACCCCATGAAGCAACGCTCCCTCCTGCGCGAAGTCTCAGTCAAAGGTCCGTCACTGCATACGGGCGACAAAACTCAGCTCACGCTGAAGCCAGCTCCTGCGAATTCGGGAATTACGATTCGCCGTTCGGACCTGCATGACAAGCCGGTGATTAGGCCGCACGTCTCTCAGGTCACTGATTTAGTGCGAGCGACAACCCTGTCATCTGGCCATGCGAAGATCCACACCGTGGAGCATGTGCTCGCGGCGCTTCACGGGATGGGGATCGACAATGTCGAGATCGAGATGAACGCCTCGGAGCCGCCGATCCTCGATGGTTCTTCGAAGGGCTTTGTGAACCTCATCCTTGAAGGCGAGCCGGTCGAGCAGGAGGCGGATCGCGAGTATTTCGTGCTCGATCAGCCGATTTCGGTGACCAAGGGCAACTCGTCTATCATCGCTTTGCCGTACGACGGATTTAAGATCTCTTGTACTTCCGCAGATGATCGCGGGATTCACACGCAGCATCTCACGATCGATATCGACCCGGATGTGTTTGCCACTCAGATCGCGGCGGCACGTACGTTTACTGTCTACGAAGATATCGAGGAATTGCTAAAGCTTGGAAAGATCAAGGGTGGCAGCCTCGAGAACGCGATCGTGCTCAAGGATGACAAGATCATGTCCAAGGAGCCGCTTCGTTTCGACGACGAGTTGGTGCGTCACAAGATTTTGGATATCATCGGCGACGTGCTTTTGTTGGGCAAACCGTTGAAGGCTCACATTGTGGCGGTCCGTCCTGGGCATGCTGTCAACGCTGAGCTCACAACGAAGCTCGCTGAGCGGATGGAGGAGCTTGCGAAGGGCAAGAGAAAGCCGGTTGAGAAGCCGAAGACAGCCAAGATCGAAGAGGAGACTCAGCTCGATATCCGCCGTGTGATCGAAACGCTGCCGCACCGCTACCCATTCATCATGATTGATCGTGTGACTGAGTTCCGCGGAACGGATGAATTGACGGCGATCAAGAATGTCACGATCAATGAGCCCTATTTCCAAGGCCATTATCCCGGCCAGCCGATCATGCCAGGAGTGCTTCAGGTTGAAGCGATGGCTCAGGCAGCCGGCATTTTGATGCTCCGAGCGACGAATCTGGAAGGGAAGACGGCGGTTTTCATGAGTGTAGACAAGGTGAAGTGGCGCAGGAAGGTGATTCCTGGCGATCAGCTTCGTATCGATATCAAGTTGATCAAGATCATGCGTGGGAAGATTGGTACTGCCTCCGCGATTTGTTACGTGGGTGATGAGGTCGCCTCATCCGGGGAACTTAAGTTCATGATCCTTGACGAAGGTCAGGACGTCTAAGGGCGGCAAACCTTTCGAATCATGAGCGACAAGATTCATCCTACTGCAGTTGTCGACCCCAAGGCCGAGCTCGCAGCCGACGTAGAAGTCGGGCCTTTCGCGGTGATTGGCCCACAGGCTCGAATTGGAGCAGGTACCAAGGTTTGGCATCATGCAACGGTTTGGGGAAATACCTCGATCGGCGAATCCTGCGAAGTCTACCCGTACGCGAGTATCGGGATGCAGACCCAGGACTTGAAGTACAAGGGCGGCAGTCCGGGCGTGAGGATTGGGGACCGGAATATTTTTCGGGAGTATGTCTCGATCAATGCTGCGACCAATGATGGCGAGTGTACGGAAATTGGAGACGACAACTACCTGCTCGCGTACTGTCATGTTGGGCATTGCTGCAAAATAGGGAACCATCTGATAGCCAGTAATGGGGCCACTTTTGCAGGGCACGTAGTCGTCGAGGATTATGTTGGCGTTGGCGGTGGCGGGACGGCGATCCACCAGTTCTGTCATATAGGACAGCGTAGCTTTATTGGCGGTTGCTCAAAGGTGGAGCAGGATATCCCTCCGTTCATGCTCGGTGATGGTAACCCTGCCAAAATTCGATTCTTCAATAAGGTAGGCCTTGAGCGCTCTGGTTTTACGAAGGAGCAGATGGCGGCCGTGAAGTTCATTTTCAAGGCATTCTATCGCGAGGGATTGAATCGCCAGCAGGCGGTTGAGCTCGTAAAGGGTAGTGAGCATGCGGATACCGAAGAGGTTAAGGCGTATGTCGCTTTTGTGGAGGCGACAGAGCGAGGGATCACGGGCGGAAGCAAGTAGGTCGAAACGTAGCGCGGTGCTTTAGCCCGCGTTTTTTTATCGGTTTGATCTTGCAGTGGAGCTACGCGGGCTGAAGCACCGCGCTACCTGTTAGAACAAATCTAGTTGTTCGCTTTTTTCGTCGGGTTTTGCCCGGTCGCTTTCGAACTCTGGCAAGTCGGGGAGGAGCAGGTTGATTCGTTTTAGCTGCTCGTGCAGCATTCGGGCGACGTAGGGAGCGAAGGCGTCGTCGCCTGCGTGGGCGAAGATGTATGGCTTTTTTCCCTCGAGTATCCACTTGTTAATGACGGGTGCCCATTCTTTGATGTAGACGGCGTTTTTCTGGACTTTGTTTTTTCCGACGAAGCGAACGACTGGGTGCTTGCCGAGGGCCGCTTTGCGAATCGGCATTTGAGGCTTTCGATTGCGGGCGTCCCGTTCCTCGTCGTCGTCCGGCTCGGAAGCGTTGAGGGGGCGGGTGTCGAAGTCGACTTTGTCTATGCCGAGGTTCTCTAGAAGATCGTCGAGTCGCTTCTCGTTGTCTGCTTGGTCGTACCAGCTGATGTGCCGAGGCTCGATGGCGTAACGGAACTCTTTTGGGAGGGCTTTGAGGTAGCTCTGGAGTGTATCCAGATTGTTGATGTTGAAGGATGGAGGCAGCTGGAGGAAGGAGACTCCTAACTTGCCGCCGTGGGCTAGCGCTTCGAGGACTTTGAAGAATGCAGAATTCTCCTCTTCTGCGTCGCTGAGGCGACGCTCATGGGAAATGGCCTTGGGGAATTTGGGGGCGAATCGAAAGCAGTCGGAAGACTCTGCCATCCAGCGTTCCACGGTGGCCATTGGGGGGAGGGCGTAGAAGAGCGTATTGCCCTCGACCGTGTTGAAGACGCGGGAGTATTCTCTGAGCAGATCGGACGTGTCGGTGCCGGAGCGAAAAACCTTCCCGATCCAGTCACGATTCGACCATGCGGGGCAGCCAAGGTAGTAAGGAAGGGAGGAGCTCATTGGGTGGTTGGTGGGAGATTTGTATAAAAAAAAGAGGGGAGGCACTGAAGCCTCACCCTCTTGGTAAAGTCGTTATTTTTTGTATACTTCTTCCGGATCGAAGAGCGGTTCTCCGCCGTCGAAGACGAGAGCGTCGCCTTCTAGCTTTCGGTAGAAGCAGGACTTGTAGCCGTTGTGGCAGGCAGCCCCGTTTTCGCCGATGTCTGCCTTGACGAGAATAACGTCTTGGTCGCAGTCGGTACGGAGTTCCTTGACCCATTGGATTTGGCCGGAGGATTCGCCTTTCACCCAAAGCTTTCCGCGGGAGCGGCTGAAGTAGGTGGTCTTGCCGGTTTCGATGGTATGTCGAAGGGCTTCCTCGTTCATCCAGGCGAACATAATCACCTCGTTAGAATGGACCTCGGTTGTGATGCAGGGGATGAGGCCGTTGCTGTCGAACTTTGGCTGCAGCTTCAGGCCTTTTTCTATTTCCTCCTTTGAGGTGCGTTCATGGATGCATGTTTGTGACATAACGTGTTGCAAGTAAGGCGAGTGGGGGCGGATTGTAAAGCACTCCCTTCGCGGGCGGGGTTCCGGTTCAGGCTTCAGGTTCCGGGGAGGAGGGTGAGGAGTTGGTTGAGTTGGCTGATGCTGTGGTAGCCGTTTGGACTGTGGTCTTCTTCGTTGACGATACGAATGGCGTTCCAGCCGGCTGCGCTTGCTCCTTCGATGTCGTGCTGGAAACTGTCGCCGATGTGGAGGATTTGCTCTGGCGTTAGCTCAAGTTTGGCTTCGCAGTGGGAGAAGATTTCTCGGTCGGGCTTTTCGTGGCCGATTTCGCTGGAGACGAAGACGTGGTCGAGCAGTGGGGTGAAGTCGGTTTCGGCGAGGACTTGATGTACGCGGCTGTCCCAGTTGGAGAGAACGGCGATTTTGTATCCGCGTTTGCGGAGTTCGGTGAGGGTCTCCTTGGCGGTGGACTCAGGCTTCCAGCGGTTTCCTTTGCCGAATTCGTTCCAGAGATCGAGAAAGAGGGCGTCGAAGTCGCTTGGTTGCGGGGACAAGTGGGAGATGGATTCCTTGACAATGGATTGCCAGTAGCTCCATTCGCGTTGCTCGCCGTCTAAGACGGTCTTGTCTTTTGAGACGGAGCGGAAAGCGCGGCGGAAGCCTTCTTCGAGCTGGTCTTCGGGGTAATCGAGTCCGTGCTGTCGCATCACCTCCTGGTAGACCGCCCCGACGGACGGGTAGGGGTGGTAGAGCGTGTGGCCCGCGTCGAAGGTGATCGCTTTGATATTCGAGAAAGACACGGTGGGGAAAAGTGGGGGAGTTCGTGCGCGCTTTTGAACGTAACGTTACGTAGCAAACTGCGCGGCCCTTATTGGTCGCCTAGGCGTTTGAGGAGCTCGTAGCTGTAGAGGCCGGTGGCGTGGCCGTCGGAGAATTTGAAGCGGATGGCGTAGTTGCCGACGAACTGCCAGCTCTCGATGCGGACTTGGGAGTAGTCTTTGCCGTGCTCGCCGCCGTGCAAGACGCCCAGAATGTCGCGTTCGCCGGCGGTTTCGGCGCTGGGGGAGGCTGCTCGCAATACAGGGGCGAGGATGTAGGTCTCGCTGCCGTCTTCCCAGAGCAGGGCGAGTTCGTTGCCGATGAGCTGAATGTCTTTCGGGGGCGTCATAGTTTTGAAAATCGGAAAAAGGGGATAGGTCGCGGTGGCAGTTCTAGCAAGTCCAGAGCGGCGTTTTTGCCCGGACTTATTCCACTTGTTCCCGAGTTATTCACAAGGGATTTGGGGAGTGGTGGAAAGTGGGGATTTTTCGCTGCTGAGGGGTGGTGGACAACTTGGGAGCAAGGAAAGCGCGAAATGTCGGGTTTGGGGGAAATTCTCTCCCTGCAGGGGGAAATGGGCCTCGAATGTAAATCTCCTGTCAAGAAATGGCATGTGAATAACCTGTTGATAGTAAAAAAGGGCCATTGTGGAGGATTTTCATTGAAAAGTGGGGGAAAGTGGGGAGTTTTGGGGAAGTTTTTCACAGCTTTTCCGGAAAGAAGTTTTAATGAGCGCCCTGGGCAGACCAATTTTCGTTGGCAAACACCAACGAAACCTTGATTCGAAGAATCGTCTTACGATCCCTTCGAAGTGGCGCTTTGATGGGGACACAGAAGACGTATATCTGGCTTTTCCAGACCCAGGCACAGGCTCGATCCACGTACTCCCGCCGTCCCGTGTTGAAAAACTGATGGAGCTGATCGAGTCCCAAAGCCTGAGCGACGAGGAGATGGCCACGCTTCAGGACAAGCTTTTCTCGCAAGCCCACTCGTTTGGCTGCGACAAGCAGGGGCGCGTCAATCTCACCGAGGAACTTCTCGAGCACGCTGGCATCACCAAGGAGACGATGGTGGTCGGCCGTTTGACGGACTTCCGCATCTGGTCGCCTGATCGCTGGAACGCGGTCGATCCGAAGGCGAACAACGACGACATGGGCAAGATCATGAAGCTCGCCGGCATCTAATCAGGAGGAAGGTAAGATGAAGGAACGCCAATCAACACTCTCTTATATAATGGAAGCAGTCGGCCTCAGCCGCCGGAAGAAGCTTGCTCCTGGCGCTGGACGTTTTCTCGGCGTGGGAGGCACTTTCGGCCGCGGGAACATCCGCCACTGCTCAACATGGGATTTTGAATACAAGCTGCCACGCGTGGCGGCTCGCAACTACAACAGTGATTTCGGTAATCGATAGTCTAGTTGGCATCGCCCCTGATATGGAAGGACATGTGCCAGTACTTGCCGCGGAGACGCTAGAGCATCTTGCTCCTCGCGACGGTGGCGTGTATCTGGATTGCACCTTCGGAGGGGGAGGGCACACCGAGCTGATGCTCGAGCTCGCCAACTGCACCGTCGTAGCGATCGATCAGGACCCGCAAGCCGTTCTCCGTTCGGAGCGGCTCAAGGAGCGTTTCGGCGATCGTTTCCGTTTTCACAGAATGAATTTCGATACTCTCGACCAGTTGGATGAAGGGCCCTTTGACGGCATCCTATTCGACTTTGGCGTTTCCTCCTTTCAGTTGGACGAGGTAGATCGAGGTTTTTCTTTCCGTGGAGAAGCCCCTCTCGATATGAGGATGAATCCCGAAGCGGGTGTATCAGCAGCGCAATGGCTCGCCACAGCCAGTCGCTCTGACCTGATCCATGCGCTTCGCGTTTACGCGGAAGAAAAGAACTGGCGCAAAATCGTCGATGCGATCCTTGCGGCTCGGGAAAAAAACGAACTCACCACCACCACACAACTCGCGGACCTTATTCTATCCTGCACTCCCGCGAGAATTCGTTTTAGTTCCAAGCTGCACCCGGCTACCAAGGCATTCCAAGGTATTCGGATAGCGGTCAATGACGAGATAGGCGTAATCGAGCGCGGGCTGCCCGCTGCCTTCGAAAAGCTCAAAGTAGGAGGGATCCTTGCTGCGATCAGCTTCCATTCCTTGGAAGATCGCGTGGCGAAGAATCTGTTCCGACGTTGGGCGGGGAGGCCGGAAGGCGCGCACGACAATCGCCCACAGGACATGCGCGAGGTGTTGGCTGAGTTAATCAGTCGACGCCCCATAACAGCTGGCGACAAGGAAGTCGCGCAAAACCCGCGGAGCCGCTCGGCGAAGCTCCGTGTCATCAAGAAGGTAAAGTAGCAATAACATGAATACGTACGAACTACAGAGTCGCAGGAACATGAGAAATTCAACCACGCTTAAGTCTATACTTAATCGCCAATGCGTCACGCTTGGCTTTGGCCGTCCTCTCGAGGCAGGCCTTTTCGATTGCCGCCAAGAGGAGGCGATCGGCACTACCACCCCCACTATATCTTTCAAACCCTTTGAACGCGTCTACAAGATCCCCTCCCGTAATCGGGGACTTGCGCTAGAAGCATCATGAGCAAACGCCCGACTCAAAAAACTTCCCACACCTCATCCATTCTAAATCGTATCATCTGGCTGACCTTTGCCCTTTTTCTGTTTGTGGGCATGTTCGGTCTGAGCACTGTTTACCTGCGCCACGAAGCCGCTAAGCTCGCGAACGAGAACAAGGTGCTTTACGCGGAAATTTCCGAACAGAAGCGTCACATCGCTGAACTCGGCGCGGTGATCGCCCGTCAGACTACGCGTGACCAGCTAAAGTCGCTCAACAACGTGTACAGCCTCGGTTTGCAGCTGCCGCGTGAACGCCAGATCATACACGTGATCGAGGATCCTACGAAGCGCTTGTACGAAAAGCAGACGCAGTCGATGCTGACTGCATCCACTTTTTAAGGACAGATGGCAAGTCGTCCTGGAACGAAATTCAGATTTTGGATACTCGCTCTTTTCTTTCTTTGTGGCTATGGAGCGATCGGGTTTCGCCTGGTCGAACTGCATGCATTTAAGAGTACGGAACTAGTAGACGAACTGGAGAGCAGTCGCTTTCGCGTTTTGCGGGAGATGCCTCGTCGTGGGGATATCTATGATATCAACGGGGAGATTTTAGCGACCAGCCACATCTTTTTGGAGGTGGGAGTGGATCGGTATGAGGTGAAGCCGGAGGACGTTTCGCGTATTCCTCAAATCGCTGCTAATCTTGGACTTACGGTCGCTCAAGTGGAGGAGGCTTTCGGGCTGCAGAATGGCCGAATGCCGGCGGATATGCGTTCGCTCAATCCGCGTTGGAAATTGTTGAAGCGTCGTGTCGAGCCCCGTTCTTTCGAGGCGCTTAAGTCGCTTGGCATCAAGTGCGTGACGAGTACTAAGAGCTATGAGCGCGAATACCCGCAGGGAGCGCTTGCTTCGCACGTTATCGGGTTTGTTCGCAAGGACGGACAGGCGACGATGGGCGTTGAGCGGGAGTTTGACTACTATTTGAGCGGTGAGGAAGGATGGACCGAGACTGAGATCGGAGCGGGGCGACGCGAGATGGCGCAGTTTCGTCGTCGCCGCGTGACTTCGACGGACGGGTTCAATGTGGTATTGACGATCGACTCCTACGTTCAGGACGTGGTTGAGAAGGAACTATCGGAAATCGTTAAGAATTTTAATCCGCGTGCGGCTACGATCATCGTCTCCGACCCTTATACAGGCGAAATGTTGGGGCTGGGGAACTATCCGAATTTCAACCCGAACGAGTATTCAAAGTCCGACGACGAATCTCGGAAGAACCGTGCGTTGACGGATATTTTGGAACCGGGGTCGACTTTTAAGATCGTTGCGGCGACAGCTGCTCTAGAGGAGCGAGTGGTAAACGTTGAGACGCAAATCGATTGCGCTCAGCCGATCGCTGTCATGCCGGACGGATACAGAGTAAGACTGCCGAAGGATGATCACCCAATGGGAATGCTTTCGGTGGGCGAGGTTATTTCCAAGTCCTCGAATCGGGGCGCTGCCCACTTAGGCTTTAGGCTCGGAGGTCGCAACTTCTACGATTGGGTGGAGAAGTATGGATTTGGCGCATACAGTGGACTGGATCTGGGAATCGAGTCACGAGGCATTTTGAACCCGCCAAACAAGTGGGACCGTCTCACGCTTTCCCGTATGACCATGGGGCATGCGATCGCGGCGACGCCGATCCAGATTCACATGGCGACTTCGACTTTGGCAAATGGCGGTGTGTTGATGACGCCGCGTGTTGTGGCGGCGATCACTAACTACGAAGGCGAGAAGGTAGTGGAGTTTGGCCCGCTACCGAAACGAAAGGTCTTTTCGCGAGAAACCGCTAAGACAGTTACGCATTTGCTGGAAGAAGCCGCTTCGGTGAGAGGTACGGCCCGTCGCGCGGTTGTGGAAGGGTACCGGGTCGCCGGTAAGACCGGTACGACTCAGAAAATTATTAACGGCCGCTATTCCACTCGCGAGCACGTTGGCTCTTTTTCGGGATTTTTTCCCGCGGACAATCCTCAAGTCGTCATCACTGTGATCGTAGACAACGGCCGGCCGTCGACCGGCGGTTTGGGCTACGGTGGCGTCGTGGCGGCGCCCTCGTTTCGCGAAATTGCGAAGAAGCTGATTCCTCACTACGCGATTTCTCCCTCAACTTCGGCAGACGGGTACGCTCAGTACCGGGCCGGCAACCCTACAGCCGGAGGTCATTGACGTTGTTGCAGCTTGCTCTTGGGGGAAACTGGATTTCTCGAAGCAGGTCGTAAGGGAGAGTGAACGTAACCAAGAAGATGCAGTCGAAAGCAAAAAAGCTCAGCTCCCTCCTCGGGCCGGACTTCGCAAAAGCTCTTAAAGGACAACCTGATCCGAAAATCGAGAGACTCGCGATCGATAGTCGCCGAGTTACGCCGGGCAGTCTTTTCTTTGCCTTGCCGGGACTGCGGTCGGATGGAAATTCGTTTGTTGACGAGGCGATTTCTCGCGGAGCGGTGGCAGTGATTTCCTCTCAGCCACGGCGTTTTCGGAGCGGAAAGGTGGCGTACGTGACTGTTGAGAATCCGCGACTGGCGTTGGCTTCGGTTTCGAGAGCATTTTTTGGCAACCCGGACCAGACTCTTTCATTGATTGGGATCACGGGCACGAATGGCAAAACGACGGTTGCGTATCTGGTGAAGCAGATCCTGTCGAACATCGGTCATCGCTACGGTTGCCTTGGCACGATCGGATACGATTTGGTGCGTCGCACGGTTCCGTCTTTCCGAACCACTCCGGAGGCCTTGGACTTGTGCGACCTTCTAGCGCAGATGCGCGAGTTTGAGTGTCGAGGCGCGGTGATGGAGGTGAGTTCGCATGGGATCGACCAGCACCGGGTAAGTGGGATGAATTTCGAGGTCGCAGCGTTTTTGAACCTTACGCGCGACCACCTGGACTACCATCAGGATATGCAGTCCTACTATGAGGTGAAGCGTCGCTTGTTCAACGGGGAGAACGGCACGCTTCCGAAAGTCGCGGTTGTGAACGTCGACGACGAGTATGGAGCGCGGCTTGTATCGGAGATTCCAGAACAGGTAGAAGTGCTCACTTATGGCGAATCGGCTGATGCGATGTTTCGGGCGGAGATTGTGGAGCTGAGCTCCGAGGGATCCCACTTTACGCTGAAGACGCAGGATGGCGCGTTCGCGGTGCACACTCCGTTGGTTGGAGACTACAACGTGAGCAATGTCGCTGCCGCGTTGGCTGTTTGTCATGGGCTTGGCTTGAATCTTGAGAATTGTATCAAGGATCTGGATTCTTTTCCTGGAATCCCGGGCCGTATGCAGAAGGTCGAAGCGGGTCAGGCTGCAACGATTCTGGTTGATTATGCTCATACTGGTGATGCCTTGGAAAATGCTCTGGGAATGCTCCGCAAGGTTACCAAGGGCAGGCTCTGTGTTGTTTTTGGCTGCGGGGGCGATCGCGATAAGGGCAAGCGTCCGGTGATGACTCGTATTGCGAACGAGCTTGCTGACTATGCTTGGGCAACCTCCGACAATCCGAGGAACGAGAAGATCGAGGCCATTTTTGAGGATATGAAGGAAGGGCTTGTCGCTCCCGATCGCGTACAGTTTGTGCCGGATCGTCGGCGAGCGATTGAGCGTGCGATCGAGTTTTGTGGAGAAGGGGACTGTCTTCTAATTGCTGGGAAGGGCCACGAATCGTTTCAGGAGTATGGCGAAACGGTGGTGCCTTTCGATGACCGCAAGGTGGCGATCGAGCTCGTTGAGAATATGCGTCTAGGAGGTAGGGCGTAGGTGGATACGATTGATCCAATCGATTTGGCCAACTGGGCGGGAGGCGAATGGAAGCTTGGGATTCCGGGCGAGATTGTGGGGCTGACCAATGATTCGCGTAAGGCGGAAGAGGGGCAGCTCTTTGCGGCCCTTAAGACGTCAGCTCGTGATGGTCACGAATTTGTCGGGGCTGCTCAGCAGAAGGGTGCTGCCGGGGCGATTGTTGAGCGCGTTTTGGAAGAGGTCGATTTGCCACAGCTGCGAGTTCCGGACGTGAACGCGGCCTTGCTTCGCATGGCCAAGGGGTATCGTTCGTCTTGGCAGGCTGAAGTGGTTGGCATCACGGGGAGTTGCGGGAAGACGACTTGCAAGGAGCTGCTCGCGTGTTTGCTTTCTGGCGAGCCGACTTTGAGCACGTTGGGGAATTTGAATAATTTGATCGGCGTGCCGATGAGCGTGCTGCGTCCCGAGGGGGCGGCTGCGCGTTTCGCGGTTTTGGAGGCTGGGATATCCGAGCCGGGCGAGATGGAGCAGTTGGCTCGTGTGGTAGATCCCGAGTGGGGAGTGGTCACGGCGATCGGTCCCTCTCACTTGCAGGACCTCGGCACGGTGGAAAACGTTGCTCTAGAGAAAGGGAAGTTGTTGCAAGGCGGTCGCTTGAAGCGGGCGTTTGTGGGAGAGACGGCGGAACCGTATTTGAGTCAGCTGGGATGCGAAGGTGCATGTGTGGTGAAGCCGGATTCCTCGTTGTCGGCGGACTGGTCTTATCGCGTGGAATCCATTGGTTCTCGGTCTCGCTTGTCGCAGCGGTTGGAAGGCGTTGTTGAGACGTTTGAGTACGAGGGAACAGGAGCTGGATTGGCCTCAAACGCAGCGCTGGCGATCGCGGTTGCGTACTCGATGGGGATTTCGGTCGAGCGTTTGCGCGAGGCCTTGAGATTTTGGAAGCCATCCCAAATGCGGAACGAATGGCGGGATGTTGAAGGGCATTCGGTTTTCCTCGATTGCTATAATGCGAATCCCATCTCGATGAAGGATTCGCTCGCCACTTTTGTTACGCAAACACCTGAAGATCAACCGCGTCTCTTTCTTGTCGGTTGCATGGAGGAATTGGGAGCTGAAGCGGGCCGTTTGCATGAAGAATTGGGACGCTATTTTCCGCTGAGAAAAGAGGATTTACTGCTTGTGATTGGCGGCGAAGCGTCGAGCGTGTTGCGAGGTATGAAGAGTGCGGGGCGCGAGCTGGGAAATTGTTTTGAAATAACGGAAATCGAGGAGGCGAGAGACTATTTTGAGGGCTTCGTCGGCTCGGTGTTTTTGAAGGGGAGCCGTCGCTATCGCCTGGAGTCTTCGCTTGCTTTTATCAAGGGAGGTGCGGTGTGTTAAGTTACCTCGCCCAATACGAAGAATTCTTCGGCCCGTTCCGTTTGTTGCGCTTTATCACATTGCGGACGCTTTTTGCGTCGGGCACGTCTTTGTTGATTGGATACATGCTCGGTCCGTGGATGATCGCGAAATTGCGTGAGTTCAGTTTTCAGCAAAGTCTGCGTGACAAGAGCGAGGTGGGTAAGCTTGCCGAATTGCACGAGGGGAAGAAGAACACGCCGACGATGGGTGGGCTCCTTATTTGTCTAAGTGTTACGACGAGCTGCCTTTTGTGGGCTCAATGGAATGTATGGGTGCTCACCGCTCTGTTTGTTTATGTGAGTCTGACTGGCCTCGGCTTTATGGACGACTTCCTGAAGGTGTCCAAGCGGAACAGCAAGGGGGTCAGTTCTCGCTTTAAACTGGTTTGGCAGAGCCTGACGACTGTAGTGGCGATCGTAATACTGTTGAATAACCAGGATAGCGCCGAGCTGACGCGGCAGCTGTGGTTGCCGTTCTTTAAGGATGCGGTTATCGAATCGATGCCGATTTGGTTCCTGTTTATCTTCCTTTTCTTCGTCTTGGTGGGGTCCTCCAATGCGATAAACTTGACGGATGGAATCGATGGATTGGCGATTGGTTGTACAATCTCGTCGGCCCTCGTTTACGCGGTGATGGCCTACGCGGCGGGCAATGCGATTATCGCGGATTATTTGCTCATCTCTCACGTTCCTGGAGTTGGGGAGTTGACGATCATTTGCGGTTCACTGGTTGGTGCTGGGCTGGCGTTCTTGTGGTTCAATTCGCATCCGGCGGAGGTCTTTATGGGCGACACTGGTTCGCTCGCGCTGGGCGGATTGATCGGTACGATCGCGTTTATGGTGCATCAACCGGTAACGCTGGTGATCGTGGGCGGCATTTTTGTGATGGAGGCGATGTCTGTCATCTTGCAGGTCGCGTCTTTCAAGATGACGGGAAAGCGCATTTTCCGAATGGCTCCGATTCACCATCACTTCGAATTGAAGGGATGGGCCGAATCGAAAGTCGTGGTCAGGTTTTGGATACTTTCTTTGATCTTCGCGATCGCCGGGCTGGGGACCCTGAAGCTTAGGTGAGCGTGGGAACTGCAGAGTTGCCGGAATGGCTATCATCATGCGCTGGGTCGCCGGTGGCAATTTTCGGGCGGGCGTCCAGTGGGCAGGCTGCGAGCAACTTGTTGGAGGGGCTTGGTTACGAGTGTCATGTTTTTGACGAGCGGAGCGACGACGCTCGTTGGCGTTCGTTTGATGCCAAGGAGGCAGAGCTGCACAAACTGGTCGTTTGCAGTCCCGGGTTTGCGGCGGATCATCCATGGCTGCAGGCAGCGAAAGCAGCGGGCTGTAAGATCGTACCGGAATTGGATCTAGGGGCGAGTCTGTGGAAAGGGCCGATCGTGGTGATCACAGGAACCAATGGTAAGACGACGTTAACGGAGTTTTTGACCTCTGCCTTCAATAGCGCGGGGATGGAGGCCTATGCCTGCGGGAATATCGGGCGTCCGATCTCAAGCTTGATTGCGGATGACTACAATCGGGAGGCGATCGCGGTTTGCGAAGTGAGCTCGTTTCAGGCGGAGCTCACCAATCATGTACACGCGGACTACTTGTTGTGGACAAATTTCGACGAGGATCACCTTGATCGACATGGTTCGCTGAAAACGTATTTCGAATGTAAATACAGTTTAGCGGAGTTGCAGCGGGGAAGCGTCTTCTTGTTTGACCAGAGCGTTCTGGATTTTGGAGCGGAATTTGGCAAGACGCTCCCTGAATCGGGGCTGGTCGATAGCTCTTTGAAGTCTGAGGAGCTCGGAGTGTGCGGAACGATCTTCGAAAGC
Source organism: Pelagicoccus mobilis (assembly GCF_016595505.1). Classification (GTDB taxonomy): domain Bacteria; phylum Verrucomicrobiota; class Verrucomicrobiia; order Opitutales; family Opitutaceae; genus Pelagicoccus; species Pelagicoccus mobilis. The sequence goes on along the minus strand of NZ_JAENIL010000010.1, from coordinate 75,077 downwards.
TTGCCCGAGCGGTACACCTATTTGATCGCTCGCTCGTTGTGGTTGCGCATGGGCTTGGAGGAGGACGAGCTGATCGAGGCGGCCAACAATTTCCAGAAAAGTCCGCACCGGATGGAGCTGATCGAAAATCGCGACGGCGTTTCGTACTGGGATGATTCTAAGTCTACTAACTTCCACTCGGTGTTCGGAGCTCTGGAGCGTTTTGAAAATCCGGTGGTTTGGATTGGCGGAGGCAAACGAAAAGGGGGGGATCTCCAGAGGTTTGTTGCCCGCTTAACCCCAAGTTTAAGCTCAGCTCACCTCATCGGCGAAACTGCGAGCGAGTTGGCTGCAGCTTTTACGGAGCACGAGCTTCCGGTTCGTGTCTATCCCGATTTGGAGAGCGCGGTTGCGGGAGCGACCGACCAAGCCCAATCCGGAACTAACATTTTATTAAGCCCAGGCTTTGCGAGTCTCGACATGTTCGATGGCTACTCTCAGCGTGGGGAAGCATTCAGGAGAGCAATTAGCCATTTGTCAGACCTATGAAACTATCAGCCTATAAGGAACTCGATTCGAGCAAGCGTGCTCAGACTTTGAGCCGAATCATTTTGATCGCGGGAGCCCACATCGTAATCATCGGAGGAGCTTTCCTGGTCACGAAGTTTGGGGATAAAGGGCCAGTCGATCCGAATGCTCCGTCGCTCGCGGGAGTGGGGACATGGTCTAGCCAAAGCTCGACCGCGGACCAACCAAGCGTGGACGCTGCTTCCGGTTCGCTTTTCGATTCGCGGGCCAGTGATTTGAGCGGTTACAACGCGGGAGAGGGCGAACGCCAAGTGCTCCTCGCTTCGAACACGGCATCGACCAATTCGGCGGCTCCCGGCCGTTACGCCCCGCGCCGTCCTAGCGATTCGGGTTCTTCGAATGCAGGAAGCTCCAGCACGCTCTTCCCGTCAACGAGCTCGCCTTCCAGCAACGATGACGTGCTCCAGCCGGTTCGCCGCCAGAGTGACGAGCTTTATCCTTCCCGTACTTCAAGCGCTCCAAGCAGCAGCTTGTCTCAAACGATCGAATACAAGATTCAGAATGGAGATAGCCTGTGGGGGATTTCGCAACGCTTCAAAGTTAAGGTAGCCGACATCACTTCTGCGAACCCAGGCATCAAGGCGAACGCAATTCGAGTCGGGCAGACGATCAAGATTCCTCGTTCTACGGCAAACGCGTCGCTGAGCATCGCGACTCCTGCTCAGGCGGCATCCTCTGCGACTAAGCCACCAGCTAACGGAACCATTTATAAGGTGAAGGCGGGCGATAGCCTTTCCCGCATCGCTTCGCGCCAAGGTCTCACCGTTTCCCAGCTTAAAGCGGCGAATGGTCTTTCGAGCGATATGATTCGAATTGGCCAAGAGCTGGTGATTCCTTCGACTCGCAAGAGCAGCGCGGCTTTGGTCTCTCAGCAGCATCGCGGGCCAAAGGTTACGGTCAAGGCGGGCGACTCGGTTAGCAAGATCGCTGCCGTTTACGGCGTGTCTTCGACCGAGTTGATGCGTTTGAACAACATCACTGATCCGGCTCTTCTTCGTATCGGGCAAACCATCTTGATCCCGGAAGGTGGCCGAGCTTCTAGCGTTACGCGTACGGTGACTCCGCCGCCGGCGGCAGATCCTGTACGTAGCGATCCGGTACCGACCCAAAGTCAACCGTTGCAGACGCTCGATCAATTGCAGCCGCGAGCGACTCCTCAAAGTTCTACTTCACTGCCGACGCTTGATGATGCGTTTGGCGCTGAGGATCTTGAGGATCAGCCGCTTATCCCAATCAAGGAATAGTATCCTGTAGTCCTTTCCTCACTACAGCTGAATGGCGAAAAAGACCAAGAAAGCCCATGTTGGCGCAGGTGGCGTATTGAATCCGGCGATGATCGTTTTGGTCTGCGCGGGATTGCTGACCATCCTTGGAATTACGATCCTATTTAGCGCGAGCCTCCATATCAATAAGAGCTCGCCTTACTACTTCATCGAAAAGCAAGCCATGTGGGTGGGCTTAACCCTGCTGGTTGGCTTGTTGTTGATGTTGGTAAATCTCGATTGGCTGCGCCGGTTTATCTGGGTGGGCTATATCATCGGCATCGGGCTGCTGCTCCTGGTGTTCGTGCCTGGAATCGGTACGGTGATTAACGGAAGCCGAAGCTGGGTGCGGATTGGTCCAATCGGTTTTCAGGTAGCTGAATTCGCCAAGATTTTCTTCGTCTTTTTCGTGGCTCATTACTTCAGCTCGATTCGCAACGAGAACCAGACGTTTTGGCGCGGTTTCATTTATCCTGGAGTCGGGATGGGACTGTATATCGGGCTCGTTATCTTGCAGCCAGATTTGGGTACGGCTTTGATTTACGTGATGGTTGCGGTGGGGCTCTTGTATTTGGCGGGAGTTCGACTGGTGTATCTCGTGCCGTCGGTACTTGCTGGGTTCGCGGCTGTAGTGGGATTGATCTACAACGACGCTGAGCGTTGGAGTCGACTGACGGCGTTTTGGAATATGGAGGCTGAGAAGGCCGGCGACGCGTACCAGGGGTGGCAGGCGTTGCTTGCGTTTGGAGCTGGGGGAATCGATGGGGTTGGCCTTGGCAATGGGCGCCAGCAGCAGAGCTTTCTGCCGGAGGCTCACAATGACTTTATCTTTGCCATCATTGGGGAGGAATTGGGGATGATCGCGACTTTGGCGGTGGTCGTGACTTACTCGATCCTGTTTGTGGCAGGAGTCATGCACATTCGTCGGGCGCCGAACACGTATCAGTATCTTCTTGCTGCGGGATGTGTATTGATGATCTCCGTACAGTCTATTTTGAATTTGGGGGTTGTGACGGGAGTGCTTCCGACCACTGGTTTGCCATTGCCGTTTATCAGCTACGGGGGATCGAATTTTCTGACAATGGGTATTTTCGTAGCGATCGTATTGAACACGAGCTTAGCTTGGAAGGGGCCGGTTTTGCAGCAATCAAAACGTAAACTGAAGGACATCGAAGGATGAAGCGGGCACTAATCGCTTGTGGGGGCACAGGTGGACATTTGTCGCCGGGAATCGCTTTGGCGGAAGAGCTTGTTTCTCGGAATTGGGAATGCACGCTTTTGATCAGCAACAAGCAAGTCGACTCGCGACTCGTTAAGAAGTACGAGCAATTCGCATACGAGGCGGTGGATGGGCGCGCTTTCTCGCTCCGCCCGGATCGGTTGCTTCTATTTATCGTCAGTCTGATTAAAGGGACGATCCGTTGCAGTCGCATGATTCATGATCGCAGGCCTGATGTGGTAATCGGGTTTGGCGGTTTTCTTTCGATGCCAGCTATGTTGGCTGGTTTTTTTGCCGGATTGCCTACGGTGGTGCACGAAGCGAACCGGGTAGCAGGCCGGGTGACCCGTATCGTGAGCTGGTTTGCTCGAAGGATTTATTTGCCCAAGGGCGTGTCGATTCGAACCAAGCGGCGGAGTCGTATCCGTTATATCGGTATGCCCGTGCGAAACGAGATTAAGAGCATCTCGAAGTCTTCGGCGAAGGAAACCTTGGGGCTCAATCCCGCGCAGAAAGTGCTGGTGATCATGGGCGGCAGTCAAGGTGCGGAGGCATTGAATAAATGGGTGAAAGCGAGCTTGCCTTCCTTGGCTCAAAAGGAAGTGCAGGTTTATTGCTTAACGGGGGGAAGCGAGACTGACGGGTCGATGACGTTCAAGTCGCCGAAAGGTGAAGAAGTGCGATCTATTTTTAGGCGTTTTAGCCATGATATGGCGACTGTCCTCTGTGCGGCGGATCTGGTTGTTTCCCGCTCTGGTGCAGGCAGCATTGCTGAGATGATGCGGTGTCGGGCACCAGGAATCATGATTCCGTATCCGTTTTCCGCAGACGATCATCAGGTGGCGAATGCTAAGAATTTTGAAATGTTGGGCTGCGGCTTGCAGATGTCGCAAGACTATCTGGGTGATTTGTTGGAAGAGGTGAGGGAAGTCATCTACAACGAGTGGTTGCTGCAGAAGTTCAGACGTAACCTGGAAATGGCAGACCGTGCGGATGTGCAGGGATTTATGGCTGCTGACTTGGAACGAATCGTGTCGGACTCAGGATTCGGCAAGGTTCGCGGGAATCGGCAGGCATTGCAGTCATGATTGAAGGGCTACCGAAACGTATCCACTGTTTGGGGGCTGGCGGGGCAGGAATGTTGCCACTGGCGATTTATCTCTCGGAGGCAGGGCACTCTGTTACAGCGGAGGACGACTCGCTCGAGTTGGACGCTCGTGGTCTTCTGGAATCGGCTGGCGTAGAAATCGCGTCCTTTGTTGAAACCGAGGATCTAGGTCTGGTTTTTTCGTCTGCTATTTCGGAGGAGAATCCAGTGCGGCGTTCGGTAGAGGAAAAGGGGGGCGTATGTCTAAGGCGCGGAGAGTGCTTGGCGGTGATTGCCAAAGAGAAAAAGCTAGTCGCGGTGGTGGGTTCCCACGGGAAGACCACGACCTGCGCGATGTTGATTGATTTGCTGGATACGCTGGATGTTGACTTCGGTTATCTGCTGGGAGCCCAGTTTGTGGGAAAGAGCCCGAGCCGATTCTCTGCTAACGAATGGTTGATTGCCGAGATTGACGAAAGCGATGGGACGATTGAGGGATTTAGTCCGGAAGTCTCGGTTGTTTTAAATATCGATCACGATCACCATGCTCGGTATCCGTATCCTGAGGACTATTTTGAAGCGTTTCGCCGATTGGTGGGACGGACGAGTCAGGTGGCGATCGTTCCGGAACCCCTTAAGGAGACACTTAAGAAAGGGAGCGACTCGGAGGTTTGCGGACTTGGAGAGGGAGGCGATGTCTCTCTCCAATGGAGCTCGGAAGGAGCGGGTTGGTCGAAGCTGAGTCTCGATGGTTCGAGTGTTTCTGGCGATTTGACCATCAATCGATCAGGTGAAATGAATGTGCAAGATGCGGCTTTTGCTTTGCTTACGGTCAAGTGTATGGGTGTGGAATCGAGTGGATTGGAGCGGGTCGAGTTCGATTCTGTGAAGCGGCGTCAGCGTTGCTGGTACAACAGTCCGAAGGTTCAGGTTTTTGAGGATTATGCCCATCATCCAGAGGAGATTCGTGCAGTGCTGCAAGCCCTGCCGAAGAAAGAAGGCTGGCAGACTGTAGTGGTTTTCCAAGCGCACCGGTATACTCGGACGCGTGAAATGAAGGATGAGCTTGCCGAGAGTTTGGCGGAGTGCGAGGAGCTGATCTTGCTCGATGTTTACGCAGCCAGCGAATCTCCCGTTGAAGGCGGGACCGGCCAGGATCTCTACGCTGAATGTCGAAAGAGGAACAAGCGCGTTTGTTTCGTTTCGAGCGTGATTGATCCGCTTGGTACTTTGCATGCTCGGTCCCTGCAGGGGCCGGTGCGAATCGTGTTTCTGGGAGCTGGAGTGGGGGATCGGCTTGCCCGTCGTTTGAGCGAACGTTTAGGGAGCGAGGATTCGCGATGGGGCGTTTTCGATTCTGCGGTGGCCGAGGTTGCTGGATTTACGACTGAGATTCGGGCCGATGAACCGATGGCTCGGAAGACAACCATGCGAGTGGGGGGCGTAGCGGAACGGTATTTTGAACCGGAGTCCTTGCAGCAGTTAGTGGTCGCTTTGAAGGCTTGCGCGAAAGCGGGAATCGAGGTGCGTCCGTTGGGGCGTGGATCGAATCTCGTTGTGCCGGACGAGGGAGTTAGCGGATTGGTTTTGCGTTTGAGTCATCCGTATTGGAGTCGTTTTGAGAAGCTGGGAGAAGGGAAGGCCCGTTTGGGAGCGGGGATGCGGATCAAGGCACTTTGCGGTCAGGCGGCAAAGGAAGGCTTGGAAGGCTTTGAATTTTTGGAAGGCATTCCCGGCAGTCTCGGCGGTGTGCTTCGCATGAATGCCGGCGCGATGGGGGGCTGGGTTTTTGATGTGGTCGAGTCGATTCGCTATGTGACGCTAGAGGGGGAAGTCTTGGAAGCGCAGAAGGATGATTTGGACTTCGGCTACCGTTATTGTCGTGAGCTCGAAGACGCGATCGCAATCGATGCGGTTTTCGTATCCAAAAAAGCGGACGGTTCGTCGGAGTCGATTCGTCGTACGATTGATACCTACCAAAGCAGGCGAAAGGAGTCGCAACCTCGAGAGCCGAGCGCAGGTTGTATTTTCAAGAATCCGGAAGGCGATTCGGCGGGACGGTTGATCGAAGAGCTCGGTTTGAAGGGAGCTGTTGTTGGAGGAGCGGAAATCAGCAAAGTGCATGGGAATTTCATCATAAACCGAGGCGGAGCCCGAAGCGAGGACGTGATCGAGCTGGTTCGCTTCGCACGCAAAGTTGCTCGCGAACGAAAAGGCGTGGATTTACATCCGGAGGTTTTGCTGTTTGGCGCTAATTGGGAGGAGGCCTTGCGATGAAGGAGCCTAAAATAGCGGTGCTGTTGGGGGGCGTTTCAGAGGAGCGCGAGGTTTCGCTGGGATCTGGCAAGGCTGCAGCCGCCGCCCTGGCGAAGGCTTTCGAAGTGGATGTGTTCGATGTGCAGTCGTATTCAGAACTGCCGGACGGTTTGAACCCGGAGACACATGTTGTTTTTTCGACCTTGCACGGTTCGTTCGGAGAGGATGGCCAAGCTCAGCGTCTGATGGATGCCGCTGGGGTTTTTTACGCTGGCTGTGATGCGGAATCGAGCTCTCTGACCTTCGACAAAGTCGCCACGAAGGAGAGAATGAAAGAGGCAGGGGTGCCTGTGACCGAGGAGATCGTATTCAGCGAAGGCGAACTGCCTGAGGTGGAGACAGTTCTAGCATCGTTGGGCGAATCCGTGGTGATCAAGCCGGTGGCTCAAGGGAGCAGCGTAGGCCTGATGTTTGCAGCGGGGAAGGAACAGATCGCGGCTGCCTTGCGGAAGTGCGGCGTCGGGCGATGGCTGATCGAGCCCAAGGTGGAAGGCACGGAGGTGACGGTCGGAATCCTGCACGGCAAGGCCCTTGGCGTGGTGGAAATTCGACCTAAAAGCGGACGGTTCGACTATTCCAGCAAGTATACGAAAGGGTTGACCGAATACATTGCTCCTGCGGAAATTAGCAAAGATTTGACGGAGCGCATCAGAAATTTGGCTACGATCGCGTTCGAGGCATGCGGGTGTCGCGACTATGCTCGGATCGATTGTATGATCGACGGGGCGGGAAATCCCTACTTTTTGGAGATAAATACGCTTCCGGGGCTGAAAGAAACCAGTCTTTTGCCCATGTCGGCAGGGCTTTTTGGATACGACTTCGACGATCTGCTGCAAAAGCTTGTAGAACCCGCTATAATAAGGTATAAGGCCCGCCAAACTTCCCACTAATAATGGCTGCCCGTACTCCCACTTCCTCCACCAAGCGTAAGCGCAAAGCTAATACGTGGAAAGACATCGACCAAAGCGTCAAGCCGAAGGCTATGAGCTCGGCTTCGGAAAGACGTGTCTGGATGGGGCGCGCTAAGTTGTTTGGCGGCGTTTTGTTTGTGGGGGCTGTATTGGCGGCCGCGCTACATTTCGCCCCTCAGATAGAGGGTGGTCCGGAAATGATCACCAAAGCGGGCGAATCCTTGCCGGTAGCGACGATTGATGTGCATACGGACGGTAATCTGGAGCGAGACTACCTGCTTCGGACGCTGGATGTGCCGGAGGATGCTAACCTTTTGAGCGTCGATTTGGACGAGATGAAGCGTCGCCTGGAATCGATCGGCCAGGTCGAGAGCGCAGTGGTGAGCCGTCGTTTCCCGGATGCCTTGGAAGTTACGGTTGAGGAGCGTACTCCGATCATGCGTTTGCTGGTGCAGCGTTCCAATGGGGAGACTTTGAATCTCTTTGTAGACGGGGATGGCGTGGTTTTTGAGGCGGATCGGCTTGATCCGAGAATCTCTCGCCGCCTTCCGTTTCTGTTCGGAGTGAATTTGGCGAAGGAGGAGGAAGGTTTTTCTGATGTCGGGGATATCGAGCCGTTGGCGGATCTGTTGTCCGAAGCCCAAGCGGTGGCGCCTCACATTTACAGCAGTTGGCGGATCATGTCGTTGGAGAAGGAGGACCGGCTTATCGCGAAGGGGAAGTTCGTGAAGGAGGTCGTGTTTGACCGGAACAGCGATTTTCGCGATCAGCTGGCGAAATTGGACTATATTTTGGACTATCACCGGGGGAACGGATCGGGTCCTTTGAAGCGCATTGATTTGACTCTAGGCGATCAGGTTCCGGTAACTTTGTAGGGGATTGCAGTATCGGGTTGAAATAATTCGAGAAACAGTCAGCGGTACGGTCAGAGCAAGGTGTATAAGACGAAAGTAATTGCAGGCGTAGATATTGGCACGAGCAAGGTGACGGTGCTTCTTGGAGAAATCCATGAGGGCCGGAAGCTTAATGTGATCGGCCTTGGTCAGTCGTCTTCAAAAGGTCTCCTCAAAGGGGAAATCGTTGATTACCATCAGGCTAGCGATTGTGTCCACGCGGCCTTGCTGGCGGCTGAGGATCAGGCGGGGGTGTCGATCGACGGCGTTTATCTGGCTCAAACCGGCGGCCACATCGAAGGTTTTCCGAGCGAGGCCTCCGTGAATATCACCGATCCGGAAGGACGTGTGCAGCAGGGGGACGTGGATCAGGCGTGTTCTCTGGCGCAAGGACGGGAGTTGCCGGAAAACCGTACAACCATTCACCATTTGCGTCGCCCCTACAAGCTGGACGGGCGAAGCATCGAGTCGCCGGTCGGCCTGGAAGGCGAACGCTTGGAGGTCGGCTATTGGACGGTGCACGGCGATTCGCGCAAAATCGGCGATGCGATCCACATCATCAACGGCTTCAACTTGCACGTGGACGACATCGTCTTGGCAGGTTTAGCGAGCAGTGCCGCGGTGGCGACTACGGACCAGAAGAAGAGTGGGGCTTTGATCATCGATATCGGCCGAGGCACCACGGACTATACGCTTTTTATTGATGGTCGTTGCGTGAAGGCAGGTTGTTTGCCGATCGGAGGGGACCATATTTCGAACGATTTGAGCATCGGCCTGCGTATGCGTTTGAAGCAGGCGGAGAGCCTGAAGCTGCGCTATGGCTCGGCGATTTTGGAGCACAAGGACAAGACGGAGAAGGTCTGGCTGAACAACGATTTCGAGATCGGCGATCGTCCGATTCCACTTTGGAGCATCGAGAAGATCATCGAGCTTCGCGTGTCCGAGATTTTCGAGGTGGTGCGCAAGAAGTTGGGCGTACACTTCAACCCCGACAAAATCTCTTCAGGTGTAATATTGAGCGGTGGTACGAGTAAGCTGGCAAACATCGACCAGTGCGCGGAGAACGTATTCGGAATCCAAGCGCATGCCGGTGACAATGCGGCTATGGCTACGGGCGAGTTGAGAGATTCGCAGTATAGCACAGCCCTCGGTTTGCTTCATTACGGGCTGCAGTTCCAAAGCGAAAAGGGCTCCGTCAAGCATCGTGAGAGTGGCATTTTCGGCCGCCTGAAGACTCTGTTTCAAAAAGCCTAGCCCCATACCCCTTTATGAGCGATCCACTTAGTGACGAGCAAAGCGAACCTACCGAAATTCGAATGAAAGTGGTAGGTGTCGGCGGTGCTGGTTCCAACATTGTGGATCGTCTGATGCTTTCGCAATTTTCTGGAGTGGAGCTAGTTGCGGTGAATACGGACCAGCAGGCTCTGGCGAATTCACCGATCGTCAACAAGCTCTGTATCGGAAAGTCGGTTACGGGAGGTTTGGGATCGGGCGGCGATGTGGAAGTCGGTCGCGAAGCGGCTCTCAAGCACATCGATGCGATCGACGAGATGGTGAGCGGGGTGGATCTGCTCTTCATCGCAGCTGGATTAGGTGGAGGCACCGGCACGGGGGCAGCTCCCGTGATTGCGGAGCAGGCTTTGCGTCAAGGAGCGCTGGTCATTGCCTTTGTGGCGCTTCCCTTTACCATCGAACGTTCTGCTCGGGCCAATACGGCTTTGGACGGGTTGAGACGCTTGCGCGATACCTGTAATGCGGTGGTTCCTTTGCCGAACGATCTTCTCATTCAGGAGTCGGACCCGGATGCGTCTTTGCTGGATGCGTTTGCTAAGGCGGATGCTTGGATCGAAAAGGCGATTCGTTCGATCTGGTGCATGATGAACAAGACGGGCATGATCAATTTGGACTTTGCCCAGCTGCGTCAGATGCTTTCGAAGAAGGCTGGCAAGACGCTTTTCGGTCTTGGCAGCGGTACGGGGGAAGGAGCAGCGGCTGCGGCGGTGGCGGATTTGAAGCTTTGCCCGTTGCTTCATACGCCGGAATTTTCAAAGAAGGCGGATCAGTTGCTGGTCAACATCGTCGGAGGAGCGCGTATAGGAATCGCGGATACTCAGATGATCATGGAGGCCGTTTCTGAGGAGTTTGGCGCTGACGCGAACGTGACGATGGGCGCGGTGGTCGACGAGGACCTCGGAGACAGCGTCGAGATCTGTATCCTCGGCACGAGCGAGGTAAGTAGCGTACCGTTTACGAAAGTCGTAAAGCAGCGGGCGAAGAAGTCGAAGGCGGAACCGAAGAGCGAAGTGACGGAGGAGGCGAAACCGGCTCCGAAGAAGTCGAAGCCGTCTCGGCCGGTTGTGCATGAGAGCTCGAAGCCTGCGGAGCAGGAGGAGTTCTCGTTTTCCGAAGGAGATCCGAAAGGGGAGTTTGAGAACTCCAGCGGGACGATCTTCGAGGGGCAGGATCTTGACTCGCCAACCTACTTACGGCGTGGCGTGAAGATCGTGCTGTAGCGGGCAGGCCGTCGCGTACGACGGCCGTTACGTTTTTAATAGCTGAGGGAGGCTCCGAGGACGTATTTTCCGTCCCAATCAGAGGACGTTCCTTGGCGGTCGCTTTGGTAGAGCAGGTAGTAGGAGATCTTTTGGTCTCCGATTTTAGAGCCGAGCATGACCGGGTAGATGCGATTGCGAGTGATCTTGCTTTTGTGCTCTTCGAAGAAGACTTCGTCGGCGATGGTGTAGCTGCTAAAGGGACCCCAATTGATTTTCCAGGAGGCTTTGCTTGAGTGGCGGATGCGATGAAAGATCTCGCTGCCTTTTCCTTCTTTCCAGCGGAGCTCCCAGCGGTTGCGCATGCTGATAGTCGGCCCGTTGTCGCCGAGATTGAACTTGGCGGGGTTGAGCTCGAGGTCGAGTCGGTAGGTGTTGTTCCAGTCGTCTCCCTTTTTGCTGGTTTCGAAGACGGGGTGGGTGCCAAGCGACCACTTGTCGTTGAGCTTAGTGGTGATCTTTTGGGAGAGGTAGAAGTAGTTGAAGTCTTCGAATTCGGGGAAGCGGACGGAGACTTGCGTCTTGGTTTTCGTGTCTTCCCAAAGCTCGTGCGAGCGGGCGTTTACGGTAAGCCAGAGGTGTGGACCGGTATCGGCTTGAGCGGTGACTGAGGCGAGTACGAGACTCGCGAGGAGGATGATTGTGTAGCGCATTTGATCTGTGTTTAGGATTCGATTAGTTGTTTGAAGTGACTGTCAGGGCACTATCTCGAGTATTTGGATCAAAGCTCCATTCCTCCTCGGCAGGCGCGGGAGAAGACATGGATCGGCTAGAGGATATGTTGGCGAGAACGCCATTGGTTTCGATACCTAGGATATCGGAAAGCTCCTCGACCATGCTATGAAGGCGAGTCGCTTGTTGGTCAAGTTGTACCGTGGCGCTTGCCGTTTCTTCGGCGGAGGCTGCGTTGGTCTGGGTAACTTGATCCATCTGGGTGATAGCTGTATTGAGCTGGGTGATACCGGCGGATTGTTCTTGGGAGGAGGTCGCCATGTTGCTCATGAGCTCGTCCATCTCGAAGGCTTTGCTGCAGATTTTCTCCAGCATTTCGGCGACGCGTTCACTGGTGCGAATCCCGGCTTCGCTGCGTTGGGTGGACTCCTCGATACGATCTGAAGTTTCGCGGGCGGCTTTCGCGCAACGCTGGGCCAGGGCGCGGACTTCGTCGGCGACCACTGCGAATCCTGCTCCTGCTTCGCCGGCGCGAGCGGCTTCGACTGCGGCGTTGAGGGCGAGAATGTTTGTCTGGAAGGCGATCTCGTCGATGGTCTTGAGCGTGGTGGCGATGTTGGCGCTGGATTCGGCGATTAGCTGCATGGCTTCCTTCATGCTGCTCATTTCGGAACTTCCGAGCTGGGCGGCTTCGCTGGTTTCTTCCGAGACGGACTTTAGCTTTTGGGCGGCTGCAGCGCTGCTTTGGATGGTGGCGGCGCTTTCTTCGAGAGAGGCGCTTGTTTCCTCGAGTGAGGCTGCTTGTTCGGATGCTCCTTCTGCTACGCGGCGGCTGCTGTCACTGATCTGGGAGGTCGTTTCGGCGGTTTCGAAAGCGGTGGCTGAGATTTGGTTGGCGATGCCTTTTAGGCTGCTGGCGATCTTGTATCCGATTTTCCATGTTGTGAATCCGCCGATGAGCAGACTTACGAGAATGGAGACGAAGATGGCGTACTGGCCGTTTTGTGCGGTCGACTCTGCGTCTTGCTTGATGGCGAGAGACTGTTTTTCCAGTACTTCGGTGAGTTTGTCGATCTGGTCGCGAGCGGTGTTGAAGTCGTTGAGAGCGTTTCCGGATATGAACGCGAATCCGGCGGCTTGTTCGGCGTTGTCAGAGCTGTTGAGCTTTTTGAGAGCGGTATCGCAGGAATGCTTCCAGCGAGTGAAGTCGCTTTCGAAGGATTGCTGGTACTGGAGGACGTCGCTCGTGGCGTAGGGGGCGACCGCTTCTTTGAATACGTTCCAGCGCGTGTCGACTTGGGCCAGGTTGGTTTTGGTATCGTCGGTGAGCTGAGGGTATTCGGAGCGTTCGCTGCTTTGGAAGCGAAGCTGGGCGATGTAGGCTTGGTGGAGATCCCGGTCGAGCTGGAGAAGGGCGTCGGTGGCGGTGAGGATGTTGTTGGAGAAGAGTCGTAGATCTCCCAGGATCGACTGTTTGGTGCTGATTCCTACGGCTCCGATAACGAGACCGAGTAGGGTGAGTGTGGCGAAGGCTAGGGTGCTCTTCTTTGCGAATGTGAGTTTCATGCGGGATGGGTTCCTGGTTGTGTGGTCTGAGTGGTTGCAGTCGCTCATCGATCAGGAGATACTCTTACTTGAGTCGTGGGGGTAGCCTCTTAGGTGTTTTGTGAGCTTTTTACTCTAGTTAGGAATTTGAGAAGCCTGTAACTAGGGTGAAGTCCCGGGGTGGCAGTTGTACCGTTGAAGCTAGATCCTGCTTTACGCTCGACGTTTATGCTTCAGGCTCCGCAGCTGTGAATACCCTCAAGAAATCGCTTCTATTTGTTGCCTGTTCCCTCGGCCTTTCGTGCGTGTCGGCGGAGACTATTTGGATCGCCGCGGAAGGTGGCGTCTACCGTTCTGAATTGAATGAGAAGACGGGGGCTCTTTCCGAGCCGAAGCTCAGTTGCGAATTTCCTTCGGGGAGTTTTTTGGCGATCCACCCGGAGCTGGATGTGATGTACGCGACTTACCGTACTCGCGAGCAATCGGGCTACATGTCGCTCGTGCCTACGGGAGACGGGAAGGGGCTTGAGCAGCAGAGTTTGCAACTTTTGGCGAAGAAAGAGGGGAGTCCTTCGCATCTTATGGTGAGCGATAATGGCAAGTGGCTGGCAGGCGCGCATTGGGGTGGGAAGACCAACTTCGTCTTCCAGCTAGAGAAGGATGGGAGTGTTTCCGAGAAGCGTCGTGGCTTGCCTCAAGAAGGTTCTGGCCCAGGGAACTCCCAAAACCAGTCCCGCCCTCACTGGATCTGTTTTGCCAATGACGATTCCTTCATCCATTCGGTGGATCTCGGATCGGACGAGATTTGGACGTATTCGATGAATGGGAGTTTGGATTCCATCGAGCTAAGCCATAAGGTTAAGTTCCCGCTGGGAACTGGGCCGCGTCACATGGCGTTTCATCCGAGTTTTGAATACGCTTACGTGACTGGCGAGTTGAATCTCTATGTGAACAGCCTGCACTACGATCGGGCGACGGGGCGCTTCAGCCCGATTCAATTCATCCCAACGGTTGAGTCTCCCGAGGTGAGAACGACGCTTTCGGAGATCCAGGTGCATCCGAATGGCAAGTTCGTGTATGCAGGGGTACGCGGGAGCGATCTGATTGCGGCGTACTCGATCGATCAAAGCACGGGTGAACTGACGATGGTGGAAGGGCAGGAGACTCAGGCTCATTGGCCGCGGAACTTTACGGTGAGCGATAGTGGAAATTGGTTGATCGTGGGTGGACAGAATTCCAACGAGATCCGCGTCTTTTCGATCGATCTGGAGTCTGGGGCATTGGAGTTGACGGATTCTCGGATCGAGCTGAAGAACCCTGTCTGCATTCGTGCTTGGGGCCGCCTGTAGTCGCGATGGCGATACAGCTAGAAGATTTTGCCAAACAGGTCCTTTTCGGAACCACGATCGAGGAAAAGCTTCGGTTTCCGCGTGAAGAGATTGTCGATACGCGGCGGGGCGATCCGATTCGAACGCCTCGCAAGCTGTCGCGGCCGTCTCATCTCCAACTAAGGGAGGACGGAGTAAAGGCGTCGCATCCTGCGGAAGGGCGACTTGTCGACGAAAAGGAGCGCGGGCGTCTGTTGCACTTCTTTGGCAATCATGAGCTACTGGCGACTGAGTTGATGGCTTTGGCAATTCTGAAGTTCCCGGATGCTCCGGCTAGTTTTCGTAGGGGATTGTTGGAGACGCTTAAAGACGAGCAGGTGCACACCCAGATGTACATGCATCGCATGAAGCAATGCGGGGTGGAGTTTGGGGAGCTTCCGCTAAACGACTATTTCTGGAAGAGCGTTTCCTCGATGGAGGATCCTCTGGATTATGTGACGCGTTTGTCGCTCACGTTCGAGCAAGCGAATCTGGATTACTCGCGTGAATACGGGAAGATTTTCGATCAGGTGGGAGATGCCTCTACTGCAGCGATTCTGGATAAAATCTATCGGGACGAGATTGATCATGTGGGCTTTGGACTGAAGTGGTTTCGTCGCTGGAAGGCGGAGGGCAAAACGGATTGGGAAGCCTTTCGCGAGCGATTGGTCTTTCCACTTTCTCCTGCTCGAGCAAAGGGGAACTTCTTCAACAAGGGAGGTCGCAGCGAAGCTGGCTTGGATGACGGATTTATCGAGCAGCTCGAGGTTTTCAGCCAATCGAGAGGGCGAACGCCTCATGTGTATTGGTTTAATCCGGACGCGGAGCGGTTTGCAGCGGCAGATTCTGACGCTTCGTTCGATGGAGAGCTTTCGATGGTGCAGAGGGATCTCGGCTTTTTGCCGGCGTATTTGTCTCGTAAGGACGACGTATTGATTGTGGGAGAACCACCTTCAGCCGAGTTTTTGAGGAAAACGCAGCTGGCTGGATTTGAGTTACCGGAGGTCATTGCTGGAGGTGAAAAGAAAGGCGCGAGCGCTCCGGCGCTTGATCGGAAGATTGGCAGTTTGAGGCCTTGGGCGTGGACTCCGGACAGTCTGGCGTTTTTCGGTTCGACGATGAAGTCGTTGACCCGACCGAGAGCGCGTGACGAGGTTTGGAACGCGAAGATTCGGGACTTGTTCTCGAAGGCTTGGAGCGCGGATTGGGCTTCGAGGTTGCCGCTTGTGGAGGAGGAGTTCGACTGGGTCGCTCCTGCGGAAATTTATGGGCGACTGTGTCGTTCGATCGAGGAGATTGCTTTTGCTAGGTCTCGGTTCGCGGAGCTCGGGTATGGCGAGATCGCTTGCAAGGCGCCCTTTGGCACTGCTGCGAATGGGATGCGTTGTTTGCGAGAGGAAGATGTGATTGAAGGGCGAATACGGGCGTGGCTTGAAACAGCGCTTGCGGAGCAAGGCGGTTTGGTTGTGGAGCCTTGGCTGGAGCGGGTCTTTGACTTTTCTGTCCAGTTGGAATTGCGGGAGGGTGCGTTGAAGGTTCTTGGTTTTACGCGATTGCTGAACAACGCGCGCGGGCAGTTTAAAGGGATCGTGACGGATGCGTTTAGCAGTGGGCTGGAATCGGAGTTGAAACGCTTTTTGCTTCGTAGAGTTGGCGGAGTCCCGAGAGTTTACAGCTGGTTTGAAGAATGCCTTTCTCCGGTTTTGGAAGAGCAGTTGAACAAGGTCGGATACTTGGGGCCGTTGGGGATCGACGCGTTTGTTTATCGCTCCGCTCAGGGCGAATTGCGTTTAAAGCCGGTGGTGGAGATCAATCCGCGTTACACGATGGGGCGTGTCGCTTTGGAGGTTGGGCAACGTAATGCGGCCACTTCGGTTGGCTATTTTCAAATTTTGAACCGGCAGCAGTTGAAGAAAAGCAAAGGTGTCAGTTTTTCTGAATACTGCGATTCGCTGGAGAGAGATTATCCTTTGCAGTTTTCTACGGAAAAGAAAGCGAGGATTAAATGCGGATCTTTCCCGTTAGTGGATCCTCACCAAGCGAAGCGCTTCCTCGCTGTTTACCATGTGAGAGAGAGTTTTTCGGAACTACCGTTGTGAGTTGTCGGAGAGCTATTTGATGCCGACAACCATTGAGTCAGGGCCGATGAGGTGCTCGACTCGGGTTTCTTTGAAACCGGCTTCCTGCATCCACATGGCACAGTCGGCTCCGGTGTAGTCGAAGCCGCCGGGCGTTTCTATCAGCATATTTAGGCTCATGAGCAGTCCGAACGCGTTTTCGCGTCGTTCGTCATCGATCAACGCGTCGTAGACGATGACGGCTCCGCCATCGGGGAGGGCGTCATAGGCAGCGGAGAGGAGTTGTTTCTTTTGTTCTAAATCCCAGTCGTGCAGTATGTGCCCCATCAATACGACATCTGCCTTGGGAAGGGGATCGTTGAAGAAATCTCCTCCCTGAAAGCTCACTCGATCGCTGAGGCCAAGGGCTTGGATGTACTCTTCGAAAACGGGGGCTACGGCGGGGAGGTCGAAGCCGATGCCTTTGAGGTGTGGATTTTGCAGGGCGATTTGAGCTGGCAGGTCTCCTTGGGCTGGACCTAGGTCGACGAAGCTTTTGTAGTTAGCCCAAGGGAATTTTGCGGCTATGCAGAGGTTGGCGCCGTGACTGACTCCTGACATGGCTGCGAGAAATTCTTTTAGACGGGCTGGGTCGGAATAGAGGATTCCGAAGAAGTCGATGTTGTCCTTCGACTCGTTTTGAGGGAGTCCGGTGCGAACGGCTTCGGTGAGGTGTGCCCAAAATGGATACAAGCGATGATTCGCCATTTCGAGAATTCCGCCGATGTAGCTTGGCTTGTTTTTATCGAGGAAGTGGTTGGTTTCGGGGGTATTGCTGTAGAAGCCGTCTTCTCGTTCGAGCATGCCGAGCGCTACGAGGGCGTCGAGGAAATCGCGGGAGCTGCGCGGGTGCAGTCCCATGCGGCCTTGCAGGGTTTCGAGGTTTTCGGCGCGTTTGGCGAGCTCGGTGAAGATCTCGAGTTCGACCGCGGTGAGCAGGGTTTTGGACGCCCAGAAGCCCATGCCGAGCTGCATGATTTTTTCGGGGCTGAGAGGAGGAGTGGATTGTTCTGACATGCGAGGTGTTGGGTTGAGGCTGTGGGGGTACGATAAAAGGACTCGCCGCTGGGGTGCGAACGAGTCCGAATCGGAATAAGGGAAACGACAGGTTCGTTTCTTTGAGTTTGGGGCAAGCGGCCGCTTATGCAAGCGACGCGGAGCGATCGTTAGCGCCCGCCGCCGCCTCCACCGCCGCCACCAGGACCGCGGCCACCACCTCCGCCGCCTTGGCCTCTGCGTTGCGGCTTGGGCTGGATCTTCTCTTGAGCTTTCTTGAAGGCCTTAAACTGGGGCTTTTCCAGGAGCCCCTTCATTTCTTTGGTGAGTTCGGAGTCGAGCTTTTCGCGTTTGGACATCATTTCCATCATGAGCTCGCGGTTGTTTCCTTTCTTCTTCTGGCGAGCTTTCATCATCTCGGAGCGAAGCTTGATGCCTTCGAGGTAGTTCTTGGCGATCAATTGGGTGAAGGTCTCCTGCTGTTCGGCGGTAGGGGCTTTGTCGCCCATTTCCTTCTCGTAGCGAACGACGGTCCTTTCGATTTGCCCGTTGATCCAGTCCATCCGCTCTTCAGGGGTCATGGAGGCGAAGTCGGGCTGTTTTCTCTGGTTCTTTTTGGCTTTCTGCTCTTGGGCGAATCCGGAGATGGGGGCGAGGTAAAGGACTGAAGCGAGGAGGATCAGTCCTGTTTTGAGTAGGGATGTTTTTTTCATAGGGTATTTTGAGGTGGGGAAATACGGCTTCTTATACGGTGTTGTCTGAAACATGGTTTCGCCAGCTGTGCTGGGGCGAGTAGCCGAGCTCGGCCTTGGCTTTGTCGCAACTGAGGAGGGTTTCGAATTCCGCGAGCTCCTTTCGCAACGTCACGTTCGGGAAGACTTCGTCCATGAGGGATTTTGAGGATCTGTTCATGATGGTGTCGGCTGCGGTGATCGTGTAGTTGGGAGCTCCTGATACGTTCGCTTCGAGGGCGACGCGGCAGCTTTGGCCGACGTCGCGGGTATCGACGTAGCCCCAGAGGTTCCAGATGCGCTGCATGGGATCGTCCCAATAGGAAGGGACTTGGGCGTAGTCCTCGGGGCGGAAAATATTGGTGAAGCGTAGTCCGATAATGGGGATGTCGCTCCAGCGGCTGAACTGTCGGGCCATCTCTTCCGCGACCGATTTTGAAAGCGAGTAGCGGGAGTTTGGATACGGAGCGTGATCATCGTCGACCGGGGCGTAGAGAGGTGGGGTATCGCCGAAGGAGAGCCCGAGCACGGTTTCGCTGGAGGCCCAGACGACGCGTTTGAGTTTCAAGGTGGCGGCGGCCTGGAAGATGTTGTAGGTGCTCATCGTGTTGTTTTCGAACACGCGAGAGGGGGCATGGTGGTTCTCGTTGGGGATGGCCGCCATGTGGACGACGCTTTCGCAGCCGTTTAGAAGGTCAATCACTTCGCCCATGTTGCAGAGCTCCGCTTGTTTGAACGGATAGGGCTTAGCGTCGGGCCGCGGGGGGACTGTATCGATATTGATGACGTCGTATCCGTGGGCGGACAGTTCGTCTAGGGCTGCGTTGCCGGCTTTGCCGGATCCTCCAGTGACTGCGATAAGGGGCATGGCAGCGAGTGTGCCTCTCGGATTGAGGATGGCAAGACAGGAGCGGGGCCATCGGGGGCGATGGCGGCTTCCTTTGCTTAGCTGACGTTTTTGCCTTTGCCGTCGAGGTACTTCCAGGAGCCTTTGTGGCGTTTGAAGCGGGAGAGTTCGTGGAGTTCGTAGGGCTTTCCGCCGTGGAAGTATTCGGCGATAAATTCGACCTTCCCGGTTTTGTCCTCTTTGCCGCCGCGGGTCTTGTTGACGATGGTCAGGCGGTTCCAGTTGGCTTGATGGATGGTTTTTTGAAGCTCCTTCTTGAGGCCTGGGTCACGGGTATCGGGATGGGTCGTTTCGAAAAGGTATTCTACGCGGCGGTAGTAGTAGGCGCTGTAGCGCGAGCGCATGAGTTGCTCGGCGGTGTCGGGTTTAGCCTTGCCGTGATGGTAGGGGCGGCAGCAGGTCCCGTATTTGTTTCCGCTTCCGCAGGGGCAGTAGGCGTTTTCTCGCCGCTCCCGAAATTCGTATCTGTTCTCGCTCATTGCTAGGGGGAATGGGCTGTTGCTTAACCGATGTAAAAGGAAATCAGCAAGACGAGCGCTAGCCCGCCTCCGAACATGAGCAGGAAGAGGAGGTTTAGCAAGAGGGTGGAGCCGATTGCGCGTTTCCAGCTGAGCTCGAAGATCCGTTTGAGGGCGATGACGCAATAGACTTGGATCCAGAGTATGGATACGTTCCAGAAGTAGTTGGAGAATGTCTGGTTCCAGATTGAAAGAAGATCGGAGAGGATGCCGACGAGAAGTACCCACAAGAGCAGGAAGGTCTGCAGGTGCATGGAGATGATGGCATGCTCGAGGTAGACGTATCCGCGTTTTCTGAATACGATCCGGGTCGCGAGGGCTAGAGTAGGCACGCCGAGCAGGAAGACGCGGGGCAGCCAGGTGTTTACGGAAGCTATGAAGGCGTCCGGGCTTTGGAATTTCTCCTGCATCTTTTCGCTGAGCGCTTCGGCGCTGGAGCCGGGGCGGGCGTCTTCGTTCAGCTGGGCCATTTCCGCCTCGGTGGGGGCGACGATTTGAAATGTGTCGGAAGTGGTGAACCAGAGGAAGAAGATGAGGGAGGCGAAAAGGTAGAGTCGCAGCGGGGGAATCTGGCTGGAGCGTTTTCCATCGAGAAACACTTTGGTGCTCAGGCCCGGGCGAAAGAGGATCTGGAAGAGGCCGCGAGGGATTTTGCCGTCTACGTTTAGGAAGGAGGAGGCGTATTCGCCGACCAGGCCTTTCCAGTCGCGTTTGAACTCGATGTCGCGTTGACCGCAGGAGGCGCAGTAGGGGCCGTTGAGCGGGGCGGAGCAGTTTTGGCAGCGAGGGGCGTTAGGTTCTGAGGGAGATGGGGTAGCGGGGGCGCTCATTCGGCTGCGGTGGGGGACGCGGTCTTGGCGGGGGAGGAGAAATTCATGATGCGGGGTCGATTGACGATTTCCTCGGGAGGTTTGCGTCGCACGGCTGATCTCATGAGGAGCCCGAAGGACTGGATTGAGCGACGGGCGCGGATTCTGAATTTGGTGAAGCCTTTGTCTGGTGCGGCGGTGGAGCTGAGTCCAAATCGGGAAACGGACTCTTCGATGATGGCTCGCTCCTGTTTAGAGACGCCGTCCTCTTCGAGGATTTTGATGAACTCGCTGTCGGCGTGCGCCTTGAAGGGATCGATATCGAGCTGGCCCGCTCTGATGAGGTTGTAGAGGGCGTCGTGGATGGCGGTGCCGCGCAGGACCTTGGGTGTGTCGATGCCGGGACCGGAGGCGCCGTCCCATGAAAAGCCGGATTGCAGGGTGAGCTGATCGCCTGAGAGGTGGATGTGTTCGAACTCGAGCTCGTGTTGGGAGTCGAAGGAGAGCTGGTGGATGTAGGGCTCGCCGATCTGGTATTTGGGTTGCGTGTAGATTTCGAAGCAGCGTTTGAAGCCTTTGCTTTCGCTATCTGGGGCGTTCTCGCTGTCCGCTTTGGCTAGCGGAAGGGCGAGGGCTAAAAGGAGACTGTAGCGGGCGAGCTGGCTGAGACGTAGGCGCATATTTCAAGTGAGAAAGGCAGAGGAGCTTCAGTCCACCTCCGTTTCGGGCAGTCGTGCAAAGGTGTGGCGGAAGCGGCCTTTGCGGAGCTCGACTTTGAAAAACGACGGGGTTTCTCCAGGCATGAAGCGTAGCGTGACATCATTTTGGCTGGAGACAAGGTAGGATTCGCCTGCGGGAAGGTACTCGACCGGGTCGTCGTCGCCTTCTTGCCAGAAGAAACTGCCGTTTTCTGAGAAGAAGGTTTTGTTGCGATGCCCCTCGTCTCCGTAGCGGCCTTCGAAGGTGGCGAAGCTTGCCGAGTCGAAGGATTCCAAAGGTGTGGGGAGGACAAAGGGATCTTTGGCGTATTCGGCGTTTTTGAGCTTTTGGCGTTCGATGGCTTCGATGCCGCGGCCGGTCTTGTCGCTGCCGAAAACTTTGCCTTTGGGCATCTGGGACTCGATGTAGACGCTGGCGAGGGCTTCGATGTCGCCTTCGTTGAAGGCGGCTTCGTTTGCGGTGAGGACGGACCAGTAGAGGACACCTTTGCGCACGCCTTCCACGGCGTCCTTGATGAGAGGCTTGAAGGCGGCGATAGCGGCACGGGCGAGGGCGCGTTTGACGGGGCCTAGGTCTCCGGCTTCGAATGCGAGAGGAAGGACTTCTTTCAGGACCTTGTTGAGGGAGTTTCGTGGGGGCAGGTAGAAGATCCAGGTGAATTCCTCGAAGTCCTGTTGTTTTAGGTCGGTCGCCTTGAGTTGGGCGAGCAGGGTGTCGACTTGCTCCGGGTCGAAGTTGCGTTCCCAGGCGAGCAGGTAGAGCTGGGCTGCCATTTGTGGAAGCGGTATGGGGAAGGCGTCGACCAGTTTTCTGACGTCGAAGGGGATGTCGTCGTCGCCCTCGTCCATCTCGAAGTGGATCTTTTCGCGCCACTTTCCGAAGCCGTTTTCGAGCTCGGTCGCGATTGCTTTGAGTTCGGGGGAGGCGTTGTCGCTCTGGGCTGTTTCCATGAACTTCTCGAAGAGAGTGATGGGGTGGGGTTCTCCGGAGCGGCCGATGATGACGAGCCCGCTGCCGGGGGAGCGTTCGAGGGTGCGGTAGGCGACTTCGACGACTTTATGGGCGAAGCGGGTCGCGTAGGAGCGGTCGCCGCCGTTGCGGGCGAAGACGGTAATTGGGATCTCCTCGCCTGTTACCTGAAAGGGCTCGAGCTCGTAGTAGTCGGAGAACTGTTTGGCGTCGTCTTTCGGTTTCGCGGAGAGCTCGTTTCCTGCGCTCAGAAGAAGACAGGCAAGCAAAAGCGGGGTGACGAAGGGTTGATTAGGAGTTGGCAGACGCATGGAAGGAGAGGCAATTTCTTGAGTTCGTGGTTTATCGCGAGCGTTTACCCAAAAAAGTTGCAGGTGGTTGCCGGAATTTTCCGAGAGGTTCGTTGAGCAGACGAAACCAAGCGAGAGCGACGGTATTTCGGGTCGACATGTGAGGCGTCCGTGGGAACCTTTGCTTCAAATTTAGCCCCCCTTTTTTGAAAATGGAAAAAGTAACGATAGGAAAGAGTTCACTTGAGTCTACGCGTCTGGTTTACGGCTGCATGCGAATCGCTGGCGATAATTCCCCGGAAGCCCGCAAACGCGGACGCGAAGCGCTGAAGGCTGCCTATGACGCTGGCTACAACCATTTCGACCATGCGGATATTTACGGCGCGGGCGCTTGCGAGGAGGTGTTTGCCGAAGCGGTGGAGGAGTTTGGGTTCGAGCGGGAAAAGCTGATCGTGACCAGCAAGTGCGGCATCCATTTCGAAGACAGCCCGAATGCGGGAGACCCGAAGCGCTACGACTTTTCGCGGGACCACATTTTGCGGAGCGTGGAAGGGTCGCTCAAGCGACTGAAGCTCGACTCCCTGGATCTCTTTTTGCTGCACCGCCCCGACTATCTGATGGATGCGGCCGCTACGGCTGCGACCCTGCAGGAGCTCGTTGACTCCGGCATGGTTCGCAACTGCGGGGTAAGCAATTTCAGTCCTTCGCAGTTCCGCATGCTGCAGTCTTTCTACGGCCAGCCGTTGGTCGCGAACCAGGTGGAGATTAACATCCACAATGTGGATACTTTGAAGGATGGGACGCTTGATCAGTGCCAAGAGCTAGGAGTTGCTCCGATGGCTTGGTGCCCGATTGGCGGGGTCGCTTATCCGGCTTGGGGCAATACCTTTTCGCCGGAGGATGAGGCGCGCATCAAGAAGGAAGTCGATCGTCAGGCGGCCAAGTACGGTGTGGAGGATTGGGTGCTTATTTTGGCTTGGATTCTCAAGTTGCCCGCTCGCGTGCTTCCGATCATCGGATCGACGACGCCGGAGCGGATTCGCGCGGCGCTTCAGTCGTTGGATTTAGAATACAGCCGTGAAGACTGGTATTTGATGCTGGAAGCTCGTGACGGGAATGCGGTTCCTTGATCGGGTCGAGGCGACTGAATTTACGGCAATGACGGAGCATTGCCCTCCTAGATCTCAAGCGATTTGGGTTGCTTTGGTTTAGGGGAGGGAGCAGACAGGCGCGTGGATTTCTATTTCAACTGTTATGCTGAGCTCGGGCTGCAGCGCTACATGGTGTCGGACCGACCGCGCACGGACGCGTTTGCGGCGGCGATCAAGGAAGCTCTTGAAGGGGGCGAGACGGTGATCGACGTAGGGACGGGCTCAGGGCTCTTGGCCATGCTGGCTGCGAAGGCGGGAGCGGAAAAGGTGTACGCTCTTGATCAGTCGGCGGTGGCGGAGGCCGCGCGTGAGACGGTGGAGCGAAATGGCATGAGCCAGCGTATCGAGGTTGTGAAAGGGAACGCGGCTGGATTTCAGGTAGCGGAGCCGGTTGATCTGATCATCAGCGAATGGCTGGGGCATTTCGCCTTTGCGGAGACCATGCTGGATGACGTGATCGATTGTCGGGACGCGAATTTGAAGGAGGGAGGGAGAATGCTTCCGTGCGGCGTCGAGTTGAAGCTCGCTCCGGTTGGTTCGGATGTGCTCTACATGCAGGACGGGCCTGGCTTTTGGAAAAAGCAGGTTCATGGGATCGACTTTTCTCACTTGGAGGGCAGGGAGCTTGAGCAGGCCCTCGCGGTGAAAACCGAGGTACACCCTGATGACTTGATCGGGCCTGCGAAGGGGCTGTTCGGTCTCGACCTGGCCAAGGCGAAGAAGGAGGACGTTTGGCAGTCGGGCAGGGTGGAGATGGAGATCAAGCACGATGGCGAGCTCAATGGTTTCGCAGGCTGGTTCGTGGCGGAGCTTACTCCGTCTGTGATTTTGGATACAGGTCCTGCTCATGAGATCACGCACTGGATGCAGACGTATTTTCCGATTTCGCCGATTCCGGTGAAGGCGGGCGAGACGCTGGAGGTATGTTTCGATCTGACGCGCCACCCTGTGGAGGAGCGCAGTTTGCTGATGAGTCTAACGGTCGGGGATTCGAGCTATTCGTTTACGGTTGGGTAGCCTGAGTTCAGGCTTCTGTAATCTCCGTGATAAGAGGGGCTTCAACACGGCCTAAAGCGTTGCTTTTAGGTGGATAAGAGGGGCTAACTGGGCTATATTGTCCTGAATGAAACGCCCCGCGGCGATCTTCGTTTTTCGCGGGGCGATTCGGTTTGCGTTAACCCTAAAACCTCGAAAGTCATGCTCAAAGACAGAGTTGTCGAACGGACCTGTAATCTGGTCCACCGCGAAGTGAAGCTCGAACTGGCTTGCGACGAAAACGAGACGACGGGATTCCAGACGCCGAGTATGATCAAGGCGTGCGATTCCTGCCATTTGTGCGGCGTCAAGAACGGGACGGAGTATCACTGGGAACGTTGCCTGTTTTATGGCAAAGCTCTTTAGCGGTATAATCTGACCGCTAGGGATTTGTGACCACCGCGCGTTTGTGGGCGGTGGTCCGGTCTTGCTGTTCTTTGCTTTTGGGGGAGTCGGAGATCGAAAATCGGTCTGGACAAGGAAGGTCAGGTCTCGCTAGGGCTTGGCTTTGTTAATGAAGGATCGGTTTAAGGAGAAGGTTTGCCGGGCTTTGGGAGCCTCGGACTTGCGTGAAGTGTCGATGATTCAGAGTCTTTGGAGCGGCTATGGGAAGATTGCTCGCTACGAGGTGTTGAATGGGGGAGTCGATACTGTAGTTGTGAAGCTGGTACGACTGCCGAACGAGGCGGATCACCCGCGTGGGTGGAACACTGATTTGTCGCACGAGCGAAAGGTGCGTTCCTACGACGTGGAAACGTGCTGGTATGGCAGGTACGCCGAGCAAGCTGGGGACGTCGCTCGTTTGCCCAAGTGTTTTGCGACTGATTCTGAAGGGGCGGAGGTGATGATCGCTTTGGAGGACCTGGATGCTGCCGGATTTTTGGAGCGTCGGACTGCTGCTGATCTGGGCGATATGCGGCTTTGTCTGGAGTGGTTGGCGGCGTTTCATGCCAGCTTTCTAGGGCAGGAGCCGGAAGGTCTTTGGGAGAACGGAACGTATTGGCATTTGGATACGCGGCCGGAGGAATTGGAGGTTTTGGATGATCTCCCTCTGAAGGCGGCGGCATCGGAGATTGATAGGATCTTGAAGGAGTGTCGCTGGAAGTCCTTTGTTCATGGGGATGCCAAATTGGCGAATTTCTGTTTTCGGGGAGATGGAAAGGGTGTTGCTGCAGTCGACTTTCAGTATGTGGGAGGGGGCTGCGGGATGAAGGATGTGGCTTACTTTATTGGTAGTTGCTTGAATGATACGGATTGCGAGCGTCTAGAGGACACTCTTCTGGATTTGTATTTTTCTGCTTTGCGGCGTGCTCTTGACGCGTGCGGAAAGGGGGACTGTTTTTCTGAGGTAGAGCTTGAATGGCGGGCGATGTACCCGATCGCTTGGACGGACTTTCACCGGTTTCTGAAAGGGTGGAGTCCGGGGCACTGGAAGGTGCATAGCTACAGCGAACGTCTGGCGAGAGAAGTTGTTTCTGGTTTGCGAGGATGAGCACGGTCGATGGGCATCTGTCGGAATTGCGACTTTTGGCGGTAGAGGCTGCTAAACGGGCGGGAGCGTTTGTTCAGGAGCGGGCGGGCGGCGCGTTGCGAGTGGAATGCAAGGAAGCGGGGGACTCGGAAGCGTCTCAGGTGGTCACTGAGGTGGACCGTCAGGCGCAGGCGTTGATTCTCGAGTTTTTGCAGGAGAGCACGCGGGCATTCGACCTGGGAGTCTTGGCGGAAGAGCTAGGGGATGACGGGAGTCGTTTTGAGAAGGAGCATTTCTGGTGTGTTGATCCCTTGGATGGCACGTTGCCGTTCACGGAGAATCGAAGCGGTTATGCGGTTTCTATTGCTCTTGTCTCGCGAGAAGGGGCGTCGAAGGTCGGGGTTGTTTACGACCCGAGGGGGGAGATTCTCTACGACGCTGCGTTGGGAGAAGGAGCGAAGCGGAATGGTGTTGATTGGGCTTTGGAGCCATCGGGAGATTCGAATTTGCGAGTGTTCGCTGATCGTAGCTTGAGGAAATCGGCCGTGTTTGAGGCTTTGCGCTCCGGCCTTGAGGAGTTGGCGGGAGAGAGGGGCTTGGGTGGTGTGGAGTTCGTATGCCAGGGGGGCGCTGCTTTGAACGCGTGTTGGACGCTAGAGAATGGGCCGGCGTGCTATTTCAAGCTTCCCAAGCGTAACCCGGGCGGTGGGAGCGTGTGGGATTTTGCGGCGACGAGTTGTTTGTTTGGCGAGCTGGGGGCTTCTTTCGGAGACGTGGAGGGAGAGCCGCTGGAGTTGAATCGAGTCGAATCGACCTTCCTAAACCATCGCGGTTTCTGTTGTGCGACGGACGCTCGACTAGCCGAGGGGATTCGGCGCATTTGTTCAGATTTCAGAAGTTTGTAGGGGGCCGGTTGCGGGAATCCGTTAGGAAGATTTACGGGGTCTTGATAGGGGGTCTTTGTAGTTCCTTCTGCACTACATTCGCAGCTCGGCGCGAGCTTTCGCCCTAATGAACTGAGCTTGAGGGGCTTGTAACGCTATAATTACATTTTTTTAGCGAGGGTGCCGTTTGCGCTGCTGGGTGTTTATCTCTTAGTTTTAAGGGGCCCGAGTGTCGTCCATTTCTACTTATCAGATGAAAACCCCTGAGGCAACTGAGCGTGAGCCGCTGTTTGGCTACGTTTTGAAGGTCGCGTGTTTGAGCGCGGCCTATGTGCTTACGGCCTATCTGACTTTGTTTTTGGTGATTCCGCCCAATTATGCGTCTCCGGTTTGGCCGGCTGCGGCGGTGGCCTTGGTTTGGGTGGCGATAAAGGGGTATCGCTATTTGCCGGGGGTAGGGCTGGGAGCGTTGATTGTTTCGCTCTACCAGTTCGAGCGGACGGGAGTGGGGATCTTTTTTACCACGGCGATGGGCGTCTCGTTTCTGGTCGCGATGGGGGCGACTCTGCAAGCGGCATTCGGGGCGTATCTGATAAAGCGGTATGTTGATTTCGAGCGGTATTTGATCGCTCCCAAGAACGTGTTGCTCGTTTTCCTGCTAGGGGGGCCGCTTAGCTGTGTGGTTAACTCGATGGTAGGGACGGTTTCGCTCTGGGCCGTCGGGGCCTTGCCAGCGGAGGCGATGCTGAACAACTGGTTCACTTGGTGGTTGGGCGATAGCTTGGGCGTCTTTTGTTTCGGACCTTTGCTGGTGTTGGTGCTGAGTCCGAGGAGGTCGTTTCAGCCTAGAGTCAAGTGGGGAGCTACGGCTGCGTTGATGGCGGTGTTTTCCTTGGTTTTGGTCGGCATCATGCAGATCAAGGAAGTCGAGTTCGAGCGGCAGGAGGAGCTGTTTCGGGCGGAAGCTGAAAAGGTCTACGAGCTCTTTTCGGCGGATCTGGATGTGGCTCTAGAACCGATGCGAGCGATGGGAGCTGTGCTGTCCTCTGAGGAGGCGGTTTCGGATGAGACTTTGAAGGAGATCAGCAGATCGTTTGTTGAGCGAAGCGAGGCGTTGAAGATGCTCTCATGGGGTGAGCTCTCTGGAGGCGGGATCTTTTCGGTGGAAGGAGCGTGTGATCCAAATAGCGCCTACGAAAAGCTGGATGGTAGGGCAGTCGCGGGAGAGGATGAGTTGCGGAAGCTGGGAAGAGGCAAAGTCTTTCCATTGGCTTCTGGTGTTGGGGGGCAGATTGAGGGGGGCGATCGGATGCTGGCGCTTTTGCCTGTTAGCGATTCCGTTGAAGGGGCGGTTCGTTGCCTGTTGGCAGGGTACGATCGCGATGTATTGTTTCAGATGATACGGGAGCTTCCAAGAGAGAGGGGGATCGATGTACGTTTGAGGGCGATTGAGGATGAGCAGGTCTTGTTGGATGAGCGTCTTGCTTCGATTGGCGAGGCGTCTGTGCCAGCGGAGAATTTTGTAGAGTTTCCGGTTTCATTCGCTGGAGCGGCGTGGCGACTCGAGTTGAGGGAGGGCGCGATGGCTGCGTCGCGAAACGATAGCGGGAGTTTGCGTCTTACTACGATCTGGGGGTGCATGTTTACGGGGGCAGCTGGATTGGTGATCTTGTTTGTTTCGGGGCGTAGTGAACTTGTGGGTACGCTAGTTCGCGAACAGATACGTCAATTGAACAAGCAGGCGGGGGAACTGGAGCGATCGAATCGGGAGTTGACGGAGTTGGCGCAGAAAGCGGAGTCGGCGAATGTGGCCAAGAGCCAGTTTCTGGCGGCGATGAGTCACGAGATCCGGACCCCGATGAACGGGATCTTGGGGGTGCTGCATATTTTGCGCGAGGATTTGCCGGAGCGCAGTTTGGCGATGCTGGAGGTGGCTCGTCAGAGCGCGGATAAGCTTCTGGTTTTGATCAACGATATCTTGGACCTGTCCAAAATCGAAGAGGGGAAGATGACGCTGGAGATGCTCGAGATATCGAGTCTGAGCGTAGTGGAAGAGGTTTGCGAGCTTCATGCGGTCAAGGCTCGGGACAAGGGGATCGTATTGTCCGCTCGAGTCAGGCCGGAGGATTGTTGCATCTTCAGGGGCGATTCTTACCGGCTTGGGCAGGTGCTCAGCAATCTGGTGAGTAATGCGGTGAAGTTTACCGAGGGGGGGCGTATCGAGGTGTCGTGTAAGTTGCTCGGAAAAGGGGGGCGCGAATCGATTCAATTTCGGGTGAAAGATACGGGGATTGGGATTCCTGACGAGTATCGTGAGAATTTGTTCAAGCCGTTCACGCAAGCGGACAGGAGTACGACTCGAAAGCATGGCGGGAGCGGCTTGGGTCTCTCCATTTGCCTGAAGATCGTGGAATTGATGGGCGGGGGCATCGAGCTGGCTGAGTCGGAGGAGGTCGGTTCCGAGTTTATTGTGACGCTTCCGTTGGCTTCGCCATCGATTCCCAGAAAGATTGGCCGGCCGGTCTTGCGTGGGCGTTCGGTCGCTCTGGTTCACCCGGACGAGGGCTTCCGGGAGTACATACGCGAGTGGATGGAGCTTTGGGGAGGGACGCTGTTTTTGGCGAGCTCGGCGGATGCTTTGGGGCGAGTCGCGGATGGCGTGGATTTTGACTTTTGTTTGATAGACGAGAGCGTTTGGTCCGGGCGGAATGGATTAGAGGGCCGTCTGGAGACGTGTTTTATTGGATATAATCAGCCTGAAGACGCTTGGAAGCTAAGGAATGGGGACAAGGCGACCGTATTAATAAAGCCTGTACGTATTGAAAATCTCTTCCCTGTGTTCGATCAGCTGGATCAGCCGGCTGCGGTGGATGAGAAAAATGAGAAGAGTATGCAGCAAACAAGAGTGCTTCTAGTGGACGATAACCCGACCAATACCATGGTCGCGGCTGCCATTTTGAAACGTAGGCACCAGATCGAGCCGGATACTGCGGAGAACGGACTCGTCGCCTTGGACCTGATGAAGGACAAGGAGTACGATGTGGTTTATATGGACTGCATGATGCCGGAGTTGGATGGCTATGCGACGACCCGCGCGATTCGCAAGGGGGATGCTGGCGTTCTGAACCAGAGTACTCCGATAATTGCGCTTACGGCGAACGCCATGAAGGAGGACGAGAGGATTTGCCTCGATTCCGGTATGAGCGACTACATTGCCAAGCCGGTTGATCCGAAGCGGATCGAGAAGTCGCTCGTCCATTGGGTGGGTCGAAGTCATCCGGTGGACAGTTAGCCTCTAGGGTGGGTGGACCAAAAAAAACGCGAGACCTGAGCGGGCTCGCGTTTTGTGTTTTTGAAATTGAGTGGGGCGATCCTAGCGGCTGGCGCGTTTGCGGAGAGTCGCGTTTAGGATGCGCTTGCGGAGGCGAAGGTGGTTGGGCGTCGCTTCCACGAATTCGTCGTTGGCGATGTACTCGATCGAACGCTCGAGGGAGAAGGTGATCGGTGGGCTGAGCTGGATGCCTTTGCCTTCGCCTGAGGAGCGGAAGTTGGTGAGCTGTTTCGCCTTGGTCGGATTGACCGGGATTTCGCCTTGGCGTGGGTTTTCTCCGACGATCATGCCTTCGTAGACTTCGGTGCCAGCGCCAACGAAGAGCTTGCCGCGATCTTCGAGAGCGGCGAGCGAGTAGGCGGTGGTCTTGCCGTTGTCCATGGAGACGAGGGTGCCGCTCTTGCGGGTGACGATGTCGCCAGCCATCGGACGGTACTCGAGGAAGAGGTGGGACATGATGCCGTGGCCGCTGGTAGCGTTTACGAGGTCGATCTCGAAACCGATGATGCCGCGGGTAGGAATTTCCATCTCGAGGAAAACGATGCCGTTGCGCGTTTCCATGTTGGTCATGATGCCGCGGCGGTTGTTGAGGTTTTCCATGATGCCGCCCATGCACTCTTCTGGGAGCTCGATCCAGAGAGTCTCGAACGGTTCGCAAGTGACGCCGTCGATTTGCTGGGTGATGACGCTTGGGCGGGAGACGAGCACTTCGAAGCCTTCGCGGCGCATGGTTTCCACGAGGACGGCGATTTGCATCGCTCCGCGCGCTGAAACATTGAATACGCCGGAGGTCTCGCCGTCTTCGACTTGGATGGAGACGTTGGTCTTCATCTCGCGCATGAGGCGCTCGCGAATTTGGCGGGAGGTGACGAGCTTGCCGTCTCGGCCTGCGAGCGGGCCGTCGTTGACCGCGAACTGCATCATGATGGTTGGCGGATCGATTTCGACGAAGGGGAGAGGTTCCTGCTCTTCGGTGTGGCAGAGGGTTTCGCCGATTTCGACTTCGTCGAATCCAGCGACGCCAACGATGGTACCTGCTTCGCCTTCGACGGATTCGGCGGATGCCATGCCGGAGTATTCGAAGACCTTGGTGACCTTGATGCGCTCGCGCTTGCCGTCTTCCCTTACGCGGAAGATGGTGTCGCCCTTAGCGACCTTGCCGCTGAGGACCTTGCCGATGGCGACGCGACCGACGTAGTCGTCCCAGTCGATGTTGGAAACGAGCATCTTGAACTCGCCTTCGGTGTCTGCTTCCGGGGCAGGGATGTGCTCGAGCACGGTTTCGAAGAGAGGAGTCATGTCGACGCGCTCGTCTTCGAGGTCGCGGACTGCGAATCCGTTTTTGGCGGAGCCGTAGATGAAAGGGGCGTTGAACTGATCGTCGTCAGCGTCGAGAGCGAGGAAGAGTTCGAGGACCAGGTCGTGTACGCGGTGCGGGTCGGCGTGTTCGCGGTCGAGCTTGTTGATGACCACGATTGGCTTGAGGCCGTGGCCGAGGGCCTTGCGGAGCACGAAACGCGTTTGAGCTTGGGGGCCGTCCTTGGCGTCGACTAGGAGGAGTACGCCGTCGACCATCTTCATGACGCGTTCCACTTCGCCGCCGAAGTCGGCGTGTCCCGGGGTGTCGACGATGTTGATGGTCTTGCCGTTCCAGTGGACGGAAGTGTTCTTGGCCTTGATGGTGATGCCTTTTTCACGCTCGAGGTCCATGGAATCCATGGCGCGCTCTGCGACCTCCTGGTTTTCGCGGTAGATGCCGCCTTCCTGCATGAGCCGGTCGACGAGGGTGGTTTTCCCGTGGTCGACGTGGGCGATGATAGCGATGTTGCGGATGTCTTCGTTGCGTTTCATTGGTGCCTCTTGGTGAAAAAGGGGGGACAGATGACCATCAAAAGTGGCTTTGGCAAGGCTCGATGCGAGATCGCCCCTCTAATAATGTATAATTCGGGGCGGATTTGCCGGTTTTTGAGGGGTGAGCGCCCTCGTTTTTCGCTTTTCCCGATCATTTCTTTTGAACTGTAAAATTATCTTATGAGATAAAAAATATCAAAAATATTATTGCAGAGAAAAAGATTGTGGTTTTGGGTTTTGATCATGGCGAAGGACCCCGAAACAGCTTCAGAAGCAGTGCCAGCGTTTGATTTCTCGATTTTGCGGGAAATTCGGAAACGGGCGGATTTGACCTTGAGCGCTCTTTCCGAGCGGAGTGGCGTATCGGTTGCGGTCATCTCGAAGTTGGAGAGGAACCAGACCCAGGCGGAAGTCGGCACCTTGCATAAGATCGGCAAGGTTTTCGGGATGCGGGCGACGGATATCCTGTCTTTGGCCGAGGCGCCGATTTCGAACAAGAAGAGCTCGGTCAAGTACCAGTCTGGAGAGTTCGCCTTGGAGGCGATTCGCTATGGGAATGCCGACTGTATTTTTGCCACGGCTGATGCGGGAGCACAGGTATCCAAGCCGGAGATACATCACGACGACCACGAGATTTGCTGGGTGC
Source organism: Pelagicoccus mobilis (assembly GCF_016595505.1). Lineage (GTDB taxonomy): Bacteria > Verrucomicrobiota > Verrucomicrobiia > Opitutales > Opitutaceae > Pelagicoccus > Pelagicoccus mobilis. The sequence goes on along the minus strand of NZ_JAENIL010000010.1, from coordinate 42,260 downwards.
TAAAGGGGAAGGTGAGGCTCGATCTGCCAAAGGAAAGCCACGACCTCGAAGCGGGGCAGAGTATTCAATTTGATGCGATTCAAGAACACACTTACGAGGCGATCGAGAAGTGCGAGGTTGTGATCGTGCATATTCGTAAAGGGAAACGTTACTAGGAAGAACGGTTATGAGTTTCGAGAAACTATGTCTCCACACGATCACTACGAAATCGTGGGATTTGCAAACTGCGGTACAAAAGTACTCTGCTGCCGGAATCGGTGGTGTATCGATCTGGCAAGACTCGGCCCAAGCGTATGCGGGCGGATTGAAGGCTGCCGGAGAGATGACGCGTTCGGAGGGGCTTGATATCGTTTCGTACGTACGCGGAGGTTTTTTTACGGGCTTGGATGCGGCAACGCGACAGAAGGCGATCGATCACAATAAATCGATGATCGATGAGGCGGCCGAGTTGGGCGCTCCTTTGATTGTCTTGGTCTGCGGAGCGACTCCGGGCCAATCGCTTTTCACTTCTCGCGATCAGATCGCTGAGGGGTTGGCTCAGGTGATGCCTCATGCTGAGGCGGCGGGGGTTAAACTTGGTATCGAGCCATTGCACCCTATGTATGCGGACAGCCGCAGCGCGGTTTCGACCATGGCCCAGTCGAACGCGATTTGCGATATCGTTGACCACAAGAATTTGGGAATCACACTCGACGTTTTTCATGTCTGGTGGGATGACCAGCTGGAAGCCCAGATCAAGGTGACGGGCGAGAAGGGACGGCTCTTCTCTTTTCACATTTGCGACTGGAAAGACAATCCGGAGGACATGCTCAACGACCGTGGGTTGATGGGCGAGGGCGTTATCGATATTCCGCAAATTCGCTCTTGGGTGAATGCGGCCGGTTTCGACGGGTATGACGAAGTTGAGATCTTCTCGAATCGCTACTGGGCGATGGATCAGGACGAGTATCTCGCGATGATCAAACAAGCCTATTTGGATACCAAATAGAGCGCGGAACACTGTAATCAGAAATTTAAGACAAAATATTCAGATCATGAAAGTACACAAAATTGGCATCATCATGAACGGCGTCACAGGACGCATGGGTAAGAATCAGCACCTGCTCCGCTCGATCGTCGAGATCATCAAGCAAGGAGGGGTGCACGTGAGCCCGACTGAGTTCATTATGCCGGATCCTATTTTGGTTGGCCGCAACGAGGTAAAGCTTAAGGAGCTTTGCAAGCTGACTGGTATCGAGAAGTGGACTACGGATCTTGATAGCGTGATGGCCGACCCTGAGTACCCAATCTACTTCGATGCTCAGACTACGCTCCGTCGCGCTGACGCTGTTAAGGCGGCTGCGACTGCTGGAAAGCATGTCTATTGTGAAAAGCCAACTGCGATCGATACCGAAACCGCTTTGGATCTCTTCAAGTTCTGCGAGGAGAAGGGCGTGAAGAACGGTGTTGTACAGGACAAGCTTTGGTTGCCTGGCCTTGTTAAGCTGCAACGCGCTATTCAGAACGGCTACCTCGGTCGTATCGTTTCCGTGACAGGTGATTTTGGATACTGGGTTTTCGAGGGGGATTCAGTGCCTGCGCAGCGTCCTTCCTGGAACTACCGTAAGGAAGATGGGGGTGGCATGATCATCGACATGCTCTGCCACTGGCGTTATGTGCTCGATAATATCTTTGGCCCAGTGAAGGCGGTTCAGTGTCGTGGGGCGACTCACATCAAGGAGCGTGTGGATGAAGCGGGTAACACGTACAAGTGTACGGCTGACGATGCGGCTTACGCTATGTTTGAAATCGATGGTCCAGATGGTGAGATCATCGTGAACTTCAACTCCTCTTGGGTGACTCGCGTTCGTCGCGACGACTTGCTCACTCTCCACGTTGATGGTGAAAAGGGATCTGCGGTCGCCGGGCTTCGCGATTGTTACATTCAGCACTACAGCAACACTCCTAAGCCAGTTTGGAATCCGGACATCGATCAGCCGATCAACTTCTATGACGATTGGTCAAAGGTGCCTGACCAGGAAGGCTACGACAATGCGTTCAAGGTGCAGTGGGAGATGTTTCTCAAGCACGTAGTTCTCGATGAACCGTTCCGTTGGACGCTTCTCGAGGGAGCGAAAGGCGTACAGCTTGCCGAGCTTGGTATCAAGAGCTGGGAAGAGCGTAAGTGGCTCGACGTAGACGATCTAGCGTAAACTTTTTTGCGATATTGAACAACGAAAGCAGGCGTGGGGAGCGATTGGCGAACCACGCCTGTGTTGGATTTTAGAAAGGAGAAGATTGAAATGAAAAAGACAGCTTTAGTAACTGGTGGTTCTCGTGGGATCGGATTTGGGGTAGCCCTTGCTCTGGCGAAGGAAGGTTGGGATCTTGTGATCAACGGAATGCGTCCTGAGGAGGGCGTGAGCGAGCCGCTCGAGACGCTTCGTGCGGAAGGTGTATCCGTGGCGTACGCACGAGGGGATATCGGTAGTGTAGAGGGGCGTGATGCGATTTTGAAGGTGGCTCGTGAAGCTGCCGGTGGGTCCTTGAATCTCTTGGTCAATAATGCGGGCGTTGCTCCGAAGGTGCGTCTGGACTTGTTGGATACTACGGAAGAGAGCTACGACTTCGTAGTGGATACGAACCTGAAGGGAGCTTTCTTTCTCACGCAGGCGGTTGCGAACGACATGGTCGCTGCGAAAAAGGAGAATGAGGAATTTTCCGGCACGATCGTGAACGTGTCATCAATTTCGGCTACTGTGGCTTCTGTTAATCGAGGAGAATACTGTATCGCGAAAGCCGGTTTGAGTATGGTGACGAGCCTGTTCGCGGCCCGTCTAGGGGAGTTTGGCTTGCCGGTCTATGAAGTACGCCCCGGTGTGACCAAGACGGACATGACTGCGGGTGTATCAGAAAAGTATGACAAGCTCATTGAAGACGGCTTGTGCGTTACCAAGCGTTGGGGATTCCCGGAGGATATTGGCAAGGCGGTGGCTAGCCTTTCTCGTGGTGACTTCCCGTACTCGACAGGTCAGGTCATCATGATCGATGGAGGACTGACGCTGCCGAGGCTCTAGTTTGATTAGGAGGGCGATGCTCCGTCATAGGCTATGTGATAGTAGGAAATGACGGAGCATTTCCCTCCTGTGGGATCTGCTTATAGGTCCTCGAACTCCTCAGCTATCCAAGGTTCGGTGCGGTCTTTCTGCTCTTCTAGGTAGCCTCGTGCTTCGCCAGGCTCGAAAGGGGACGCGTTGTTGCCCCAGGCGGAGCGAATGTAGTTGAGGACGTCGTTGAAGGCCTCCCCCTTGAGGGATGCATGTTTGCCGTGAGCGGGCATTGCGGCGCTCCAGAGCGTGTCGCCGACTTCGATCGGTCCATAGAGTCCTTGTCCGACTACGAGAGCGAGGCGCCGCTTGTCTCCGGTTACCCAGTCGACGCCAACGAGTTCAGGCGCGAGAGAGGGGTGCCCTTCGCCATTTGCTTGGTGGCAGATTCCGCAGAGGTTCTCGTACAAAGGCTTACCTCGGTTGATGGAGGCGAGTTCCTCGTCGCTGTATTGGTAAGCCACTACAGCGTTGGGATCGATCTTTCCTTCCCAGGTGAAGGCGGCGTAAATAGGGGATTCCTCGTCGACGAAGGATTGCGGTTTCGAAGCGATCTCGAGCGGAGTCACGTTCTTTGCTTCCATGGCGTTGAGGAATCCTTGTGTGATCGCTTCAGTGATGGGAGCTGGAGTTTGCTGCTGGTTGGCAACTGCCGCGAAATGGAGTGCGGTGTCGGTGTACCCAGCTTTGAATACTGCTTGGACGAGGAGAGAGAGGAGTTGTTTGTAGCGGTCGGAGTTGGGGGCTGATTCTGCGAGTTCGAGAATGCTGGTTTCGTGTTGGTGGAGAGTGGATACGAGCGCGTCGAGGAAGTAGGGATCTGTGAGGTCGCTTTCCGGGAGATTCGCGATGGCGTGTTGAGTGACGCTTGCGTTTTCCACGCGACCGAGAAGGTGAACGGCTTGCAGGCGGATCCGTTTCGAGTCGCTGGAAAGGGCCTGCATGTAGCTTTGCCAAAGTTCGTTTTGTTGAGCGTTGGCTTGGGGGAGGAGGGGTTCTGAGATACGTAGAACGTGCGCTTGGACGAATTCGTCACCTGTTTCGAAGGCGGTTGTGAGAATCTCTTCTGAAATGAGACCCAGTCCTTCTAGGGTCCAGAGCGCGTGGAGTCGAGTGACGGTGTTCGCCGATGCAGTTTGTCGTATGAGAATGTCGGTCGCTTCTTTTGAAATGGATCTGCTTTCCACGAGCAGGCGTTGGGCGGTGTCGCGTTCCCAGCCGTTGTCGCTATCGAGTTTTTCGGCGAGTTGGGCGGAGGTGAGGTCGGCTAGTTTGGGCGCGGCTCGCGAGCTATCGTCGCTTTCGTGCACGATGCGGTAGATGCGGCCCAATCCGACTGGATTGTCTAGTCCACGCTCGATAATTTGCTTGCGAAGGAAGGTGGTTAGGAAGGCCTTGTGCTGCAGGATGCCGCGATACATGTCTACGACGTACATGAATCCGTCGGGTCCTAGAGCAGTGGCGACAGGGCGGAAACGTTCGTCGGTCGAGGCGATGAACTCGATCTCTCCCCATTTGCTTCCGTCGTGGAGTTGTTTGGTTCCGTGAATCTCGAGCTCTTCGTTCGCGAGTTGGAATCTGGATACGACGTTGCCGCCTGGCTCGGGGACGAGCGCGTTGCCTTGGGCGTCTTCCGGGTAGCGGTGTCCTCGCGCTATTGCGGGAGCGCTGATCGCGTCGGTCTTTTTCATGCGAAAGTCCGGGCGAAGCCAGTTTTCGCGGTAGGCTCGATTGAGGCCTGGGTTGATTCGATTTGTGAATACGGATTGATCGGGGACGACGGGAGTTCTGAATCCGGCGGTTGGTTTGTGTCCGGGGTGCTTGGATACGTTTTCCCAAGGGATGGTATCGCCGTAGAGGTAGAAGCTATTGGTGGTGTAGTAGAGGCGACCGTAGTCGTCTTGGGTGATGCCCCATTGACCGCGAAAGTGCGTGTCTTCGAAGGTGATCTGGCCGTTCTCGAATTTGAACCGGCGGTTGGATTTTGCGTTGTAGTACCAGTTGTCTATGCCTCGCAGCAGGCCATTTTCGGCGTGTTCGACGTTTCCTTTGACGGCATACGGTGCGACGATGGTTTTCTCGTCGCTAACCAGGTCGCCGTCGGTGTCTTTGCAGAAGTAGAGGTTAGGGGGATCGGCGATCAGTACGCCGTCTTCGACGATTGCGACGGCTCGAGGGAGCACGAGCTTGTCTAGGAATACGGTCGAGCGGTCCATTTGTCCGTCGTTGTCCAAATCTTCTAGAACGACGACTCGACTGACGGGTTGGTCCTCGCCTGTGCCATCGACATCGGGCATGAAGGCCCACATTTCAGCGACCCAGAGGCGACCGTGCTCATCCCAAGTTACAGCGACGGGATCGTTTACGAGAGGTTCGGCGGCAACTAGTTCGAGAGAGTAGCCCGCTTCGATTTCGAAGCTCTCCATAGCTTCCTCTGGGGAAAGGATCGGTGCTGGGGGGACGTCCATCGTTTTCCAGACCTCTTCTTGGACTTGGCCGGGTTCGTCTCGTTTGTCTCCCGCTTGAGCGAGGAGAATCTGAGGGAGGCAGGCGAGAGTCGCTGCGAGCGTGGCGGCGTAAAAGGAATGCTTTGGATAGCGTGTCATAGATGTTTGTTTAGAGACCAAACAAAATAGGTAGGCATTCAAGCCGTTATTTTGCTCGAAGCGTTTAGTCCCGCTACGGAGCGTTTGGTTCGATCGATTCGGGCACAAAAAAAGACCGCTAATCGCGGTCTTTTTTTAAATGGTGCTCAGAAGAGGATTGGTTCGGGCTGAACGCCCGAAGCCCTGCGGGCTAATGCCTGCGGCATTCCCCATCTTCGCTCCTTATGTCGCTCCGTCGAACTTCGTTCTCGTCCACTTATTCGCACACAAAAAAAGACCGCAAAATGCGGTCTTCTTTTTAAATGGTGCTCAGAAGAGGACTCGAACCTCCACGGCTTGCGCCATACGCCCCTCAAGCGTACGTGTCTACCAATTCCACCACCTGAGCAATGTTGTTGAGGCCGCAAAGAAATGGAGATCTTCACGTCTTTGTAAAGTGCGAAAATGAACTTTTTTTCGATTTCTTCGTATTGGGTTGATTCCGGACCAACAAGCTCGTAGATCGTCCTTCAATTCTCCCTTTACCGTCCCTTCCTAAGAGACTTCTCTAGAACTACAAACTACAGGATGCCCAGATAACCCGGCGCCTTTTATTCAGCTCAGATGCCCGATTCCACACCTACGGAACCCGACGAGGAACCTAAACAAGACTCAGTCGACCTTTCAGATCTCAAAAGCTTTAGCTTCGGCACGCAGTGGACCGCTGCGAGCAAGTCGTCTTCCGATTCTGGGAGATCGCGCCAAGGGAAGGGAGGTCCGCGTAAGGACCGTCGTCCTGGTGGCGGCCCGCCAGCTCGCAAGGACCGTCGTCCTCCTCGTCCGCCTCGCCGTGAATCGGCAGAGGGGGGAGAGCAGCAGCCACGCCGCGACCATGGTGGCCGTGGGCATGGAGATCAGCAGCAGGGCCGACGTCAGTTCCGTCGCGGTGGGAAGCACGATTCGCACAGAGCTCCTTTCCAGCCTTACGAGAGTCAGGTCTTTGATGTGTGCTTCTACCCGGACGACAGCTGTTTTTCAGCGATCATCAAGGCGATGCGGGCGAACCACCTGACCTACGAGCTTTTCCAGGTCGCTAAGCTTTTCATGGAGAAGCCGGACCGCTTCATCGCGAGCGTCACCCGCAAGGCGGTTGATGGGCAAAAGCCAGAGAAGGTGTTTATTTGCGCCTTCGATAACATGCCTTTCCTGACGGAGGAAGAAGTGCTTAGCCACGCGATGGCGAACCACGCGAGCGAGTTTTTCACCGTAGAGGAAGTGGAAGTTGAAGCGCCAAGCGGCAATTTCGCTTTCGTTAACCGTTGCCCCTTTACCAAGGAGCTGCTCGGTCCGCCAAACTACCATAAGTACGAGACTACGCTTCGGAACCACCATCGGACCCGACTTCCAAACATGTCTTTCGAGAAGCTGCAGAGCTCGATCGAGACGGTACGTGAGGAAGAAGCGGTTGCTCAATGGCTAGAAAGCCAGAAGAAGGCGACACGCTATTCGGCGAAGGAAGTGACCGAGGGAGCTGAAGCTCAGGTTTTCGACTCGGTAGAAGATGCGATGGGCTACCTGCGGACGGCTTTGAAATCCAAGATCGTCAAGCAAGTGAACTACGCTCGTGTTTCAGGTACAGTTCTTGAGTCCTTCAAGGATTCCGAGGCGTTCAAGGCGATGGACGGTGAGCGTCAGCGTCAGCAGCGCTTCCCGCTCGACACGGCAAACGCGATTCGCGGTCGTATGCGTCGCGAAAAGTTCAGCATCTATAAGAAGGGCGCCAAGGGCGTAACCTATGTTTGCTCGACCAAGCGTAATTTCCGCAGCCCTGGCCAAGTGATGTCTCCGGATTTGGATCGGATCATTCAGTTCCTCGAGGGGAACCAGTCGATCAAGTCCAAGGATATGCCGAGCCTTTACGAAGCTTGGCTCAAGGAAAAGGGGATCGAGATCGATTTCGACGAGAAGAAGGTGCAGCGCGATTTGCACTGGTTGATTGCCGATGGTTATATCAGCCACTTCGAGGACGACAGCCTTTTTGCTCAGCCTGTCTTGGACTCCGGTTCGAAGGGCGAGGCGAAGAAAGCGCCGGCTGCTCCTGCTCCGGAAGCGAAGGCTGAGTCTGCTCCAGCAGCGAAAACCAAGGTCGAGAAAGCTGAGGAAACGCCTGCTCCTGAGGTAAAGGAGGAAGCTCCTGCCGCTGAAGCGGAAACTCCAGCTACCGAACCGACGCCGGAAGAGGCTGCTCCATCAGAGCCGGAAAAGCCTGAAGCCGCAGTGGCTGTTGAGGAAGCGCCGACAGCAGAAGAACCAGCTGCTGAAGCGAAGCCTGAGGCTGAGGAGAACGAGAGCGAAGCGGAAAAGGCATAAGTTTCTCGTTTAGTTCTAGATTTTTGAGGGAGTCCCGGTTTGGGGCTCCCTTTTTTTGTTAGGATAGGGCCTGCTATCCTTGTTATATGTGGCGAACCATCGATATGGCCGTTGGGGACAACGGCCGCTACCTTGTTTGTTTTTCTAAAACAACTACTGGCTAATTTCGTTTTGCTCTGCGGAGCGGCGCGAGCGCCGTCCCTACTTTTTGGCAATCGGTCGCTCTTCACAAAGAGGAGATTGCTTGTAGTGAACCTTCAACGACGAGGAGATTAACCTTGCTGGAGGGGGGCGCTTGCTTTGACTGGAGGTTCCCTAATCCCCGAACTGAAAGTACCCCCCAATATTGCCTAATGACTGATTCCTCTTCTGATGAAGCGAAAGACGGCTCCCCTGTGTCCCGCTCTGACAAGCAAATAGAGAAGCGTCGGACTTTTCTCCGATCCAGTTTCAAAGTGATTCTTTGTCTGTTGCCGATCTGGTTTTTCGTAAGCTACGGCTGCGGAATTTTGTTTCGGGATTGGCTGGATCAGAATTTCCCATCGGTGGGGAACGCGCCGTTCGGATTTTGGATGGCGCAGCAAGGATCGATCATTTGTTTCGTTCTCATCCTGATCACGTATGCGGTTTTGATGAACCGACTTGATCGCAAGTATAGTTCTGACGAAGGGGAGTAATACAGATGTCTCAGGATCTTTTAAACTTCCTCTTTATCGGGGCGACCTTCGGTCTCTATATCTTTATAGCTGTCACTTCCCGCGCATCCTCTACCAAGGAATATTATACGGCGGGAGGCGGCGTTTCTCCATTTGCGAACGGGATGGCGACTGCTGCGGATTGGATGTCTGCCGCTACTTTCATTTCGATGGCTGGCACTGTAGCCATAAGTGGATACGACGCGTCTCGTTTCTTGATGGGATGGACCGGTGGTTTCGTATTGCTGACGGTGTTGATGGTTCCGTATCTCCGGAAGTTCAATAAGCCGACAGTCCCTGATTTTATCGGGGATCGCTACTATTCGCGGACGGCTCGAGGAGTGGCGGTCGTTTGCGCGATCTTCATTTGCATGACCTATATCATGGGGCAAATGCGAGGCGTGGGTGTGGTATTTTCCCAGTTATTCGGAATCGAAATCCAATCGGGCGTTTTGGTGGGGGCGAGTATCGTTTTTATCTATGCAGGCCTCGGCGGGATGAAGGGGATCACTTACACGCAGGTGGCCCAATATTGCGTGATGGCGTTTTCTTATACGATCCCAGCTATCTTTATCGCGATCGCCTTGACGAATAATTTCATTCCGCAGCTTGGTTTGATTGGAGACTTTACTGCTGAAGGGGCGAAGGTCCCGTTCTTGGAAAAGTTGAACAATATCAATACGGAGCTTGGCTTCAGCGAGTTCACGGCGGGAAAACTGGATACGGTAAACATGTTCTGTATCACCGCGGCTCTCATGTGCGGCACGGCTGGGCTGCCTCACGTGATCGTGCGATTCTTCACGGTTAAGAACGTTGCGTCCGTGCGAAAATCGGCGTGTTGGACCTTGGCGTTTATCGCGGTCATTTACCTAACCGCTCCGACCATCGGCTCTTTCGCTCGTGTGAATCTAATCACTACGCTGCACGAAAGCAGTTATGAGAAAGCTCCTTATTGGTTTAAGGACTTCGAGGAGACGGGGCAGATGGCTTGGGTCGACAAGAATGGCGATGGGAAGATCCAGTATTTCGGGCCCGGCAAATCGGAATTGAACTCGAACTCCGTATTCATCGGAAAAGGACCGTTGTATCCGGCGGATGACGCTCCTGAAAGCCAGCGCTTCGGATCGCTCGGGCAACGTCTCATCGCGAATAAGGCGGATATGACGAATCCTAACGAGCTGTGGTTTGGCAACGATATCATGGTGATGGCGAACCCGCATATGGCTGGTTTGCCTAAGTGGGTGATCGCTTTGCTGATGGCGGGCTGTATCGCGGCGGCTTTGTCCACGGCGGCCGGACTGCTACTGGTTTTGTCGACTTCGATCTCCCACGATTTGATGAAGAAGATCGTCAAGCCGACCTTGAGCGACAAGGAGGAGGTCAATTACGCGCGTGCCGCCTCGTTTGTAGCGCTCGCGGTTGCTGCGTATTTCGGGATCAATCCGCCCTCGGCATTTATCGCTAAGACGGTGGCGTTCGCCTTTGGTCTAGCGGCTTCTTCTTTCTTCCCGACGCTGTTGATAGGCATCTTCTTCAAGAGGATCAATAAGCAGGGCGCGATCTGGGGGATGTTGGCGGGGATCGTTTTTACGATCAGCTACATCGTTTACTTCCAGTTTTTGGGCGGAACGGCGGATCAGTATCTTTGGGGAATCACTCCGGAGGGGATCGGGTTCATCGGAATGCTGATCAACTTCCTTGTCGCCTTCACGGTAAGCTACCTCACGCCCGCGCCTCCCGCTGAGATTCAGCGTATGGTGGAAAGCATCCATTTGCCGGGGCCAACTAGGGCTCTTACCGGTGAGGAAGCGGAAGAACGCCAAGCGGGTGTGGGAGGCGAGGGCATCTAGCCGCTCCTCGCAGATTCCTCCCGGTGTGACAGCTCGTCCCCGGGCTTCAGTTTTAAAACGGTCAGCGTGTCCCGCTGGCCGTTTTTCATTGGGAGCGTCGCTGCCTGGAATTCATTGTAAATCGAGACTCGCAATTTTCGCAAATAGGCGAAGGCTAAGGACTTAGGTATGCTTCGGGAATTCCGATACAGGAATTCTCACGCCCGGTACAAAAGCTGCAAAGATGGGGCCGAGGAGGAAAACCCGAAATGATTGATCCAAATAGACTTACCGAAATGGCCCGCAACGCTCTGACCGAGGCTCAGAGCATTTCTCGACGTAAGCAGAACAACGAGGTCGATACGCTGCACCTTTTGTCCGCGCTCGCCGAGCAAGAGAATGGGATTGTGCAGGGAGTGTTGAAGAAGCTGGGCATCCCGGAGAGTGCAGTGCCGCTGGCTCTCGATCGAGAGCTTGATAAGCTGCCCAAAGTTTCGGGAAGTGTGGATAGCTCGAAGATCTTCATTACGCAGGCGACGAACGAGGTGTATTCGAAGGCGGAGGAGGAGGCCGCGTCTTTGAAGGACGAATACATCAGTGTGGAGCATCTGTTTCTGGCTTTGGCGACAGTACGCAAGCCGCATGCCCTGGAGTCGGTTTTGAAGAGCTTCGACCTTTCTCGGGATCGTATTCTAGGGGCTCTGCAATCGGTGCGGGGAAATCAGCGAGTGACCTCGCAAAATCCGGAAGCGACTTTTCAGGCTCTTGAGAAGTACGGCTCGGATTTGGTGGACAGGGCTCGGTCGGGGAAAATGGACCCGGTGATCGGGCGCGACGACGAGATTCGCCGCGTGATTCGTATCCTTTCTCGTAAGACAAAGAACAATCCGGTCCTGATCGGCGAGCCTGGTGTTGGTAAGACGGCGATCGCAGAGGGGCTTGCTCAGAGAATTGTTCGTGGTGATGTGCCCGAGGGCTTGAAGGACAAGACTGTGTTCTCGCTCGATATGGGAGCCTTGATTGCCGGAGCGAAGTTTCGTGGCGAGTTTGAAGAGCGTCTAAAAGCGGTCTTGCAGGAAGTGAAATCGAGCGAGGGTCAGATTCTGCTCTTCATCGATGAGCTGCACACGATCGTGGGGGCTGGAAAGACCGATGGGGCGATGGATGCCGGAAATTTGCTGAAGCCGATGCTGGCGCGTGGCGAACTGCACTGTATTGGGGCAACCACGCTCGACGAGTACCGACAGTACATCGAGAAGGATGCTGCTCTGGAGCGCAGATTCCAAAGCGTGTTGGTGGATCAGCCTAGCGTGGAGGACACGATATCAATTTTGCGCGGCTTGAAGGAGCGTTTCGAGGTGCATCACGGTGTGAGGATACAGGATAATGCTCTCGTGACCGCGACGGTGCTTTCGAATCGCTACATCACGGACCGTTTCTTGCCTGACAAGGCGATTGATTTGGTGGATGAGGCGTGCGCGGCGATCCGTACGGAAATGGACAGCTTGCCTGAGGAGCTCGATGCTCTCACGCGTCGTTTGATGCAGCTAGAGATTGAAGAAGCGGCCCTTATCCAGGAAACGGATACGGTATCCAAAGATCGCCTTAAGGGAGTGCAAAAGGAGATCGCGGATCTTCGGGAAGAGGAAAAAGCCCAGCGGCAAGTTTGGCAGGCTGAGAAGGACGTCATTTCGTCTTTGCAGCAGTTGCGCGAGTCGATCGAAGCGACCAAGACGGAGATCGAGCGGGCGGAGCGGGCTTACGATTTGAACAAGGCGGCTGAGCTGAAGCATGGGCGTTTGCCGGAGCTTGAGGAGCAGTTGGAAGCTGCGGAAGCCAAGCACAGCGAGCGGTCTTTACTGAAGGAGGAGGTCTCGCAGGAGGAGATTGCGGAGATCGTTTCGCGTTGGACGGGAGTGCCGGTGACAAAGCTCATCGAAGGAGAGCGTCAGAAACTGTTGCATCTCGATTCGGCTCTGGAAGAGCGTGTTATTGGTCAGCCGGAGGCGATTCGCTATGTCTCGGAGGCGATCCTACGTGCTCGTGCGGGGATCAAGGATCCGAAGCGTCCGATTGGTAGCTTTATCTTCCTGGGGCCTACGGGCGTGGGAAAGACGGAATTAGTGAAGACCTTGGCGAGCACTTTGTTTGATAGCGAAGATGCGATTATCCGTATCGACATGAGCGAATACATGGAGCGTCACGCGGTGGCCCGACTTATTGGAGCGCCTCCGGGCTATGTGGGCTATGAGGAAGGCGGGCAATTGACGGAGGCTGTCCGTCGCAAGCCGTATTCGGTCGTTTTGTTCGACGAGGTCGAGAAAGCTCACCCAGACGTATTCAACATAATGCTACAGATCCTTGATGATGGTCGTGTGACCGACTCTCAGGGGCGAGTCGTCGATTTCAAGAATACGATCGTGATTATGACTTCGAATCTCGGTAGCCAGTATTTGCTGGAACAAGGCGGGGGCGAGATTTCGGAGTCGACCAAAGAGGCTGTTTTGACGGAGCTGCGCGGGCGTTTCCGACCGGAGTTTCTGAATCGCATCGACGAGACCGTAGTATTCAAGCCGCTCGATCTAGAGGATATCGAAAAGATCGTAGTACTGCTTTTGGCGGACCTGAACCGGACGCTCGAGGAGCGACGGATCGTCGTCGAGTTGGATGAGGAGGCGTTGAAATGGGTCGCTTTGAAAGGGTTCGATCCTGTTTACGGGGCTCGTCCGCTCCGTCGCTTTATTCAGCGTTCGATCCAGACCGATTTGGCGAAGGCGATCATCGCCGGAACAGTTACCGATGGTAGCACGGCCCGTTTTGTGGTGAAGGGCGACGAGCTTTGTTTGGTCGAGTCCTAGTTGGCCTGGGTCCACCGGCTTAGGGTGGCGGCGAGCGGTTTGATTTCGAGTGGCTTGGACAAGTAGTCGTCCATGCCAGCCTCGAAGCAACGCTCCTTGGTCCCTTTGAGGGAGAGGGCAGTCAAGGCGATGATGGGCGTTCTTGGCTGAGAGGACTCTTTCTCGATGGCGCGGATTTCTTGAGTGGTTTCAAATCCGTCGAGCTCGGGCATCTGACAGTCCATGAGCACGAGGTCGTAGTTGTTTTTCTTGAACAGCTCGATTGCTTCCAGACCGTTGTTCGCGGTGTCGGCGGAGAGACCGATGCGTTTGAGCATCCCGAGGATTAGCTTTTGGTTGCCGATGTTGTCCTCTGCGACGAGCACCCGGTGCTGGCTCATTTCTGCGGGATCGATGGAGAGCGGGGTGTCGAAAAATTGCTCCTCTTGCTGTACGCTGGTTTCGAGGTAGGCGGTTACGTGGAAGGTGGAGCCTTGTCCCGGGGAGCTCTCGATGGTGATGTCTCCCCCCATCATTTCGGCGAGACGTTTTGAGATGACGAGTCCAAGGCCTGTACCACCGTGTTTTCTGCGAGTTGACGAATCGGCTTGGGTGAAGGGTTGGAAGAGGCGGTTCTGCACGTCTGGCGGAATGCCGATTCCTGTATCGGATACGCTGATACGTATCATGGAGTGGGTATCGGTGGCGCTGTCCGCTTTGGCTTCGATCTTCACTCCTCCTTTCGCGGTGAACTTAATCGCGTTGCTGACGAGGTTGAGCATGATCTGGCGAACTTTTCCAGGATCGCCGATAACGAACTCGGAGAGGGTGTCGGAGTAGGAGAGTTCGAGCTTGAGGGCTTTGTCTGCAGCGATGGGGGAGGTGATGTTGAGGACCTCTTGAAGCGTTTGGTTGAGATTGAAACTGACAAGTTCCAGCTCCTCGCGTCCGGCTTCGATTTTGGAGAAGTCAAGAATGTCGTTGATAATGCTGAGCAGGGAGTCGCCGGAGGTGCGGATGGTGCCGACAAAGTCCCGCTGCTCCTGGCTCATGTCGGTTTCCAGCAAGAGGGAGGCGAAGCCGATGACACCGTTCATCGGTGTGCGAAGCTCGTGGCTCATCATGGCGAGGAATTCGCTTTTGGCCTGGTTGGCTTTTTCCGCTTCGTCTTTGGCTTTGAGGAAGGCGGCGGTGCGCTTGGCCACTGTTTCCTCGAGGCTCTTGTTTTGGAGTTGGAGTTCTCCGCGTAGAGCGAGGCCGTAGAGAGTGGTGGCTGTTAGGGTGAGGGTAAGCGATATGTGGTTGAGGACGATGTTTTGTTGCTCGCTTGGGCGGGATTGGTCGAAGAGGCCCACGTACATGCCTAAGGTGCGTTCTCGGGTGGAGAGCGAGTGCAGCATGAGGTGGAGCCCCGACTTGTCGTCTTGCCACAAAAGAGGTTTCTGCTGGCGCAGGGCCCAGGCGAAGGCTCCTTGTCGAATGGCTCGGCGAATGACAGTGGTGAGCGTGTCGTATTCGGCGGAAGGGCGCGTCTTGTGGAGCTCGAATCCGCCTTCGCGTTCGTCTACCAGGTAGAAGCCTTGGACGGAGAATTCCTGAATGCTCTCGAGTTCGTTTTCGCTTATTTGGATGACTTCGCGGACGTTGCTGGCTTCGCGAAGTTTACGCTGGAAGAAGTCTAGCGACTCAAAGCGACTCTGCTGCTGCTCGTATTTTTCCTGTCCTTTGGGATCCATCATTTCTTAGGGATGCTCGAGGAAAACGGAGCAGACGCTGTCGAGCTGTCGTAGTAGATCTTCGACTACGTTGGCTATTTTGGATTCTTCGAATCGAGCATAGCCCCAAGCTGCTTCAGAGAACTCGGGGACGAATCGATCGCCGGAATCGCCTATTTGCAAAGCGGATACGAGGAAACTGGCAATGTGCACGAGGCTGACTCCGCGAACGAAATTGCGGGCGAGCACCGGCTTGTTGTGGTAGCGAACCAGGGTGGAAATGTTTTCTGGGAAGTGCCAAAGCTGGAGGGCTTCGGCTCCGATAGCGCTGTCGTCGATCCCGAGTTGCTGCTGGGCCGCTGAAGTGTAGAGGGTATCCCGTTTTTGGGTACTCTTGTAGATTTTCTTACCTTTTTCCGGTATGAGTTGTCCGATCAGCGGGCGTCCTAGCTTATGCAGGAAACCGGCTATAAAGTGTCGCTCGGTGTTTGCTTCACGGCATTCGAGAGCCATCAGTCGAGTGCAGAGGCCGACTGCGATGCTGTATTTCCAGAAGGCTTTGTGGTTTACCGGAAAGCCTGGGGATTCGGGGAATTGTTTGGGGAGGCAAAGCAGGACGCTGAGGTTGCGGACGTTGCGAAGTCCGATGACGCTGAGGGCGTCTGGCACGGTGGTGACCTTTATGGGGTAGTCGTAGAAGCGGCTGTTGGCTAATGCGAGGATGCGGCCCGATAGCTCGGCGTCGGACTCGACTACGCGGGCAATGTCTTCGAAGGATGACTCGGGATTGTCGACTGCTGTTTCGATCGCTTGTCCGATGTCGGGCAGTGGGGGGAAAGCCTCCGGATCTTCGAGAAGTGGGTTGAGGGGAGGGTTCACGAGTTGCTGTTATGAGCGTCGGAGGATTTCGCCATTTCTAGTACGGCGAGTTCGCGAATCGCGATGACTGCGGGATGAGAGGACTTAACCAGCTTGAAGCGTTTCTGCACGGCGAGCTCGGCATCCTGTTTTACTGTATTGGAGAAGCTGCGGATTGAGACGGTCTCGGGATCGTCGACGCTGCCTTGCACGGTTACGTTTTCAACCCCCCACATCATCAGGATCTCGATCCTCTTTTCATTGAGGATAGTGCCTGATGGGAAGAGCAACTTGGCGTCTAGGTTGTAGACGTCGTCGGCGAGCGCCATTCCGGCTTTGAGATCGTGAGGGGAGTGGTTGGGCATACCTGTTTCTGTTGTGAAGCTGGCGAATCAACCTAGCAAGGGCGCTGCAGATCGCAAACGCCGCTTATACTCGGATCTCGCTTTTCCAATTTTTTGCAGGAATGTAGGCGAGAGCGATAACCGCAAGCTGAGTGAGCCAGAAGGCGAGTAGGTAGTGGAAGGCGGAGTTCATGAACCCGTAGGAATGAAGTCCGATTCCGAGCATGTTGGTGCCCATCCAGGACCAGCTTGTCACCACGTTGCCGAAGATGGCCATCGCCATGATGCCGCGTGTCTTCGCGAAGCCGCCCCAACGGGAGTGCAGAATGATGACGTTCCAGAGGACGAGTAGGATGGCGCCGTTTTCCTTCGGGTCCCAACCCCAGAAGCGGCCCCATGACTGGTCGGCCCAGATGCCGCCGCTGACGGTTCCGAAGAAGCTGAAGAGGGTGGAGAAGCAGATGATACCGTAGACTACGGAGGCGAGCATCTTGCTACGCTGCTTGTCGATGAGTTTGGTGGTGAGGCCGGCGAGAACCCAGAATATGCCGATGAATCCTGAGAAGAACGTCGACGCGTAGCCGAAAGTGATGGTCAGGACGTGAACGGTTAGCCAGAAGTTCGAGTCGAGCACGGCTTTCATTTGCTCGAGCGTATCCCGGCCGTCGATAAGGTGGTGGGCTACGATCAAGCTCGCGATACCTATAACGGCGGCGATGAAGCTGCCGATGCCATTGCGGTAAAGGCGTTCGATTATGAGGGAGAGCAAGGTCGCTCCCCATCCCACGTAGATGGCGGATGAGTAGAGGTTGATGACGGGGGCGTATCCGATAATGTATACACGGTAGCCCATGCCGATGGTATGGATCGCGAATACGGCGATCAACGTCCAGAATGCGGCGCGATTGAGTCCTCGGGACGAGAACGGCCAGGAGAATACGGCGAGCAGAAATACGAAGACGTATCCGACGATGGATACGTAGAAGGGAGAGAGATAGTTGAACTGATGTTCCGCCTTGGCCTTGCTGAAGGCTTTTGCGTCCTCGGCGTCGAGTGCCGCCAAAAGCTCTGCGGCCGCCTGATTGAAGGTGGCAACGTCATCTTGGCGGTAGGCGTCAGTGAGGGTGGCGTAATTCTTGGAAATCTTGCTAGGCGCTCCGTCTCGGGTGACTTCGTCCAGGACAACGCTCATCTTGTCCCAGTTTGGCTGGCCATCGACTGGCTCTGCCGGGTGGGTGAAGAAGGCTGCGTTTTCGCCGAAGCCGCGGTAGAGCTGGATGAAGCCGAGCATCCCTTGGAGACTTTCGCTGTCGAACGCTTCGCCGCGTTGCTGCTTTTCGGTTTCCGCAACTGCTTTGGGAGCGATTGTCTGCATGGCGGCCAGCTCATCGAGGTAGCTAGGCGTTTCGCCGTGGTGTATGGTGCGAGTAAGGTTATAGAACTGGATCGCGTTGTTGGCGAGGTTGACGACCGCCTTTTGGTAGCGGGTGCGGAGTTCGGACTCGATCTGAGAAGCTTCCATCGCATCGCGCCGGATCTTTTCGAAGGAGCCGCGGATTTCATTGAAGGAGTAGTAGTGGTGACTGCTTCCGGAGCCGAACAGGGCTGCCATGATGGCTGAGTCGCGTTGCTCGGGCGTCTTGTGGGGAAGGATGGCGCGTAGGCCGTCGTCATGAATTCTGAATACGGGACGGTCGAAGGCTGCGCTTGGTTCGAAAATCGCTTCGGCGAGCCATTCGATGGCGTGGTGCTTGGTGCCGTCCTGGTAAACGGCGGAGCGCTTGCCGTTCATGGCGAGCAACGAGTTTTTCGCCACGGAGTCCAGCGGTTGAACGCGACCGTTCATGATCACTGGCACCTTGCCAAGTGTGTCGAAGTCGAAGTCCGACTTGGGGGTCTGCTTCTTGAAGTTCGAGTAGATGTACCCGAAGAAGAAGAGGATCGAGAGTATGGTGGCTAGATTGCGTTTCATGCGTCCGCTTTCTTTCTTTTCTTAGAGAATCGTTGGAGGCCGAATGCGAATTGGATCGCGAGACCGAGAGTCATGACCGTGGTGGAGATGTAAGGGAGGGAGCGGCCTGGATTGCGTACCACTTGCAGGATCGAAGTTTGGTCGCCGGGAAGGAAGCTGGCTTGGTAGAACGTCAAGTCGTCGTAGCGAAGCGGGTTGTTCATGTAGATCAGGAAGTCCTGTTCGAGCCCGGTGCGCTTGTCTTTGACTGTGACGTCGCTGGAGAAGTTCTTGGGGATGTTGGTGCCCAAGTAGCGATCGTGACTGAAATCGTTGAGCGTGATGTAGTAGTCGATGATTTCACGTTGCCTGCGGAGAACGAGGTCGTAGTTGCGGCCTTGATACGAGAAGGATTGGTGGCGCATGAACTCGCGGGCGAGCCAAGTGCCGAGGATTTCCGATTCACCGTCGACAGATTCCTTTGCGAACAAGGTTACTATGGTGGAAGGCTGGTTGCGCTCGCTCATCTTTCCAGTTTCGGGCACCTCGATCGCGAAGTACTGGAGTCCGAAGCCCTGGTTGACTACGTGAGCGGATTCCGGAGCGGTGTCGTCGCGACGCTGTAGGGCGGAGTTGGGCATGAACACGTCCACGCTGATGTGGAAAGGAAGCTCGTCGATTTCGATTTGCTGCTTTCGTTCCAGCATGGCTTCCGGGATGGCGTAGACTCGGTCGGTTTCCGTATCCGTGGTATCGATAACGGCCAGTTCCACGAGGCTGGTGCTTTCGGTGAAATCTGCGGTGCCGCCTTCGTCTAGGGTGAGGTTGGCCTCTTCCTGAAATACGCTTGAGATGAACTCGCCGAGAAGCAGGAGGACGAAACCGAGGTGGATCAACCAGATGCCCAGCTTTTTGCTGCCCATGCGGAAGCGGTAGATCATGGCGGATAGGTTGTTGAGAAACAAGGCGAAGCCTATGAGGTAGCCGCCGGGCATGTAGGGGACATTGATGTCGAGAAACTCTACGTATTGGGTGACGAATACGGTGTAGAAGTATTTTTCGGTGGCTCCGTGGATGCCGAGGTGCGTTTGATCCAAAGTCCCGAAGAGGATGAGGACCATGGCGAGCACGAGACAGCCGATGGTGAGCTCGAGGGATGCGAGAAGTTTTAGAAGTGGCTTCATTTTCTGAGATCGCGACGGCGCGAACTAGTGGTTGTGGCCTTCGTGGCTAAAGTGGACGCTTTGCAGCAGGGCTTTGAATTCCTCGTCTTGCAGTTCCAGGAGCAGAGCGTCTCCACGGAGTTTGAAGAACCAGGAGCGGCCGGCGAAATTCATGATGGCGACGAGGATGCGTTGGTCGTCCTGCGAGCTTTCCCCGTTTTCCGCTTTGAGCTCGAAGAAGGTGAACTCGTGGCCGGCAGGGTTCATAATGGTCTCGGCGGCGGCGTTCACTTGTTCGCTATTCCAGTTGGAGAGACCGATTTGGTTGCGCCAACGATTGACGTTGGCGACGAGGCCGCCGGTGTCGCCCGGGAAGGATGTTACGGCGAAGTCGGCTGGCGGATGGCCTTCCTTTTTGACGGCGAGGCTGGCGATTCGCATGGAGCTGCCTTGGGAGGGAACCCAGCCATCCGGCGTGTCGAAGGTGAGGTCGCCGATATGCTGGTGCTCGTGCTCGTGGTTGTGCTCGGCTTGCTGGGAACGGGCTTCTTCGCCGAAGCGGACGCTGCGAAGCATTTTTCCGAAAGCGGGGATCTGGCTTTGTACGGTGGGGTACGGGCCGGACATTTTGATGAACCAGCTTTGCCCTTGGTAGGGGATGATGGCCGCGTAGACGCGGGTCGAGCTGGGGTC
Organism: Pelagicoccus mobilis; assembly: GCF_016595505.1. Taxonomy (GTDB): domain Bacteria; phylum Verrucomicrobiota; class Verrucomicrobiia; order Opitutales; family Opitutaceae; genus Pelagicoccus; species Pelagicoccus mobilis. The sequence goes on along the minus strand of NZ_JAENIL010000010.1, from coordinate 22,134 downwards.
GCGGCTTTCCGCTTTGAGATCGAGGACGGAGGCGGTGACTTGTGATGACAGTTGGACTTCCGACACGATCTCCGCCAATCGAGCTTGATCGACTTCGGGGAGCGAGGCCTGGCGAAGCCAGCGATTCGCGTTGGCGAGCAGGCCGCCGGTTGAGCCGGGGAAGGAGGTGACGGTGATTTCGGCTAGGCCGGCGTCGTCGGAAAACTGGTAGTTGCCTTTGCGGAACTGGGTGGGCGGGAGCTCTTTCCACTGTGTCGACGGCGTCCAGCTGAGGGGGAGTTGCTCCTGCGGGGCTTGCGATTGTTGCGATGCGGCAGCCGTCTGGGCGAGCGGACGCGCCGCTTGAGCAGCGTTCTTGGGCGCGTTATAGACCTGGACTTCAGGCTTTCGGCAGGCAGTAGGAAGGAGTAGCGACGCTGTCAGGACGCCGATCCAGATTGGACGAAATGGTGATCTCATAGGAATCGGGTGAGACATAAGGGATACGATTTACATAAATCAAGCAGGACCGGAGCTCTTTGTGACGGTTCTTTGTGGCTGTGCTTGGTAATTGCGAGACGAGCGAGGGGGAGGGAAGGATTGCCAAAGTTCTGGGTAGTATTCTAGAGACCTTCCCAGCAGTTATTTACCTTTGATGGCAAAAAAAGAATCCTCCCTTGATCGCGTGCTGGGGCATATCGAAAGCCTCGACGCCACGAACCTGACGAATTTGGCCCAGAAACTGGCCCGGGAACGAGCCTATCTGGAGACGGTTTTCAATACGGCGCTTGAGGGGATCCTGGTGGTCGACGCCGATGGGGAGGTGCAGTATGCGAACGAGTCGGGACTGCGCATGATCGGGTTGAAGGAGTCTGATGTGGGGACGACTTTGCTGTGGCGCTTGATCCCGGGGTTGCGGGATTCGCTTGGCTTGGAGGAAGGGGAACCGTTGCGGGACTCGATTAGTTCTCGGGAGCTGGAGCTGACTTATCCGGAGCAACGTTTCGTGCGGATCTATTTTTTGCCTTTCAAGGAACCGGTTGGGGATGATGAAAAGCAGTTCGTGGTGATGCTCTCGGATATCACCAGCGAGAAGATCTCGAAGGACGAGACGATCGAGTCGGAGAAGATAGCGTCGATTTTGCTGTTGGCGGCCGGAGTGGCTCACGAATTGGGGAATCCGCTCAATTCGCTTACGATTCACCTGCAGTTGATGGAGCGCCAGCTGAGGCGAATCGAGGCGTCGCCGAGTTCGGAGAAGCTGGGGAACTCCCTGGAAGTTTGCCGAGGGGAGGTCGAGCGCCTGGACGGGATTATCAAGAATTTCCTGGAGGCGATCCGGCCTCAGGACCCCGATTTTCAAGTGCTGGACCTCAGTCTGGTGCTGGAGGAAGTCTTCGAGGTTGTCGGGTCGGAGCTGAAGGATCGTGGCATTTCGGTGGAAGTCGAAGTGGTGGCGGAAGCGCCGATCGTGCGAGCGGACCGCAACCAGATGAAGCAGGTGTTTTTCAATCTGATTAAGAACGCGATGGAGGCGATGCAGCCCGGTGGGACTTTGAAGATCGTTTCTCGCTCGGACGAGGAGAAGATTTACCTGCAGTTTGGTGATTCCGGGGTGGGGATCCGGCAAGCGGATTTGTCACGCGTCTTCCAGCCTTACCACACGAGCAAGAAGGAGGGGTCTGGCCTGGGCTTGATGATCGTGCAGCGAATCATACGCGGGCATGGAGGACAGGTGGGGATCGATAGCCAGGAGGGAGTGGGGACGGTCGTCACGTTGGAGCTGCCCAAGCGGAATCGTAAGCTGAAGATGTTGGAAGCCTAGGTGTGCTCGTCTAAGCAGAATGAGCTGCAGGACCTATTCTGCGCAGTTTTGAACGTAACGTTACGTAGCAAACTGCGCAAAAGATGGGGCGAGCGTTGATCTCGGTTGGAGGGTGGTGTGGCGGGCGACGCTATGGAGGGGGCGACCTGGTGACGGATGGTCGCATTGCAATACGTATGCCGTTGTTGTGGCGTTGGGGTGGCGGTGCTGGATTTGTTTGCTTGGGGAGAGGAATTGGGGGCTGTCTTTTTTGTGGCGATCTAGTTGTGGGACAGTATTGCACACTTGACCTTGCCTTTGTTTTAGGCACTTTGGGCTTCGATGGTGCCAACTATTCTCATTGTTGACGACGAGCGGCATACCCGTGAAGGGCTGATGCAGGTGCTCGAGGACTCTTACGACGTTTACATGGCGGAAAACGCTGAAGAGGCGTTTAATCTCATGGAGTCGGAGACTTTCGAAGTGGTATTGACCGATCTTCGTATGCCGGGGAAATCAGGGATGAAGGTTATCGACAAGGCGCTCAGTTTGCCGAATCGCCCGCCGGTGATAATGATGACGGCCTACGGCGATGTCGATTCGGCGGTCGAGGCGATGAAGCGCGGGGCCTACGACTTTCTGACGAAGCCGGTGAACATCGAGAAGCTCGAGATCCTGATCAAGCGGGCCTTGAAGTCGAAGAACCTCGAGAAGGAGGTGGAGCAATTGCATGAGCGGCTCGACGTGAAGTTCAACTTCGATGGGATTGTGGGGAATTCGACCGAGCTGCTGAAGGTGATCGAGCGCGTGAAATTGGTCGCCCCGTCGCGTGCGAGCGTGCTGATCGAGGGTGAGACCGGTACGGGTAAGGAGTTGATCGCTCAGGCGATTCATCAGAACTCGAATCGAGCGAAGGGGCCGTTTGTGGCGGTGCATTGCGCGGCGCTTCCGGCGAACTTGCTGGAGAGCGAGTTGTTTGGTCACGAGAAGGGGTCGTTCACCGGAGCGACTGAACGTCGGATCGGGCGTTTCGAGATGGCGGAAGGGGGGACCTTGTTTCTCGATGAAATCGGGGAGATCGACCTTTCTACCCAGGTGAAGCTGCTACGCTTTCTGGAGCAACGGACCTTTGAGCGACTCGGTAGTTCGAAGTCGATCAAGGTCGATACCCGTCTGGTGGCGGCGACGAACAAGGACCTCTTAAAGATGGTTGAGAAGGGCGACTTTCGGGAGGATTTGTACTACCGCTTGAATGTGGTGCAGATCCAGATGCCGTCGCTTGCGGATCGGGCGGAAGACCTGCCTCAGCTCTTGAATCACTTCCTGGACGAGTTTGCGGAGGAGAACGGAATGGAGCCGCCGAGTTTCGAGCCCGGCGCGATCCAGGCTCTGCGGCGCTATGCGTGGCCCGGCAATATCCGCGAGCTCAGGAACTTTGCCGAGAACGCGGTGGTGCTGCATCGCGGAGGGGTGATCCACGATTACGATTTGGAGGCGAAGTTCCGCGGGGAAGGGCCGTCGGTCGATGGTTCTGGCAAGATCGTTTCGCCGCTGGATAAGGAGGAGAACGAGAAACGTCTGCTTCGCGAGGCGTTGGCGGACGCTCGGGGAAATCGCACGCGGGCGGCTGCTTTGTTGGGAATTTCGCGTCGTACCTTGCATCGGAAACTCCAGCAATGGCCGGAGCTCGATGTGATTGATCGCTAGGCGGTAGAAGGTTCGGAGGGCGGTGGATGGGCTGTTTTGCGAACTGCGAATTTTGCTGAATTTTCTGTTGACTTGGGGGTTCTGAAATGGATTCTGACCGACCTCTTTAATGAGGCGGGCGTAGCTCAGTTGGTAGAGCACCACCTTGCCAAGGTGGCTGTCGAGAGTTCGAATCTCTTCGCCCGCTCCATTTCTCCTCGGTTCTTCCGATGGGAGTGCAGCAAATCTCATTAATGCGGGCGTAGCTCAGTTGGTAGAGCACCACCTTGCCAAGGTGGCTGTCGAGAGTTCGAATCTCTTCGCCCGCTCCACTTTTCTAAGAAGCCTCTCCGAAATCGGGGAGGCTTTTTTGTACTCAAAATTATGGAGCTAAATGACTTACAAAATTGAAAGTGGATGGCTCACGTGGGGAGATCAGTCTGTAAAGGTGTAAGCGTTAGGGTACAGTTTGATAGGTATTAACATAAAATATGTTAAATATTAGTAGGTTTTCAATATTATGATAATCAATGTCTTACATCGATGTCTATGGTGCTAGGGGATTATGTGTCTATTCTAAGGTATGTGAATTGCTAAAAGTAGGGTGAGTATTTAAGTGGTGCCATTTGCGGGTGCCCGAAACCAAACTCCCAAAATAAATGAAAATTAAGACTATACTAGGGGCTATTGCAGCTCTCTGTTTTGCAGCAACAAACGCGTCAGCGGTAAATATCTATCTAAATGAATCAAGTGCTCCCGGAAAGGTGCATTATGATCTAGGAGGAGGTCTTTTCGCGACATTAATTGGTCTTCAGACGGATGCTCCATCTTTGGATGGAGTTGTGGTCGAGCACGCGGATCTGGTTGCAGCTGCTGGAGGCGGTTCTGTCAGCTTCTACTACGCTGCTGGAAATGCCCTCTCTGTAATGTTTGATAACGTAGTGGAATTTACTCCGTTCGTTCAGGATGAGCTTTCGGAAGTTGGATATAAGAAGACGTCTGCTTGGGACTCTCTTTGGATCGTTTACGATGGTAACTTGGTTGTTTCGGACTCGTCTGGAACGAACACGATTTCTACGGTTGATCCGCAGCAAGCGCCCGTTATCCGTGAGAATCCATTCGCTAAACCTGTCCCTGACACGGGAGCAACTCTCATGATGCTCGGTCTCAGTTTTCTCGGTCTGGTAGGCGCCCGCAAGCGTTTCGCTAGGTAGAGCGATTTCTTTTTTTTTGATTTGATGAGTCCGTCCGAGAGAGGGCGGACTTTTTTTGTGTCGTTTTGTCGGGGGAGGATTGCTGGCTTTGTTGAATCGAAGTGTAGCAATGACGGAGCATTGCCCTCCGGGTGGGCTTTCGGGCTTGCTGGGGGAGGGGCTTGTGGCTCGAATGCGGCCGTGAAAGCCAGCGACCTCTTCTCTTTTCCTGACAGTATTCCGTTTAAGGACTTTTTCTCTCCAGATGCCTTGCCTTGGGAGTGGATCGGTCAAATCAAGCCGGCTTTGGCTGCTGGATTCGAGGAACGTGTCCCCGGGAATGTGCCGGCGGGCGTTTCGATTTCGGGGAAGGTATTTATTCACGAGTCGGTTAAACTCCCTGCGTTTTGTTCGATTCAGGGACCGGTTTGGATTGGCGAGAATGTGGAGATCCGTCCGGGAGCTTACATTCGCGGCAACGTGATTATCGGGGCGGGGTCCGTGGTGGGTAACTCTTGTGAGTACAAGAATTGTTTTCTAATGGAGGGGGTGCAGACGCCGCATTTCTCCTATATTGGGGATTCGGTTCTTGGAAATCGTTCCCATTTGGGCGCGGGGGTGATCCTGTCGAATCTGCGTTTGGATCAGAAGCCGGTGAAGGCGAAGACTGAGGACGGATTTATGGACACTGGCCTGCGTAAGTTCGGGGCCCTGCTTGGGGACGAGGCGGAGGTTGGCTGCAATGCGGTGCTCAATCCGGGATCGATTTTGGGGAAGCGAGCCTTGGTGGGGCCTTGTACGCCTTTCGCTGGTACTTTAGCTGAGGGACGGATGCTGCTGAGCAAGCCGCAAAGCCGCGAGATCGGGCGTCCTGACTAGTTTCGCTTGAAACCGACGAGGCCGGTCCCAGAATCCGGCAGTTTTCCCCACGACAATCTGACCATGAGAATTCTTTCCGGCATCCAGCCTTCGGGCATCCTTCACGCGGGCAACTATTTCGGCATGATGAAGCCGTCTATCGAACTGCAGGAGCAGGGCGAGGCGTTCTACTTCATCGCGGACTACCACTCGATGACGTCGTTGACCGACGCGAATTTGCGTCGCGAGTACACGAAGCGGGTCGCGATCGACTTTCTAGCGTGCGGACTGGATCCTGAGAAGGCGGTCCTTTTCAAGCAGTCCGACGTTCCCGAGCACGTCGAGCTGTCATGGATTTTATCGTCTCTTTGTCCGATGGGGTTGCTCGAACGTTGTCACAGCTACAAGGACAAGATCGCCAAGGGGATTTCGCCAAATCATGGGCTGTTCGCTTATCCTGTGTTGATGGCCGCGGATATTTTGATCTACGACGCGGATGTGGTGCCAGTAGGGCAGGATCAGAAGCAGCATGTTGAAGTAACGCGCGACTTGGCGAACAAGTTCAACGACCAGTACGGCGAGACTTTTGTAGTACCCGAGCCGCGGATACGTCGCGATGTTGCGAAAGTTCCGGGCACTGACGGAGCAAAGATGTCCAAGAGCTACAACAACACGATCGACATTTTCGGTGAAGAGAAGGCGATCAAGAAGCGGATCATGAGCATCGTGATGGACAGTCGCGGGATGGACGAACCTAAGCCAGACGCGGAAGAGAACAACGCGATCCAGATACTTAAGAACGTCGCCGACGAACAGACTTACAATGAGACGGTAGAGCTTCTTAAGGCCGGTGGATACGGCTATGGTCACGTGAAGAAGAAGCTTTTCGAAGTCTACTGGGAGCACTTTGCCCCAGCGCGGAAGCGTCGTGAAGAGCTACTCGCGAACATGGACTACGTCGATCAGGTGCTTCGCGAGGGCGCGGAAAAGGCTCGTGGTATCGCTTCAGTGGTAAACAAGCGCGCTCGAGCGGCTTGTGGGCTGGAGTAGGTAGCGGTTTGCGGACGAGTTAGCCGGGACTTGGGCGATTCGAGTTAAAGATCGCTCAAGTTGAAGAGTTGGCTTGTATTTTGCATTAGTTGTTTTGTGTTAGGAGTTTCCTTCTCTACCTATGCCGGATCCCTCAAAGATTAGCGTTATGGTGGTCGACGATTCGTCGACGGCTCGCCGAATTCTCACCGACATCGTCAATCGCGGACAAAATATGGAAGTGATCGCGGCGGTAGCGGATCCCTTTGAAGCGGTGGCGCAGTTGAAGCGTCGCACGCCGGATGTGATGATTTTGGACGTGCAGATGCCGCGCATGGATGGGATCACGTTTCTCAAGAAGCTGATGGTGCAGCACCCGCTGCCTGTGATCATGTGTTCGAGCCTTACTGAGGAGGGATCGCGGACTTCGTTTGAATGCTTGGAAAATGGAGCGGTGGAAATCATCGCTAAACCGAGAGCGGCCACTCGCGAGGTCATGCAGGAACTTGAACTGCGTATTCACGATACCATACGTTCGGCTGCGGTGGCGCGGTTCCGCTCGCGTTCGGGTAAATTGACGTCGAGCCGGTCGGAGACGAAGGCGGCTCCAACTCCCTTCGTGCCGCGTGCGAAACTTTCTCCGGATGAGGTCGTGCTTCCTCCACGTTCCGGATCTTATACGAAGATCCCGGTCACGCCTCAAAAGATTATAGCGCTCGGTGCCTCGACGGGTGGCACGGACGCGATAAAGGTGTTTCTCGAGCAACTGCCCGCCAATTGCCCGCCGGTGATCATCGTGCAGCACATGCCGGAAGGTTTTACGGCTTCGTTCGCGAACCGTCTCAATGCGACTTGCCCGATGCGGGTGAAAGAGGCTCGTAATGGGGACTTGGTCGAAGCGGGTACTGTTTTGATTGCCCCCGGGTCCTACCACATGACGCTTCGTCGGACCGGGAGTCGGTATACGGTCGAGGTGAAGCAAGGGCCTTTGGTCAGCCGTCATCGACCTTCAGTCGATGTGCTTTTTCGTTCGGTCGCCCAGAATGCGGGGAAGAACGCAGTCGGAGTCATTCTTACTGGAATGGGAGACGATGGCGCTTTGTGCATGAAGGAAATGCGGGATGCGGGAAGCTACAATTTTGCCCAGAACCGTGATACTTGCGTGGTGTTTGGCATGCCAAACGAAGCGATCAAGCACGGTGGCGTTCAGGAGACTCTGCCGCTGGAGAAGATCGCTCCTCGCGTTTTGGCGAAAATCTTGAGTTAGGATTTCGAGCCTTTTCTGGGGGAATCCCGGGGTGACAAATTCGATTGGGAAGTGATACGTTAAGCAGTAAACCTATGCCCAGTCGCGCTAACAGTCAGAGCCATTTCCCGCGGACCGCGTTCACCTTGTTCGAATTGATCTTGGTGATGGGGGTGCTGGGACTGTTGGTCGGTTCGAGCTTGGTTATTTTTTTAGGCGGTCGATCCGAGGTGAAGAAAGACCGGGCGAAAGCGGATATGCAAGTGATCCAGCAAGGGCTGGAAGCGTACCGAGCCCGTTTCGGCGACTATCCTAAAATCCCCAGCAATTACTCAGGTCTTGGTGTAGTGGATACGCCGGAGGAGTTTTTGTTAAATGCTCTTTTTGGAAAAATTGGTCCGGTTTACGACGTGGTCGCGGGCATTCCTGTTATGGTGAATAGCTCGATTCTTGAATACGCAAATCAGGCTCTTCCTTATATCGATGAAGCGGTTCCGGCGAACTCTCTGAAGTCCAATTGGTTTATCGATCCTTGGGGGAATGCTTATGAGTACGACTATCGTCCTAGCGATAACGACTGGCTCGTATTCGGATATACGCTGAGGTCTTATGGCGAAAATGGCGTGAGAGATGCCAATGGAGACGACATCGTTGCGGAATGAGGTACAGTCGTCAGTCAGGTTTTACGCTATTCGAGATTCTGGTGCTGCTGACCGTCATGGTGGTGATCGCGGGTATCTCGTTTCTTAGTTTGGCTCAGACAAATGAGGATCGTTCCTTGGAGAAGGCGGCGGACATCTTGCATGCGATGGTGAGGGTCGCTCGCACAGAGGCGATCACTCGTGGCGTTCACTCGCGGTTGATCGTTAATTTGGATACGAATGACGAGGATCGTTATTTAAGGCGATTGGGAGTGATCGTGGAAGATGACACGTCGGGGCAGTGGGTAGCGGTAGACCGTGGCATGTCCTTGCCCGGTGGCGTTTTTGTTGTTCCGCAATCGGGGAGTATCGTCCTGCCCGGAGGATGGCCTGATTCTGGGCGTAGAAGTGTGTATCGAGTTACCAATACTGATTCTGACGGTTCATCGGTGCGTACTTTCGAGTACCCGCTCAAAGCCAGCGTGGGCGAATCGACTTCTAGCGCTCCATCTTGGATGTGTATCCAGTTTTCTCCTAATGGTCGTCTTTCGACGGGGAATTGGGGAGGTGGCGGAGGGCTGGTCCCTCTTTCTAATCAGCTTGTTATCGCCAATGGTTCTTGGGAGGGAGGAAAGGTTGCCTTCCTTTCGGCAAGGGACTTTGTAGGGATCGCATTCAAGAGCAATGGGTCGAGCTATCAAACCCGGGAGACCGAACTGGTAGATGATGAGGAATAGAAACAGTCGCAGTGCAGGCTTCTCGCTTCTGGAGGTGGTGATCGCTTTGGCTATGCTGGCTCTGATCGCGGTGCCTGCGGTGGGGTTAGCGACCATGGCGGTGAGCAGCAGTAAGGAGCAGATGAAGACGGGCGCAGCTTCGGAGTTGAAGGCGAGAGTGGATGTCGCTCTGCGAGGCTATGGAAGCGGAGCTGTGTTTTCGACCGATCTTATCCCGGCCGAGGGAGACCTCGCTTTTGTCGCAAGCGAGAATCTGCAGTTTATCGAATTGGAGGGAAGTGTTCTCGATAATGATAACGATGCGTATTATCGAATCGTGATTGACGAGCCGAAGGGCTATTCCTTCACCGGAACGGATACCTACCGGCTTGTTGTTTATCGCGTAGAGTGGCCGAACAACACTTCTGATCCTGCGAGCAATCAGTTGTTTTTTACTACTGTATTTAGAAAATGAATATGGTGAACGGGAAGAAGGCCTTTACTTTGATGGAGATGATCGTGTCGCTAGCGATCACCTCGGTCATTGCCTTGTTCGTTTTCAGTTTCTCGAGCAGTCTCGCTGAACTCTGGCGAAATTCTGAAAGTGGAGTGAGTACCGAGCTTGATGCCCAGATCGCGTTGGATCGCATCGTTAAGGATTTCGAGTCGGCGATTTTTCAGGAACGTGGAGTTCCTATGCTCGCCGTGACGGCGATACCAAAATCGGTCGAGGATGGTTTTGACGTGTCTTTTTCGGGAAGGTGGCAAACGGAGTCCACGGAAGGTACAGGCAATCCAGTTGACGCGCATCTGAGGGCGAGTGGTTTGCATTTTGATCCAGAGAATCACCGTTACGGCTACGCGGGTGTCTGGCTGCGTTTTTTTTCTGCGGCCCCAAATCTCAATGCGATTGGTTACCAAATCGTTCGTCGGCCAGCTTTTACTAGTTCCAGTGAACCAAGGTATCTGTTGCACCGGGCGGTCGTACGACAGGACAATACCTTGGAAGCGGGATTCGATATTACGTCTACGGCTTATAATGCGGCCCCGAGTTCAGATATTAGCGCGGGAGTGGTCGAGAGTCCTTGGCTCACTAATGTGCTTTTGGAAGATGTCGTGGATTTTGGAATACGGATGTATGTCTTTGATGAGAGTTTTAATGGGAATGACGATGCTCCCAAAGGCTTACGGTTGATTTTTCCGTCAGCAAATAACGTTGATCTCGATTCGAACGAAACGGAGCATCTTGCTTCTACGCATGCGGAGAGTGCGTTCTCTACTAATTATCCCGATGTGGTTGAAATTTACTTACGCGTTCTCGATGACGCAGGAGCTCGCTCGCTAATCTACTCGGAGGAGGTTGAAGCGGGAGAGCCGTACGAGACCTTGATCGGTCAGCATGGGCGGGTTTATCGAAGAATGGTTCGTTTGCCAGGAAAGGAGTCCGCGCTTTGAGCAGTAGGAAGAAACGGGGCTTTGCGATTATCCTGGTGGCGTCTTTAGCGGGCTTGGTGTTTTTGTTGGGCGCGTCATTGGTGGCAGTGTCGCGTTTGCAGTCAGCATCCGCAAATTACGACCAAAGGGTGAGGCTCGCTCGGGAGCACGCTCGGGCTTCCTTAGATATGGCGATCGCCCAGCTGCAGGAAACGCTTGGTAAAGACACGGCGGTGAGCTACGCGGCGGATGTTTATCGGAACGTTAGCAACGATACTGATGACGATTTCAAGACGCCGAGTAATCCGGACAGTGTGAACGTTGCTGAGCCATTTTGGATGGCGGCGAATGATGGTTCGGAAACCTGGCTCGTAACGCAGCCGATTTCGAGTGATTTTAACGGCGATGGCAACGGAGTTTACGCTGACCCTCTTATTGCGGATCAGCCAGATCCGGTCGTGCTCCTTGGGACTGGAACAGTTGGAGATGCGAACAGTGTTCTAGAGGTGAGCGTTCCCAAGGAAGTCATCGAGGTTGAAGACGTGCAGGGGTATGCGAACGCCAGAACGATTGGTCACTACGCGTACTGGATCGGGGATCTCGGTGTGAAGGCGAGCTACGCGTTGTACGACAATACTGATTCGGTCGATCATGATGAATATTCTGATGACCGTAGTGGACGATTGAGGCAATTGCGGGCGACCCAACCGGTATACGAGTCAGATATCGTGGATACGAATCAGGAAGGAGCTCAAGCGTCGCTGAGCAATTCAAACCCGATGAGAATCGATGCGTTTGCGAACGATTTTCAATTTAGAGATCGGTTTGGTACAGCGAGTGAAGATGAACGTTTTCTTCTGGGGCTCGACGAGGACGAGTATCAGGATTACTTCCACGATTTTACGCCCTTGTCGAAGGGACTGCTTGTGAACACGGCGGCGGGAGGCTTTAGGACGGATTTGTCCAATTTGGTGGATACAGGCGATTCTGACTATGATACCCACTACAAGGATTATTCGGTATTGGCGAAATCCGCTGCTTCCACGTCTGTCAGCTACGATGCTCATGCTTTTCCTGTTCAAGGCGGCGACCTCCCGATCGTGCCTGTGATCACACAGTTTAACTTGAATTATTCGGTGTATCTGTCGTCGGACGTGGTCGGTGAACAAACCATCTACCTATCGTTTGCGGCGGCGCTCGAGTTGTGGAATCCGTTCACTTCAACCTTGGATTTGGGGAGTGGCAGTTTGATTTTGGAGATGGAAAATTTGCCCGAGCTTTCGGTTTGGTTTAATTCAGGTTTTGGGAGTCGGGATTGGGGAGTGGATCTTGCGAATCTTTCAGAGACAGCGTCCTTTGAGATTCTTAGCCTCGGGAGCGATAGCAATCAGTTACGTCCAGGGCAAATCGCTGTCTACACTGGTCCGAGTAGCGGGGATGTATCTGGAGACGCCCCATTCCCTCTCAGCTTTGGCCCGGATGAAATTGCATCCGATGACCGTGTTTTGGCGGCAACCGGGACAGTCACATTGACGGAGGATGTTGGGCAATTTGTATTGAAATTTGGAGACGGTGAAACGCTCGAAGTCTCGGACTTCAAAGTGAAACTTTTTTTGAAGGAGGCCGACGATACGACAACACTTTTAAGTACCTATAGTTTAAGCTCCCCATTCTTTTTGCCGGCAGGGGCTGACGGAAACACAATCGAGGTAGGATCACCATCTTTGGGATTCGGGTGGGATGTTAAGGATACGAGCAAAGCCTCGTTTTCGAGCTATCATCCTTTGGATACGGATTTGCTTGTTTCGGATTCGGAGGACAGCACTTTGTTTAGTGCTAACAATGCCTTCAAGACTCCTCAGTTTTTGGATGGGGACAACGAGACTTTTGGCTACAACCCAAGTGACTTAACGGATACCGTTGACGTCTCTTACGATGTGCCGGTTTTGCAAATTCCCAAACAGGAGCTGACCTCGCCCGCACAGCTCTCTCGTGCGTACAGCGGTAGTTGGGAATCAGCTCTGGTCGGGGCTGTCGATGCGAGCCATAACGATTTTCTCGATCAGTACTTTTTCTCGACGGTCCCCAAAGGAACGAGTACCTGGGGCTTAGGTGACCCTTTGCCGAATACAGGCTACCGTGCCCGGCATGACGCTTCTGCTGCGGATCTGACGGCAGCTACTTCTGCGGATAGCTTGTTCGTGCATGGCATGTTCAATGTTCACTCGACTTCGATTGATTCGTGGGCGGCTTTGCTGAAGTCTGCTCCCGCTTCTGCGAATCCGTTTTGGCACGACTATTTTGACGATATTGAGGATGGCGGAACGGGGAATGGAACTCTCGCCACGGAAGTGTATTTGCTTTTCAATCACCCTTCGGGAGGAGAGGACTTGGCTTATTTCGGTGCGCCTCCGGAGGATTCAGATGATCAGTTCCGTTTGAGTATGAGAAAGAGTGTTTTCTCCTTCGAAGAGTCTGATCTCGATTTGTTGGCAAAACACATTGTGGCGAACATTCGGGAACGTATTCAGGGAGTGAGTCCATATACGACTGGAAACGATGGGAGGTTCGAGTCGCTGGAGGATTTTGCTGATTCTGGAGTTTTGGAAAATGCGATCGCCGATGCCCATTCGGAAATAGCAGTCGATGGGGAGAGCGTTTTCAAAGCGGATTGGGTGACTGCTGGATCGCCTGCAGAGTTTAGTCAGGCGACTATTCTTAATTTGATTGGAGCCTACATTTCTGCGCGGAGTGACACGTTTGTGGTTCGAGCTTACGGCGATGCGGTAAGCCCGGCTGATCCTACGAAGGTTTGGGCGAGAGCGTATTGTGAGGCAGTCGTTCAGCGCGTTCATAGCTTGCATCGCGCGTCTGAGTTGGGAAGGGAGTTTGAAGTGGTGGCGTTTCGTTGGCTTTCGCCCTCTGAGATATGAAAACGATCATACTAGTTTTAGTTGCGTGTTTTGTGGTGTTGATCGGCAACGCCCAGGAACCCGGTACTGAGTTTCGAGTGCTGGCTTATGGCGACGGGCTGTTTGAGGGCGTTTTCTTTGAAGACGCTTCCGAGGGGGAACCCAAGCGGGTTTATCTTGAGTTTTTGCCGAACCAGAAATCTCGAAAGTACTCCGTGGTTGAGGCCAAGGGGACGATCGAGTTTTTCCAGGAGGTCGAGGAAGAAGGCGCTCTCGTTCAGATCGAAGTCGGGCGGGCTGAGTTTGAGCAAGAGTCGGAAGTTTTGCTGCTCGTATTTTTCGAGACCTCGGATTTCGAGGAGTCGCAGGAGTATGAGGTCCTGACGCTTGATGAGTCGGATCGTGTGTGGCGGGCAGGGTGCGTGCGTTTTCTCAACCTGAGTGGAGCGGAGCTTTTAGGTCAGATCGGGGAGGTGTCGCTTCAGCTTCCTCACGATGCGTCGGAAGTGGTTTGCTTTGAGGAGGGAAATCGCGACGCGCGCCGAATCCAGTTGCGAGTGCGGTGGGAGGGGAGCGAGAGAGTCGTATATTCCTCCCGTTTTCTGCCTGATCCTAACCACCCTAAATTGATGGTAATCAAACCGCCTCTCGAGGAGCGTAGCCTAAAAGTTCGGGTGGAGACACTCTGGTAGGGGATTCGCTGAAATTCGGCTTTTGAGAGGCTCGATCAACGTTTTCCGAGGGGAGTGGAATTTTGTTAAAAATAGAGGTTGAAATGGGCGGTGGTAGATCCGAGGTTCTGCATCGGCCAGGTCCTATGCGATGATGGACGGGCGAATCCCGCCAGGACCGGAAGGTAGCAACGGTAGTCACGCTCCACATGCGCCGTAGGGTGCCTGGCCACCTTTTTCCCTTTTTATGGGCGTCCGCCCACCTCCTTTCCCAAACGAATGAGCCAAGGCTATCAGGTTATTGCCCGCAAGTGGCGCCCGCAGAAGTTCGACGAGGTTGTCGGTCAGGATCATGTGGTCCGCACCTTGAAGAACGCTATCGAGCAAAACCGTATTGCTCATGCCTATCTCTTCGTTGGCCCTCGCGGCACGGGTAAGACCACGACTGCTCGCATTTTTGCGAAGTGTCTTAATTGCGAAAACGGCCCCTTGCCTGAACCGCCTGATGATTCCGAGATCTGTAAGGCGATCATGGCGGGTACGTGTATGGACGTTCTGGAAATCGATGGAGCGTCCAACAATGGCGTGGAGCAGGTGAGAGCGCTTCGCGAGGACGCTCAGTACGCTCCGAGTCAAGGCAAGTACAAGGTCTACATCATCGACGAGGTGCACATGCTCTCTACGGGCGCTTTCAATGCTTTGCTGAAGATTCTCGAAGAGCCGCCCGAGCACGTGAAGTTCGTCTTCGCGACGACTGAGGCTCACAAGGTATTACCGACGATTGTTTCCCGCTGCCAACGTTTCGACCTGAAGCCGATCCCGGAAGATCTGATTCGCGAGCGATTGGCTTTGATTTGCGAAACTGAGGGAATCGATGCCGACGAGGAGGCTCTCAAGGCGGTTGCTCGTCTCGCGGATGGCGGAATGCGTGATTCGCAATCGATCCTCGACCAGATGATCGCGTTCTGTGGGACCAAGATTACCGAGCCGGACGTATTGCAGGTGTATGGTCTTGTGAGTGGCGAGCATATCGACGAGCTGGCCAAGTCGATCGCTACCGGGGATCACCCGCGCTTGCTCGAGTTGAGCGATCAGTTCGACGCGTCGGGACAAGATTTTTATCGAGCTCTGGTCGACCTCCAGTCTCGCGTGCGTCAGGCTTTGCTTGAGGCGGTGCGTGGCGGCGGCAGGACAGCAAGCTTGGGCGAGGAGTTGAGTACGGAGTCTTTGACTCGTTTGCTCGATAGCCTGCGTCAGAGCGAATCTGGTTTGAAGTTTGGCTTGAGCGAGAAGGTGAACTTCGAGGTCGCTCTATTGAAGGCGTCTGAAGAGTGTCGTGCTCGTGCGATTGACGGTCTGATTCGTGAACTTTCGACGATCGCGGAAGGGTTGCCGGAGACTGCAGACGAAAAAAAAAACGACTGACGGTCCCGGAGCGTAAGCCCTACGTCAAGACGAGCATCGCGCCAGCTCCCGAGCGCAAAGTTCCTGTAGGAGCGAATGAGGCAAGCCCGTTTCCCAATGAGGAGACGCAGGCGGATGAGAGCTATGTCGATCAGCCGGATGAGTATGACTTGGCTGAGATTTACGGCGGAGCGATGCCGGTACGTGAGGAGGACATCATCCCGGATGATGGAGCCGAATTGCCGGACATCGAAGTGGTTGAAAAGCGGATACCCGAAAAGACCAAGGTTTTGATGGAAGAGCTTTTCCGGGCGAAGCTGACGAAGGTGGAGCGCGTGAATCCTAAGAAGATTCGGTAGGGGCGTGTCTGTAGCGCGGAGCTTTAGCCCGCGGAGTAGTATTTTGGACGCGGGCTAAAGCACCGCGCTACGTCTCGTCTGGTTTGGGAATGGAGTTTAGCCAGTCGCGGAGCGGTTCGAGGTCGTCGTCGGTATCGCTCATATCGAGGTAGTTCTTGTCGAGACTGAAGGCGACGAGCAGGTGCTTTTTTGCGGTATCCAAGTCGTCGTTACAACAGGCGTAGCAACCTAGGTTGTATTGAATGATCGCCTCTTTGGGAAAGCGTTTGGCTGCGTTTTCGAGGATGATTCTTGCTCCCTCGAGGCTGTTGGCTCGACGGGTGACGTAGGCGAGATTGACGAGGTTTCCCGGATCGGAAGAGTGGTTGGCCGCGAGCAGATTGGCGATGGGGAGGGCCTTTTTCCAGCGACGGGCTTCCATGAGAATGGCCAGTTGCATCTGAAGCAGCTCTTTTTCGTTTTCGTAACGCGTATCGAGGTTTTTCAGTTCCGTCAGTGCATCGTCGAACATGCCGAGCTCGCGGTAGCCGTTGGCGTAGGTGAGGGCTTTTTTGAAGAGGATCTGATCGCGTTCCGTTAGCATTTCGTTTGCTTGGACGCTAGTGGGGCGAAAGGTGAGGGCAATTGCGAATGTGAAAACGAAACGGGCCCAGCCTGAGGCTGGACCCGTCCGTGTGTGTTGTGTGTGAAAAAATGGTTCCCCGCTTGGTTTTGCGAGCGCGGGGGCGCGGATCGATGTTTGCTTCGTACCCTAGTTTAGGATTCAGCGATCGGCTTACTCGGAAGTTTCTTCAGGAGCGGGGCCTCTGCGACCAGGGCCGCGGCGTTCGTGCATTGCGCTAACGGCTTCGAGCAGCTCTTCCGGGTTGAGCTCTCCGTCTCCGCTTGCGTCGAAATTTTCGATCATACGAGATCCCATTTCTTCCGGGGAGGGTGGGCCGCGTCGTCCGCCTTTTTTGCCCTTCTTGCCTTTCTTCCCTTTGCCTCCCGGAGGCGGCCCTTTGAGTTCACCGTCTCCTTCGCCGCCTTGACGGCCCATGCGGGGACCTCCTTTGCGCCCTTCAGGACGGGCTCCACGGTGCTTGTTGCGGAGTTCTTGGAATCCGGTGAGAAGTTCGTCTTGGCTGAGGCTGTTGTTTCCGTCGGCGTCAAATTCGAAGAGATCGATCACTACGGTTTCTGGATCGGGTGGAGCGGGGCGGTCTTCGGGTTCTGCGACGAGTGAAGTGGCGGCGATACTGCTTCCGAAGAGAGCGAGTACGAGTAGTGGTGTTTTCATTACGATTTAGTTCCTCCTAGAGTGTTTGGAAACGGATGATCTTCTTGTTTTCCGTTTCTATGCTCCCGATTTAACATCTTGTAGATTACCGGAATATGACGGAGCGAATTACAAAAATGTAATGAATCGGATCCTTGCCTGAGCTCTCGAAAAGATGCAGGGTTATCGTTTATGAAAGTGCTGCTCGTAGAGGATGAGAAGAAGATTTCGGATTTCGTAGTCAAAGGCCTGAGAGAGCAGGGGTACGTGGTGGAGTTGGCGGAGGATGGAAACGACGGTTTCGTGCATGCGACGACGCAGAGCTACGACGTGGTTATTTTAGATATCATGCTCCCGGGCAGGGATGGCTTGAGTATTTTGAAATCGCTCCGAAAGGAGGGGAATACGGTGCCGGTGATTCTGGTTACGGCCCGCAGCGAGCTCGACGAGCGACTTGAAGGCTTGAATATGGGGGCGGATGACTACCTGACGAAGCCGTTCTATCTGGATGAGCTGGTCGCTCGTATCCAAGCCTTGCATCGGCGTTCGAGCGGACAATCGCTCAGTTTGATGCAGGTGGAGGATCTGATCGTGAACTTGACCACGCGGGAGGTGAAGCGCGGGGAGGACTCGATCGATTTGACAACACGTGAGTTTAACTTGCTTGAGTACTTAATTCGCTCTCCGGGGCGTGTGTTGACGCGTACCCAGATTCTGGAGCAAGTGTGGGGCTATGATTTCGATCCTAGCACGAACGTAGTGGATGTCTGTGTACAGCGATTGAGAAAGAAGGTGGATGCTGGGCGAGACCTGCAGTTGATAGAGACGGTGCGTGGCGCAGGGTACCGGATGCGGAAATCATGAAGTCGTTTCGGGCGAGAATCGTGATTTGGACCAGCGTTGTCGCTGGCTTGGTGATGCTAGGGTTTGGCATCGCGGGAAATTTCGCGTTCGAGAAGATCAAGCTCCGTCAGGTAGACGATTCGATGCATATCTTTGTGGCGCGGGTGGCTGCTCCGCCTACTCATTCGCGCTATTGGGATCGGATGGGAGGCGAGATCCGATCCGAATTGGAGCATCGCTTTGGTGCGGATGCGGTGGTGGCTGTGTACGGTTATAGGGAGTCAGATGAGACAGAGGGTGAAAAGAAGCGTTTCGAGGTGGTGACATGGGGCGACTTGAAAGGGCTTTTTGAGGATGAGTCAGCCCTGCCGTTGGTGGACGGTCTTTTTGATCCGAATGCTCAAGCGGCTCGTTTTGGGCCTCCTGGACCAGAAGGGCCAGGTGGGCGGAATCGAGGAAGAAGTCCGAGGGTGCTTGCCCCGCCACCATTGGTTGAGTCTTTTTCGGTGAAGCATGGGGAGAGCGGTGATCTTTGGCGCGTGTCCTTTGCGAAGCATCGTGGCTTCAATGTGTTGTTTGCGGTCAACTACGAGAAGGTTCGAGAGGATACGGTTTTGATGAGACGCAGCTTCGCGGTCGTATTTCCGATCGCCTTGATCGCCATGGGGGCGAGTATTTGGTTTTTCGTTACGAAGGCGATTCGTCCGGTTGGGCAGCTTTCGGCGGCGATCGAAAATGTGTCGGCTCAGCGCTTGGATGCCCGTCTGTCGAAGGAGGGCGTGTACAGCGAGTTTTCGTCATTGATCGAGCATTTCAATGGGATGCTGGAGCGATTGGAGCGGAGTTTTACGCAAGCGACCCGTTTTAGCGCGGATGCGGCGCACGAATTGAAGACGCCGTTAGCGATTTTGCAGGGGCAGCTGGAAGTGGCTTTGCAGAACACCGAAGACGGCAGCGAGCAGCAGGGGCTGCTTGCGGGATTGTTGGAAGAAACCCATCGATTGAAGGCGATCACCCGCAAGCTGCTTATCTTGGCGAAGGCGGATGCGGGGACCTTGGAGGTGCAAAGGGAGAAAATCGATTTGCGACAGCGTTTAAAGGAGTGGGTCGAGTTGGCTGAGGAGGATGATCCTTCTGCTCGGATCGTATTGGATGCGGAAGGCGCTGCTGGTGGTTTTGCGGCGGGAGACGATACTCTGATCCGCCAAATCCTTAACAACCTGATTGGCAATGCCTTGAAGTACCGAAGTCCGCGAGAGGAGGCGATCCGAGTCGAGCTGAGGAGGTTGAACGGTCGTTTCCAGGTGGAAATCGAAAACAGCTGCGAACCTTTGTCTGTAGAGGCTCGCGGGCGATTGTTTGATCGTTTCGTGCGGGCGGATGCGGCTCGCAACCGCTCCGAGGATGGCACGGGACTGGGGTTGAGTCTTTCGCTTGAGTTTGCCAAAGCCCAAGGAGGATCCTTGGAGCAGGTGGATGCGAGCGACGAACGTCGCTTGCGGATGAGGCTGACGCTTCCTGAGTTCGTCGAGCCGAACCGCATAGGTTGACCTGAGCCCGATTTTTGTTTGGATCTAGGCACTTATGAAGGCTGCCTACTCTTTTGTTCGTGGATCCAGACTGATGGTTTTGCTTTTTGGCTCGGTGTTGAGCCTGGCGCTTGTTTTTGGAGCTAGCTCCTTGGATGCGAAGTCGAAGAACAAGAAATTCAAGCAATACAACTCGAAGTTTGGCGTGATGGCGCCGGGGCCAGGTGGCAAGTATCGGGTGTACGCGGAGACTAACTACATCTACCGGAACGTGGACAAGGAGTACGTCCATGGCTTTGAAGTGGCTCGCAAGGACTTGCAGCGTTTTATGGGGCACTTCGAGATTCGCTTTCCCGAACCGATCACGATAACACCGGAGTTGGAGAAGGCGTATACGGTGATGGAAGGCGGCAAGTTTATCCGCTCGCAGTCCGAGATTCACTGGGAGGTGTACTCGAGCCCGTTCTGGTTTTCACCCGATGACCCGCTTGGAAACTACGAGTTGAAAATTTTCATCGATGGGGAGCTGTACCGGACGGTGGTCTACGAAGTGGTGCCGTTCGAAGGGACGCTGACTTTTTGAGGTGTCTGTCTCGACGCCTATCGTGATAGTTCCAGAAGCGTGATTTCGGGTGGGGCGAAAAGTCGCATTTGGGGTCCCCATGATCCTGTGCCACGGCTGAGGTAGAGCTGCTGTTTTGGCGCGAGCTCGCTGAGTCCAGGGCGTGCTTTGTAGACGGTGGAAGTAAGGAGGTGGAAGGGGAAAATCTGGCCGCCATGAGTGTGTCCGGAGAGTTGAAGATCGAATTTTCCCTCGCTCTGGGGATCGAAGTCGGGACGGTGTTTGAGCAGAAGATGGAAGGGGGCGCTGGAAAGAGTGTTTAGGGCGTCGGCCTCGGTCGCAATCGAAGGGGCGGATTGGTCTTCGACGCCGGCGATCGTTAGGTGGGCGGTCACGGCTTGATGGGTGTCTCGGAGCAATGTGAAGCCAGCCAATTCGGTGAGGGACATGGCCTCTTCGAGCCCGGCGTAGACTTCGTGGTTTCCCGATACCGCAAACTTCCCCATGGGGGCTTCGATTTCCCGCAGCGAATCGACGAAGGGGGCCATCAGTTCGAGATAGCCGTCGAATAGATCGCCGGTGGATACGACGATATCGGGCTTTAGCTCATTAACCTTGGAGACGATTTTTTGGATGTGTCCGATTGTGCTGCTGTCTCCGAGGTGAAGATCAGAGATCTGGACAATGCGTATTGGCTTTTCGAGGATTCTTAGTTTTTCGGAGTGTATCCGAACTTTTCTTACTCGAAAACGTCTGGCTTCAATCACGGACCAAATGCTCAGGGCTAGCACTGTTGTGAATACTAGCTGGAACTGGAATCGATCGTTGAAGGCCTGCGTGATTACCTGAATCAGATCGGTTGTCGCGATCGTGGCGAGGGCGATGCCTGATACTCCGAACCAAGTGTAGCCGATCCAGGAAAAGGGTAAGGAGAGGGCGAGCTTCTTTTGCTTTTCTAGAAAAATCGCGAGGAAAAGGGAGAGGAACGAGAGGATGATCCAGGTTGCGAACAGGACGCTGAGTTGCGGGTAGGCCGCCGACGCTGTGCGATAGATGTAGTAGTTGATGGCTCCCAATACGATTGGGACGACTATGAAAAACATGATCTCTGCTTATTAGTCCCAGATCTCTTCGAAGAGGGCGTTCATCGCTGAGAAGGAGCGGTTGGCGCTTGTCTTGTTGTACTTCGCTCCGCCCGAGTTGGCTGCTGGGTTGGTAAAGCTGTGAACCGTGTCGCTGTATTGGATGAGTTGCCAGTCTACTTTGGTGTCTTGCATTGTGGATACAAAGGTTTGGACGTGATCTTGGGGAACGTAGGGATCGTCCGCTCCGTGAAGCACTAGGACCTTTGCGGTTGTGTTCGCTGCATCGCTTTCGAGAGTGGGGGAAATGAGGTCACCGTGGAAGCTTACGACTGCGTCTACCTTGGACCCTGAGCGTCCGAGTTCTAAGACCGCTCCACCACCGAAGCAGAATCCGATGGCTGCTGTTTTTCGTTTGTCTAGCCCGACTCGAGAACCTTCGACTTTTAGAACTTCTAGCGCTTTAGCGGCTCGGGCTCGCATGAGGGGACGATCGGCCCGGATTGCGCCTGCGGCTTGACCGGCTTCTTTGCCATTTGATGGGCGGAGGTTGACACCGTACATATCGGCCATAAAGACGACGTAGTCATCGCCAGCAATTTTCTTTGCTTTTTTAAGTGAGCCCTCTGTGGGGCCCATCCAGTTTGGAATCATGAGGACTCCGGGTTTATTGTCGCCATGTTCCGAATACACGAGGGTTCCTTCGAAGGAAACGCCGTCGAGTTCGTAGCTGATCTTTTTAGCGTGCATGACGTCGTGGGCGAAAGTGGATATGGCGAGGGCGAGGGAGGCGAAGATAATGGAGGCGAGTTTCATGGTGGAGTGGGCTAGAGTTGTTGAGTGTGAAACGGTTGGGGAGTGGGAAGGATTGCTGGCGAGTTGGTAGCGCGGTGCTTTAGCCCGCGTCTAGGTTGGTCGGATTTTGCAA
>NZ_JAENIL010000109.1 GCF_016595505.1 Pelagicoccus mobilis | reverse complement strand
TTCGAGTCAGAGCCTTACGCTAAAGACTCCGCCCGTCTCGAAAAGATCGATACAAGCGTCGCTTGCATCCCCTCAAGCTGCTGCTAGCGCTCCCAGCGTATCCAGAAAACACCGCGGATACGCTTAATCAACAAGAGGCCCAAAACGAAAAAAGACAGGCAAGGAAAACTCCCCCGGCAGCTCCAGCCCGTGTTGAACTTCGCTCAAACGACCAGCCTCAAGCTCGTGCCATTCTTTGAGATCAAACGAGTACTCTATCGATAGTGCCCAAGTTTTTATAGCCCCTCGGATAAAAAGAAGAGGCTCACGATCCTTATTCGAAACCGTGAGCTTTGCACGGGAATCATAGTCATTCGGATTTGTTCCGAGCCGAAGCTCGTCTTGGTTTGAAAAGCTGTCACCATCGTAATCCAAGTTTTCGGGATCCTCCATCGCATCGATTTCGGCTTTTGAAAAATACCTTTGTAGCGAGGTTTGGATCTCCGAACCACTGACGACATTCAGGTTCATCGTATCAGTGGAAACATTACCGTTTTCATCTTCTACCGTTAGTTCTGCGACATAGCTGCCAGCACTAAGCCAAGGCCCAGCAAATTTACTGTTGTAGACCAGATCTCCGACTTTCCAACTCCATTTCGAAATCGCCCAATCATCCGTCGAGAGCGAACCATCCAGGATCACTCTGGCGCTTTCCCTACTAATATAGATTTCAACATCGTCACCTGCATTCGCAACGGGCGGAAGCGGCCCCTTCTGTTCCGATTTATTGTTTAATGGCTTCCAGTAAGGTCCAACCCGCTCTTCGCGAGGGAGCAATTGGTCGTAGTCGCCATTCTCTGCAACGTACAACTTGCCGTCGTTTCGCAAAGCAATGACTTGTGAGCCTGCAAAGGTGAAATCTTGAACATCACCAAACAAAAGAGGACTGGCTTGAATTGGACGGGAACGCAACTGGTGGATTCCATCGTACTGCTCAAACCATGCTCCCATTCCCCAAAGGGAACCATCCTCCAACAACCATACAACCAGTTTGTTGCGGCTTGCGGCCTTACGCACAGGTCCCGCCGAGATAGGTACAAACCGATCTACATAATCTTCCTTGCCCCCCAGCGCATCCCCCCAACCGCTCCCCATTCCCCATAAACTGCCGTCTTTCTTAACCAGCAGGATCCTGCCATGGCTCGCATAAACCTGCTCGACTCCACCAGATATCAGCTGATACGGCTCCTCCGGAGAAATAAATTCGAAATGGCGATAAGGACCTAACGCCCCCAAACTATTGTATCCATAAGCCCACACCGATCCGTCCTCCTCAAGATAGATCACCAGATTTCCGTAAGTTGCCACCTGCACCACGCCGGAAGCTCGGTTACGTGACCACGCTTTCAGGCTGGAACCCCCATTACTAGATTGCGCATCTTCAGCACGATATTCAGTCGACCACAACGACCCGTCTTCAAAAACCAGATACAGGCTTTCTCTCCCTATCGCTGAATCCACCACACCGCTTTGAAAAACCCTACGAGGAGAGGATACGCTATACTGCTTAAAACCAAGTCCAAGCTCCCCCCTGTCGTTTTTTCCAGCAACCCATGCTCCTCCCGCGTCATCGACGACTATGAAACGTTCAGCGCTCTCTTCGATTGAGACGAGCCCATCAACCGAAAGTCGAGCCACATGCGGGGAACTCCATAGATAGGTTTGTGGATAACCGTAGATCCCAGTTTCCTCTCGGCGCATCGAATACGCCTGACCATTTTCAAGGATCGCCACACCGCCTGAGAGAGCTGCGACCGCTTGATCATCCCTCACAGAGACGGTGAATACTTCGGTGTCGCTGGCTCCATCGTAATCTGTTACCCGCAAAACAACTTCGGTATCGCCAAGCGGAAATGTATTCACGGAAAGACGACCGTATGCAACATTGCCGTCCCAGCGCCACTCCCACTCTTTGATGGCCCTATCATCCCCGCTGAGAGAGCCATCGAGCAGAACTGCAACGCCGCCCTGCTTGAATACGTCATACACCGGTTCGCTATTCCTAACCTCCGCGACTGGCGGCTCATTGACTCGAAGAGAACTTCCCTCGACTAACTTGATTAAGGGAGCTGAATCTGAGAATTCGGAAAGATACCCTTCATATCTCCCAAGCCCAGTCTCCGCTGCCCAAACGGAGCCGTCTTCGAGCATGAAAACCCGATGCGTTGAGCTGCAGGAGACGGCTACCACTTGCCCGGAAAAATGCTCGTCGAACTCGTCTTCACGCAAAGCCAAGGCCCGGTTGTCGCTCCGTTTCATGTTCGTTCCAAAACTACGACCCTCTTCGTCGACCATCACGACATCAACCCCATTCGCCGAAACCTGCGCAAGCGACGTTCCGAAAATGTCGAGCGGACTACTTCTTTCGCCAAAATAATAATCGCCGACTTGAATCGTGCCCGAATCGTAAGAACGCACAGCGACCTCTCCCTCAGTTGTCCGATAGAACAACGCCTCCGACCCCATGCTTAACAAGCGGTCAACACCCGACGCGACCAGTTCGCGAAGCCCTCCGGCGGACCAACGATCCGTAATATAGACACTGCCATCCTCAAGAAAAACAGAGCTCGCTCTCTCCGAAGCAAGTCCTTGAACCACTCCCGACGGGTAGAGCACCCCGGGAGTACGGATCTGCCCCACACCGATAGCAAATCCCGTTTGCCCATCGTAATTACTCCCCATCGCCATCGCACGGCCGTCCCCGAGGACAAAAAGACTGTGGAAAGCCCCAGCCGCGATCCCCACAACGCCATTCGGCCAGATTTGCTGCAAAGGTTCCGGACCCCTGACATCTCCCAGCCCAAGCTGTCCTTCAGTATTCGAACCTCCTGCCCAAAGAGAACCGTCTTCGAGCAAAACCAACGTGTGATGCTCACCGCCCGCGACTTGAACCACTCCCTCTTCAAACAGAGGCTCGAAAGTCTCCAAGCGAGTCCGATCGGAATCGATTCCAAAAGCGTTGTATCCGTTGTAACCAACACCCCACAGTGAGCCATCCTCCTTAACGATGAGAATACGATTTTTTAGAGCGAGAACACTGGCCACCGGAGAGGCAGGCTTCACTTCGATTGTTAGATCCTGACTCGAGGAAACCCCGCTGTCGTCAGTCACAGTCAACGATATCGGGACCGACCCGACCGGCAGTAGCAGTTCGGGATTCGGCTCATCTGACGATCCATCCGGCCACGTCCATTGATAGGACTCGATTGCCCAATCGTCGAACGAATCCGAACTGTCGAACCGCACGCTGGCAAAGCCATCCCCATCAAAATCGATCGCAAAACCAGAAACTCGACCGACGGGAGTTGGAGCAAAATTTTCGAATAGAGGGTTCGTCGTTGGCGAAACCTTCGAAAAAGACAGTTTCGCATCCGCATCGGGGCCAAGACCGAACTGGCCAAATTGATTGTTACCCATTCCCCAAACAGAGCCGTCCTTCAGGAGCGCAGCTCCAAAGTCAGCTCCCGCACTGAGCTCAACGGCTCTCCTTTTAAACAGGGTCACGAAACCGTGTTGATCTTCAGTGAACGGCTCGAATTGAGTCGGCAAGAAGTCGCCAGCACCTACAAACGAACCATCCTGCAGACGAACGAAGGTCGAAAAAGGCCCGGCTTCGATCACTTCAGCGCCTGTATCCAAAACCTTGAAGAAACCATATTGCTCTCCTTCGCTCTCCCCAGTCGCTAGCTGCCCCGAACCAGCTGATCCCGTTGTCCAAACACTACCGTCCGCCCCTAAGGCAACGAGATGCCCCGCGCCCGCAGCGATGTCGACGAAACCGTCAGCCGCCAGCTGGTGAAATTTCGCAAACTCGTTGGATAGGAGTTCCGGCTTGGCATACCGAAGAATCTCACCTGCCAACCAGATGGAACCATCCTTCTTTAGAATTGCAGAAAAGTCGTTACCAGCAGCAGCCTTTACTGCACCTGAAGGATATATCTCGATTGGAGTGTAGTGAAAATCGCCCGACGGCATCCCAAATCTGCCCGCCCAAGCCGATCCACTTGCAAGAACCCTCCCATCTTCACTAACAAAAAGACTGTGAGCAAAGGCAGTCGCGATGGACACGATCCCCCCATCGAAGACCTTCTCCAAGACTCCAAAGGGAACATCAGGCCCTGCGCCAAAGGCTCCGTTGGGATTCGAACCGCTCGCGTAAACAGCTCCGCTCCCCAGAAGGAACAGGGTATGGTATTCACTCGTCACGATCTCAACAACATCATCGAGCGGAACACGCTGGAATTGGCTGAGCGAATAATCATCACTCTTGATTCCCAAAGCCCCATCACGGTTGTTTCCAGCAGCATAGAGCGACCCATTTTCCCGCAGAATGAACAAGCGGCCTTTCCTCGCGAATATCCGCGAAATCGCCGAAAAACGCTCTACCGTAATGGAGACAGCATCAATCGTACTTCGCCCAGATTGGTTGGTAACTGTGAGTAGCACCTCGTGATTCCCCACAGGTAACTCGACCAAAGCGTTTTCGCCAGCGGCCGAGCCGCCATCCCATGTCCATTCCCAAGAAACGATATCGTCGACAGAGTGGCTACGACTCCCGTCCAACAGCACCTGCGCCTCCCCATCATTGTCAAGATCATCCACTTGCTGGTCAGGACCTGCATGCGCCAGCGGCGTTAGCGGCAAACGTCCACGGTATCCCACGACAACAGCAGCGGATTGGCGCAACGTCCTAGCGTTGTCCGCCTCTTCTGTTCCAGTGGCGAAACTATCGAATGTAACATCGGGTCCCGAAAAATAGTTCACTTCAACGCCCGGCGAATAAGCCATGACGGATCGATAATACTCAGGCGAATCTGACGAACCAAAGCGATGTCCATACGAATAGGAGTAAAGCCCGGGACCATCAGTGTTGTCGGGGTCATGGGCCGCACCAAGATTGTGCCCAATCTCGTGCTGTAGGACCAGACCACTGAGCACATTCTGCCCGCTGACCACGCCAAAACCGAAGCTAGGGCTTCCGCTCGTCTCGCTGAGTTGGTATGCAATTCCTATGTGGTCGATACTGTAGGTGTCGCTGCGGAAAAGGTAGACCAAGTCTGCACCCGTGTCCTCCCGCCAATCGAGAACCTCGTCAATGACACCATCCCGTTTCCGGAGATGATCCAAATCGATCTCCATTTCCTCAGCAGCTTCGTTGTAGTCGACACGTTGCAACCCGACTAATCTTA
This sequence comes from Pelagicoccus mobilis, assembly GCF_016595505.1. GTDB lineage: Bacteria > Verrucomicrobiota > Verrucomicrobiia > Opitutales > Opitutaceae > Pelagicoccus > Pelagicoccus mobilis. Next base: position 1,081 of record NZ_JAENIL010000109.1, on the reverse strand, counting down.
GCTTGAGAGAGATCCCGCTGTTGCTGAAAGCCTCATTGCTACTAATCAACGAGCTCTGCACCAAAGCCTCGACCCCATCCTCTCCTCCGTAATAGGAAGCAAGAGCCGGTGTGTAAACAACGAGAATGTCTAGAGTCTGATCTTCCCCGCGGAGGTCGCTCGCAAGCAAGACCACCCAAGCAGACAGGAACAGACAGCGACCAACAGAGAGCAGACAAGTAAAGAAATCACTCATAACGACAAAGCTCACAGAATTTCATCTTGCTTAGGTCCACTTTCTCAAAGAGCTGAACTCCCGAGCCTTGGTTGCGGATTTCCCATGCCGTGTTTCTACTGGGCAAACGCATCGTCGCGACAACAGCATCGTTTACGTAGCTGAATATAGCTTGAGACGCAGGTTCACCAACGAGCGATCCTATGTACGTCCCCTTCTCGTTCGTAGTCCCCACAAAACGGTCAAACTCAAGCTGATGCTCCTCACCATCAGGGGTGCTGAGCTCCATGCGAAGCGGTTCTAGTTCGCTTACAGTCGGAGCATTCCATTTATTTGGGGCCGGCTCGATACTCCCCGACCAGAGCCCTAAAGAGTGCGAATGACCGGCTTCTTCGGAAAGCGATTCGACAGATCCTACTTCGATCCGCGAGAACGCGGAACGAACGTTCGGTTCTTCCAGTGTTGGAACGACGAGAGCAACAATTTCGCCGTTGGACTCCTTCCCTGGTTCCATCGCTTTTGTTGCTTCGTCATGCAGCTGAGAAGAGTCCGGCTTGTTACTTTTTGGCTTTAAAAAAAAGTAGGCAACGGATCCCACAACAACGAACAGAGATACGGTACAAAACACCGGAACTGGCTTTCTCATCTTCACTGTTTCGGGATAATCCCTTATAGCATTGCTGTTGCAAGCCCAAGTAGAATTACAGACCCCAAAGCCCAGTCGAAGTTCGCATCTGTGCAGTTCAATCAGCCCTCGCCGACGAAACTCGCTTACGCATCCTCAACCTGCTACGAGGCGGCCCCCTCTGCGTATGCCACGTACAGGAAGCGCTGCAACTTCCCCAGCCAAAAATCTCGAAACAGCTC
>NZ_JAENIL010000108.1 GCF_016595505.1 Pelagicoccus mobilis | reverse complement strand
CACGCTCCCACTACAAAATCAACTATCCCCTGACGTGCTCCGCCGTCACAAGTTCCGTCATCTCCCGAGATTCGAACACCGCATTCTCGGGCAAATCGAACCCACGTACAAACTCCGCTGCGTCGAGCATCTTCCCACCGGGACGCTGCAAGCGTTTTAAGAACACAGTCCCCTCACCACAAGCAACGCGCAACCCTGCCTTTTCGACACCCAGCACCGTGCCCGGAGCAGCTTGCGCATCCGCTTCTTCAGCCTCCGCCAACCCCAGCTTGATCGCCACATCGCCCAAGCACGCACGCGTGCCAGGCCAAGGGAAAAGCCCATTGATCCGACGCGCCAATACAGAAGCCGAAACACGAAAATCCAACTCGCCATCCTGCTTCGTCAGTTTGCGAACGTAATTCACGCAGGAGGAATCCTGCTCGATCGTCTCAGCCTTTTCTCCATGTACAAGCGGCAATCCACGCTCCAGCAACGGAGCGCACGCGGCGGCAAGGCGGGCCTCTACATCTAGAGCTGTATCCCCATCTCCGATACCCACCTTCTCAACATCGAGCACAGGCCCCGCATCCATCTCCTTAACCAAACGCATCAAAGACACTCCCGTTTCAGAATCGCCGCTGGCTACGGCACATTGAATAGGCGAGGCTCCACGGTATTTTGGCAAAAGGGATGTATGCAAATTCCAGATACCCAGTCGCGGTGTATCGATCAGCTTTTGCGAAAGGATATGGCCATAAGCCATAACCAGAATTGAATCAACTCCCATCGCCTCAATTTCAAGACGCTCCGCCTTGCGCATCTTCTCCGGCTGATAAACCGGGATCCCCCGCTCAGTCGCCCACGTTTTGATTTCGTTTGGCACGACCTTCTTCCCACGACCGCGTGGCCGATCCGGCTGGGTATACACCGCAACCAGCTCGATCTCTCCACACTCGCCCGCGAGAACAGCCTCAAGCCCCGGCAAAGCGATCGGGTCGGAACCCATGAAAATCATTCGAAACGCCATAACTTAAAACGTAGCGCGGTGCTTTAGCCCGCGTCCACAAAGGAAAAAAGTACGCGGGCTAAAGCTCAGCGCTACCTCTCCCTACTCCTCCTCTTGAACGTATGGATTCTTCTTGTTCACCAAGTCGAAAACCATCGGACAGCCCTCCAGCTCGAACTCCTCAACAAGCCCCTTCAAAAGGAAGCGCTTATAGGAGTCACCCAACTTCTTGGACTGATTACAGAATACCTTGAAGCGATACGGGTAGTTTCCGGTGTGCACCGCATAATAGATACGGAATCGGCGACCATCCTTCTTCGGAGCAGGCAATCGCTCAGACATCTTATAGAGCTTGTTGTTTAGACGGCCGGTCGGGATCTTGCGATTCTGACGCTTGTTCAACTGACGGGCCGAAAGGAGAATCTTCTCCACATCGATTCCCTCTTTCGCAGAAACAAACCGTATCGGAGATCCGGGCACGAAGAAGAGCTCGCGGCGAATGCCTTTCGCAAAGGCCTCCTGGAAGTCCTTCTCGGTTTCAAAACCGTCGATTTCTTCCTTCTCCCAAGCCTCAAGCGCCAAGTCCCATTTATTGACCACGACGACAACCGGCTTGTTTGCCTTGGTGGCTTCACCCGCGATTGCCTTGTCCTGATTGGTCGGCCCTTCCTTCGCATCGATCACCATGAAAACTACATCCACGTGACGAATCGCATCGAGCGAACGCACGCGAGAGAAGTACTCGACCGATGAGTTCAGTTTCGTCTGCTTACGAATTCCCGCGGTATCCGTCAGCATGAAGTGCCAATCCTCACCACGCTTGGAACGCCAAACGAAGGGCATCTCAATGGAGTCCCGCGTTGTGCCAGGGTGATCGCTAACGATAAAACGGTCCGACTGCACCAAGCAGTTACTCAAAGAAGACTTCCCGACATTCGGGCGTCCGATGAAGCAAACCTTCAGCACCTTCTTGCCATCATCCTCTTCTTCAACCGGCGGACCAACCACTTCGTCACGAAGGGCAAGAACCGCCTTGCGTAGCGGAGTGATACCACGTCCATGCTCCGCCGATACGAGATAAGGCTCGCCAAAACCGTAGCGGAAAAACTCCTTCCCATCAATCGCGGTCGACTCGGTATCCACCTTATTAACCACCAGCATAACACGCTTGTCAGTACGGCGAAGGCGTTCGGCCATCTGCTTGTCCAGAGCCATCAGACCTTCACGGCCATCCACCACGAACAGGATCAAATCCGCCGCATCGATCGAGAATTCGATCTGCCCTTCAACTGCATTAACGATCTTGCCCGGAGTATCGCTCATACCCTCAAGCAAGCCCATACCCCCGGTGTCGAGCAGCGTATAACCGTCATCCAGATCGCGTGAAATGATATCACGCGTAACACCCGGCATGTCGTGTACGATCGAAATGCGTTTACCCGCCAATCGGTTAAAAAGGCGACTTTTGCCGACGTTCGGTCGGCCAACGATTGCCACTGTGAAGTTCATGATGGTTGAAGAATCAGGAGGGCAATGCTCCGTCATTGCCGTGGTGGAATGGATGAGGTCGATACGGCAACGACGGAGCGTTGCCCTCCTACAATCCGTGGTTAAAAATTACTTACAATTGTTTACGAAACGTTCGATGCGGTTGCAGGCTTCGACCAGCTGATCGTAGCTGGTTGCGAAACTACAACGAACAAAGCCTTCACCGTACTGACCGAACGCGGTACCCGGCACCATAGCTACACGTTCCTCTTCGAGCAAGCGTTTGGCGAAAGTCTTCGAGTCTAGTCCAGTCGAAGTGATGTTCGGGAATGCGTAGAAGGTCGCGTTTGGCTTGTGGCATGTGATGCCGATCTCATTGAAGCGACGCACCACCAAGTCGCGACGACGCTGGTAGGCTTGCTTCATCTTCTTGACCGCATCGTCGCCATTTCGGAGAGCTTCGACACCGGCATCCTGAGCTACGATAGAAGCACACATCATCGAGTACTGGTGCACCTTCATCATCGCTTCGGTCAGATCCGCCGGAGCACAAGCGTAACCGAGACGCCAACCCGTCATCGCCCAGCCCTTGGAGAAACCGTGCAGGAAGATCGTACGCTCACGCATGCCCGGGAAAGTGCCAATGCTGACATGCTCCCCTTCGTACGTCATCTCCGCGTAGATTTCGTCGCTGATTACGAGCATGTCCTTTTCGACCGCGAACTTCGCGATCTCCTCAAGCTCAGCACGTTCGGCAACACCGCCAGTCGGGTTACACGGCAAGTTGATCATGAGTACCTTGCAACCCGGTTCCCAAGACTTCTTCACCTCTTCCGCCTTCAAAGTGAATGCAGATTCAGCATCCGTCTTGATCGGTACACCGACACCATGAGCGAGCAAAACAGTCGGGTGGTAGGAAACGAAACACGGATCCTGATACAGAACCTTGTCGCCCGGATTCAGCACGGCTCGCAACGCGATATCCATCGCCTCCGATACGCCAACCGTTACCAACACTTCGTTGTTCGGGTTGTACTCGAGTCCGAAATTCCGGCCGACGTAAGCTGAAATCTCGCGGCGCAATTCAATCAAACCAAGGTTCGACGTGTAATGCGTGCGGCCCTTCTCCAATGCGTAGATCGCCGCCTCGCGTATGTGCCAGGGCGTTGTGAAGTCCGGCTCGCCGATACCCAGCGAGATGACGTCCTTCATCGCCGCCACCAGCTCGAAGAAGTCGCGGATTCCCGAACGCGGGAGCCCGATAACATGATCGGCTACAAAACGGTTTTGATCTTCAGACATTGTATTTTTGTGTTTGTTGGAAAGGCAGCCAATCGCGGCCGCGTAATTGAAAATTGCTTACATATAGAAACTCGAAGAGCGGCGTGACAAAAGTCGCGGCCGCTCGAAAGGATTCGAATTGTATCTTCGTTCCTCGCTACGGCGTCACGTCGAGACGCGCCTTATCTTCCGCTGGTTGCTCGATCAAGTACCCCTGCTCCTTGTAGGCTCGGAGCATGAAGTGCGTTGCAGTAGAGAGAACACCTTCGATCGTAGAAAGGCGCTCGGAAACGAAACTCGCCACCTTGTGCAGCGAGGATCCCTTGACCACCACGTGCAAGTCGTAGCCGCCGGACATGAGGTAACAAGACTCGACCTCGTCAAAACGGCTGATGCGTTGAGCGAGGCGATTGAAACCACCGTCACGCTCCGGGGTGATCTTTACCTCGATCGCCGCACGCACAGCGAGGGAATCATCCTTCTCAGGATTGAGCACAGGGATCCAGCCAAGGAGGAGCTCCTCCTTCTTCAATGCTTCCAGCTGCGCCTCAACCTCTTCCACGGACATGCCAAGAATCTCGGCCATCTGGCTCTCGTTGAGTCGCTCGCCTTCTGCTAGCAGCTTGAATACCTCGTTCATAAGGGCGGCACATTGCGCGATTCCCCACGAATATCCAGTCGGAAATTTGCAGCCACAAGAAGGCCGCAGCCCCTCAATGAGGCCACAGCCTAGTCTCAGATCTAAATTTTACGCTTACTTGCTCTTTTTCTTGGCCGCTTTCGCAGCCTCTTTTTGCGCCTTCGCGGCCTTCTTGTAAGCCTGATTGATCGCGTAATCCACCCGACTCTGCATGTCCGGATAAATCGCCATGGCAGAGGCGACCGCGCTTTGGTAGTCGGGATTGCCCCTTTCCGCAGCGTGCAAATAGACAATGAGCTCATCAAGGGAGCCGAAGGAAAGCGCTGTCGTTTTCTTGACGAACTTGTCGCCACCAATCGCAGCCATAGCCCCCATCTTCTTCCCCTGCTTCTTGATTTTGTTGCTCATCAGCCCCCCGAGAGGAACCTTGGAAGCGAGAGCCTTTCCGGCAGCCGAGCCCGCCTTTTCTCCCGCGTAGGCCCCGGCTTGGACATTTAAGGCTTTGTTCGCCCACTCGGTGAGCGAACCGTCTTCCTTGAAGGGGCAATAGAACTTGCCTGAATTTCCATGGATCGGCTCGGGCGGCTCGAGATCGATCGTCAGCTTGTTGTACTTGTCGACGATCTTCTGGATTTCGGCGATCACCATCTGAGCTTTGGCAATGTCAGCGTACGTGTTTCCAGCCTCCATTCGGGAAAGCGGAACCAGCAACACAAGAAGAACTAGAAGGAGGGAACGAATAGCGTTTTGAGACATGGGGATTTAGAGGTCAGGGTTAAAACTCTGGGCAAAAAGACTCACAGACAAGCAGCCCGCAGCTGCTTATATCTTGAATAAGAAGGGCAAAATCGCAAAGCGATTTTTGTTTTCTCCTAGGCTTTACCCGCCCGGATTATCCTTCAATGTTCAGCCCCTATGTTCGAAAGTCTGACTGACAAGCTCACCAACGCGATGCGCCATCTGCGCGGCACCGCTAAGCTTTCCGAGGAAAACATGGCCGAAGCGCTCAAGGAAGTTCGGGCCGCCCTGCTTTCCGCAGACGTACATTTCAAGGTAGCCCGCGCCTTCATCGAACGAGTGAAGGAGAAGTGCGTTGGTCAAGACGTCCTCAAGACCGTCACTCCTGGCCAGCAGATCATCAAGATCATCAACGACGAGCTAACCGCCCTCCTCGGCGAAGGCTCTACCGAGCTCTCCAGCAAGAAGCCGCTCAAGATCATGATGGTCGGTCTGCAAGGTGGCGGTAAAACCACCACCTCCGCCAAGCTCGCCAAATCTCTCAAGAAAGATGGCTACAAGCCTCACCTCGTAGCCTGTGACATCTACCGCCCCGCTGCGATTGACCAGCTCGAAACCGTTGCCGGACAAATCGGTGTCCCCTGCTTTGCAAAACGAGGCACTCCAGATGTTCCTGCGATCGGTGAAGAAGGTCTCCGCGAAGCGCTCGCTGCTGGCGACGACCTGATCATCTTCGATACCGCCGGCCGCCTCCAGATCGACGAGCAACTGATCGACGAAATCAAGGAGCTTAAACGACGCGTCAATCCAGACGAAGTCCTGCTCGTAGTCGACGGAGCGATCGGTCAGGAAGCGGTCAATGTCGCCAAGACCTTCAACGAAGCCGTTCAACTGACCGGTATCGTGATGACCAAGCTCGACGGCGACGCCCGCGGTGGCGCCGCCCTCTCCATGAAGGAGATCACCGAAGTACCGATCAAATTTGCAGGTACCGGCGAAAAGCTAGACGACTTCGACGTCTTCCACCCGGACCGTATGGCCAGCCGTATCCTCGGCATGGGCGACGTGGTTTCGCTCGTTGAAAAGGCCCAGGAAACCATCGACGAGAAAGACGCCGCTAACATGGCCGAGCGCATGATGTCGGGGGATTTCAATTTCGAGGACATGCTCAAGCAGTTCCGCCAGATCAAAAAGCTCGGCTCCATGTCCTCCATCATGGGCATGCTTCCAGGCATGGGCAAAATGGCGGGCAACATGGGCATGGACGATAAAGCGGAGAAGCAGATGAAACGCTCCGAAGCCATAATCCTCTCCATGACTCCCAAGGAGCGCCAGAAGCCTCAGCTCCTCAACTCCAGCCGACGCACCCGCATCGCCCGCGGCTCAGGCGTAAAGCTCGCCGAAGTCAACCAGCTCATCAAGCAGCACATGCAGATGAAAAAGATGATGAAGAAGATGCAAGGCGGCGGAAAAATGGGTAAAGGCAACATGAAGAAGATGATGAAGCAGATGAAAGCTTCCGGCATGAACCCAGGAGCGATGGGCGGAGGAATGCCCGGCGGCATGGGAGGCGGCGACATGCCCGACCTCAGCAAGCTGAAGTTCTAGGCGAACGCCGTAGCGCGGTG
>NZ_JAENIL010000107.1 GCF_016595505.1 Pelagicoccus mobilis | reverse complement strand
TCAGCCGCCGATGGTAGTTGGACGCCATGTCCTGCGAGAGTAGGTTATTGCCAGATTACGGCCCCCGTTTCCCAAAAGGAGATGGGGGCCTTCTTTTTGCCCCGATCAGTGGATCTTTTACTTAACGCGTTAGATTCCCTTGCTCAATTTCGTATCGATTTCTACAGGAGTTAGGTACGATGCGAACTGTACCCCTCCTTGGAATCGTTTTGCTGCCGCTTGTTTGTCTAGCAGCTGAGCAATCAAATGATCACGTTTCAACGACGCTCTTCGAAACTTCTGGTAATTATGACGTTACCATTTGGGCTAAATCTCCTGACTTAAGAAATCCGACCAACATGGACATCGACCATGCGGGACGTGTCTGGGTGACTGAAGGAGTCAATTATCGTTGGAGTAAGGGAAGGGATCCAGAGGGCGATAGGATCGTAGTGCTAGAAGACACCGATCAAGATGGCGTTTGCGATAAGAGTTGGACCTTTGTCCAAGAGCCAGAGCTCATTGCTCCTCTTGGAATTGCGGTGATCGATAATAAGATCTATGTATCCGCTGCTCCAGATTTGATTGTCTATACAGATGTCGATCGAGATTTGGCTTTCGACCCACGAGTAGACAAAAGGGAAGTTCTATTAACGGGGTTTAATGGTATTAATCATGACCATGCTCTGCACTCCGTGACCTTTGGTCCGGATGGGAAACTGTACTTTAACCATGGAAATAGTGGAGCTTTTGTCACGGATCGGAATGGCAACACATATCGTGTAGGAAGTGCATACTCTGGTTTGCTTGGCCGTGACACTAAACCGCTTTATGGTATTCTTCCATCTGAGTATTCAGGAGCGCAAAGCGATGATGGTCACGTGTATGTAGGTGGATTCGCGATGCGAATGAATGAGGACGGCACCGGTTTAGAAGTAGTAGGCCATGGATTCCGGAACTCTTACGAGCAAACGGTAACCTCTGGAGGGGAAGTCTTCCAAAACGACAACGATGATCCTCCCGCATGTCGCACGAGTTATCTATTGGAGTATGGTAATGCAGGCTTCTTTTCGCGGGACGGACTCCGGTATTGGCAAGCGGATCGCAGACCAGGTCAGAGTATACCAACAGCGCAATGGAGGCAGGAGGATCCGGGGATTATGCCGGCAGGAGATGTTTACGGTGCCGGTGCTCCAACTGGAATCGCCTTCTACGAGGGAGACTTGTTTGGGGACGAATTTCGTGGAACTCTGTTGAGCTGCGAAGCCGCACTTAACGTTATATTTGGATACAAACCTGAATCGCGGGGAGCAGGATACGAACTCGATCGATATCATTTCCTGACATCAAACAAAGAGCAAGAGATCGCCGGTACTGATGGGAAAAGAGGAAAACTCTCTGATGACATTAAGACGTTTTTCAGACCCTCGGACGTGACAGTAGGCCCCGATGGTGCGATATACGTTGCTGATTGGTTTGATCCTCGAGTAGGGGGGCACGCGGACAAGGATGAGACTGTTAGTGGAACGATTTACCGTATCGCTCCGTCTGGGAAATCAGTAGTAACGCCCGAGATAGAACTAAACACAGACGAGGGGCTTTTAGAGTCACTGAAGAGCCCAGCTGTAAATGTTAGAGGAATTGGATACAAGGCGTTCAAAGAGAGAGGTGCGGACGCTGTTGAAATCGTTTCCACTCTTCTAAAGGATGCAAACCCGTACATACGCTTGCGAGCTATTTGGCTGTTAGCAGAGTTGGGCGATCGCGGGGTTAAAATAGTCGAATCTCTTTTAGAACATGAAGATGGACGTGTCAGAGCGACTGCCTATCAAGCTCTTAGAAATATTGATTACGACATTGCTGTGTTGGCGAATCGAATGGTGAATGACCAAGACTCCCGAGTTATCAGGGAAGTAGCCCTTTCGATGCGGGATCTTAGCTACTCTGAATCTAAAGACATTTTGTTACGCATCGGTCTGAATATCGATGCGATTGACCGCACTTTGCTTGAGGCTTGGGGGATCGGTTGCACGGGAAAGGAAGCTGCGGTCTACGAGTTATTGTTGGGGTCAGTCGGTTCAGTGAACCCAATCAAGTGGGATCCGAATTTTGCAGCGCTCGCATGGCGATTGACACCAGAAGCTGCGGTTCGTGACTTTGAAGTACGTGCGTCTTCGGATGAACTCAGCGAACAGGAGCGATTGGATGCAGTGACCGCGATAGCGTTTACAGGAACTGAGGATACCGTTGATGCTTTATTCAACTTAAGCAATGAGGAGGGCCGAATCGGCGAGACAGCGAAGTGGTGGCTGCTTAATTACAGGAGTTCTCGGTATTCAGGTTTGGGAGTGGATAGTCGTCTGAAAAAAGAAGGTATTTATGATCCTGATACGATTATTGTCGCTCCTAGTCAGATACCAGAACCTGTAGTGGAAAATTTGTTAAACGTTGACGATGTTTCAAATCTCGTGGGAGATATTGAACGTGGGAAGGCAAAAGCCGGGGCGTGTTTAGCCTGTCATCGAATTGGAGAGCTTGGTGTAGACTATGGGCCTGATCTTAATGGCTGGGCCTCTCGTCAAAGCTTGGATGTAACGATTCGTTCTATCGTGCAGCCTAATGACGACATCGCGCACGGTTATTCAGGGAGAGAGGTTGTACTTAAAGATGGTACAATCGTTCATGGTCTAATCGAGTCGCAAGGAGATCCGTTACGGATTCGATCTATGGGCGGGATCTTGCAAATGATTCCTCAAGAAAGAGTAGAAAGAGTGAATTGGTATAATCGCTCTCTAATGCTCTCGGCGGATCAGCTTGGTCTAAATGAGCAAGATGTTGCCGATATTGTGGCCTATTTAAAGACGCTCTAATCCTTACCCGCTACAAGCTAAGCCCACACATTTGGGCCGCCCAGATTTTCGTTTTACGAATATCACGATGCCAATTGTGTTTGTTTAGAAACTGGTTGCTCCAATCGATGAATTGCAAACAGCAAAGAGCTCTCATGTGTAGGCGTCTCATTAGGTAGATCACAGGAAGCGCTTCCCTTTCGCTTTCGGAGATTGTGAACTCTTCCTGATAGCCTGAGAGAAAGTGTTCAGTCAATGTGTTGAAGAGAGTTGAGGGCGACGCAACGTTGCTGTGCGACGTGAGGTGCCCAAGGTAAGTTGCTATGTCGAAAGCGTGCCACCCGTATCCGATTCGGTCGAAGTCGTAAACGGTCGCTTTCCCTTGTTTGTCGTATACGAAATTTCCGAAAAGATAGTCACCGTGTATCAAACCGTAGCTGAAACGGTCTGTTGGGAGATGCTCAAGTTCTCGTTTAAGGGCCAAGGAGAACTTTTGGTAGAACAGACTGTGTCGCCTCAGTTCGGGATCCTTGTGTAAGAAGTCGCAGACGATGTTCGTACTTTGTGTAATGCAGGTAGCAATATCGTAACGAGGCAACTCATTGTATTGAGGAAGTGAAGACGAAAAATTATGGACTTTTCCAAGTGTCCTGCCCGCCTGTGCTAAGCGATGTGGCTGAGGCTTGTTGTCCGTTACTCCTATTGCTTCCTCGAAGACAACGAGTTGGCGAATCCCCTCGGGCGTTGACGCTGATTGGTACTTGCTGTGATCGTTCGCCGTGACAGGGAGAGCGACACAACCAGATTGGATACCAATTGTTGTCAGTATCTCCAGCTCGTTGGATATTTCAGCCTCACTTCGCATGTGATTACGGTTGAGGCGAACGTAGTAGTTCTTTTCTCCGTTCGACAGTTTGTAGATGTCGTTTGTACCTCGCAGTTTATAGCTGCAAACCATTCCGCTTTCTAATGAGTACCTTTCCTGAACGAAGTCCGCTATCGACTGCGGAGAAATTGTACTATGAATCGGTTGAAGAGTCGTGAGTGCAGTTTGTTTCTGAACTGTATCCATGCGAAAACTACCCCCAGGTTTCGATATTGTTGATATCGTTGTTGATATAGAGGTGTGTATCCGTCGACGCATCGTAGTAATGATTGTAGTCCACTCCGTCGATCGACTCTGTGCCCTGGCTTGAGTAGGTGTCTGAGATCTCGACTGTATCGTCAGAGTTTCCGTCAACGAACAGTCGGTTTTCACTATCTGTCATATCGAGAACATCCTCCGCACTCAAACGGAGGGTGTTGGCTCCATCTCCTGTAATGTCGAGGGTTTCCATGTTTTCTACATTGTCGGCACCAATGTTTGTGAAATCGATTTCCAGGTTGGTACCTTCGAACTCGAGAGTATCATCACCTTCTCCTCCGTCGAAGAAACCGAAGTCTAAGCCATCACTAGCAGAACCAGATGCACTGCCGGACGCACTTCCCGAGCCAGAACCAGAACCTGATCCTGACCCGCTACCAGATCCCGAACCGCTGCCTCCGGTCGTTCCTGTGCCGTAGTCGATCCTTATGGTGTCATCTCCGGTTCCTGCGTCTACATCGTCGTATCCTTCTTGGGCATTGATCGTATCGTCGCCGGAACCAGCGTTGATGGTATCATCGCCTTTGTCTCCATAGATGATGTCGTTTCCATCTCCGGCGTTAATTGTGTCATCACCATCTTCCCCGTGAATCAGGTCGTTATCATCACCTGTGGTGATTGTATCGTCCCCTTTGCCGGCATAGACAACGTCTAGATCCGAACCTGTTGTTATCGTGTTGTCGCTATCGCTTCCCTCTGATACAGGATCTGTCCCATCGACAGACAGGTTTCCACTGAGGTCTCCGGCGATATCTATCGAATCTAGATCTCCACCGATCGTAATATCAACTTTCAGGTTGTCTCCGACTGTGATGACTCCCACGTCACCACCGATTGTGATGTCGTGATCCTTGATTTCGTCAGCTACAGTTATCGATCCGACATCGCCAGTGATATTGATGGTGCTCTTAAGGTCATCGGCTGAAGTGATTGATCCCACATTACCGCCAACAGAGAATGACCCTTCGATGCTAGATGAAGTAGAGGTAATGGAAGTGATGTCTCCTTCAACGTCGAAGTCCGACTTTACCTTGGTTCCGGATACCGTACCTAGATTCCCATCAACATCGACGTTGGTTCCTTTAACTTCTTTGTTAGAAGAAAGCGTATCCAAATCGCCCGTTACCGTTATGTCTCCTTCAATGTGATCGTCTGCGAAAATCGTACCGACATCTCCATTTACGGTGATATCACCCTTCAGCTTGTTGTCAGCCGTGATAGTCGTTACGTCTGCATTTACCGTGATTGAGGAGTCGGAGTCGTGTTCATAGTGAATTGTGCCGACGCTCCCGTCTGAATGACTGAGAGTTAGGGTTTCTATGTTTTTATCATCGGCGATATCGATCGTAGTGATGTCTATGTTACTCGTGAGATTTCCGAGATCCGAATCGATATTGATGGAGTCGACAATCAAGTCGTTCCCGTTGAGATCGGTTATCGTAAGGGTCGAACTGTTGTTCGTGCCGCTTGTATCATCGATGGTTATACTGCCTGCGCTTGAGTCGTATGAGTAGTCTACGTCCCCATTTCCTGTCAGTTCGATTTTGAATGCTTGGTCTCCGTCGATGAAGACGGCTTCTCCTGAGAAGGAGGTATCTGACTGGTCTCCATTGATTATTGAGGCAGATGTATCCGAGAATTGGATCGTTTCGACATTCGTGTAGTTAACAGTGAACGATTCGCCGCTTCCCAGATCGATGACGATTGATCCATCAGAGAAACTTGCGTCATCCAAGCTGTAGTCCGACAGATCTAGAGTGTCGTCGTCTCCCAAACCGTCGACCTCATAGGTATCTCCATCTGTTGGAGATTCGATCGTCAGAGTGTCGCTTCCGGAGGTCCCTGTTATTGTGAGGCCATCTGAGGCACCGTTGATCGTGATTGTTAGAGACTCCGTGTCGAACCCTCCATTTCCATCTGATACAGTGTAGGTAAAAGTGTCTGTCAATGACTCACCATCATCGAGGTTTTGAACAGTGGCGTTGCTGTTGTTTAAGTCATAAGTATAGGAACCATCGCTGTTGATTGTGAGATCCCCGTATGTTCCGGATGTCTCTGCACCTACGGTTCCCCCACTTATTGCGGAAACAGATAAGCTGTCGCCTTGGTCGATGTCAGAATCGTTTGTGAGGACGTTTCCAGAGGTCGTATCGTCATCCTCGCCGAGATAGGCGACGTCTGCAGTAGCGACTGGACCATCATTTGTGTTCTCAACGGTTATTGCTACAATGTCGCTCGCTGAGGCTGTTCCATCGGAGGCAGTCACCTTAACGCAGATCATACCGACATCGTCATTGGCAGGAGTGCCTGAGAACTGCCCTGTGCTTTCGTCGAAGCTCAGCCAGTCAGGTAGAGAACCGTCACCGATTGTTTGCCCGGATTCGTTGGTAAGCTCAACAGAGTAGGTGAGAGTGTCACCGACGTCGGCGTCGTCAAAGTTACCTGAGACATCCAAGCTGAACGCTGCATCCTCGTTAGCAGTCTGATCGGTGATGGCGGACGCAGTCGGCCCGTCGTTCGTGTTGTCGACTTGGATACCGAATGTTGTGGATGCTTCCTCGCCGGACTCGTCGGTTGCTGTGACGGTGACCGATATGGAACCTACGTCTCCGTTTTCCGGAGTGCCTGAGAGCTCACCTGTGTCTTCGTCGATGGAGAGCCAATCTGGTAGTGGATTACCGTTTTCTAGAGTCGCGGAGAATGTGAGCGAGTCTCCTGCGTCTGCGTCTTCGAAGTTTCCGGATACGTCCAAGCTGAACGCGGCGTCTTCGTCAGTTGTCTGATCGGTGATGGCCGTGGCTGTTGGTCCGTCGTTCGTGTTGTCGACTTGGATACCGAAGGTTGCGGATGCTTCTTCGCCGGATTCGTCGGTGGCAGTGACTGTGACCGATATGGATCCGACGTCGTCGTTTTCCGGAGTGCCGGAGAGTTCACCCGTGTCCTCGTCGATTGTGAGCCAATCTGGTAGCGGATC
>NZ_JAENIL010000106.1 GCF_016595505.1 Pelagicoccus mobilis | reverse complement strand
TATCGGTCTCCATCCACGGCATCAAAAAGTGTTAACCATGTCTCTTAACACCTGTTAACCATGTATCTTGACCAGACACGCCGGGCACGCCGCAGTGCCCAACATCCAATCCCAACTCCTAATCACATCCAACCGCCACGGTCCGCCCGGCGGTCGGCCCCTACCACTACAACCTGCTGCCTAAGGCATCCAGCGATCCGAACAATACTTCGCACTGATCCTCTTCGGCTTTGGCTTTCTCCCGCTTTTCGTCGGCTGTCTCTTTCTTCCCTATTCGCTCCTGGATGATGACTGAATACCAACCAGTACTGTACGTCTCATAACCGGGGGCAGAAGCGCGCGCCACAAGAGCTGGCTTCCCTCGATAGTTCATTTCCGAATACGTTATCCCGCTCCTGAGAATATCGTCTAGATCCAATCCAAGATCACCTCGCAGTTGCTCCCCATCCGTATCGGCAAGAATTTTTCCTTCCTCAGAAACGATGCATACGCGGGAACGCTGCCATTCCTCCTTGGGTAACGGAGTCGCTTCCACGATCACTTGAGCAAGCTCGTCCCAATTGAAAAGGATCCCCAGAACTCCTAGCGGACGTCCGTTTTGATCGCCTCCCTCACGTACGACACAAGAGTATGCAAGTACCCTGTTTCCATTGACCAAATCCGATGGATGACACCCTTCGAACCCGTACTCGTCACCGTTGCTCGTTTTCCGAGCTGTCTGAAACCATTCGGACTTGGATACATCGCGACCAACGCTGTGGTACTGTCCCGGGCGACCATTGGCGACGACCCTGCCCTCTAGATCCGTCAAAACGAGATCATAGTACACTGTGTAAGCCGACAAGATAACCCCAAGCCGCTTCGACGCAAAGGCTAGATCCTTTCTCTCCATAGAGCTCAGCGCATCCACCAGAGAGGAATCCGTCGCCCACCAACGAACGTCACAGGTACGTTCATACAAATTGCGATCAATCAAATCGATGTTGTTCAGGGCGAGATCCGCCAGACGCGTTCCCTGCATCCGGTCCGCCATTACATCTGCTAGATGACTGACTTCGTCTATCGTACCCTGTGTCTTCTCTCTTAGCTGTCTCGTTACACCAGAAGTGCGGTCCGACAAATCCTGTATCGCTTGAGCCACTACTGCGAATGCTGCACCGGCGGATCCTCCTGCTCTCGCAGCTTCGATCTGCGCATTGAAGGATAGCATTCGCGTCTGCTTGTTCACGGAGGTAATGTGCTCCAAGGCATCCTTAATGCTTCGGTTCAAGTCTCGAGAAAGCCCCGAGATATGTTCGTAACTGTATTCCTTTTCTACTTCTTTAATTGGCATTCGATTCAAAGCAACAATCACGGCCGAAGCCGCGAAAACGCCTCCACTAAACAAGCAATTGCCTGCTCAAAAAGAGGCGGAGTTAGCCTCCACTAAAGGGATTCCAGAGGAGGGATCCGCCTTTGAGCTTTTTACAGGCCACTTGTCGCAAAACTGTTACATATAAAATATTTTTACATTTTCTGTTGAATTTCACTCATCCTTTCTATGAATCCTGTTCAAATAAGAGCATCATCGTCGGAACAAAGAATTTCCCTTTTCCCCGATCAACCTTCAGAATCTGCTGAATAGAGCCGACCTCTCCTTCGTCAAAAACGACCGATATGCTCCTCATTCTCAGAACGTTCCTCATCCCCACTTTGTTGTCCTTCGTCTTAGTCATTTCGATTCAGGCAGAGCTTCCGTCTCAAAATCCAGTCGACTACGACCTGGAAGCCGCAAAATCAGCATACCAATCAGCTAAGCGCTCATATGAGCAACGTTCCCAAGAGATCAGCCGTATCCAATCTCAACTCTCAGCCTACTCAAAAGAGATCCAGAAGCTGCAGGCTCAGAATAAACGATTATCGCAGACAAACCCGAGCCATCCGAGTATCGCTCGTAATCGAGCCCGGATCCTCAAACTCAACAGCGAGATTCCGGTGCTGCAAAACCGACTACCGAAACTAGAAATCGCCATTCTCCCCTTCAAATCAGATCGAGACACTGCGAAACAGCAACTCGACCAGGTTAAGCAAAACATCGAGCAAGCGAAGGACCACCTTCATTACTTGGCAGGCGATCTCGCAAAAGTTGCCGTCGACTACGCACATGACCGAGGCGCCATCGATGGAGAAAGAGAGGGCTCTAGAATCGGAAACGAAGCCGGACGGGCGCTTGGCGAAGAATTGGGAGTCTATCAGGCGAAACAATCGGCAATCGAATTCGGCAGCCAATCTGGTACCCAAGAAGGCACCTCCTCTGGTGCTTCGGAAGCTGTCCGCCTCGCATACGATACAGGCGAAGCTGACGCATGGGAGGAGCGAGGCTATCGCGACGGCTACGACACGCACCTGGAGTCCCCTGATAGCACGGAGCAGTCGTACAACGACGCTTACGAAAACGGACGTCAGCGCGCTCAAAACGAGGCCTACGCTCGTTACCTTCCAGGAGTAAATCGGGCGGACGACTACTACGCAAACCAAGCCCTACAGAACACGCCTTCATTAGATCTTGAATACAACGTAGACGCACGCCCCTGGGTATCTCTCGCAAAACGAGCTTCCAAAATTCCGCAACTCCGATTGAGAGCCATTCCGTTCGAGAACAGAAAGGAGCCGGCACTACAAACATTCCCTCTTCCGGGCCATTTGCAGCTTAGCAGCGTTCATGATTCCATAGCGCCGCCCGACCTTATCATCGACTTCCATCCACATCTCTTCGAACCGAGAAGTTTTCCATTTGTACGCATTCCAACCCAGAGCCTACACAACTACTTCGAGGACGAATACCGAACTCACTACGAAAAGATTTCACGAATCGAATACGAAGAGGCATACGCGTTCCACTTCGAGCAGAGCTTTCACCGCTCTGCAGAGAACAACATCCGAATCTACTCAAACCCCAGCCTCTACCGGGATATAGCGGATGAAGCGGAGCGCTCCGCGTTCGATCACTACTTCGAAAACGCTCGAGCTGAAACCTTCAATCGAGACTACCCAGGCCTCTACCAGCAGGTGCGCGAGAAAGCGTTCCGTTCACCGGATACGGACTCGCAGCTCTACCAAGACGCGTATCAAAACGGGCGCTACAACGCCCACCTCGAGCGAGGCGATCAAGACGGATACCAGGACAATATTCGTTCCTTCCTAGCAACTGAAGAAGCCCGGGGCTTCGCCGATAGAGATCAATATTACAAAACAAACGCTGTTCTAGACGACATTCGGTTCCACTTGGAGGATGATAATCGTGACGGTGTGTTCGCTATCAACGAAGCCTTCCACCTCTCGATTGATCTAAAAAACCTAGGACTTACGACTCAAGGCGCGCAGCAAGCAAAGATCCGCCTTCACATCCTTGAAGGTCCAGCCAACAGAACTGTATCCGACTTTACACTTCCGCCCCTTGCCTCGCAGAGTCGAGTGAGTCTCGACCACGTTTTAAGCGGCCTCATTCGACGAAACGCACTCGCCAAGCAAACAGTAAAAATCAAAGCCGAACTCATCGAATTCGGGCGTATCGAACACAGCCAAACGTTCCGCTTCGTTGTCGACTACCCACTTGAGCTCACAGAGATCAATCACCCTGCCCGTTTGTTCTCAAACGATGAGAACTACACGGCAGCTAGGCTGGTGAATCCCACATCGCAAAGCACTCCGTCCGATCTCCAGCTACGCCTACTCGACTCCCACGACCAAACTCTTCTCACCCACTCTCTGCCCGCTCTCCAATCCGCCGGCTCCAACGAGCTATCCCTTCGCTACCTAATCGATCAACAAGTCGAATTCACCGGCCAAGACTTAACCCTCGAGCTCACCAGTCAGGATATCGTTCAACTACGCTACCGCTTTCCTCGCTCGTTCGTTAGCAAACGCTACGCTGCCGAATCGGATTTGCTCGTTTTCATCCAAGATCATAGAGCGTTGGACTTGCGCCCTCTAAAAGATAGGCTCGCTTCTCAGGGCCTCAACTTCGACCTCTTCTCGCTCGATCAGGAAACAAGTGCTCCCGCAGCATCTCTATTTGAAAGCTATCTCGAGGGGTACATCGTCGCCGAACTCGGGCGTAATCCAGATTCTAATACAGCAGGAGACCTCCAGTCATACTACCGTCAAGGGGGCTCGTTATTCGTCGCCTCTCCAAATTTGGCCCGCAACGCTGAGTGGACCGATTTCCTCCCACAGTTCGGTTTGAAATTGGTTAACAAAACGAGCACCCAAACCTTGAAGGGACAGAGTTTTCTTGAAGGAACTTTCTATCGGAACCAGTTCACCGCGAACACACGCCTCAGCTTCCAATCTCCGCAAAAGGGTGTTGTCGCCCATCCACTCATCCGTTCCGATAAGCGACGCGGTTTCGGGGTGGCCACTTACCATGCGGCCCGCACCCTCCATCCCATAAATCTGAATACTTTCAGCCTCGCGACCTTCTCCCTTGAAGAGCTTCGCCCCAACGAATTGGCATTCCTAATCGGCGAACTTTCGCTAACAGACAAAGGATTCGACTTCGCCTTGGAGCGTTTCGCCCAATCAGGCTCCGAAAAACAGGCCACCTATCGCGCCAATCTCCTAAAAACGCTCTTACTCGAAACCCACAGTTTGGCCGAACGCTTGAAGGACAAGAGTCACAAAGCGGCAGCCTCAGAGAACTACCAATCCCGCTTGGAAGCTTTCATCGATTTCGCCCACCAAAACGCGGACAGCAGTTTCCTCAGAACACACCTCTATAAAATCACCAGCGAACTTTCACGAAAACGTCACTCATCCGCCAACCGTAGCGAACTGAAGTCCTTGTCCCGCACTCTGAAGGGCTAGGCCCGGTAGAATAGTTTACTAAATGCTCTCACTGGATAGTTTTAGCCCGTATATCGATTGCTGAATTCTAAATGGCTCTGCTAACGTCCTCCCGCCTATGAACAACGACGCTAGCCCGAACACGTCTCGCCGTGCCTTTCTCAAATCGACCGGAGCGAAATCCGTCTCGCTCGCATTGGCCGCAGGAGGCCTACCTCTCGCCAACGCCGTCTCGAAAGAGGACGCCAAGCCTGCGAACGCTCCAACTCCGATTTGGCGCAACCGTCACCCTGACATGTCCTACCGCATGCTCGGGCGCACTGGTTTCATGGTTTCAGAGCTCGTCATCGGCAGCTTCGCCTACAAGTCCCCCGAGCATTTTCCGATTATCGACGACGAAATCGACCGGGGTATTAACTATTTGGACACGGCCTCCGCTTACGGGCAAGGCGCTGTCGAGTCGAACATTGGTGACTACCTTACCCAAAGCGGAAATCGCGAGAAGATCTTCCTCGCGACAAAACTGAGCGGGTACTACGGCTATGCGAGTTGGGCGATCAAGGAGATCCAAAAGGACCTTTCCGAATCCCAAATAGAGCAGATTCGCAAAAAAGGTGAGGAGATGATGATCGAGCGATCCGTCCTCAAGCCTGGTTACCACATGAACTATTTTGGCGGTCAGGAAGCGCAGATCCCGAAGGCTTACTTCCGCTACCTCATGCTGAAGGAATATGGCCACAAAGTCGCCTGGCAAAAACGCGCCAAGGAGCACGCCCGCAAATTGCTCGAAGAGGGGCTAGCCCGCCTTCAAACCGACTACATCGACGTGCTCCACTGCCCTCACGGCCTCGCGATGCCCGATCTGATAGAAGACGAAACCCTTGCTGAAATCTTCGCCGAATTTAAGCAGAAAGGTCTGATCCGTGCCTCCGCGGTCTCTTTCCACAACGACGTCGGAGCGAACCTCGCCAAAGCAATCGAAGTCGGCTACTACGATGCTGCGATGTTCGCCTACAATATCGCCAATCACGCGGCCCTCGAACCAACCATCTACAAAGCGAAACAAGCTGGCATGGGCTTGATAGCAATGAAGGTCGCACGCCTTTTCGCGATGAATGACCAACCTGAGTGGCGACGTGAGAAACTGAATACAACCTTACCACAGGAACCAGAACTCTCGACATTCGCGAAAGCGTACCTGTGGGCATTGCAAAACCCGAACCTCTCAGCCTGCGTCTCCCAAATGGAGTCGCACGACGAGGTCGCGGAAAATGCAAGTATCGTCGGCAAGAAGTTCGATCTCCAACCCGCTTAAAAGGTAGGGCGTGACCGCCGGGCACGCCGCGACAGCCAAATCACGGCTAGCACGGCAGGCGAGCCGCCACCCTATTTCGCCATCCGCTTGCGCACTTCCTTGGCGTACCAAACGACAGGAGCGATCACCATTAGAGCGGTCACTCCCAAAACAATTCCGTATACGTCGTCGACCGTACCGAGGCTCATGATCTGACCCGCTTTTTCGCTGTTCACCTCGTTAGCGAAAGCAACGTGGCCAATTGCAGCCTCCTTGGCCACTGAGAAGCTTTGGCTAAACGCGCTTTCCCACCCCGTGGAGGACAACGTTGAATACGCTTTGTAGCCAATCGCACAGGAGCCCATCGCGATAAAGCCAATACCAATCGCACCCATTGAAAAGATACCGAAACTCACTGCGGCAATCGAAACAATGCCGAACGAAATGATACCAACGCATACGGGAGCGACGGTGATACCTCCCCAAGCAATGAGAAGACCGTAAGCTTTTTCGCCGCCCGCAATCCAGCCAAACGCAGGGCCATCTCCCTCGTCAGTGATATTAAACTTCACGTGCACAAGAGGCACCCCGAGAAAACTCCACTTGCTTTTGTAAGACCGTTTCTTCGAACCAACCTGATCGACGTCTGCAGTGAACAGATCCGGTCTTCTAGCTCGTTCCGCCATTCGCAAGCGCTGCATTCCCTTCATCTGCCGCCAGGTCATAATGGAGTAACCGAGGGCAAAAACAGCTACGAGCCCTTGGGACACGACCGCGTAGTATCCAGGATTCCCATACTCATGGATAGCCAAGTAACGCATGCCTAACAAAGCAGCGATCAGCAAAACGAACGAACCAAGATAGCAGACAACCGACTTAACGATGTAGCGCCGTTCACGCTTGGTACGCGACTGGTCGAAATTCGCTCTCAAGGCAAACATCGTACTAATCAGCCCCGACACCGAGGCTAAGAAGGACGCTATCGTCGCCCACTTAAACCAGGAGCCAACCTGCACAGCCGCAGCCCCCGCTCCCGCAGCCTTCGCTGGCGGAGCAATCGTCGCCATAGCCGCCAGTACCCCCGCTGTGAATACGCCCCCTGGAGTGCTTTTTGCCAACGCCTCTTCCACGAAGGTCATCATCTTCTCCTGGAGCATCTTTCTGCCACGTGAGAGACGTTGCTTCACCGCATCCTCGCTTAGATCTAATTCGTAAGCGACATGCTCAATTGATCGGTGCTCTCGATAATATAAAACTAAAGGTTCGCGATAGTTCTCGGGGACTTTCTCTAGGGCCTGCCAAAGCAGGGCTTGCTCTTCTTCTTTCATCGTCACGTCTTCAGTTCTCGCTTCTTCCGACTCGAGCTCACGCATATCGTCCAGCTCCACCGCGCCACCAATGGGGCGTCTCGCTTCGCTCCGACGGTAGTGACTTACCTTGAATCGCAGGATCCCGCATAACCAAGACTTCAGCTTTTCTGGGTCCTTGAGAGCTCCGAGTTTCTTCCAAGCCTCGACGAAGGCGTCCTGGGCAACGTCTTCGCTTGCCGCCAAATCCCCCAGTGAAGAATAAGCAAGCGAACAAAGTAGCCCCTGATAACGGGTGACGATTTTACCGAATGCGTCCCGATCACCGCCCAAGGAAGCGAGCACGAGCGACGCGTCATCATCTTCCTGATATGTGGTTCTAGATTTAAAGAGTTTCATGGTGTTTCGCCATAGGAGTGCCCGGTACTTCGACAAAGGTGACAGACTTTTTTCAAAAAAGCGAAGTTCAACCGTAGCG
>NZ_JAENIL010000105.1 GCF_016595505.1 Pelagicoccus mobilis | reverse complement strand
CGCAGCTGTAGGAGTTGAAGACCGAGGTTGTTGCGGCATGGCGCCGAGCGCCAGCCCTACCATAAAACAGGAAAGAGGACACAAAGAAGGGTTGGACCGAGGTCCAACCCTTGAGAGTAAAATTCGCTCGAACGACCTATCGCTTTCTCAAGACCGCAACCCAATCCTTGCCATCGGCAACCGGTGGCTTACCGAGCGAATGTTCGCCCTTGGACTTGGCATTGATCTTCTTAACCGAACCGGACTGAAGGTCACCCCCTTCTCTTGGATTGAACCAAGCGAGCTGGTACTTGCCGGCTTCCAAGCTGAGGGAACGTTCGTCTCCACTTCTGAGATACAGAAGGTAGGAATCACCCGGCAGAGCGAGACAGTAGTCACCTTCAGCCGAGTTCACTGTAGGACCATTGTCTACGATAAGATTGTCCATCGATTTCATCTCCGCGTACGGCAAATCTTGTCCGTGAAGAAAATCGATGGCGATCTTGCACTGATCCCAGAAAAGATCGCGGGAACGCCAATCTTCACACGTGAGATCGGAGTGAGCTTCCTTGTATCCGAAATACCACTCGACGCCCCAAGCACCTGCGAGGTACGCACCCCAGAGAGCGTTTGAGCGGGCATTGTCATGCGTAGGGTCTACCGCATCAGGAACGAGCGAGTAAGACGCATCTCCTGGCTCATCAACCGCTACCGCCCATTGCTTTCCAGCTTTGGCGGACGCTTCGAGAATGTTCAGGACCGCGCCATGGACACGGTGGAAGTCGGGCTTGTTGGTTTGGAGAGACGCACCTGTGTACTTGCTATCCGCTCCGTAAACATCGTCGAACCAGTTTCCGTTGTGGATCACAACATGATGGCGGTACGGATCGTGGTTGTAGAAATACTCCGCCATAGCGAGTCGCTGGTGCTGGTACTGCGGAGGCGTACGTGGCTTTGGTTGCCACTCACCGAGCTCTTCACCCATGTTCCAGTTGAGAGCGAGGTTGTGGCCGAAACGAGCAATCAGCTCACGGTAGTAGAGGCGACGCGTGGCTCCGAGACCTCCCCCATCGAGCAGACCTTGGTTTTCCGCTTCTTGAGTCTTGAAGTGCAGGAAGATGCCGAGCTTGCTCGCGTGCTGGAAGACGATCTCCCACTGGTCGAGCTTGGAGACATCGAATCGGTCATGCGTGTCGTAGTCGATATACGGGAACACGTTATGGTCGTCTCCCATGATGTTCATAGTGAGGAAAGAGAACGCGTTCATTCCCTCCTCATGAAGGTAGTTCATCGCACCGATCAGCGCCTTTCCGCGATTGTCAGACCCCCAAGTCGGGTCACCTTCGTTCCAGTCCTTGAGGTGGGCTTCCCAAGTTTTCACGCGCTGGTCGGCGTGGCCATCATTGTGGAAGGTGCCATCGAAGTCTTCGTAAGCGAACACGTTTTCGGGAGCGTCTGGCCCACACTTGAAGAAGATCTCTCCAGTCTCAGCAAATCGTAGGTAGCGGTCGCCCGTGTACTGCAAACGCCCTTTCCCACGGAAGTCGTCTCCACTCTTGTCGCTCTTCGCGATCGAGAAGCTTCCAGTCGCGCCGTGCATGTGGCTGGTCTTGGCTTGCTTGGTCAGCTTAACCGTATTCTCGCGGACAGAGATGAAACGGTAGTGATAAAAAGACGCTTCGTAGCTCCACTCTCCCGTTTCGTCCGGTGCGAAGTGTACACGCCACTTATTGCCGCTAGTGGCAGAAGTCTGGCCCGCGTTTCCATCGGCTGCGAAATAGCCTGGAACGGAATAGCTCTTACCAGACTTGGCATGCGTGAATACCACATCGAATTTGTAATCGTAGAACGGATTCGGCGACGCGGTTTCAGAGGTCTCAGGCCCCTCGAAAGTTAGAGTGACTTTGTGCCACTTTTTAAGCTCTCCCGAGATCTCGGGATCGGATGCCGCGTTCGCGAAAAGCGACGCAAAAAGAGACGCCGCAAAAACGCAGAGGATAGGTATAACTCGTTTCATAGTGTATGTAGGGATGCGTCAGATTCGATACAGAGATGACGCGTTTAGCCGGGGTGGTTGACTGGAGAAAAGCGTTTGTTGAGCTCCAGTTTTCCGATGCAGAAGAGGCTTTTGGCGATACTCAATTACAATCGGTCCGATTGACGCAAAAGCTCTGATATTATTTGAATTCTCACATCAAAGCTTAATCCCAAAACCACTAAGCGATGCGGACAACCGAGCTGAAATGTTTCAGTACGGAGCGCTTCAATATTTTCTCCGAACTCGCTGAAAAAACCGCCGAAACCGAGGGCTGGTTGAGCCGTCGCAACAGGTGGGAAACGTCCTCGTTTGCGTAACGGTCGTGAGCGTCCTTCACCGCTGAGCGCTTGCCAAACAGAGCATCCGCTTCATCAAAAAAGAGAATCCAACCTCGCTGCTCCGCTTTCGCCCAAAGGGAGGCCAAGTTCTTCTCAGTTTCACCGATGTATTCAGAAAACAATTTCGACAGATCGACACGATAAACAGTGCGACCAGCCGACTTACCCATCTCAGCCATTTTTGCGTGCTTAGCTTCGAGGTTTTCTCCGATCAATAGCAATACGTTTCGCTGAGGACGCTTTTTCCCTGCAATCACCTTCTCGAAGCGAATGAGCTCCTTTTGGTCCACGGATCTCAATCGAATCTCCGGCTTTCGAATGCGAACACCAATTCTCCGAATCGCTTTCCTATCCCAAACCATGAAGAGAAGCTAAAACAAGTGCCCCGATATTCAAGCGTCTAGCTGAACCTGTTTAAGACGTATCCATATTGCATGTACGCTTGAAAAAACATCTCAACCTGTTGGGATCGAACTCGTGCCAAACGCCCAACCGGACAACGATCGCATCGAGAGACAAGCGAAGCCGCCTTGCCTGCTCGATCATCCGTTCCAGCTTCAGTTCCTCAAGGATCAGCCGGTCATGCGAAGCTTCTTCGAGCTTTTCGAGTACCACCCCAGCGCCTATTTCTACGCAAAGGACAAAGACCACCGCTACATCTACGTTAACGGGCTTATCCTTCGCGATGTCTTCGGACTCGACTCTCTAGATAAAATAGTGGGCAAGACAGACCTAGACTTTCAGCTGCCCGTAATGGCCCGCGCCTACCACGCCGAGGACAAGCGTGTCATGGATGGCGGTAAAACTATCGCCGAAGAAGTCTGGCTCGTCCCTCACGTAAAAGGGACGCCCAAGTGGTACGTCTCGACCAAAACCCCGTTTTGCGACCAGAGCGGTGAGGTCCTGGGCATCATTGGCTGCATGTACCCGCTCGAAACGCAGAGCGCTCGCCAAGCTTATTTCGCGGAGCTCGCACCCGCTGTCGCCCACATCGAGAAACACTTCCGCGAAGAGATTTCGATCAGCGCCTTGGCTGAAATGTCCAAGCTTTCCAGCACCCAATTCAACTTCCGATTTCGGACCCTTCTTCGCCTTTCACCAAGCGAATATATACTAAAATTACGTATAGAAGCCGCTCAACACCTCCTAAACAGCTCCGAAAAGTCGATCGCCGACATTGGTTTCGAAATCGGCTTCTACGACCAGAGCCACTTCACAAAACGCTTCCGTAAAGCCACAGGGATTACCCCACTTGCCTACCGCAAACAGCGCCGATAAAAGCCGTGTTCAAATGTTAAAGCGTCAAATCGTACCAAATTTGCAGAGTAAAGGTACAAGACGATTTCACGTTTAGGTGCTAGATTCCTCCCCGCCTAAGACAACATGCCTTTCAACACCCCTAAACTTCTAGGCGGCGCCTTTTTGGTGGCCGCCGCTTCGCTGTCTGCGGAAGAGATCTCATTCAATGAGGACATTCGCCCTATCTTGTCCGACCGTTGCTTCAAGTGCCATGGTCCCGACGCAGAGAACCAAAAGTCGGAGTTCAGGCTCGATACCTTTGAACACGCGACCGCCGATATAGACGGTATTCAAGGTATCGTACCCGGGAATCTCGATGACTCGGAATTCCACTACCGCATTCACACGGATGAGTCGGAAGACATGATGCCGCCACCGAAGTCCAACCTGAAGCTATCGGATCGTGAGAAGGAACTCCTCGATCAATGGATTCTGCAAGGGGCTGAATACGACACTCACTGGGCATTCAAACCGCTTCCAAAATCAGTCGATGTTCCCGATCATGAGTCTGACTGGGCTAGCAACGAGATTGACCAATTCGTCGAGAAGGACCTGATCGCTAACGACTTTTCTCCGGCCGATGAGTCACCAAAAGAAAAGTGGCTCCGCCGAGTCACCTTCGATCTCACAGGCCTCCCTCCGACGCTCGATGAGCTAGCCGACTTCCAAGCCGACACCTCAACGGACGCCTATGAAAAAGTGGTAGACCGCCTGCTAAACTCTACAGGCTACGCCGAGCGTATGACCAGCGAATGGCTAGACGTTGCTCGCTACTCAGATTCCAATGGCTACCAACGCGACCGCGAACGCCGTGTCTGGCCGTGGCGTGATTGGGTGATCGACGCATTCGATCAAAACATGCCTTACGACGAATTCGTCACGCTCCAGCTCGCAGGTGACCTCCTTCCTGACGCTGGCCAAGACGAAATCCTCCCCACTGCCTTCAATCGAATCCACGCTCACAAAATGGAAGGTGGCATCGTTCTCGAAGAGTACCGCGTCGAATACGTGGCCGACCGCACGCAAACCTTCAGCGCCGCATTCCTCGGCCTCACCATGGACTGCGCCCGCTGCCACGACCACAAATACGACCCCCTCCCGACCAAGGACTACTACGAGCTCAGCTCCTTCTTTGCCAATATCGAGGAATCAGGTCTCATCTCCTACTTCACCGACGCTGTCCCAACGCCAGCTATGCCGATCTCTACTCCAGAGGCAGACGAGAAGTTCGCGGAAGCAGAGGAGGAAATCGCCAAGGCTGAGATAAAGCTGGAGAAGCTCGCCCAAGAAAGCGTTAACTCCGATCAGTTTAAAACCTGGCTCGCTACAAATCCCGAAGCTCGCCTCCCAGGACTCGTGGCCGACGTCACCTTCGACTCGATGGAGGAAGGCAAGCTGACCAACTTCGCCAAGACCGATACCCTCGTAACAACCCCAGAGAACAATAAGCTCGTTCCCGGCGTATCTGGAAAAGCGATACACTTCACTGGCGACGACGCCCTAGAAATTCCAGAGACCGGACACTTCACTCGCGAACATCCGTTCAGCGCGTCGCTCTGGATTCGTCCAAACCAAATCTCCGAACGCGAAAACTTGTTCAGCCGAGGAGGAGGCGCAGACGACGCAGCAAGCTTAGGGTACGAAGTACTTCTGCTCGACGGAAAGCTAACTGCTTCCCTCATTCACTTTTGGCCTGGCAACGCTCTCCGCGTCCAAGCGAAGCAACCTGTAGCAGCCCAAGAGTGGCAACACGTGGTTGTCACTTACGACGGCTCCAGCAAGGCTAACGGCATTTCAATCTATCTCGATGGCAAGCCACTCGAGCTGGAAGTAATCAAGGATCACCTCACCCGCCAGATCACCCAATGGCACGTTCCAGGCGGTAAAATCGTACGCCCACACATCGTGCTCGGAGAGCGGTACCGAGATCGTGGATTCAAGAACGGGCAAATCGACGAGTTCCGCATGTTCAACCGAGAGCTAAGCTCCGCGGAAGCTCTCCACCTCTACGACAATAAGCACCTGAATACACTCCTCGCAAATGATCCAAAGGAACTGAGCGAGGACCAACTCAATGAGCTTTCTGACTACTTCCTGGCAACCGTTAGCCCATCCGCCAACCAAGCACGTTCCGACCTAAAAGCCGCTCGTGCTAAGTGGAACAGAACGATGGACGATCTCCCGGCGATCTCCATCATGCGAGAAACGGAGGAGCCGCGCAAAGCGTATGTGCTGACTCGCGGTGGCTACGACAACCATGGAGAGGAGGTAACCGCCGACACTCCAAGCGCTCTTCCTGAATTCCCAGAAGACCAACCACGCAATCGTCTCGGACTCGCCAAGTGGCTTACCGCACCCGACCATCCGCTCACCGCACGCGTCGCCGTAAACCGCTATTGGCAAATGGTATTTGGCGAGGGCCTTGTACGTACCCCTGAGGACTTCGGCAGCCAAGGCAACCCACCGACTCATCCCGAGCTACTCGACTGGCTCTCACGCGATTTCGTCAACAATGGCTGGGACCTGCAGCGCCTCTTCAAAAAGATGGTCCTCTCCTCCACTTATCGCCAAAGCACTTTCACAGATTCGAGCACTCGCGAACGCGACCCCGACAATATCTACCTAAGCCGCAGCTTCCCAGAGCGTCTCCCGGCTGAAATGATCCGCGACAACGCTCTCGCAGTAAGCGGTCTCCTCGTCGACAAGGTCGGCGGCGAACCAGTCAAACCCTACGATCTCTCAGTATCCTTCAAGCCGATGGACCACGACCAAGGAGAAGGCTTGTATCGACGCAGTCTATACACATTCTGGAAACGGAACGCTCCCGCGCCAGCAATGGTTGCCTTCGACGCCTCCAAACGCGACGTCTGTACCGTGAAACGCGAAGCCACCAGTTCGCCTCTCCAGCCGCTCGTAACTTTGAATGCCCCACAATTCGTCGAGGCCTCCCGAGTCTTAGGTGAGAAGCTTCTTCAAAAACACGGCAAGGATCGCAAAGGCCTTATCAACGAAGCCTTCCTCTCTCTCACCAGTCGTCAGCCTGACAAGAAGGAACTCAGCATTCTCTCTAGTCTTTATAAGACGCAACTCGCCGAATTCTCCGAGAATCCAGATGAAGCTGCCGCCTTGCTGGAAGTCGGACACGCTCCACTCAACGTAAATCTCAACACGACTGAACACGCCGCCGCAACCATTGTGATCAATGCGGTTATGAACCTTAACGAATCGCTTATCCAACGATGAATCACTCACCCCTTTGCACCGGATTCGACGACGAGTCGCTCATCAGTCGTCGCAAATTTCTGAATACCTTCGCCATGGGTCTCGGCGGTATCGCCTTGGCCGACATGATGAACCCGCTCAGTCTCTCCGCCGCGAGCGACACCCCCATCGGCACCCACTTCGCTCCTAAAGCCAAGCGCGTCATTTATTTATTCCAGTCGGGCGGCCCCTCTCAGATCGAACTCTTCGACCATAAGCCTGTGCTGCAAAAGCAACACGGAGAGGAGCTACCTGATTCTGTGCGTAAAGGCCAACGCCTCACTGGCATGTCCACCAACCAAGCAAGCTTTCCGCTTGCCGGCTGTCCCTTCGAATTCAAACAGCATGGTGACAGTGGTGCGACTATAAGTGAGCTCATGCCGCACCTCTCAGAGCTCGCGGACGATCTCTGTTTCATCAAATCCATGTACACCGAGGCCATCAACCACGGACCAGGTGTTATGATGATGCAGACCGGTTCCCAATTCCCAGGACGCCCCACCATGGGTTCATGGCTGTCGCACGGTCTTGGTTCCATGAACTCCAACCTCCCCTCCTACGTCGTCCTAACGACCAAGAATAAGGGAGGCCAACCACTCGGAGCGCGCTACTGGGGTAGCGGCTTCCTGCCGAGCCGCCACGACGGCGTTCGCTTCCGCTCCGACAAAGATGCCGTTCTCTACCTCAACAATCCAGACGGGGTCAGCAAGAAAGGGCGTTACGCGACGATCAAGCACCTCGAAGAACTCCATCAACATCAGATCGAGAAGCAAAGCGATCCAGTACTCGAAAACCAAATACAGCAGTACGAAATGGCTTTCCGCCTCCAAACATCAGTACCAGAAGTAACTGATATCAGCGGCGAATCCGAGGCTACCTTAAAGCTCTACGGCGAAGATGTCACCACTCCTGGCACTTACGCGGCGAACTGCTTACAAGCTCGTCGCCTAGCCGAAAAGGGAGTCCGCTTCATCCAGCTCTTCCACCCAGGCTGGGATGGACACGCCGGCCTACCCGGTCAGATCAAGAAGCAAAGCAAGGAAACCGACCAACCAACTGCGGCGCTCCTAAAGGATCTCAAGTCACGCGGCATGCTCGAAGATACACTTGTCATCTGGGGTGGAGAGTTCGGGCGTACAAACTACTGCCAAGGCAAGATGACCAAGAAAAGCTTCGGCCGCGACCACCACCCACGCTGCTTCACCAAGTGGATCGCTGGCGGTGGCGTAAAGCCGGGCACCTCCTACGGGATGACCGACGATTACGGATACAACATCGTTCAGGATGGAGTACACGTACACGACTTCCACGCGACCCTCCTCCATCTCCTCGGCATCGACCACAAGCGTCTCACTTACAAACACCAAGGCCGCCATTTCCGTCTCACCGACGTACACGGCAAGGTCGTGAAGAAGATCCTCGCCTAGCTTTCCGTGGGAGCGTGCTT
>NZ_JAENIL010000104.1 GCF_016595505.1 Pelagicoccus mobilis | reverse complement strand
AAAACCGAAAGGCATGCTCAAAGCCTACTAACTAAAATATCCGAACCAGTCGTAGCAGGCAACGAGCGCAAGCGCTCGCCGCCTGTACTCGGCGTTCGCAACAAATGAAGAACTACGACTTTCAGGATCCTCCGCACGCTGAGCCACATACATTTCTTGGCACCCTGATTGTCACTGCCGTGATCTTTGGAATCGGTGGAGTGGTAGCAGTCATCATTACGTTGATCGGAGGGGATGGAATACAGTTCAACAAAGGTTCAGCGTTAATTGCCTTAGGAACCTTTGTATTCATTTATCTCGTCGTGCTCACCCAACACCTCTTAGCCAGACGCCTAGGAAAGAAAAAGAGCGAAAAATTAATAGTGAGATCATTCCTGACGGTTGTGATGGTAGCTCTGGTCGCACTAGCAATCTGGACGAATCTAAAATGAAAATTTCTGCGAACCAGGCAGCTCACACAATGTCGGCAAACGCTCGCCTCTTTCAGAACGTCCGTATGGAAAATATCATCACAACTAATGGAACCTCAACCGCAGCCGACATCGTGTGGCTTTGACGTTGGGCGAAATAAATATGGAAATCAAAACACAGGCAAATACCCGTCCTAGAGTCTCTGCTGCTGTTATTCGTAACAACAAATTGGAGACGTTAATGGTTCAGCACAAAAGAAAAGACGGAACCGAATACTGGCAGTTTCCTGGTGGCGGATTAGAAAAAGGTGAAAGCCCTGACCAGGCAGTTTTGAGAGAATTAAAAGAAGAAACAGGTTTAGACGGAAAAATAGTCAGAGAGCTTTTTACGATCCCGTACAAACATGGATTGTCTACGACTTACCTAATTGAAACGGATAGAAATCAAACCCCAGTACTGGGAATCGACCCAGAGGAGATTGATCAGGACCACAAAAAATTGGCTGACCTTGGCTGGATGAAGATAAGCGATCATCGAGGGAATCCAGAGATAGAGGCATTGCTCGAAGTTCTATGATCAAGAAAGAATCAAGCCCAACAAAACGCTGCAGACAACGAGCGCAAGCGCTCGCCGTCTGAGCTCGGCGTTAGTCAAAAAGTGAAAACGATACTACTTACATTCCTGTTATCTTGCTCATTTGTTCAGGCTCGCTGGATTTCGGATTCAGAACTCGGATTCAAGATAGATTTCCCAGATCACCAGACCTACACTTCTCCAAAAAAAATTGAGCTTGCTAGCAATGCGAACCTATGGACTTCAGCGAACCGAAAAAGAGGTTACTCAGTATCGATCACTGTCACGAACTTTGCAGCTAAACACCAAGCCCCCTCTTTTGAAGCGATTGCAAAAAATTGGGAAAAGGATTTTTTAGGAGATAAAAAAGAGAAACGGTTGTCTGAATTCACGAAAGTAGCCTCCTATGAGGCATTGCGATTGCATTCAGTACACATTGAAAACTCGTTCGAAGTTCATACAATCGTCTGGTATTTTTTTGTAGGAAGAGTCAATTACATCATCGGCGTCATTTCCATTGGGGATGATTTCCTAAATCATCCAGATATTGAATACTTCATCAACTCTTTCGCTATTGAAGGACCATCCCTGCTACATGGGACTTGGGAAGGTAAAGACGATGAAGGACAAGTAGGATCGATAATACTCAATCCAGACGGTTCAGCTGATCTCTTCATCCAGGGCCGAAGCATAAGAGAAATAGCCCCTGACGAAATCCTGGAGATTACATACAAGTATGACGCAAACCATAATCCATCTCACTTGGACATCGAGGTATCGTCACCAACAAAACCTATCTATAGAATACCAATGATAGTTAAGATAAACTCCCATGATGAAATCGTAATCAGACTGAACAAAGACAACACGAGACCAGAAGACTGGAACGGCACGAAACAGGACACGGTTGTGCTAAAAAAGAAACCGACTAACAAGTCGGCGGATACAACTCCGGTTAGCGCTCCGCGCTAACCTCCGTCGTATCACCTCGGCGTTGGCTAAAGAATGAATAAGACGATCAAGGACATAGTAACGCTAATCGCTGGAGGTGCGGCATTTTGGATTGTTTACCAGTTGGTCCTCATTGGACTCTCTCTCCTCATAGGCTTGATCGTATCCCAGTTTCTCAGCGCTTCATATCCAGTTATCGTGATTTTTTGCTACGCGGGATTAAGAATGATTGAAGCTACTTTGGAGATAGGAGGAGGCACAGGTGCTAAGTGCCCTGAATGCAAAAGAAAGATTCAGACTTCCAGATCAGTTAAGTGCGAGGTATGTGGCGGGGCAGCCTTGATCACAAAGAAGGAAAGAAAGGAATTAGATTCCAAACTCTAGTTATGTATCCAAATAATGTAACAGCCAACCAGGCAGCTCACACAATGTCGGCAAACGCCCGCCTCTTTCGTAACGACCGCATAGGAATCAACCTCACAACTAATGGAACCTCAACCGAAGCCGACATCGTGTGGCTTTGACGTTGGGCAAAAAAGAATGAGAAACAATGAATCTGAATTATCACACCCGATCGTGAGATTCATCGCTGCTTACCTCACACAACCTCTCATCTGGACAGCAGCTTACGCATTCTTCGCATCATCCACCTCTTACCACAGGAGAACTATACTTTCTTACTTTCTAAGCATTCTCATGACCTTAGCCATCCCCGCGCTATGTTGGTTTTTCACGATGAAAAGGTTCTATGAAAAGAATGAAAAGATCAGGACAAGCAGGAATAGATTTTCCCTAGCAGGAGCTCTGTTTAGCATCACCTACGTTCTCACCTTCTTCTTCCTCGTTCTATTGTTTTTGGACGAGCTACACGAGTTCGATTACTTTGAAAAGCCTGCCTTTTTAGGCACAGCTTTAGCATCAGGCTACATAGCTTCTCACGTAGTTTTCCCAAGAACCAAACACTAGCCCAACAAGACGCTCCAGGCAACTGCGGCAAACGCCCGCCTCTTTCACTACGAACCCATGAAATCCAACCACCCCAGGAACTTAAAGGATAGCTTAGGCCTTGTCGCCTGAGCTCGACGTTCTCAAAAAAATGAATTTCCCGACTTTCGGCCCTCGCAGGCCGATCAGTGCAACATCAAAAATGAAAGGTATATTATGACCAAACTTTTGACCGTGGGTGCTTTGTTCAGTAGCGCAAACTGCTGGTAATCTGGTGCAACCACGTACACAGGATCGACAGAACAAAGAAAGAAAAAGAGAAAAAGATGAGCTTAATGGTTTCCATCTCCTATCGGATTCTTCTCGGTGCTCGGTTTGCGACGAGGGCCGATTCCGTAACACGGCGTCGGTGACAAAGTGTGAAAGAAATAAGTTCAGGATGGAACGCACCAGACTGATCGTCCCGAGAGCCCTTGGCGGTGCTAAGGATACCTCAGAGGGTAGCGAAAGGAGCAAAGGTTCTGTCCGTGTTGATCCAACCATTTAACTACAAAATTATGAGAACCAGTCGTAGCAGGCAACGAGCGCAAGCGCTCGCCGCCTGTACTCGGCGATATGCAGATAAGATAATGGCGAACAACTGGAACATCCCAAGCTGGCTCGAAAAAGAAGTCCGAGAGAGAGACAAAGTCTGCGTCTACTGTGGTTGTGAATTCACATCGCCGAAAGTGTCGACCAAATCTTCGGCGAGTTGGGAGCACATCATTAACGATGCAAAGATTATCACTAGAGAAAACATCTCACTTTGTTGTCGTGGATGCAATGCAAGCAAAGGACAAAAGAAACTATCAGAATGGTTGAAAACCAAGTATTGCCTAGAGCGTAACATAACGCCGGATACAGTGGCACCGATCATCAAGCTAGCCATCAGAAATGGAGAGCAATCGATGATCGAGAAAGAATCTAAAAAACAAAAAGCATATCAAGTCGTCGCTCACAACTCCGGGGGCTGCGCCCCCTCCGCGTGAGGACTCTGCGTTCTACGAAGTACTAACGTTGAAGTCAGGGCTCTCAGGACCGAAGGAGGCAACATCCCCTGCTAGTGCGAACACGACAAAGCAAACCAACGAGGCAAAGTCTTGAACTGACGTAAGGATTTCGACTTTTGACATTTCAAGCTTAGCGAAGAGACTTTTCGACCTGTTACCCTTACTATGACCTGCAAGGCCCGAAGCATTCTCAAAGATTCGAAACTACTGTCTGGAATCACTGGAGACACGTTCCCTGAAAAGGTAGAACAAGACGTTCGATACAACTCGGGTAAGCGCCGCCCCTTTCACTACGACCAAGCACCGACAACCATCAACTGAAGGTCAGAGGTCTCTAGAATCCTCGCGTATCACCTCCACGATGTGTGAATCTAAAAAATCAGAATGATGGATACGAAGAATGATCTAACAAAACGAGTAGTAGACTTCGACGGTGATCGTTAAATCGTATCCGACCTTAAAGAACTGATCCTGCATTGTACCGAGCCGAAGGTGACATGACCACAAGAGCCCATTTCAGAGCACCCTATCCGACGTAACCGAAGGAAGCAGCAAGACTACCGAGTGAAACAACACCTCAACGAAGCGAAGTGAGAATAACTTTCGACCGAACCAAACAAACAAAACCTAAGAAAATCTAACCGACGGAAACTACTATTTGGGAAGCGTTCATATTGATCGATTTTCCGAGATTTAACCCCAACATGAAATCCAAACGAACTACACACATCAAGACGCTGCACACAACGTGCGCAAGCGCACGCGTGTGAGCTCCACGATATGCTAACTAAAATTGAAAAGTCACTGACAGCATTCGCATTGATCTGCGTATCCGCGATCACAGTACTTTTCGCACTCACAGACGGGGCACCGGACTACCTACAAGGCGGAGAGCCGGTCATGATCATTGTAAGTATCGGCGTTTTATCTGGATTCATCTCCACAATCCTCTTTCCGATCAATATCCTGAGAAAAAAGAACGGACTATGGATGATACGAATCTTGGCTCTCCTTGGGTTCTGGGCGACGACACTATTTATGGGAAATCACGCATGAGCAAAAAGATGATCCCTACGACGAAAGAACAGATTGAGTTTAGCGAATCAGCTCTATCGACGTTCCAACAAAAGATTGGCATATCAAGTCGCTTCTCACAACGTCGGCAAGCCGCCGCGTGAGAGCTCTGCGTTGGAAGACGAATAGAAAATGAAAGAGCTAGCGATAGTCATCGGCCTATACATTGCAGTCGGACTGATTGCGTCCGCAGTCCTAGCGTTCAGAAAAAGCAAAAATCCTGATGCAGTAAAAGCTATCGAGTTGATGGGGTCCGACCCGAGTTTCGCGATCTCATTTCTGCTTTGGCCGGTTTGGATCTTTATGCAAATCGTCGAGCAAGACACAGTTTCACCAAAACTGGAAAAACTAGAAGAGAAAGAAAAAGACGACCTAGGCAAACTGATCGGTCGTATCGGTAGAACGGTTACGCCGATGGTACCTTCAGGAAGAATAAAACTAGGAGAAAAAGATTACGAAGCTATCTCCGACGAAGGAAAGATGGATCGAGATGAAGAGGTGGAAGTCCTCGCATTTTCGATGGGGACCTTAAAAGTAAGAAAATTCCAACCAGACGTCGCTCACAATTTCGGGGGCTCCGCCCCCTCCATCGTGAGGACTTAGCGTTCGACGAAAAATAGATGAAACGAATTATCCTTGTATTTGCTCTCCTCCCTTACCTCGCCTGGGCAAACGAAAAGACTCTGGATATTTCAATAGTCCAGCTTCTTGCGGATCCTTCCACATATGAAGGCAAAAGAGTTGCCGTTTCTGGATTTCTAAAGATGGAATTCGAAGGCAACGCAATCTACCTTCACGAAGACGATTACAAAAACCAAATCTACAAAAATGGATTTTGGGTTAGGAGTGGTTCAGAGATTTCTCCAAGTCTCTACGATGCAAGAGATGGATACGCACGAGTGGAAGGAAGATTCACTACACAACGCAAAGGACACTTTGGGTTATGGAGCGGAACAATCGAGGAGATAGATCGAGTCATACTCTTACCGATTGAACGCGAGTCGAAACCAATTGAGATCCCAACTAATGGATACAAAAACAAATAGGTCGAACAAGTCGCTCCAGGCAACTGCGGCAAACGCTCGCCTCTTTCACTACGACCCCATGGAAATCAACCACCTCAGTGACTTAAACGATAGCCTAGGCCTTGTCACCTGAGCTCGGCGTTGGCAGAACAAATGAAAGAAATAGAACAAGCATGGGGCCTCCCAATCCCCAAAGACTTTTCATCGATTTACGATGTAGGAGATTTCGACTCATTTCGCAGGGGAGACGAAGAGACCGTTTGGTTACCTTCACCCCTACTCACGCCTGAAGAGATAGTTGAGCAAGCGGCTTTAAAAGATGAATGGCAGATTCCTGAAGGTATGGTCCCTTTCATGGGAGACATGCACGACTTAGCCTGTCTCGATCTCTCGACCAAATCAGCGGGTGTGGTGTTGCTAAACGATCAAAGAGAAAGAAATAGAATTACGGATACATTTGAGGAGTTCATCTCGGGTATTCAACTCACCGATCAAGCTGTCGGAGATAATGACGGAATCATTGAAGAAGAATCATGGCTAGATTTCTAGATGCCAACAAGTCGGCGCATCCAACGTCGGCCAACGCCCGCCCCTTTCACAACGACCTTTTCGAAAACAACCACCCCAGACATGGAGGCGAAGCCTGAAGCCGCCGCGCATGGCCTCGACGTTATGAAGGAAGACGAAAAGGAAAACCCATTCTGGAAGCCATTCCTTCTATGGATTGTCCTCTTTGCATTAGCACAGATTACATGTGCCGCCATAGCAAAGACCCTAATTGAAAATCAAACACTGAAAATTTCGGACCAAGCAGATCCATTCAGACTATCTTTAGCCATATCCACCATATGCCTCCTCGTTTTCAGTTTCGTCGGGATACTAGCAGGAAAAAAGAAACCATACATCGTTGCTAGCTCATTGGTCACATGTGGAACATCAATGAATCCATTTGGAACGGCAATTTCCTACCTCCTAGTTTTTGGTCTAGCCAAGCTGATCCAGTGGGCATTCATGAAGATTAAGCTACTAGTAGGATACTACAAACCGATGTAATCATAACAAGTCGGCCCATACAATGCCGGCAAACGCTCGCCTTTTTCACTACGAACCCACCAAATTTAAGAAACCTGAAAATGGAACCTTAACCGAGCCGTCATCGTATGGCCTCTGCGTTCGCAAAGAAATGAATACAACGATCCGAAAAGTCGAAGCCAGTTCTTTGTCGAGGGTTTCCGGCATACTCATCGAGGCAGCCGACTGGCTCAAAAGAAAGGGGCAACCACTCTGGGATGCCGAACAGCTGGTTCCAGCAATACTCGAAAAGGAACTGAGTTACGGAGAGTACTACTTAGCCCAAGTTGACGGAGAGGATGCAGGCGTGTTCCGGTTTCAGATGGAAGACTCACTATTCTGGCCTGAATCACCTGCAGACGAAGCAACCTACATTCATCGACTATCGGTCAGAAGAAGCTTTGCTGGAAGAGATGTAGCGAGAGCATTGGTCAAACATGCTGTGAAATTAACAAAGGAAATGAATAGACCGTTGCTTAGGTTAGACTGCGAGTCCACCAGGCCCAAACTGCGAACTTTCTACGAAGGATTAGGTTTCGACCTTCATAGCTTGAAGCAAGTTGGACATTTTTCGGCTGCACGATACGAAATGAATCTAACTGCGAACAAGTCAGTGGTCACAACTCCGGAGGCTGCGCCTCCTACGTCGTGACACTTCGGCGTTAAGTAAGAAAAATGATTTGGATCCAACGAGCAGACTTCACCTCCGTAGAGTTTGGCGAGATGACGCCAGACGAAGCTCTTGGTATCTTGGAGGCTACAAATTGGAACGAACTAGCCGAAGAAAAGAAGAAGCTAGAGGAAGAAGGAAAAGAATTTTGCGATCCGGGTTTTGGATACGTATTTGAAGAAGGAGAGATCCTTCACCTGATCGAACCAAAGAAAGAACCGTTTTCAGGTTTCTACCACTATCAGAGAAAGGGAAAGCTCTTTGGGCTCATACCAACCACCAGAAATGAAACTTTAGAATTTGAAGATCTACCAAGTGAAGCACTCTACGAGGTAGTTAGAAACTGGAGCCCATTTGACTCCGAAAGCACCGTTAACCGAATAAAGAAAAATTGTACTTAACCAGGCGTGCCAGGCAACGAGCGCAAGCGCTCGCCGCCTGCACTTGTCGTTGGCGAAAGAAATGAAATCTACTATTTTGGCCCTGTCTTTCTTGCTCCTTACGCCGCTATCTTTCGGCAAGGATCTAACCGATTGGAAAAAAGAAGTAGCTGAACTGGAAGGTGTCGATTCGGTGACTGTCCAAGGCGCCTGGAAAGTGCGGGTACCGCGATGGAACGTTCTTCAAAGGATGAAATACGGCAGAATCAGAGACCCGAAAAAGTACAAGGCAGTATTGAGCCCATCAGAAAGCGAGAGCCTCGAGGGTATTATATCTTTCGAGGATCCACCACAGGCTCGAGCTCTGCACCTATGTAGAGGAACCTTCAACGTAGAGTTC
>NZ_JAENIL010000103.1 GCF_016595505.1 Pelagicoccus mobilis | reverse complement strand
GTGGTCGCAGCCGCAAGAGCCGCCGCAGCATCCGCCGCCACTTGAGGGAGCGGGGGCTGATTGGGTGGAACCGATGACGCTGAAGCCGTAGCCGCCGGAGATAACACGCTTCACCGGTTGCCCTGTCTCTGGGTGAGACGTGAGGGCGTCGTCCTTCATGCTTTGCTGGATTTCAAAGCGCTCTGGCTTTTCGTCGGGGGACTGAGGGATGGTCTCGTAAACGTAAGTGGCCATAGGGAGAAAGTGTGATTTGTGAAGGGTGAAAAGTGAAATCTTAATCGTCCTCTTCCTCTTAATCCTAATCTATCTTTGCGATTGAAGGATTAAGAGGATGATTAGGAGGAGGAGGAAGATTGGGTTATTCCACGTTTAACACCGCGTAGTTCTTTTTGCCGCGGCGGAGAAGGATGTACTTGCCGTAGTGGACGTCGGCTGGGGTGAGCTTGTAGCCGAGGTCTTGCACGCGTTCGTTGTTCACGTTCACGCCGCCGCCTTGTACGTCCTTTTTGGCGGTCTTTCGGGATTGGGAGAGTTTGGCGCTAACCAATGCGTCGAGAATTGAGAGACCTTCTTCGCTCTCCAGGTCAGCCTTAGCGATGGTCGCGCTTTGCACTTCGCTGGCTACTTGGGCGAGAGCGTTTTCAGAGATGCCGTCGAGACCTCCACCGAAGAGAATCTTCGATGCGTTGATGGCGTCATTGGTCGCCTCTTCGCCGTGCACAAGTTTGGTCATCTCGAAGGCCAAGGCTCGGTGGGCTTCGCGAGCGCCTGGGTTTTCGTTATGCTTGGCCTCGAGCTCATTGATCTCCTCGTGGCTGAGGAAGGTGAAGTACTTGAGGAACTTGATGACATCGCGGTCGTCGACGTTGATGAAGAACTGGTAGAAGCGGTAGACGCTGGTGCGGGCCGGATCGAGGTAGATGGCGCCGCCGACGCTTTTGCCGAACTTGGATCCGTCGGCATTGGTGATGAGCGGGAAAGTGAGGCCGTAGACTGACTTGCCGGCTTTTTTGCGAGTGAGCTCAGTGCCTACCGTGATGTTGCCCCACTGGTCGGAGCCGCCGATTTGAAGCTCGCAGTCGTAGGTGTCGTTGAGGTGGAAAAAGTCGTAGCCTTGGATCAGCATGTAGGAGAATTCCGTGTAGCTGATGCCTGCTTCATTATCGCCACCGAGACGTGACTTGACGCTCTCCTTGGCGATCATGGAGTTGACAGTGAAGTACTTGCCAGTCTCGCGCAGGAAGTCGATGAAGCCAATGGAGGAGAACCAGTCGGCGTTGTCGACGAGGCGTGCGGGGTTGTCGATGTCCTCGCGGAAGTCGACGATCTTGGCGAGCTGCTTTTTGACGCAGGCCACGTTGTGAGCGAGGAGTTCCTTGGTAAGGAGTTGGCGTTCGGCCTTCTTACCAGAAGGATCGCCGATACTGCCGGTTGCGCCGCCAGCGAGCACGATTGGCTTATGTCCGTAGTTTTGGAAGCGGCGGAGTGCGATGAGGGGGACGAGATTGCCCACGTGCAGGGAGTCGGCAGTCGGGTCGAAGCCTCCATAAAGCGTGATCGGTCCTTCTTCGAGACGCTTGGTCAGCTCTTCGAGCGCCGTGCAGTCTGTGTAGAGTCCTCTCCACTGTAGATCTTCCAAGATGTTCATAAGGCGAACGGTTTTGGGGAGAAATGGGGCCTGTGTCCACGGAGAATTTTCAGCTCCCTTGACCTTGGGGGGCTGAAGCCCTTGTCTCTGCGGCCATGAGGATTGATTCAGCGGAGTTTTTGACCAGTGCGAAGGACTTGGAGGCCTGCCCTCGTTCGGCTTTGCCAGAGGTGGCCTTTATCGGGCGCTCGAACGTAGGGAAGTCGTCGCTGGTGAATATGCTGACCAAGCAACGCGGTTTGGCGAAGGTTTCGAAAAAGCCGGGCGCGACGAAGCTGATCAACTTCTTCACTATGGATAAATGGTGGAGCCTAGTCGACTTGCCGGGCTATGGATTCGCGAAAGTGGCCAAAGGAAAGCAGGCAGACTTCAACTTGGCTGTGAGCGAGTACCTGATGGGACGCAAGCAGTTGAAACTGATCTGCGCTCTGGTTGATTCTCGCATGGAGCCGACTGAGCTGGATCTCGGTTTTTTCAACTGGATGCATGAAGAAGAGTGCCCGGTGCCTCATGTGATCGTTTTTACCAAGACGGACGAGGTTAAAGAGGACGTATGGCGTCGCAATATGGCGATCTACGAAGAGACGCTCGATGCTCTTGGGCTGAAAGTGCCAGAAATGATTCCCTGCTCCTCGGTCGATCGTGCAGGTAGAGGTGTATTGCTGCAGTACATACAAGGTGCTTTGCCCAAACGAAAGAAGAAGGGCAGCGGCACGGGGGTGCAGCTGAACTGGATGAAGAAGCGTTAGGAGCACGCGGGATGTTGGGTCGCTTGTTGCCACGCCGCAGCTGCAGGATCTAAGCGATGCGGTGCGTCGCAAGCGACGACCCTACAAGTGAAACCGCGATTGTAGATCATTTGAAGGTGTCGAAGAAGCGTCGCTTTTGCGTGTTCGCATCCGCCAAGTCGCAATGGTTGCTAAGAATGCCGGTTGGATTGAGATCGATCACTTTTGCGAGACTGGCGGGAAAATGCTCTGGGCAGGCATTAAGAAATGCTGGAGGCAGGAAGCTCCGCCGGTGCCCAGTTGCGAAAAGGTCGCCTGAAAATAGAAGGTCGTGCTTCTTCCAATGGAAGCAGCAATGGCCGGCTGTATGGCCCGGAGTGTGCAGAACTTGGATACCGCCACAGGTTGGAATCAACTGTTTGTCGCTCAGCGGAGCGAAGGTTCTTGGCTTCTGAAAGCGAAAGAGCAGGCGGCCGCAGAATTCGATGAACGCGCATCCTTTGGAGAGGCCACGATATTTGTGAGAGCCTCGGATATGGTCGGCTTCTAGCGGGTGGGCACGAAATTTCTGAGAGGTCCGAGCGGTGATTCTCTTCAAATTGTATGTGTGGTCGAGATGTCCGTGCGTTAGGAGTATGTGAGAAATGTTCCCCCAGCTTAAGCTCTCCCGTTTTAGGCAGTCCTCGATTAGTTTAAGTCCGCCTAGGAACCCGCCGTCGATGAGGCAGGCGTCTTCTTCGCTAATGAGCAGGTAGCAGCTGACCATGAAGGTGCGGATCTGGTAAAGGTCAGGTTGAAGTTGAACAAGCATCTGGATCTAGCTTGGTACTTGTTCGGGGAAGATAAAGATCAAGTGTTCATCTTCATTTTGGCGCGGAAGGTACCCGGTGGCTCGCCGGTGACTCGACGGAAGACGACGCCCATGTACTCGCTTTGGCTGAACCCGGTTTGCTCGGCTATTTGACTGAGCGTGAGGTCCGTTTCGATGAGCAGGCGTTTGATTTGGGAGATCTGGGTGCTGCGTATTTCCATCTGGGGGGACTTGCCGAAGTACTTGCGAAACCGCTTTTCGAGATAGCTGCGGGATACGGGAATCGCTTCTAGGAGATCTTCTACGCGTAGGCCTTCACAGGCTTTTTCCCGGATGAGCTTCATGGCCTGGGCGATGTGCTTGTCTGGGACGGCGAGCACGTCGGTTGACTTGCGCGTGACGACCTCCAGCGGCTCGATGAGCTTCTCGCAAAAGTCTAGAGACTCGCCGTTCATGAGGGAGGATAGGGATTTGGCGGCGACTTGGCCCCAATAGAAGGCGTTGACGGGAACGCTGGATACGCTGGGGTTGCAGAGGTCGCAGCGGGATTCCTCGTCGTTGGCTCCGAGTACCGCGACGTCGTTGGGGATGGAAAGATTGAGTTGCAAGCAGGCGGTTACGACTTGGACGGCTCGAAGATCGTTGCAGGCCATGATCCCGACCGGTTTGGGCAGGGAGGCTATCCAGTCGATGATGTGCTTTTCTTGTTCGGCTGCCCAGTCGTCCTGCACTTCGATGAGCAGCTCCGATTCGTTTAAGGTGTATCCAGTTTCCAACTCGGCGCTGTCGTGGCGTACGAGTTGTACTGCCTCTCGAAATCCGGACATGCGCTCTTGGGACCAGGATTCGGAATTGAAGCCGCAGAAACCGAAGTTTCGGAATCCGCGATCCATGAGGTACTCGCCTCCGGTTTGCCCTATCGCGGCATTGTCGGGGCGTATTTTGGGAATCCCCGGAATGGCAGGGGTTTCATCGTTGATGTCGATGCAAGGGATGCCGCGTTTGAGGCATTCGTTCAATACCACGGGGTTCCGGTTGTGGCAGATGATCCCGTCGAGCTTGTTTTGAAAAAGCCACTTAGGCTCGCGAACCGAGTGGGCGTCGTTGTCGAGCACGCAGTTCCAGCGCTCGAAGCTGCTCTGGAAAGCTCCGACACCGCTCAGAAAGCGGAGGCACTCTTCGCGTGCTGTGGGCATGATGATGGCAACTCGTTTTCGGGTCGGTCTAGTCATGACTGGTCTGATGCAGATGGAAAAATATCAAAGGACGCGAACAAGCGTTCTAATTGATCTGTGATTGGGAATGGGGTAGTATGCTCTCGATCGAGCATCTCTTGGCTAGCTGACCACTGACCGTAAGCGGGCTTCGATCGTTTACTCCACTTTTCGAAAACAGAACCCCCTCTAATTCTATATGGAACATTCCGGCCAGTGAGGTCGGGTCTTACAAGAAAAATACTGAAAATTCCGTATCCACCCATGGACTACCTAGATCGAATCAGGGTTGCTGGTTCGCCTTTTTCTGTTTGTGCGAGCGTGCACGTTTTTGAAGGGGTAGCGTCGTTATCTGTCTCGGCGGTTTCTTTTTTGAGGGTAGGCTACTTCGATGCTTCAGCGGCACCGCTTGGGGCTTAGATTCGCAATTTTCCCAAGTTGACACTATTTCTTTTGGTATATGCTCGGAACTTTCCTTTCTCTATTTCTGTTTCGCTCCCGAAAGCTAGCATTACTGGCATGCTCGCTCATTATTTGCGGTGGAGCCCAGTCGATGTTTGGCGCTCCGACATTGCCGACAACGCAAGCTCTGGAGTCCGATCCCGGGACGATACGCTTTGTGGTGATGCCCGACAGGACGGGGGGGATGAGAGAGGGCATCTTCAAGGACGCGCTTGAGAAGGCGAATCTCTTGCA
Organism: Pelagicoccus mobilis; assembly: GCF_016595505.1. Classification (GTDB taxonomy): domain Bacteria; phylum Verrucomicrobiota; class Verrucomicrobiia; order Opitutales; family Opitutaceae; genus Pelagicoccus; species Pelagicoccus mobilis. Next base: position 3,818 of record NZ_JAENIL010000103.1, on the reverse strand, counting down.
TCCGGAGTTTGTTATGTCGGTGGGAGACCTGATTGATGGCTATACATTGGATCCGAAGTTGTTGGATGCGCAGTGGAAGGAGTTTGATGACATCGTGGAGGGAATCGATGTGCCGTTCTTCTACGTGCCGGGAAATCACGACATCAGTAATACGTGGATGGAAGAGGAATGGAAACGGCGATTGGGAGATCCGTATTACCATTTCGTATACAAGGACGTGTTGTTTCTTTCGCTGCACACGGAAGACGGAGGAGTTGAGGGCTTAAGTGACGCTCAGGTGGAGTACTTTGAAGATGTGCTCGCGGAGCATAAGGATGTTCGTTGGACCTTCTTGTTCATGCATCGCCCTCTTTGGTCCTATGGGGAAAAACAAGGTTTGGAGCACGTGCTGCGGGCTCTAGAGGGACGACGGTACACGTTGTTTTCCGGGCACCATCACAATTATTACTACGAACCGGACGCTTCGGGAAACGAACGTTTTATCCTCGGCACGGCAGGTGGCGGAAGCCATTTGAGGGGGGAGACGTTCGGGGAGTTTGATCACGTGACCTATGTCGCCTTTACGGGCGAGGAGGTAAAGGTGACGCATCTGGAGTTGGACGGCTTCGTGGCGAAGGACATTGTCAACCCGAAGAACCGGGTGTTGATCGAGACGCTGCGTGGAGGTGGCTTTGCTAGAGTGACCGCCAAGGTGAGTGAACGGCCGGATCCTGCTCGCTTGGACGGAGAACTTGTCGTTCGCAATTCTGAGGATTCTGTATTGGGAGTTGAAATACAGTTCCCCGAATTGGAGGGGCTCGAATTCGTGACTAAGGAAACGCGACTCGAGATACCCGCACGATCAAGCTTGAACATTCCGTTCCGCCTTGAGGTGACTGGTGGTGGGGATCTGAACCTCGATGATTTGCCTCCGATCCAGCTCTCGATTGTGGGGCGTTATGACTTTGAAGGAGATGTTCTTGAACTGCCTACCTCTAAGCTTTGGCGAATCGATTGGCCGCGCCAGGTGTCGGGGGCTGGCGAGGAAGCGTTTGAGTGGGTGAGAATGGACCCTCCTGGTTATTTCGAGGAAGGCTGGGACTGGCTTGGGCCGCAAGATTGCCGCTTGCGTTTCGCTTTTATCGAAAGTGAAAAAGGCCTGGAGCTTGTGGTGGAGGGAGAGGATGATTTGTTTATCCTGCGAGGAGATCGGCTATCGGATCGTTTCACTCTCTTCTTCGAGACGGATCTGGGGCGAACGGAATGGAATATCGTTTTGCGGCCAAATGGGCGAGTCGAGGTTCCGGACATTCTGAAAGGAAAGGTCGCTTGGAAGCGAAGCGGGCGTGGACTGAATCTGCGTGTTATGCTTCCTTATGACATTCTCGGTATTGAACCGAACGGGGTTGATCCGTCTTTTCGCTTTAACTTGCGTTATCTCGATCATGACCGTCCGGAGAATGAGAAACCCTCTCGTCTCTACTGGCATCCCGCTTGGAATTCAGCTGAGAACTTCGAGGGATCGGGACGCATCGTTCTTAAAGCCAAAAACTGATACTGCCTTATGTTGATGGATCGAAAAACTTTTTTGGGCCAAGCGGGCGCTCTCGCTATGGCGAGTTTGTTGCCACGTGGCTTGTTTTCGAAAACGAGCAAAAGGGGTGTGGCGAAAGCAGAGGACCTCTTCACTATTTCTCTTTCTCAATGGTCCTATCATCGGGCTATTTTTGGAGATGCGCGCGAGGACTACAATTGGTTCATCAAAACGCTACACTCGGATCCGGACGCGGTTTTGAAGGGTGACCTTGATCCGCGGGATGTGGTGAAGAAGGCGCGTCAGTTCGACGTGGATGTGGTCGACCTCGTGAATATTCTTTGGTTCGGACACGGTCAGGATGGACCGTGGCTAGAGGAATTTAAACGGCGAGCGGCGGGGGAGGGCGTTCGCTTTGGCGTTCTGATGTGCGACCAGTTGGGGCACATCGGATCGAGTTCGGTCGCAGATCGAATGCGTTCGGTTGAGAACCATATCCGTTGGATGGATACCGCGGCCGAGTTGGGCTGCCAACACTTTCGAGTGAACGCTTATGGGGATGGGACCTATCTACAGCAGTTGAACCAATGTGCGGAGAGCTTGCGTGCTTTGGCGGAAGCGGCTGAGCAATATGACTTCGATGTGTTGGTCGAAAACCATGGCCATCCGGGAAGCAACGGGGCTTGGCTGGCGATGCTCATCGAAAAGGCGGACCATCCAAAAGTGGGAGCGTTCGCCGACTTCGATAACTTTTTCATGGGAGGATGGGGCCTCAATCCGGAGCGCCGATATGACACGCATCAGGGCATGTTGGATCTTGCTCCCTACACGCGAGCCGTGAGTGCGAAGTCCTTCGATTTTGATTCCGATGGCAACGAAACCCGTATCGATTTCCCACTATGCTTGCAGACTGCTATGGACGGAGGCTTCAAGGGGCTGGCAAGCGCTGAATATGAAGGTGAACATTTGTCTGAAGAAGAGGGGACGCGGCTCACGATCCAGCACTTGCGGCAGGTGCGGAAGGAGTTGTTTTAGGGAGGGCGACGCTCTGTCGTCGCCGTAGATCCTTCTGTGTGCGGCAACGACGGTACCGAGGAATGGAATGACGACACTCGAGCGAAGTGAAGACACGTTGCCCTCCTTTTATTGTACTGGCGTTAGCTTGGAGGGGTAGCGGCGGTCGGCATTCCATTCGCCGAAGTAGATTGCTCCCTCGGAGTCGACGTAGAGGTCGTGACCGTGGATAAATGTATTGTTGGTCTGATACATTGGTTGCAGTTCTCCGTCGACATAGACGGGTTCGCTTCCGCCGGGAGCACTGAGAACTTTTTTCGTCTTGCGATCCATGACGATAAGGAAGCCTGACTTCACGAGGCGTTTACCCGTGCCGTCTTTCTTGGACCAGCAGACTGCGGTGTAGACCTTGTCGTCACGAAAGAAGAGCTGACCTGCGTAGGCTCCTGGAAGATCGATTGTTTCGACGTATTCGCCTTCCAGGGTGAAGGCTTTGAGCTTATTTTCTGAGCGGGATGGGACCCAGACGAGCGGCTCATCGGTGGAAAGATCGAGGGAAATGCCGTGAGCATTCTTCAGCGAGGCAGGATCGCCTTCCTCGGTTGGGCCTCCCCAGCGGCGGACGAGGGCACCTTCCATTGTTACTTCGTAAACGTAGTTGGTCGCGTAGCCGTCTGCGATGAGGATTGTCTTTTGTGGCGTTACCGCGACATCGCAAGGCATGAACTGCTTGTCGCCAGCCTCGCCGATACCCATTTCGTAGGGAGTGGGGAGCTTGCGAACGATTGTTCCGTCTGTCTTGAGAATTGTGATACGCCCGTTGCGAGGATCCGCCTTCCATTCGTCGGTGTCGAAATGCCAGCCGCAATCGACGTGGATGAGGTATTCTTCCCCGTCCATCTCGAAAATCTCTAGACCATGGCCACCGGGAAGGTTCTTCCCGAACGAACGAACGAAGGTGCCGTCCTTTTCGAAAACGAGGAAGGCGTTCTTGAAGTGATCTGTCACAACGTAGATTCGGCCATCTCGACCTTCAGCGACTGCGTGGGAGTTCATGACTGGCGCAACGGCGCGATCAGCTTTGGCCCATTCGAGGTCGACTTTGTACTTCAGACCATTGTGCCCGAGGATAGAACCGTGCCCGCTAGCTGGAGCAGTGTTGTGGTGGTGATGGTCACCGTCTCCGTGCCCGTGTCCGATGGCGACGGAGGAGAGAAGGCTTGTTGAAAGGAGGAGAGAGGAGGCGGATTTGAGGATAGATTTCATGGTGTGTGATTTTGTAGGAGCGTGC
>NZ_JAENIL010000102.1 GCF_016595505.1 Pelagicoccus mobilis | reverse complement strand
CTGACCGCAACCTTAACCGAACCGCCTTGGTACGTGATCCGTATGCCGGGTGGTGTGAGAGGGGAGGAGCCGTGAGGCTCCCCTCTATCTCGATTATGTAGAAAATAATGAATCCGTGGATCTACATTTTGATCGGCTTTCTAGCATTCCCTGTTTTGGCCATACTCTTCCTTCTATGGGTGAACGGGCGAAACAGAGTGGAACCGTTAGTCGTTCGCGACACCACTATCCTGCAAGAAAAGATCGGTCTTTTGTATCGAAACGGTAAAGACAAAGCCACGCTCTATCTTTCGGAGGCAAGTAGTGGATTCGTCATACGGATCATAAAGTACGGAAGAAAGACGAAAGAAGATACGATCCGTGTGGAGATCCGAGCCACAGACAAAAATGAGGACGGTTATTCTGCTGTCCGAGATACTCTGATAGATGAAGGAATTGAGTTTGAGGAAAAGCTCACGCCCAAGCTCAAAAAGCCGAGCCGCTTGTTTTTGAAGAACGAAGACGGAGGTATTTACACCGTTTCCTCTGTCAGCCAAATTACCTCAAAACTCATGAAGACCTTGAATCCAGAGAATCAACTAGATCTTCTTTTGAGTGATCGAGATCCATTCTTCTGGAAAAAGAAAGGAACTCATACATAACAAGGCGTGCCAGGCAACGAGCGCAAGCGCTCGCCGCCTGTACTCGGCCTGGGTTCAGTCCTAATCCTTGCTTCGGCTTGGTCAGAGCTAAATTGACGGTCTGTGGCACAGATTTAAAAGATCTGCGCCCTTGTTGTCGTGAGGTTTCGAATTCTAGTCAGTCTCAAAGGGTTGTTGTTGTTTGGCTTCGAAGTGTTTCTGCAAATTCCTGAAGATTGCCATGAGGAGTTCATGGTCGAGGTCGCTCATTTTACCGTCTAGTAGGAGTTGCCAGTTTTCTGCGTCTTCAGACTTTTTTAGATCACGTAATTCAGATGAATCTTTGCGTAAGCGAGCGCGAAGTTCGTCTAGCTTGTTTGTGAGATTGTTGCTACTTGCTTGGAGTTTCTGGATGCGAGCCTCACGTTTTTTCCTATCCATTTTTCACCTCCTCTGTTGTTGGGCGTGGTAGTTTACCACCGCAAATGGTGTTAATTTTCGGATACAACTCTGGACTCTCCTCTATGATTTCCATTAGAATCTCGCCATATCCGTATGTTTGCCACTTCCGGGTCTTGGTTTTGTTAAGTCGGAAGTCCCGCTCGATTGATTGTATTGCTTTAGTTGTCTCGGCGATCCGAGCCATCAGTTGATCTATGTCATTTTTTTTCATTCTACCCTTGGTAGAGGGTGTTTTTTGGGGGATTCCCAAGCAGTTTTTTTGAAATAGATGTGTTTTTTTACCTCTGCTTGGACGGGGCTGCTAGTGATCGATCGCCAAATTAGCAGCGATCAATTCCACGCTTCTTTTTCGTCCCGATGGAGTGCTGGAGTTTTTCTCGAATTCGTTGAATCCTTTTTGGGTCCATGCGTTTCACTGGCATGTACCCCCCGGGAGGAACGTTTCTCAGCAGTTTGTTAAATGCTTTATCGAAGTCGAAATTCGGATCTGCTTTTCCATCGATTGTCGGAATGGAAAAGTAATTCGATATGACATCACTCGTATTCTCTTTTGAATCTAGAGCTTCTAAATCTGATTTTTGCTCTAAAAGGTGTTTTTTGTCTTTTTGTTTTCTGCGGCGCTTTTTGGGGGGGTGGTTAATTGGAAACAGGGGCGGGAAATCAGGACGGTAGATTAGGGTTCGGGAAGTCGGTTCCTTCGATTCGGAATCTTCGTTTGTGTGATTGCGGTCGGTTTGTCGCGGGCTGGGCGGCATTGGTCTCGCTTCGTCTTGAACCTTGGGGTTGCTCGTGTCGCGAGCAGGTCCTGAACTTTTGTTGGCCTGCTTCTCAAGTTCGAGTTGCTTGAGTCGGCGGACGAGCGACCTTTTATATCTTTTCAGAATTCGGATGTCCGCGAAGATTGTGGAGTCCCTCAAAATCTGATTACGCTTAGTAATTAGATTGTTGTCTGTTTTTGCGGTTTCGGCGATTTCACCACCTTGGTTGCCGACGTGATAAGTTGGCAAATAAGGGTAACCGATACTCTTGTACGATCCGGAGTATACGCGCTTGCGTATTCCGAGATTTTTGAAGCACTTGTTTTGTAGATGGGCCCAAATTTCTCGAATCTCTCGGACCATTGTACCGCTCTTTCGTGGGTTCGTTAGGCAGCGAAATTGCTCCGACTTTTTGCCGGCCCCCTGTTGCTTGTTTGAGGCCGGATCCAGTCCTGGATCGAACTCCCGGTTTGGAATAAAAATATGAGCGTGAGGGTTTGAGTTTGCGCCCAAGTGAATCGCCGAGATCGTAAAGGTTTTAAGAGTGGTGGAGAGGGTTTGTGAGATCAGTCTAACGAGCTCAGTCATTAGTTGTGGGTCCGTTGCTAGCTCGCGAGGAATCGTAATGAGGAGATCTCTGCCAAGATTCGCTTTCGGGTGCTTTTCGGATCGCTCAAAAATATCAACTATCTCTTGGATGCTCAGATCGCATTTGCTCCAGCAGGTGACGATGACAGCAAATAGGTCTCCGGATTTATGTCTATAGTCGTGAGTCGTGCAGGTGCCGATTTCTGCGAGTTTGCCTCTGGTTATGTACGCTACTGTCGAGGCGATAGAGTTGCCTTTTGAGCGGAGGATTGGTCTTATTCGAGAGTAGTAGTTTGCTAGTTCCATGTGTTGTATGTGGGGACTTGCTACCTTGCGCATTTGTACGGAAACATCTCTCCTGTACATGGTCGTTTTTTTCGAACCACCAAGTAAGTATGAATGGATCTTCCTCGATGGAGAGGTTTGCTCTTAGATTACTCGACGAAGTGAGTTCCGGAGAAGGAGGGAGGTTGCCGAGTTTTCTGATGCGGATAATCCATGCGGGACCTAGAATACTTCCGTGCTGAGAAAAAATCCAAAAGGGTTAGGCTATAAACGTCCTGCTGGACGGATTTCGTACCCTTACGACTGAAGAGTGTATTACCTTCGATCTAGTCGCTCCGGGCGAGTAGTACCTTTTTTGAAGATTCCCAAGATCAAATATCGATTTTTTTGATGATTTGCAGCTCCTTGGCGTCGGCGAAGCTGCGGGCAACTCGAGCAGATCGCGGGATCGGATTTGTATTGGTTTTCCCTTCGCGGTTGGTGGTCGAGTTTTCAAGGACCTGCCCTTGAGGGCAGGGATAGCAGTCGTAGTGCTCGTCGTAGACGAAGTCGCGTTTCTTGAGCATGCCCGGTTTGCCCATGGGGCACTTGGCGAGTCGTGCACGTTGTCCGCGTCGAGCTCGGCGGTGTAGGACTTGCCCGAGGTGCTTACCTGCCTCTTCACGAACTTGCCCTTGTTGGCGTTGGCTTTGAGGTGGGTGGAGTCGGTGAAGATGGTTTTGCCGTCCACGAGCTTCCTGCCCATGGCCTGCAGCACGATAGCGTCGAAGATCTCCTGGTAGAGGTCGGTCCCGGCGAAGCGATCGACGCGGTTTCGGCTGATGGCGGAGTGGTCGGGGACCATGCCTGCGACGCCCAGCCCGAGAAACCAGTGGTAGGCGAGGTTGACCTTCACCTCCTGCTCGTGCCTTTGCACGGAGCGTATGTCGAAGAGGTACCCCAGCAGAAGCATCTTGAAGAGCATGACCCCATCGACGGCGGGACACCCGTTCTCGGAGCAGTAGAGATGCTCGACCTTGCGAAGCAGGTGGTCCTTGGGGACGAGCGTTTCGATGTCCACGAACTCCAGTTCGTTTTGCCGGGGGCCGGTACGCTTGAGCATCCGCGCAAACTAAAAAAACTCGGCCAATGGCCAGAGCTTTCTCAACAGTTTGGATTACCGGCTAAATTTTATCTTTTTCCGTTTTTCTCCATGGGTTGCTCCGAAATTTGTCCCAGATAGACTGTGAATGATATTCAGTAATACACCCAACCCTTGGCCTGAATGGCTGAGTCAACAACAAGCGGCGGAGTATATCTCTGTTTCAGAAAAGACGATCTATCGACTGCATAAGCGTGGGCTGCTTCCGCGGCATACCCTGTTTGGGACGTCAGCTTGGCGATACAAGCGATGTGAGCTTGACGAGCTCTTTTGCTAGTCTCGAGGCTAAGTAAAACCAAGGGCAGGTCCGAGGACCTGCCCTTTTTGATTTCTAGCTAGATCGATTTTCGAGTGCTCTTCGCTTTTGCCAATGACCTCGCGGTGGGAGCTTGATCCCGTACTTTTTGCAGCGTTTTCTGACGGCGTTGTCGCTTGTTCCTATTTTTTGAGCGACGTGAGTTACAGGCTGGGACCAGATGAGGGTCTTGAGAGTTTCGTTGTCAGGCCAGTCGACGGTTTTTTCCACCTTCGTTTTAGTCCATGCAGCTAATCTTTTGATGTAATCTGCGGGAGGCTTAATGGCGTGATAGGCCTCTGCTTCGGCCTCGGACAGTTCCATGTTTATGTAGTGGTTCCAGGTAACGCTGTCGCGTCTTTGACCCAGCCAGTGTCGTACTCTTCCAGCGTCCTTGGTCAGGGCGTAGGAGTGTGAGGCAAAACTGTGCCTGCCTTCATTCTCAAGGGTTAGTTCGTTCTCTGGTATGTTTAGTGCCTTTGAGATGATTCGCTTCTTCCGTCTGTGGTAGTCGTTGCGATCGAGCTTCGCTAGTTTCCCTTCTGTATTGGCATGAGGCTTCAGGTACAGCCATAGGCCTTTTGATGGTAGATTCTCGATTGTACGACCTTGCGTTACGCCTTTGCTCGCCTTTTTGGTGACTGTTTTCCGGATGACGATGGTCTCGTTCTTTATGTCGATGTCAGATGGATCAATCCGAAGGATTTCGCATGTCCGCATGCCAGCGTCTTTCGAGAGGGTAAGCGCGGGGATTAAGTATGGGTCATACTTGAGGGCGGTATCCAATATCTTCTGCCATTCGGTGGTATTGAAAATCTTTGGTGCGGATTTCTCTTCTTGGTATTCTTCGATTTCCTCTGGGTCCCAGTATGCGAATGGGTTCTTGGTGATGAACTTTTGCTTTCTCAGGGTGCTCCAATGGAAGAAAGCGGAGAGGGTGTAGATCTCGCGCTTGGTCGAATCAACGGATATCTCGGTTAGAAGTTTGTCTTGGTAATCGAATACGTGGTCCTCGGAGAATTCGAAAAGCGGCGTGTCCCCATAGTTTGCGACGAACTTTTCGATGGTTGATTTATTTGTAGACTGAGTGCTGGGTTCGTAGCGTTTCTTGAAGTCTCCCTTTAGAAACTTTGTAGCGGCCTCTCCAATCGTGATTGCTCCGTTAGCGCCTGAGCGGCGTTCGATCTCTTTTTCAACCAGGGTCTTGATATCGATCCCATGTTCCAAAGCGGCAATATCGAGTGCCGTTAAGATGTTGGCTCGATCTGGGTCGATCTTTTCCTTGGGAGCTCCGTATTTTGAGATCTTATCTTGGAGCTGTTTGTAGGTTTCTCGGGCCTCTGCTTGTGTCTTGGCATAGACTGGCGGCATTAAATCGCCGAATCGGTTCCGGTAGCCAATGACCCAGAGTCGTTTATCTTTTCGGTAGAATGGAGTGTGTAGATACTTCATTCTATCCTAGGGTACACTTTTGGGGGATCACCAAGGTATTTCTCAAAAAAAGTTCCCTCAGGGTTACGAATTTGTATTCGAACCCACGTAACAGAAGTACCGGTGTACACTTGAGATACACTTCAAATGGGTCTGCCCCAGTCTGTTCCAGTCCGATTTCCTTTGAAAACCCGGAATTTGAATACGAGAGGAAGAGCCTCTTTTCTACCTCTAGATCTGTCGCTAAGCGACTAAACAAGAAAGGCTTAGCGTTTAAGCTAAGCCTTGGAAAGTAATGGTGCGGGTAGACGGAATCGAACCGACGCAACCAGTTTGGAAGACTGGAGTTCTACCACTAAACTATACCCGCGTTTCGAAGTAGGGCAGGGGTTAGATCAAAAACCGTGTCGGTTGGTCAAGCGTTTTAGTCAGTTTTGGCGTTTTGATTTCGCGGGTTTCTCGCTTTTGCCAGTTTGAGAACACTTTTTTAACGAATGCCCAATTTTTTTCGAAATTGTTTCTCTGAGAGGGGCTACAGTTTGTACTGAGAGTTTGGACACAAAAAGTTGCACCCAAGTGCATGCTGACCCCTCTAGGGGAGATGCCCTGTCGGTTTTCCGGGCAAATGGACTTTTTCAGAGGGGAGTTGGTGTTCTCTTGGATGAGTCTCAGGGAATATATCTAGGGCGGGAGAGTGGGGTTTTAGGGTCGACTGCGTATGCTGTTGCGCAATTGGAGCGTACAGTTGCGTGGATTTTACGTACTACCACTTATTAAGGTTAAGCAGCCGGCCCAATAGATTTAATAATCAAAATTCGTATTATGGCGGCGGGTTTAGGATTCCGATTGAACGCGTCTCTTCGGAGACGGCTAGGGTAACAGCAGGCTATATTCAATCGGGAGCTTTTGCTCACATACAAGAGTTGGATTCCTGGGCCGGCGGTCTTAGACCGTCGGCCTTCTTGTTTTCCGAGATTCGCGTGCTCGATGTGCGGCAAGCTGGATCTTGCCATAGGGGTGAATCTCAGCAGTGCTATAACTTGCTGTGGGAACTGCTGCTAAAATCCTGACCTCGATCGCGATACTGAGTGCGTTGGGGTTCTGCGTGGCGTTTATGATGGAGGAGATCTGGCGCCGAGCTGCGGAGCCGGAGCGATTGGTGGCCGAGTCGCAGTCGGTAAGCGAACAGTCTCCGGCTGTCTCATCGGAGCCTAAGGAGCAGGCGCGCGATTGGAAGAGCCAGCTTCAGAGGACTGCAGAGGATGAGATCTCGTTTACGGAGCAATTGCTTGCTGAAGGTGAGCGAGAAGGGGGCTTGTTGCTGGCGGTGACTTTGGGGGATTTGGATGTCGATCGGCTGGAGGCTCATTTTGTCGAGTTGATGGCTCGTGACCTGGAGGATTATCGCGCCCTTGAGTTCGCTGGCAGGATTCTGGAGGAGATCGCCCGTCGCGAACCGGAGCTGGGCGTGGCTTTGCTGAGCGCTTTGAGCCCTGCGGAGAAGGAGCGTTTGGTTCCTTCTGTCGCCAAGGGGTGGACCTTGAGAGATCCGGCTGGAGCTTTTGACTGGATCGGGTCTGCTTGGATTGAGGCGGATGGAGACTACATCGATCGGGCCTTGCAGAACGATTTGTACGTGAATGCGATGGATGCCTTGGTCGGTGGCTTGAGAGATTACGGGCTAGCGGCGGAGACGTTGTTGACGCTCAAGGATCCGGAGTTGAAGAAGGAGCTGACTGAGCTCGTCGCGCATCGGATCGTGAGAGATGGGCCGGAGAATGCCTTGGATCGGCTCGTTGAGATGGAGACGGCCTATTTCGACACGTCGGTGATGGACGAGGTGGCTGAGCAGTGGGCTGCTCGAGATGGGGTTGGGGCTGCGGCTTGGGTCTTGGAGAACGAGTCGGAGATGTCTAGCTCGGGAGTGCGAAGCATCGCTAAGCAGCTGACCTTGGGAGCTGGGGAGGAGAGCCTGGCGGAGTTTCACCGGGGGTTGGCGACGATTGGAAAGCGGGATGCGGTGGCGGCTGAGGCGGCCCGCTTGAAGGCGAGACGCGAGCCCTATGTTTCCGCAGATTGGGTGTCGGCTATTGAGCGTCCGGAGGCTCGGAGGGCGGCAGTGTTTGATGCTCTTTACGAGATTGGCTACGAGGATTTTACCGCATCGGTGAACTACATCGATATCGTCTACGAATCGGATGACGTGGAGCGTGTTCCGGTGGTTTATTCGACCTTGAAGGATTGGGTGTCGGTCGATTTGGATGCGGTGGCGGGCTATCTTGGCTCAGGACGGGCGAATCTTTCGGCGGCTTTGAGCGAGGAGCTGTTGCTGGAGATGGAGGCGCGGCTGCCGCAGGGGTAGCGAGGGGGAGCTTAGCTGATCCTGCAGTGCGGCGGCCTCGGCGATGCCGTCCTACCTTTTGGTGGTGTTTGGTGTTTGGAGGATATCGCTTGCGTGGTGGGGTGGCTTGCCTCTTTTTGGCGGGCGAGCATGAGAAACGTCATCTGCATGAAGTGGGGCACTCGCTACGGCCCTGAATATGTGAATCGCCTGAAATCGATGGTGAAGCGCCATTTGTCGTACGAGCATCGCTTCGTGTGTTTCACGGATCGTGCGGAAGGTATCGACGAGGACGTGGAAGTGCTGCCGCTGCCGGAACTGGATTTGCCGGAGGGCGCCCCGGAGCGCGGCTGGAACAAGCTGACGATGTTCCCTGAGAAGCTGCACGATCTGGAGGGGGATACCTTGTTTCTGGATCTGGACGTGGTGATCCTCGATAGTATCGACCCGTTTTTCGAGGAAGAGGGGGATTTTCTGATCATCAATGACTGGAAGTACCCGCGTCGCGTGACTGGCAATTCGTCGGTCTTCCGTTTTCGTCCGGGGGCTCACCCGTATGTGTTGGACTATTTCCTCAATAATCTGGAGGAGGTCCGGAAGAATTTCCGCAACGAGCAGGCTTATTTGAGTGACCAGATCCACCAGCATGGGAAGTTGAAGTACTGGCCGGTGGAGTGGTGCGTGAGCTTCAAGTACCACTGCATGCCGAAGTTTCCGCTCAACTATTTCATCAAGCCGACGTGTCCGCCGGGGACGCGGATCGCGATTTTCCATGGCAACCCGAAACTGCAGGAAGCGCTTGAGGGTACGAGTTTGACGGTGCGCCGCTATTGTCGCCCGGCCAAGTGGGTCGAGGAGAATTGGCGGTAGCCTGGTTTAACCCCCTGCTGCGACGGAGTTAGAGGAGGGAAGGAGAGGGTTTGTGAGTGGCTCCTGCAATGCTTCGGCTTCTGTTTCCGTTCTCTGGGTGTTTGCTTAGAGTGGGGCGTTGTTGGCGACGACGGAGCAACTGTGTCTCATGCAAGCTGTAAGTTGAGTTTTTGCCATGGCTTTGGGATTGTCAGGGTTTCGCTTTGCTCGACGTAGGGTTCGTTGCACGAACGAAGGGTTTGACGGACTTGTTGCTGGAGGCGCCTATGTTTCGCTCGGTATGGCGAAGCTGGCCTGATGGGTTTGTTTCATTCGGATCTGTTTGTTGGCAACGACGAGCGTTGGCCTCCTATGTGAGTAAGTTTCTGAGATTGGGCTTAACATCCCGGAATCGCCTGCCAAGTGTTTCGGCCTATGTACGAAATGGTCGGATCCGTTAAACTTATCGAAGAAACACAGACGTTTGCCAGTGGCTTCAGCAAGCGTGAGTTCGTGATCACTACTGAGGACAAGTACCCTCAGGACGTGAAGTTTGAAGCTACCAAGGAAAAGATCGAGCAGGTCGATCGTCTGAAGGAAGGCGACCACGTAAAGGTGAGCTTCAACATCCGTGGCAACGAGTACAAGGGCCGCTACTACGTGAACCTCCAGGCTTGGAAGATCGAAAACGCGGGTGGCGAAGTTTCTCCCGCTCTTGACGCGGCTGGCGGCGATTCTGCCTCAGGTGGCGGGAATCTCGACGATCTGGAAGAGTCGCCGTTCTAAGCGTAGAGCGTTCTGCGAAACTGAATTTTTTAGGGAAAGGCGGTCCGATTTTCGGGCTGCCTTTTTTTGTGGGCTGGGGAGGTTCCTCTTGTCGAGCAGGTAGGGTTGGCTGGCCCAGTCAGCCGCAATGCACATTGGCGTCAACTTAAGTTCTCCATCTGGGTGACGAGTCTGTCCCATCGCTCCAAAGTGTTGCGTCTTTTG
>NZ_JAENIL010000101.1 GCF_016595505.1 Pelagicoccus mobilis | reverse complement strand
ATAAAAAAACTTAACGTAAGAGGCTGCTCCAACGCCGTAAACGGAAGCATAACAGACTCTTCATAGGGGCCTTACGACTTAAGTTGACGCCAATGCGCAATGCAGGATCGAGTCTCCACGGCGGCCTACGGCGAGGCCGCCCTACCTTTTGAAGTGCCTATTCGATTAGGTGTGCCTGTCCTCTACCAGCGGGTCTGGGTGAGCATGGTGGACCAGTTGGGAGGGGAATAGCAGACGTAGGCCCAGGCGAGGCGGTCGTTTCCGTCTTGATCCTTGGTCCAGATGACTCGCCGTTGATAGGGACTCTTGATGCCGGGCGTGAAGTTCTCCCAGGTGTCCATCTTGTCGAGGGCGTTGGGGGCGAGCGGGTATTCGAAGAGTTCGCCTTCGATCCACTTCTGACCTTCGGTTGGGGTCGTTGGGGCAGTGGTTTGCTGGTCCAGCGCGGTTTGCCAATCGTCGAGCGGGTCTTTGCTGGCGTCGAGGAGAGCGGCGGAGGGATCGACTTGTAGGATGGGGTAGCCTTCGCGGAGCCGCCAGAGAGTGCCAAGAGCTTTGGCGGGGGTAATGGAGAGCGGCGGGAGGCAGTGCTGGGGGTGTTCCGGTTGGTCGCTTTTCAGCGTTCCGTAGGCAAAGAGGTATTGGGAACTCATCTTTTGTGGATAATGTTTGCTTATACTGCCTAGGCAAGGATTGGGCTTGCGCGGGATGGAATGATTAGAGCTGCGAATTTACTCTAATAGCTTAGTTAACAAATCCAATTTGCCGTTTGCTGCGTTATAAGCTTTGGGTGGCAGCGTTTTGCTTCCCAGGCTTTTTTTCTCCCGAGTACCTCATGACCTCCCGTTGCTTGTCCGTTTTAACCCCTGTCAGGATTCTCGCATTTTGTGCGTATTTGCAGTTCGCTTGGCTCAAGCCGGTGCGGGCGGAGGATCATCTTTCGGTCAAATGGCAGGATTATCAGGAGGACGATGGCCGTGTCCGTGTGCTTTCTAAATATCTGGGTGCCGAGAAGGTGATCAACCAGAGCTTCGCTCTGCGTTTGCATGCGGTGCATGATTCGATCTCGGGAGCGACGCCGACGGGATCGACGGGAGAGGATGGGGACGAGCTGGTGCTTTCGGAGATCGTGGATGTGCGTGACGCGGGGGTGGTGGACTTGGACTGGACGCATGGTATCCACAAGACTTCGTTTCAGATCGCCTACAGCGACGAGAGCGACTTTTTGTCGAAGGGTTATGCCATCTACAATACCTCGGAGTTCAATAAACGAAACACGGCTCTGAACTACGGTGTGTCGTATGTTGACGACGAGATTGAACCGAGTTTCTTTTCCGAGGCGGAGACCAAGGATAGCCTCGATGGTTACGTGGGAGTTAGTCAGGTTTTGGATCCCAACACGGTGGTGGCTTTGAATTTCACCTACAGTAAGTTCGAAGGGTATTTGGATGATCCCTACAAGCAGATCGCTAAAAACGTTGAGGTCTTGCCTGGCTTTTTTCTTTTTCAGGAAGCTCCTGAACACCGACCGGATGAGCGCTTGCGTCGAATCTGGTTCGCGAACGTGAAGCGGTTTTTTCCAGAGGTCCGAGGCAGCGTTGATATCGACTACCGCTACTTCGACGACAGTTGGGGCGTGGAGAGTCACACTTTCGACTTCGAGTGGTATCAGAAGATTGGAGACAAGTGGACGCTGCGACCGAGCTATCGCTACTACAGGCAGAGCGCTGCCGATTTCTACTACCCGGATTTAAATGGGGTGGATATTGATCCTTTTGATCCGGAGCCGGGGGTGGGGCCTTTTTATTCGGCGGACTACCGGCTCGCGAAAATGGAGACGGAGAGTTACGGACTGAAAGTGATCTACGATCTGACGGGCGAGGTTTCGCTGGATTTTAGCTGGGAGCGCTACGAGATGAAGGGGCGTGACGGCGTGACGATTGAGGATGCCTTTCCGGATGCTGACATTTTGACGATCGGAGGTGTTTGGTGGTTTTAGCAGGGGACCAGGCTTACAGGAAGGAGATCAAGAGTCGCCTTGCCTTCGAGGAGGCGAGGGGGCTGTTTCGGCTTCAGTTTCAGGCGCTTGGCACGAACTGCGGGGTGCTGTTCTCGGGAGTGACTCAGGAGCAGGCTTTTCAGTTTGCTCGCGAAGCGGTCGATTGGGTGGCTTGCTTTGAGGGTAAGTATTCGCGTTTTTTGGATACAAGCTTGTTGAGCGAAATCAACCGGCAGGCAGGAAAGGCTTGGGTCAAGCTGGACGAGGATGCTGAGCATCTTTTCGCCCTCTGTGACGACTTGAACTTCATGACCCATGGTCGACTCGATCCGAGCGGATTGCCATTGATCCTTTTGTGGGATTATCGTCGGAAGCGTTTGGAGTTGCCCAGCGAGGGTGAGGTTGCTCAGGCGAGAGAGCTGGTGGGGTGGCAAAAGGTGGAACGCCGAGCGGGCGAGGTCTTTTTGCCTCGCGAGGGGATGTGCCTGGATTTTGGCGGTTTTGGCAAGGAGTACGCGGTTGATAAGGTGGCGGGTCTTGCGGTCTCGAATGGGATTGGCAGCGCGCTGATCGATTTTGGGCAAGATATCCATGTTTTGGGTACGCCGCCTGACTCGCCGGCGTGGCACATCGGACTGGAGGATCCGGCTCGTCCCGGCTCGACTTGGGTGGGATTGGCGATGATCCGCGAGGGAGGCGTCGCGACCTCGGGCGATTACCATCGGGGCTTCTTTTTCGAAGGGAAGCGATATGGGCATATTATCGATTTGAAGACCGGCTATCCGGTGGCGAATGGATTGCGTTCTGTGTCTGTGGTCGCGCCCTCGTGTCTGGAGGCTGGGGTGTTGTCGACAGCGGCGTTTGTGGCTGGGGAGTTGGAGGGAATGAAATTGCTAGAGGCGAACTACGGAGCGGAAGGCTGCTTTGTCGGTGAAACCTCGAACTATCAAACATCACGATTTTATGAATACGTTGTACAAGATTAAGGCAGCTTTTGCTGTAGTCGCTATCGGATTTGTTCCCGTTCTCTTCGGGGAGTGGAAGGAGGGGGATGTTCTGCCGGAGCTTTCTGGGTTTGGCTTGCAGGGGGATTTGCCGGAGCTGGAGGGGAAGGTGACGTATGTCGATTTTTGGGCGTCCTGGTGCGCTCCGTGCAAGGCGGCCTTTCCTGAGATCGAGCGCTTGTATCAGAAGCATGGGGAGAAGGGTTTTCAGGTAGTGGCGGTGAGCGTGGACTCGAGCGAGAAGATGATGCGTCGTTTCCTTGATCGCGTGAAGCCCAGTTTTGCGACTGTCTGGGATGAGGAGCAGCAGCTTGTGGAAACGGCCGAGGTGGGTGTGATGCCGACTTCGTTTTTGGTAGATGGCGAAGGCAAGATCCGCTCGGTGCATGAGGGCTGGGGTGGCAAAGAGACCGCGGTGGAGCTGGAGGCTGAAATATTGGAGCTACTGAAGGAGGCGGGACGATGAGGTTCGGGAAGACTTTAATGGTGGTTGGAGTGGGTCTTGCAGCCTTGTTGCTGAGCGGGTGTGAGACGGTCCAGCCTTGGGAAAAGGGAAACCTCGCCGACTACACGATGCGCGATGATCGTGACGAATTGGAGAGCGTGATGACGGCTCACGTCACTTTTTCGCGAGAGGCTTCGACCGGAGGTGAAGGTGTGGGCGGCGGTGGCTGCGGCTGCAATTAACCGGTACACCTGTCTGTTTTTGAACCCGTTAAGGGTTTTTGCCTGATTTTGGTGAAGTGGGGCTTCGCCAACTGGTGTTGCGCTTAGGTAAGACTAAGATCCGAAAAGCGGCCGATGTAGCGCATATGTGCGCTTTGAACGTTTTGCGGATTTGAGCATCAAATGGCTTTATAGATGGACAAAGAAGACAAGGAACTGGATGAGGCGCTCGGGCTTTGGGACGAGGTCAAGGTAGACCACTCTCGGCTCTCATCTCGCGTGTGGGCGCGGGTCGCGAACGAGGAGCGCGAACCGACGACTTTGCCCACGTTTTTTAGGTTGGTTCAGTCTCTTTTAGTCCGTCCCGTTTACGCTGCGGTTTTTGTGGTGAGCTGCGTTTTGGGAGGTTTGCTTTTGGCCGAATTAAGGGTCGTGAAAATGGAGTCGGATCGGCACGAGCAGTTAGCGGAAAGCTACAAGCAGGTGATCGATCCTTTGCTAAAGAACACTTATCTCGGCGATTAGATGGAAGTTTGGAAATCGTTGATGGTAATTGTGATAGGGGTTGTTGCGGGCGTGTCCGCGCACCTCGGCTACTTCAATACCTATTCGGCTGAGATGCGTGCTACGAGTGGGCTGAACGAGATGGAATGGCTGCGTTCGGAGCTCGATTTGACGGAGGAGCAATTTGCTCGAATCACGCGTTTGCACGACGATCGTGAAAGCGAGATTCGCACCCTTTCACGCAAGGTTCGAGACCTCGAATTGATGCTTGCGGAATTGGAGGCGGAGCGGGTCACCGAGGGCTATGTGGACTACCTCGAAATTCGCAATTACATGGAAGCGAAACGCAAGCTCGACGAGGCTTGTTCGAAGTCGACGAACGACTTGATCGCGTCGGTTGGCGACGTGATGGATTTGGAGCAGAGGCGACGTTATTTGACGATTGTGCAGGGCTCTTTGAACTAGTTCCGGCGGAGGTCGCCGCCGAGCTTGGTCTTGAACTACTTTGTCAGGAAAGTAAGTTCTTTTGTCAGTCAAGCCCCCTTAACTACCCCTACCATGCCATCCGATAACGAGACAGATTTGGCGTTGCTTGAAGAGCTTCGCCATGGACGTGACAGTGCGTTGAACGACATCATGCTCCGCTGGCGCCGCCCGTTTCTCAGCTTTGCCTATCGCTACGTGCAGAGCGAAGAGGACGCTCGCGACCTTGTGGAGGAGCTGTTTGTCCGAATCTATAAAAACCGCGAACGCTTCAAGGAGGGAACCAAGTTTTCCGCATGGGCGTTTACGTCTCTTTCTAACCTCTGCAAGAATCTCGAGCGTTGGAAGCGCCGCCATCCGGCCCTTGGCAAGGACAGCCTTACCGATGATTGGAGCAAGGCGGATACCCATATCCACCCTTTGGCGGAGAATGGGAGCTCGCAACGTCCTGATGACGAGGCGCTCAAGCAGGAGCGTATCCAGCTGGTGAAGACGGCGATTGGCAAATTGCCTCACGACTTGCGGGTAACGCTGTTGCTCTACCAGTACGAAGGTCTCAGTTACAAGGAGATTGGCGAGGTGGTCGGCTGCACGGTCAAGGGTGTGGAGACGAGGCTCTACCGTGCCCGCAAGGCTTTGAAAGCGAGCTTGAGCAGCAAGGTTGGTCCGTCAGGCGATATCTGGGGCGTGGACGCTGGTTAAATTGGGATCGTCTAAGTTCTCAGTACTCGATACTGCGAAATTTGTAGGTCGCTGTGTTGAGCATTGGCGTCAACTTATCTGAAAAACGTCTCCAAAATGTTCTTCTTCTAGAGATACAGACTCCAAGCCTGTAGCGCCGCTTTCCTAACGAGAAGAAGAAGCGGATGAAGAAGGAGAAGTAGATGAAGAGCCTTTTAGCGCTTAAGTTGACGCCAATGCGCGTTGAGGCGACAAGTCCTTCTAGGTGGCGGGTCAGCGTCCCGCCCTACAGAACAGGGTTGAGGTTAGTTTAGATCGGAAGCGGTGAGGCGTCCGTCTTCGAAGGTGAAGACTTGGCGTACCATGGTGTTGGTCTCTACTCCGGCGAGCATCGGTGGCTCGAATTTCCACTTGTTGACGGAATCGAGCATCAGTTGTCCAAATGCGATGCTGGTGCTTTCGGTGAATCGTGGGCAGCGGACGGTTCCGCTTTCGTCGATGTAGAACTCGATGGTCGCCTGGCCTTCGGGGCTGGACTCGGGTTCGACGATTTCGATTGGGAATGGGATTTGATCGAGCGAATTGAAGGGGGCGGTCTGGATGGGGGAGCCGTCCGAGTGGGTGCGGGCTTGGCTGGCGGCCATGGGGGACTGGACCTGCCATTTGAGCTTTTGGTCGATCTCGAAGGTAAGGTCGATCTGGATGGAGGAGTCGATGGCTTGTCCGTCGCAACGGGCGGGCGAGAACTCCCACTCGGCGAGGCTTTTGAGAGCGGATTTGGTGAAGGCTTTGCGAGAGCTTTGCAGGACGAAGATGTCTTGGAGGGCTCCTGTCCGATCGATCTCGACCACTAGGGAAACGGATCCGTCTTTGATGCCGATCACTCTCATGGAGCCTGGAAAGCGAGCTTCGGTTTGCTTGCGTACTTGGATCTCCTCGATGGAGCGCATCTCTTGATCCATCGCGAGGACGCTTCCGCCTGCGAGGAGGAAGATCGTGAAGATGATGGATTTGCAGAATCGGGATGGAGTCATGCGTCTCGAACTAGTCAAACACCGGGTGGATGTGGCTCACTTCATGGACTTCTAGCAGCTTCCGCTGATGGAGAGTCGGGTCTTGCGGTTGCGGCAAGGGTTTGATTTGGGCTCTGCGGCAACGACGGAGCGTTGCCCTCCTGTGTTTGTCAATTGTGTAAGTGGCCTGATTGCCTAGAGGCCGCCGAATAGGTCGTCTAGGCTGCGTTCGACTTTGATGGAGACGGCGTTTTTTTCTTTGGCTGAGGAGAGGAGGGCGTCGGTCATCTTGTGGAATGCGAGGGCTTTCTTGCCGTTCGCGGCGGGTTCTTGGTCGAGCTCGATCGCTTGCAGGAAACTGACTGCAAGGGCGCGGAGCTGGGAGCTTTGGCAGGAAGGCTTGGCGTAGTCGTAGGTGTTGCCGTCGATGTCTGAGCGTTGTCCGGCGGCGATGTCGATGGAGCCGCGCGTGCCGACCAAGGTGATGCTTTGCTTGGGCTCTTCGCCGGGGATGGGGGCCTTGAGCTGGGCGGTTATTTGCAAGCTGGCTCCGTTTTTGAAGCGGACTTGACCGGTGAGCGTGTCTTCGGCGGGGTGCTCGAGATCCTTGGCGAAGGTGGCTGAAAACTGATCGAAGCGTGCGGCGAGGGCTTCCATGGGATCGGGCGCGTCCATGCAGAACCAAAGAGCGTCGAGGGTTTGGGCTCCGACTTCGAGCAGGGCGCCGCCGCCGAGGTCGCGTTCGAGACGCCAGGAGCTTGCGGCATGGGGCCAATCCGGAATTTGGATACAGGCTTGGCCGAAGATGGGTTCGCCGATTTCGCCTGCTTCGACGAGGCCTTGTGCAATGGAGACGCGTGGATCGAAGCGTAGTTGGTTGGCCCACGTGAAGATTTTTCCTACGAGACCAGCGGAGGTGACGATGTGGGAGACTTCGCTGCCTCGAACGCCGACGGGGGAGGCGCAGAGCACGTGTAGGCCTTGGTCGAAGGCGGCGCCGACATGGCGTTCGTGGAGGTGGGTGGGGCTGGCGACGATGAGGGCGTCGAGATCTTTTGTGGTGAGAAGCAGTTCGTCGAGGGAGTCGAAGGAGGCGTCGGCTGAGATATTGAGGGAGGTGGCGGCTTCGGAGCGCTTCTCGGAGTCGGGGTCGGCGATAGCGACGAGTTCAGCGTTTTCTAGGTCTGCGAAACCGGAAGCGAGAGTGGCGCCGTAGTTGGCGCCGACGAGGGCGAGACGTGTGGTCATGGGAGGGAAGTGAAGAATGAAAAGTGTGCCGAGGAACTAGGTGAGTGATTGATCCTGCTCTGTTGTTTGAACCACGGATGAGACTGATGAACACCGATGTCGTTTGGAAGTGAAATTTGAGAGAAGGACTCCTCTGGCAGCCTTGGAAATAGCCGAAGGCGGGTTTTCCAAGAGGTGTTTTGAAGGCGAGTAAGATGGTGGTTTACGCGGGCTGAAGCACCGCGCTACGTTTTGGGGCTTTATGCTGAGGATAGAGAATCTGAATTTTCTGGATTGGGAGGCGGTGTCGCTTGAGGTGGGAGCGGGCGAGGTGGTGTCGATCCAAGGTGAGTCGGGATCGGGAAAGTCGCTTTTGTTGCGGGCGATCGCGGACTTGATTCCTCATGGTGGGGAGGCCTTTTTAGGAGGTGAGGCGTGTAGTGAGTTTTCGCCTACGAAATGGCGAGGGAAAGTGAGTTTTTTGTCGGCGGAGGCTCTTTGGTGGGAGGATGAGGTTAGGGCGCATTTCCTGAATGATCCTGAATTGAAGGTGCTGCAGCGACTTGGATTGAAAGAGGAGTGTTTGGATTGGGAAGTGACTCGTTTGTCGATGGGGGAGCGGCAGCGATTGGGATTGCTGCGGATGTTGGATCGCGAGCCTTCGGCGCTTTTGTTGGATGAGCCGACTGCGAATTTGGACGATAGGACGTCGGCGGCGGTCGAGGGGATGTTGTTGGATTATGTGAGAGAGCGGGCAGCGTGTTGTATCTGGGTGACTCATGATCGGGCTCAGGCTGCTCGTGTGGGGCAGCGAGCGTATACGATGGTGTCAAAGCAGTTGCGGAAGGTGGCAGGATGAATGCTGTCAGCTTGGTGTGTGTGGCAATGACGGTACCGAGCCAAGGGCGACATGTTTCGTCTGCTTTGCTGACTCAAGTGTCGATCGGAGATCTCGGTACGAGCGTAGCGAAGACACAGTGCCCTCCGGTTTGTGGAGGAGTTGAAGCGCGATGAACACGATTGATCTTTCGTATTGGGATCTTGGATTCGCGGCTTTGCTGGGGATTGCCTTGGCGGCTCTGTTTCGGGGGATGCGGCTGGGGATTTCCGGTAGTTTGTTGGTGGCGGGGGCGAGGATGATGATCCAGCTTACTTTGGTTGGGTATGTGTTGCGGTTTCTTTTTGAGGAAGGGCGACCTTGGCTGGTGGGGATCATGGCATTCGTGATGTTGGCGGTGGCGTCGCGGGAGATATTGGCAAGGCAGAAACGGAAACTGAGTGGCTGGCGGAGCTGGCGGCTTGGTGCCTCGACCTTGTTTGTGTCGTCTTTCGCGATCGCGGTTTATGGCTTGCTGGTGGTGGTGAGGCCGGAGCCTTGGTATGCTCCTCAGTATGTGATTCCGATCTTGGGAATGATCATCAGCAATACGATGAATGCGATCAGCTTGGGAATGGATCGGCTGACCGACGCGATCTACCAGAACCGGAATGTGATCGAGCAGCGGCTGGCTTTGGGGCAGAGCGCTCAGGAGGCGATCGGCGGATACGCGAAGGATTGCATCCGTTCGGGAATGACGCCGGTGATCAACTCGATGGCGACGGCGGGGATCGTTTCGTTGCCGGGGATGATGACGGGGCAGATTTTGGCGGGGGCGTCGCCTGTGGAGGCGGTCGAGTATCAGATCGTGATTTGGTTTATGATCGCGGGTGGCTGCGGCTTTGGCATGACGGTGGCGATCAAGTTGCTGAAGGGGCAGCTCTTCGACGAGCGGCAGAGGCTGAGATTGGAGAGGCTGAGGTAGAGGGCGTCAGGGCTATTGGATTGGTTCGGAATGTGGGTTCGCGTGACAAGCACGCTCCTACCTCCTGTTTCCCCTTGCTTTGGCGCTGGGGGAAGGTTTGCGTGAGTGGCGTGTCTGATCAAACAGCTGCAAGTGATTCTGAAGTGAAGTCCCGCAAGTGGTGGGAGCCGGTTTTGGGCATTTTCCACCGGGCGGAGAATTGGGCGATCGCGGTCGCTCTGGGTTTGATGATGTTTTTGCCGCTTGCGGAGATCGTGTTGCGGCAGTTCGAAACAGGCATAACGGGCAACGCTGCGGTTCAGCAGCACTTGGTGCTTTTTGTGGCGATGGTGGGCGGTGTGATTGCGGCGCGCGAGTCGAGGCTGCTTTCGCTGTCGACCTTTACGGCTTACCTGAAGTCTGGCTATGCGGCGGCGGCGAAGGTGATCAGCAATTCGGTCGCGGCTTTTGTGACGGCTGCCTTGTGCGCGGGCAGCTACGCCTATATTTTTGGAGAGTATAGTGAGCGAACCATGGAGCTTTTTCCCGGTTTTCCGGTCTGGTGGGCGAAGCTGATTCTTCCGTTCGGATTTCTGGTGCTGACGTTGCGTTTGGTTTGGCAGGCGGGGGACCGTTGGTGGCTTCGTTTGATTCCCGTCTTTGTGGCGGCTGGCTTGTTCTGGTTTGGCTTGTACGAGTTTGACGAGGTGGAGGGCTTCGTTTGGCCGCTTTTGATTCTCGTCTTGGTGGCTACGGTGCTGGGCGCTCCGATCTTTGTGACCTTGGGCGGCGCGGCGATCGTGTTGTTTTGGGGCTGGGATTACCAATATGAGAACGCGCCTCGGGTGGTGACGGTGAATCTCTATGATTTGGTGAAGAGTCCGATGCTGATCACTTTGCCACTGTTTACTTTGGCGGGGTATTTGCTGGCTCAGGGGCAGTCTTCGCAGCGTTTGATTCGCTTGATCAATGCTTTGTTTGGCCGCGTGCGAGGTGGGCCGGCGATCGTGACGGTGCTGGTCTGCACCTTCTTCACGGTGTTTACGGGAGCGAGCGGGGTTACGATATTGGCTTTGGGTGGCTTGTTGATGCCGGTGCTTACGGCGGCCGGGTATGATGATCGACGGAGTATCGGGCTGCTTACGGGAGCAGGTTCGCTGGGCGTGCTTTTTCCGCCTTGCTTGCCGTTGATTCTGTATAGCGTGGTGGCGTCTTCGGCGCGGGTTAGTATTTCGCTCGAGCAGATCTTTCTTGGCGGGTTGCTGCCGGGGATGTTGCTGCTCTTGCTGACGATCGGCTACGGGGTGATTCGCCAACCGAAGCACGTTCCTGTGGCGGGGGAAGCGGCTTTCAATTTCGATTCTTGGGTTAGGGATTTGGGGAAGGCTGCTTGGGGAGCAATGGGCGAGATCTTGTTGCCAGTCGTGGCTTTGTTTGCGCTTTTTAGCGGTTACGCGACTCCGGTGGAGGCGGCGGCGGTGTCGGCCTTGTACGCTTTGATTCTTTACGTTGTAGACGCGAAGTGGATACGGAAGGTTTCTATCTTGAAGGAGCTTCCAGGTGTCATGGCCGAGTGCGGCTTGCTGGTGGGCGGCGTCCTGCTGATCCTCGGGGTGGCGATGGGATTCACTAACTACCTCGTGACGGCGATGGTGCCGGATCAGTTAGTTGAATGGGCCCAGGCGAATATTGAGTCGCCTTTGGTGTTCCTTCTTTTGCTGAATCTCTTCCTGATCGTAGTTGGCTGCTTGATGGACATCTTTTCGGCGATCATCGTGATCGTGCCCTTGATTGTACCGCTAGGGGCGGCGTTTGGGATCGATCCTGTTCACCTGGGTATCATTTTCTTGGCGAATCTACAGCTTGGATACATCACGCCTCCGATTGGTATGAATCTGTTCTTGGCGAGTTATCGGTTCGAGAAGCCGATGAGCATGGTGATCCGGGCGGCTTTGCCGGTGCTGGTGGTTTTCGTAGTTGGCGTATTGGCGATCACCTACTGGCCGACTTTGACGACTTGGTTGCCGAATCTGGTGCTGGGCGAGTAGGTTCAGGTTGATCTTTCGCGTGACAA
>NZ_JAENIL010000100.1 GCF_016595505.1 Pelagicoccus mobilis | reverse complement strand
CCGCGCTACGGCTGTGAAAAGGAAAGGGCAGCATCCTCCACGATGCTGCCCTAATGGCGGGTGTGCCACGAATGGCATCTAGGAAACTATTTTCTATCCTGCAGTGATAGTTGCACCACGCATGTCCTTATGCTCTAGGAAACGTTCGTGCATCTTGAATGCGTTCTTGAGCGTTTGCGGTGTGTGACCGCTTTGCATGCTCTTGAAGTAGTCCCAAAGCATCTCCCTGTAGTCGGGATGTACGCAGTTGTTGATGATTGCGTTTGCTCTTCCTTGAGGGTCTTTCGCTCGGAGGTCAGCAATGCCTTGTTCTGTAATCAAAACTTGGACACTGTGCTCACTGTGGTCTAGGTGACTTACCATTGGTACGATCGCGCTGATCGCTCCAGCCTTAGCAATAGATGGGCAGGTGAAGATTGAGATGAAGGCGTTGCGAGTGAAGTCGCCCGAGCCTCCAATGCCATTCATCATTTCCTTACCCATAACGTGAGTGCTGTTCACGTTGCCGAAAATATCTACTTCAATCGCTGTATTGATAGAAATGATACCGAGTCGGCGAATGACTTCAGGGTGATTTGATATTTCCTGTGGGCGCAGCAGCAAACGACGCTTGAAGAAGCTGTAGTTGTCGTAGGTTTGCTGTAGAACCTCAGGACTGAGTGTGAGTGATGTTGCTGAGGCGAAGCTGATTTTGTCTTCGCTCATGAGTTTGATGACGGAGTCCTGGATGACTTCCGAGTACATTTGGAAGCTTGGGATGTCCTCGTTGTCACCGAGCGCTGCGAGAACTGCGTTTGCGATGTTGCCTACGCCTGACTGAATTGGAAGGAACTCAGTTGGTACGCGACCAGCCCGCATTTCGGAAGCGAGGAAGGTCGCGACGTTTTCGCCGATTTTCATTGTGGTCGCGTCTGATTCGCGGAATCCACCGATTTCGTCCGGTGCCTCGGAAGCGACTACACCGATGATCTTGTTTGGATCGATCTGTACGTACTCGGTTCCGATACGGCCGTCGCAGCGCGTGAGGTGGATCGGGCGGCGCATTGGTGGGTCAAGTGGCTCGTAGATGTCGTGGAGGCCGTAGAGGGACTCCTGGTGCGATGTGTTGAGCTCGATGATGACCTTCTCCGCTACGCGAGCGAGTGTTGGCGTAGCGCCAACGGATGTGGTGAGGATTACCTTGCCGTCTGCTTGAACTTCGCTGGCTTCGATCACTGCCACGTCTACCTTGCCAAGGAATCCGTAGCGAAGGTTTTGCGGTAGTGCCGAAAGGTGCATGTCGAAGAACTTGGTCTTGCCCAAGTTGATGTTCTTTCGAAGGAACTTGTCCGACTGGTAGGGCGTGCGCCACGCGACTGCGTCGGCACGTGCTAGTTCGCCGTCAAGGGAATCGCCGGTAGAGGCGCCTGTGATGACTCCGATTTTGAATTCGCGTCCAGAGTTGTGCTCTTCCTTGGCTATTTTAGCGATCGCCTTTGGGACGATTTTCGCGGCGCCTGCGGGCGTGAATCCGCTGAAGCCTACCGTCATGCCATTGGTGATGTAGCTAGCTGCTTCCTCTGGTGTGAGTTCCTTGAGCTTATTCATTTCTATATATGGTAAATCGATTCCGCGCGGATTGGCCGCACGGATTTTTAGAGAGTTAGGGGATTGGCTGGGTTAGTGACCTGAGCCGAAAACAGTCATGAAATAGCCCGCGACTAGGGCGGTGCCGATCACGCCTGCCACGTTGGGCCCCATTGCGTGCATGAGCAGGAAGTTGCCTGAGTCGGCCTTTTGGCCTTCCACTTGGCTCACGCGAGCGGCCATCGGTACGGCGGATACGCCGGCGGAACCGATGAGCGGGTTGATCTTGTTCTTCGAGAAGAGATTCATGAATTTCGCCATGAGAACGCCTGATGCGGTCGCTATTCCGAAAGCGACGATACCGAGAGCCAGGATGGCCAAGGTTTCTGTGCGAAGGAAACGATCGCCGGTCATGGTAATGCCAACACTTGTTCCGAGGAAGATCGTGATGACATTGATCAGCTCGTTTTGGGCGGCTTTTGATAGGCGTTCGGTCACTCCACACTCACGCAGGAAGTTACCCAAGAGCAAGAGTCCGATAAGTGGTGAAGCGGCCGGTACGAGAAGTATACAAAATACGACTACGACGAGCGCGAAGATGAGCTTCTCGAGTCGCGATACTTGGCGAAGGCTCTTCATCCGGATCTTTCGCTCTTGCTCGGTTGTAAGAGCTCTCATGATTGGTGGCTGAATTACCGGCACGAGGGCCATGTAGCTGTAGGCTGCCACGGCGATTGGAGCTAGGAGTTCGGGAGCAAGCGCGTTTGCGAGGAAGATAGATGTCGGTCCATCTGCCCCGCCAATTATGCCTATGGCTGCGGCTTGACTGGAATCGAAGATTCCGGAACCCATCGCTCCAGCATAAGTCGCGAATACGCCAAACTGAGCAGCTGCTCCGAGGAGGAGTGTGCGCGGGTTTGCGATCAGTGGTCCGAAGTCAGTGAGAGCTCCAACGCCAAGGAAGATCAGGGGCGGAAAGAGCTCTAGCACAATCCCGAGGGAGATGTAGTGAAAGAATCCGCCGGTATGGGAGCTGTGGACTGTTAGAAGTTCAGCTCCTTTTACGACTTTATCTCCAACTTCGGCATCGAGCTCTGATACGCTTCCGCTCGCGCTCGCCCATACAAGCTTGTCAGTGTTTCGCAGGGTAACCGGAGTCGAGTCGATGGTGACTTTGATCTCTGAATACTCTGGTTCGACAGCAAAGCTCTCGGGGGAGTCTGGACGAATGACGTACAAAAGCCGTTGTCCGTCCTGCTTCGCTTTTTCGAATTGCGAGAGAAGGAGTTCCTCGGCTTCGGACTTGCTGGTTAGCTTGCCGATCGAAGCGGGCATTTCATGCACAACCGCGGGCATG
This sequence comes from Pelagicoccus mobilis, assembly GCF_016595505.1. Classification (GTDB taxonomy): domain Bacteria; phylum Verrucomicrobiota; class Verrucomicrobiia; order Opitutales; family Opitutaceae; genus Pelagicoccus; species Pelagicoccus mobilis. The sequence goes on along the minus strand of NZ_JAENIL010000100.1, from coordinate 8,839 downwards.
GTAATGTCTTGTCCGAGACTTACCGTCGAGACGATGACCGTACCATCCACCGGACTCAGGACGGGGCCTGCCGGCGAATTGATCATGTTTTGGGTTGGCAGGTTTGCCAGGAGCGCTCCGAACGCGATGGGTACGAGCAACAAAGGCTCGAACTTTTTGAACACCGCGAGGTAGAGCAGCCCGCCAGCGACGAGCCACATGACGATCATGCGCCATTCTAGAGCGAAGAAGCCCGTTTGGTAAAATAGCTCTTCAAATTGCTTCATAGCATTTGGATGGGAGAGTTCTTACCTGAAGTCCCGGCTATGAGAGCGTGAGCAATGCTCCGCCTTCGTCGACGGATTGACCCGCTTCCACGTGGATGGCTGACACTGTTCCGCTTGTGGGCGCGTTGACGATGGTGTTCATCTTCATCGCTTCGAGGGTGACCACTTGATCTCCTTCGTTCACGGTGTCGCCAATCTTAACATCGACGGAAACGACCTTGCCTGAGAGCGGGCTTGGCACGTCGCCAGGTCCGGCGGGACCGCCAGAGCTAGCGGCAGGCGCTGCAGCTGGAGCGGGAGCCGCTGCTACGGGAGCCGACGCTGCTGCGGGGCGAGAACGAGCGGGAGCGGAACGCTTTGCTGGCTCGTTTTCTTCGCCGAGGATCTCGACGTCGACTTCGTAGGTTTTACCTTCGATGGTAATGCGTAATTGTTTCATAAAATTGTGTTCTGGAAAGATTTTGTAATTGAATAAAGAATACGGAAGCTAGCGCACGCGGTGGGATGAGAAGATCTCGCGTCGACCTTCTTGAGCCCAGCCTTGGGTGGTGCCTCGAATGCTAACGATACGCTGAGGTCGTCCTTCAAGGATGACGTGTGTCGCTGCGGCTATGAGGGCTATAACGTGTGCTGGTATGTCCTCATCGGCTTCGATGCCATTGACCTGTTTTGTCGCCGCTGCCGCAGGTTTGGCTGCGGGGGCGGCTTGAGGCGCTGGCTTTTGTTCTGCGGTGGGCTCTTTGATGAGCCTTGAGCAAAGAACTCCGATCAACGAAGTCACGATGGAGAGGGTGGCCAGGACGACTACCACGAACACGAATCCTCCAACAATGAAGGAGACGTTTTCGAGGACGGTCGGCTTGGCCGCGAGTGCTGCAATGGTGGAAATCATCATAACTTGGCGTACTGTATAGGAAAAGGTTCCAAACGCTAATTAGAGAGGGATGTTTCCGTGTTTCTTTGGCGGGCGGGTGTCGCGCTTGGAGAGCGTGAGGCGAAGCGCCTGCGCTATTTTGGCTCGAGTTTCCGCTGGCTCGATCACGTCTGTGATCATCGCGTTGGCTGCAGCTTGGTACGGAGACGCGAATTCGTCGTGGTATTCCTCGACCAGTTCGGCGGTACGTTTTGCTGGGTCGTCTGCTTCCTTGAGCTCTTTCTTGAAGAGTACTCCTACCGCGCCTTCTGCGCCCATCACAGCGATTTCTGCTGTCGGCCATGCGTAGACCACGTCTGCTCCCATATCTGCAGAACACATTGCGAGATAGGCGCCTCCATAGGCCTTGCGCATGATCAAAGTGATCTTTGGCACAGTGGCGGAGGCGTAGGCGAATAGCATCTTTGCTCCATGACGGATGATGCCGCCGCGCTCTTGGGCGAGACCTGGCATGAAGCCCGGGACGTCGACGAGGTTTACGATTGGGATGTTGTAGATGTTACAAGTGCGGATAAAGCGAGCTCCCTTGTCGGAAGAGTCGATATCGAGCGTACCTGCCTTAACCTTCGGGTTGTTGCCGATGATGCCGACCACGATTCCGCCGATGCGGGCGTAGCCTGTGATGATGTTCGGCGCGAAATCACGCATGATTTCGAAGAAATGTCCGTCGTCTACCAAGTAGTCGATGACCTCGTGAGTATCGAGCGGCATCTTGTTGGTTTCGGGTACCGCTTCATTCATGCGTGGGTCAGAAGCGATGTCGAAGTCCGCATCGAGCTGGTGTGGAGGATCGGAAATATTGTTGCTTGGGAGGAAGGAGAGAAGCTCCGAAGCGAGCTCGAGTGCGTGCTTGTCGTCGTCAGCCACGATGTGGATGTTGCCAGCTACGGAAGCGTGGGCGGAAGCGGTTGCGAATTGCTCGAGGGATGCGTTCTCGCCGGTGGCTGCCTTGATCACGCCGGGACCGCAGATGAACATGTTGGCGTTCTTCTGGGTCATGATGATGAAGTCCGCGAGCGCAGGCGAGTAGGCGGCGCCACCCGCGCATGGGCCAGCGATGATGGCGACTTGTGGTACAACACCTGACAGGAATACGTTCTTGTAGAAAACCTGGCCGTACCCGGAAAGTGAATCTACACCTTCTTGAATTCTAGCTCCACCGGAGTCATTGACGGAAACAACGGGAATGCCCACTTCGTGAGCGTAGTCCATGAGGTCGCAGATCTTCTTGGAGTGGATACGACCAAGGGCGCCTCCGCCAACGGTGAAGTCCTGGCTGAATGCCGCAACAGGACGTCCATCCACGAAGCCAGCTCCGCAAACGACGCCGTCGCCCGGGAGCTTTTTGTCCTTTAGTCCGAAACGGTGGCAGGAGTGAGCGGCGTGTTGGCCGAATTCCTGGAACTCACCATTGTCAAAGAGAGCCTCGAGGCGTTCACGCGCTGAGAGCAGGCCTTTTTCCTTACGCTTATCTAGCTTTGCCTGGCCGCCCGCGAGTGCCGCGGTCTTTCGCCGATTGGCAAGGTCTTCCAAAAGTTTTGGGTCAATACTCATTGTAATGATTTTCTTAGATGCCTTTGTAAAAGTGGCTGAGGACTAGTCCTTCTTGCTCATGCAAAATTCGGTCAACACCCCGTATGTTGACTTCGGGTGGAGGAATGCGACGAGCTTTTCGCCAGCGCCTTCGATGGGCACTTCGTGAATCAATCCGCAGCCACTGTCCTTGGCCTTGCCAAGCTGGCCTTCGATATCGTCAGTGCGGAAAGCGATATGGTGGATTCCTTCGCCTTTCTTCTCGATAAATTTGGCAATTGGGCTATCTTCAGCCGTCGCCTCCAACAATTCGATGTGAACTCCGCCTGCCTCGAAGAATGCCGTCTTCACTTTCTGAGACTCCACGACTTCCGTGCCATGTAGCTCGAGACCGAGCGATTCTTCGTAGTAGCGAGAGGCCTTTTCGAGGTCCTTTACCGCAATTCCGATATGATCAATTTGCTGAATCATTTTTGCTAATAGGTTTTGTGTGGGCGAAAGTTGACGATAAGTTTAGCTTAAGTCAAACACGCAAATAATGAATTAACCTTATTGACAAAAATAATGATAAATTTTTCTCTTATTTGCAAGGAGGCTCTCTTATAACCGGAGAGCTTTTTTAGAAACCTCTTTAGAAAATGAGCAAAGTAACGGAACAAGATCTTCTAAAAGATTTTAAACAAGCGACTTACGAAGAGTGGAAGGATGCGGCTGAGAAGCTGCTGAAAGGCGCTCCTTTTGAGAAGCGAATGCTTACGAAGACGCCTGAGGGGATTACGCTTCAGCCGATCTACCGTAAGGAGGACACGGAGTCATTAGATTCTCTTCAGTCGCTGCCAGGTGAAGGAAACTTCGCTCGCGGTGCCACGGCAGGTGGTTACCTAGCAAACGCTTGGGAAATCGCTCAAGAGCAGCCCTACGGTGACCCGCAGGTCTTTAATAATGCATTGCTCAAGGATTTGAACGCTGGCCAAAGCGCAGTGAACATCCTTTTGGATGCGGCGACTCAACTCGGCAAGGATCCGGATGAAGCTGACATCGCCGAAGTAGGCGAGTGTGGCCTTTCGATCTCGAGCCTCGATGATTTGAAGGAAGCCCTCGCTGGGCTGGAGGCTGAGTTCCTTCCGGTGTATTTCCAAACCGGTTGTTCGGGACTCGCGACGCAGGCGATTTTCGAAACCTGGTTGAAAGGGGAAGGAAAGGAGTTGGCCAAGATCAAGGGTGGTCTAAACATGGACCCCTTGGCGGTGCTAGCCTCTCGCGGCGAAGTGCCGGCTTCTCTCGATGCTTTGTGGGATGAGCTTGCTTTGCTCGTTAAGGCTAATGCGAAGAGTGCTCCGGAATTCACGTCGGCGGGAATCAGCGGCATCCCTTATCATAGTGCTGGCGCGAGCGCGACCGAAGAGCTCGCAAGTGTTCTCTCAAGTGGTGTGGCTTACCTGCGTGCGATGAACGAGCGCGGTGTACCGATTGACGATGCTGCAAGTCAGGTTCGCTTCACGCTCTCGATTGGCGGTAACTTCTTCATGGAAATCGCAAAATTCCGTGCGGCCCGTATCCTCTGGAGCAAGGTCGTGAAGGAGCTCGGCGGTGGTCCAGAAGCGTGCAAGATGAAGCTTCATGCACGTACCGGTATCGCGAACAAAACGCAGCTAGACCCATACGTGAACATGCTACGCACCACGACCGAGGCATTCTCAGCAGTCGTAGGTGGTGCGTCTAGCATCTGTGTCGGATGCTTCGATGAAACAGTTCGCGAGCCAGACGAGTTTTCGCGCCGTATCGCTCGCAATCTGCAGGTGATCCTCCAGGAAGAATGTGAGTTGACCGCGGTAATCGACCCAGCCGGTGGTAGTTGGTACATCGATACGCTAACTGATGAGCTCGCCAAGAAATCTTGGGAAGCATTCCAAGGTCTTGAAAAGGATGGAGGCATCCTTGCTTCCCTCAAGGCTAGCAAGTGGCAAGAGACGCTCGCCGGAACACGTGCAGCAAAGGAGAAGGCGCTCGCCCAACGTCGGGCTAGCTTGATCGGCACGAATCAGTATCCAAATCTTGAGGAGACGCCGCTTGACGCTGCTCCGGGCACTTCAACTTCATTTAAGGAAAAGGTTGCTGCGGCTGCCAAGGCTTCTCGTGAATCATCCGATCGTGGAGCTCTCGAAATTGAGTACGGCAACGCGGACGACGAGGCGAAGATCAAGGTTCTGGTGAATGCAGTTGAAGGTGGAGCAACTCTTGGTCTTTTGACGAAGGTTGTACACGGTGAGACCGAGCCGGAGACTATCGAGAACGCGCTTCCAAGCTGGCGTCTCGCTAAGATCTATGAAGACCTCCGTGCGGCAGCCGCGAAGTTCAAGGCTGACACCGGTTCTGCTCCACAGATCTTCCTCGCAAACCTCGGACCACTCAAAAAACACAAGATCCGTGCGGACTTCACTCGTTCGTTCTTCGCAGCGGGTGGTTTCGAATGCATCTATTCCGAAGGTATCGAAGACATCGATGCTGGAGTGAAGGCGTTCCAAGAATCGGGAACAAAGATCGCGGTAATCTGCGGAACTGATCCTGCTTACGTGGAAACGGTTCCAGCATTGGCAGCGGCCCTTAAGAAGGCTGCGCCAGATATGAAGCTTCTACTCGCTGGTTTCCCAGGTGATAACCTCGAAACCTACAAAGAAGCCGGTCTCGACGACTACATTTTCGTCAAGTCTAACAACTACGATGTTAACAAAGCCTACCTCGAGTGGCTCGGAGTACTATAAACCGCAGTAATAGAAATTTAGATACAATGAAATCTGTAGATTTTTCGACTGTCGCCTTCGAGGCGAATGAAGCGGAAGAGCCGGCCAGCAACTGGGAGGCTGCCTTCGAGGCTGAAAAGGGCAAAGCTGCCGAAGATAGCTCCACTGAGACCATGGAGCGCATCGCGGTTAAACCTTTGTACACGAAGGTTGAATACGAAGGTATGAACCACCTCGGCTTTACTGCTGGCTTGGCTCCGTTCCTCCGCGGTCCCTACGCGACCATGTACGTTTTCCGTCCATGGACTGTGCGTCAGTACGCTGGTTTCTCCACTGCGGAGGAGTCTAACGCATTCTACCGCCGTAACATCGCAGCGGGTCAGCAAGGTCTTTCTGTGGCCTTCGACTTGGCGACACACCGTGGTTATGACAGTGACCACCCACGTGTTTCGGGTGATGTCGGTAAGGCGGGTGTAGCGATCGACTCGGTTGAGGACATGAAGATTCTCTTCAAGGGAATTCCTCTCGATCAGGTGTCCGTCTCCATGACTATGAACGGTGCGGTAATTCCCGTGCTCGCGTTCTATATCGCGTCTGCGCTCGAGCAAGGCTGCACACTCGATCAGCTGAGTGGAACGATCCAGAACGACATCCTAAAGGAGTTCATGGTTCGTAACACTTACATTTATCCGCCAGAACCAAGCATGAAGATCATCGGCGACATCTTCGAATACACTTCGAAGAACATGCCACGCTTCAACTCTATCTCCATCTCCGGTTACCACATGCAGGAAGCGGGCGCGACTGCTGACCTCGAAATGGGTTACACGCTCGCGGATGGTCTCGAGTACTTGAGAAAGGGTGTAGACGCTGGTCTCGACATCGACAGCTTCGCTCCACGTCTGTCCTTCTTCTGGGCGATTGGTAAGAACTTCTTCATGGAAGTCGCCAAGATGCGTGCGGCACGTCTGCTCTGGGCGAAGCTGGTCAAGCAATTCAACCCGAAGAACCCGAAGTCACTCGCTCTGCGTACGCACTCCCAGACTTCTGGTTGGTCGCTTACCGAGCAGGATCCGTTTAACAACGTCGCTCGTACGGCGATCGAAGCCTTGGCCGCTGCGTGCGGACATACCCAAAGTTTGCATACAAACGCTCTCGATGAAGCGATCGCTCTTCCGACCGACTTCTCGGCTCGTATCGCTCGTAATACTCAGCTCTTCCTTCAGGAAGAAACGGGTATCTGTGACGTGATCGATCCATGGGGCGGCAGCTACTACGTCGAGTCCTTGACCAAGGAATTGATGGAGAAGGCTTGGGCGCACATCGAGGAGATCGAATCTCTCGGTGGCATGACCAAGGCGATCGAGGAAGGCATTCCAAAGCTCCGTATCGAGGAAGCTGCGGCCCGCCGCCAAGCTCGTATCGACAGTGGTGCGGAAACAATCGTTGGCCTCAACAAATTCCGCCTCGAAAAGGAAGATCCGCTTGAGATCCTCGACATCGACAATTCTGCGGTACGTGATTCTCAGATCGAACGCCTCAAGGAAATGCGTGCGAACCGCGACGAAGCGGCTTGTAAGGCGGCCCTTGAAGCGATCGAGAAGTGCGCGGCAGGCGGGGAAGGTAACTTGCTTGAGCTCGCGGTTACAGCGGCGCAAGCTCGTGCATCACTCGGCGAAATCTCCGATGCCATGGAAACGTCCTTCGGACGCTACAAGGCGCAGATCCGCTCAATCTCAGGTGTTTACGCTAAGGAATACGGAACCGATCCAAAGATGAACGAAGTTAACGAACTCGTAGAGAAATTCGAAAAGCTCGAAGGTCGTCGTCCGCGTATCATGGTTGCTAAGCTCGGCCAGGACGGACACGACCGCGGCGCGAAGGTAGTTTCTACCGCGTATGCAGATCTTGGATTCGACGTGGATATCGGACCGCTCTTCCAAACTCCGGAAGAAGCAGCTCGTCAAGCGGTCGAAAACGACGTGCACATCCTAGCGATGAGCTCTTTGGCGGCAGGTCACAAGACTCTGCTCCCAATGCTTGTTGAAGCTCTCAAGGAGCACGGTCGCGAGGACATTATGGTTGTCTGTGGTGGCGTAATTCCTGCCCAGGACTATGATTACCTCTACGAAAACGGCGCGAGTGCGATCTTCGGTCCAGGTACGATTATTCCAGAGTCAGCTAAGATCATGCTTGAGACTCTGCTCAAGACTCTCGAAGAAGAGTCATGAGCGAGAAGGGCAAGACCCGTCCACCAGAGTGGCATCCTAGCGACGCCGACAAATCAAAGTTCGCCGGCGAGGTGATGGCTGGAAAGGTCGAAGCCTCGCCCGCGTTCAAGGTTGTCCGCAAACCACGTCGTCGTCCTCTCAATGTGGACGAACTCTACGAAGGCATTATTCGTGGGGATCGGACCGCTCTGGCTCGTGGAATCACTTGTGTGGAAAGTGAAGCTCCACGGCATCAGGTCATTGCCCGTGAACTCTTACGACGTTGCCTGCCACACTCAGGCAACTCTATTCGAATCGGCATCACGGGAATTCCGGGTGCCGGTAAGAGCCAGTTTCTCGAGTGCATCGGGAAACTGCTTTGTGATGCAGACGAACGCGTCGCTGTGCTCGCGGTCGATCCAAGTAGTTCAGTCACTGGTGGGAGCATTCTCGGTGATAAGACACGCATGGAGAATCTCTGTCGCGATGTACGAGCATTTATTCGTCCTTCGCCCGCTGGAGCGACCCTAGGTGGAGTCGCTGCGAAGACACGCGAATCTATGATCTTGTGTGAGGCAGCTGGATACAAAGTAATCTTTGTAGAAACTGTTGGGGTCGGGCAAAGTGAAGTCGCCGTTCGTTCGATGGTGGATTTCTTCCTGCTACTTCAGCTCGCGGGTGCAGGTGATGAGTTGCAGGGAATTAAAAAGGGTGTGATCGAGATGGCTGATGCTATCGTGGTCAACAAGTCCGATGGTGATAACGTTCGCCGGACGAAGGTTGCTCGAGGTGAGTACGCCCGCGTGCTCCAGCATTTGCACCCGTTTACCGAAGGCTGGCAACCCAAAGCGCTTTGCTGTTCAGGTTTGATGGGAACCGGTGTTTGGGAAATCTGGGAAATGGTGCAGGAGTTTTGCGAGAAATTGAAAGCGGAGAACCGGTTTGATGAAATCCGTTCGAAGCAGAACGCTAAATGGTTTAGGTCGCTGCTCGAACAACGCGTCCTCGATGCGTTCTATGCGAAACAGAGTTTAGATGGCGAGTTTGCTCAGCTCGAAATAGACGTATCCGAGGGTAGGATACCGGTTATCGAAGCTGTTGAGACGCTGATGACGTAGCGCGGTGCTTTAGCCCGCGAATAGAAAACTGATCAAT